>QQSB01000049.1 GCA_003602515.1 Candidatus Poseidoniales archaeon | reverse complement strand
TGTTTCACCAATGCAAAAGGTCAGTTTCAAGGCCCCCGCCCTCTTTGCACAATCATGAGTGGTGGCCACCAAGAGAAAGGCCTCCCCGAAGCCCGAATCGATTGGTTGACAGAGCAACTTGAGAAGCACTCCGAGCTATACTACAACAGAGCCGAGCCAGAGATCTCAGATGCTGAATTCGATGCGCTAAGGGACGAGCTTCAGAGATTATCTCCGGGCCATCCACAACTGAGCAGAGTCGGCACGGACCCACCCCCGGGATCGACCAAGGTCGACCACCTGTTCAGGATGATGAGCCTGGATAAGGCCTCATCAGATGCCGAGGTGGCTCACTTCGTTGCAGAGACCACTGCCAAGGGGCGTAGGTTCGTCTGCCAACCGAAGCTCGACGGTTCCGCGCTATCTCTCGAGTACCGCAGAGGCAGACTCGTTACCGCTGCAACGAGGGGCAACGGCAGGAGGGGGGAGGATGTTACCGCAAACGCAAGGAGGATGATGAACGTTCCAGAGAAGCTGGATTGGAAGGGGGATTGCCACGTCAGGGGAGAGGTTGTAATGCCCCTGCAAATATTCAGAGAGAAGTATTCCGAAGTCGCGCCAAATCCGAGAAACCTAGCAGCAGGAGCACTGCGTCAGAAGTACGTCGATGCGGGGAAGGGGAGACCAGAGGACCTGAAGTTCCTGGCATATGGCGTAGAGTTCCCTATCGGCCAGGACCGGCACCCGGAGAGTCCTGACCCCCCAGATTTCAAACTCGACTCCGAAGTCATCTCTTGGATAAGTGAGATGGGGATAGAGGCCGCTGGGAACAACGTAGTATCCGGCGAAGATGACCAATCCACCGCGGAAGCCATCCTCGAAGTGACAAGTGAATGGTTCCAGTCACGAGACTCCGCCGAGTGGGAGATTGACGGCGTTGTTGTGAAGCTGGACAGACTCGACAAGAGGAACCTCCTGGGCGAGACCGCTCACCACCCTCGCTGGGCCTTGGCATGGAAGTTCCCCCCAGAGGAGGCATCCACTGTACTGATGGACGTATTCTGGCAGACGGGAAGAACCGGAAACGTGACCCCAGTGTCAAGGGTCGCTCCCGTCGTCGTCTCTGGCGTCACTGTCGAAAACACCACGCTCCACAACAAGGGAGAGGTCGAGCGCCTCGGAATAATGGTGGGAGACAGGGTAAGGGTTGTCAGGCGGGGTGACGTAATCCCGAAGATCACAGAGGTGATGGGGCCAGCAGACGAGGATGACCTGTCAGGCAGGACGCACTCCGATGGTACCGCATTCTCGGAACCATTGCCCACCAGAACGAAGGTCTCAGTGCCGACAACCTGTCCTCGCTGCTCAACGGAGCTCATCGTGGATGGGGCCTTCATCAGATGCACGAACATAGGATGCCCATCCCGGCTCGAGAGGGCGATCCTTTACTGGTGCAGGAAGCTGGGAATGGATGGGATCGGCGAGAAGCTGGCCGAACAGCTATGCTCATCCGGACTCGTATCCAGCCTAGCCGACCTCTATCGCCTTGAGGAGCGTGAAAGCGATCTGATCGCCCTAGAGAGGATGGCACAGAAGTCAGCTAGCAACGTCTTGGAGGAACTCAACTCAACTAGGTCAATGACATTCAGCACTTTCATCTCTGCGCTCGGACTGCCACGGATAGGACCTGAAATAGCCACACTAGTCTGCTCCGAGGTGAGGGATCTTGAGGAGCTAATCCAGATGACCGAGGATAGGGAGGGGGCCATTCGAAGGCTCGTATCAGTAGACCGGGTCGGCGAGACCGTGGCAACGCTGCTCCTCGATGGCATTTCCGAGAGGAAGGACGCGATAATCGACCTCCATGACCAGATCGAGATCGTACAAGGAGAACAATCGACCAGCGAAGGGATACTAACCGGCTCCACGTTCTGTATTACCGGAACTCTCAGCAGGCCCAGAAAGGAGATCTCGCTCTCTATCAAGTCACAAGGGGGCAAGGTAGTCTCTTCGGTTTCTGGGAACCTGAGCTTCCTGGTAGCGGGCGGGTCATCTGGTTCGAAGCTGGAAAGAGCCAACAGACTGGGGGTGCGAGTGATATCCGAGTCAGAGTTGGATGAGATGCTGGGCGGTTCCATCTTGGAGGACCTCCCAGAAGAGAGACAGTCCACGCTCGGTGAGTTCTGACTAACCGTACATTCCAGTAGAGGCCCCATCGGACTCCTGTGGTGGGTTGAGGTGGAGGGCCATCATCTCCCTGATCTGACCCTCTATCCTCTGAGCCTCCTCCATCAACGGCTCGGGATCAAGTTGAACCGCCGGTAGGAGCCCATCCAGGCAACCGATGATCCTCGCGGCAGCACGTGCATCTGGGAGAGTTCCTTGACCAATCTCGCCATCTGATTCTGCGAGTATGGCCAATGCATCGATGCCCCTCCTTCTGCATTCTCCCAACATCACTCCAGTCATTCCACTCACAAGCCCCTGCTTCAGGAGGGGAACCCCGATTTCCTTCAGCAATTCGTGTGTGGAGTCTGTTGATCCTATTCCAAGCATTGAATCCATACCCTCGTCATCATCGAAAATGCTGTGGCTACTTTCTATCCCATGGGCGAATGAGTCCACCATTATCGTGGAACTCACACCAGAATCCACTAGCCAGTCAATTAGGCTGGATGAGAGGGGGAGGTTCAACTCCGGGGGAATCTGTATCTCTGAGGCGATCAGAACGACCTTGTCGCACTGTTCCATATTGCATATCGGCTCTCCGGCATAGAACCTCAGTGGAGGAAGAGGCTTTCCGTCATGGACTAGACATACCGGTGGGAGATTAGGGTGTCTCACGCCCCCAACCAAATCCAACTCGAGCTTTTCGACCAAGAAGTGCGCAACTATGCTACTGACGAACCCTACCGAGGGAAAACAACTCACCAGAAGGGCACCAGAAGAATTCACACCTTCGTTTACCTCGACAAGTGGGGCCTCCGCCATGATTCTACATTCCTCTCAATGGTGTTAATGGTTCCCACCCCCCCGCCTCAATTCTGCAGGACAAGGATAGAATGGCCACCAACCAGGATTACCAGATTTCTCCGTCCTCGTGGAACCGGTTCGAGGAATGCCCAAGGAAATACTGGCTTTCTCGTCAAGGCCTCCCTAGGAAGGCAAGTATGGCCGCTTCGTCAGGTACAGCAATTCACAACACCGTAGAGGATTTGTGCAATCTGGATATTTCAGACAGGGACGAGGGCGAAATGGGGTGGCTACATTCCACAGCCAGAGAGGCCCTCGAAAGAAACTGGAAGGCTGAGAGGCAGGAGTTCTTGGGAACCCCAAGGCATCCAAGGTGGAAATCTGAGATGTTTAGTAAGGCTCACGATGGCCTAATCGGGGCTCTGGGCTTCCTCTTTGAGAAGGCTGGATTGTCAAAACGAGAACTCTCGGAGGTTTCGATTCAATCCTGGAGGCAAGTCCAGGACATCGTTCTGGAGACCGAGGCTACCCTGGAGTCCGATTGTGGCAGGATGATGGGTAGACTGGATCTTTTGCTCCTTGACCCCTCCTCTAGCGAGGGGGGAGTCGGTTGGATAGTTGCAGACCTCAAGACAGGAAGGCCACCGAGATCAGGACTCGACGAGAAGGTCAGAAGGCAGTTACTGTTCTACAGGGACCTAGCGAAGCAGAGGAGCCCAGAGCAAAACTCGATCACTGCAGAGGGATGGTACTCTTCGAACGAGACAATCTACGTTGCACACGGTCCTTCCATTTTGGAGGAGGCAATCGATGCATGGGAGTCGATGAAGGTCACTGAGGAACCCTTCCAAGCAACCCCTAGTGAATCTGCTTGCTCATTTTGCGATTGGAAGGCATGGTGCCCAGATTGGTGGATCTCTCGGAGCGAAGGACTACTTGATGGCAGTAGAATGTTCAGAGACGAAGTAACCGAACTCGTGAGGCTCGATCACGATTCAGGAGCCGCACTTTTCGAACGAACCACGCCCACTGACCAAGAAGGTTCACTTGAAGGATCGGACTATAGATTCGGTGCTATCCTCAAGGGAAAGGCACTTGAGCAGATAAAGCAGTTTGAGCAGGATGAATCAGGAGGTTACCTGTTTCTGGGAAGCGTCAGAGTCGATGGCACAATCGTCCACATGGGGGACTGGTCGGAGATTCTCCCATGGGCCCCTCTCCTAAAGTCGACATCCTATTGAGTCCAGTACTTCTTCTACGGATCCTTTGAATTTCTCAGGATACTCTCTCATGAACTTCCACAGCAGAAGAAGTGTTGCCCCTGCATCCGCATCCGCACTATGAGATCTTTCCAGTCCTATTCCGAATCGACTGCAAAGCAATCCGAGCTTGTGCCGACCGGGAATATCGAAACTCCTAGCAAGAACCAAGGTATCCACAATCGCCATGGGCTGGGGGACCTCTCTTCCAATCCTGATACATTCCATTTCCACAAACCTCCAATCGAATGCCAAAACATTGTGCCCGACAATGACAGCACCATCCATTAGGTCTCTCATCGAATCCATATGCTCTTCGAAACTCCCTGCTCCACGAACATCATCACTGAAAATACCGTGCACTTTGCTCGCACCACTTGGAATCCTACATCCAGGATCGACCAGTGAATTAAGATTCAAATGAGAGCCATCAGAATCACTACCCACAAGCGCGAATTGCACCACCCTATCCTCTCGGGGGTTGAATCCTGTAGTCTCCAAATCGAATCCAAGAACCCTCAAGCCATCCAGAATTCCCGAACCCACGTCCATCCCCTCTCGCCATCCTGCATGAACTCTACCAAACCACTACTCTCGTCTACAAAGCCCAACACCCATATGAGGGAGGTCCACCTTTCTCGCTTCATGGAACAGGACGGGCGAAGGACTTCAGCACTCCTGATTCTACTGATGCTGACCCAATCCCTCGCTGGCTGTGGGGGGATTGGCCCTGGTAGCCCGAATGCGAACCTCACCTCGGATAGAGACATGGTTAATTCTGGAGAGTCAGTTAACTTCGATGCCCGCTCTTCCACTACTCCCGAACCGACAATAATTGACGAATACAGGTGGGACTTCGGGGACGGTGAGACGAAGACGACAAAGCAGGGCGTAATCAGCCATCTTTTCGACAAGGCAGGCGTCTTCGAGGTAAGAGTTGAGGTCTTCAACGACAACGGAGACTCCGATTCGGCGTTCATAACAATCTTCGTCAACGCAATTCCAGAAATCATCCTGGACATTCCTGACTTCGTGAAATCCGGTCAGGAGGCCAGACTAGATGCTAGCTCGTCCTTTGACCCAGAGGGAGGGGGAGTTGAAATTGTCTGGGATTTCGATGCAAGCACAGACTCTGACGGTGACAGCGACCCCCTCAATGACGAAGATGGCAGCGGTGCAGTTACGCGACTGACCAGCTCCTCGGCAGGGAATATTACCGGCTCTGTAACTGTGACCGATGACAGTGGTGGGTCAAACACCACCCTCTGGACACTGCGTGTAATCTCACGCTCGTTCCGAATCATCTGGGAGGAGGTTCATGCCGACTACGAATGGTCGGGTTACCTTGAGCAAGGAGATTTCCATGAGATCCAGTTCCAGCCCGGCGACGGAGCCAGGCTGATTGACGTTACAGCGACCCTCACGTTGACTCGCGATATCCTGCCGATCATGTGGCCTGAGGACAACTTCACCCTGGAGGTCGACAACCCCTCATCAGGCTGGTCTTACAGCGTAGCAACTGCTCAGGAAAACATCACTCAGAACTCCTCAGCGACTATAGAGAGGAGTGAGATGAACCCTCTACCACAATCCGATTACACTGTGTATGCGGACTCAAAGGAAGCATTGGAGGAATCACTACTCAGTGATCCCGATGGACGATTCGGACAGGGTGACTGGTTCTGGATAATCACGGCTTTGGAATGCGATCCCGACACGCCAGTGGACGGCGTTGATCCGGATCAGGGCAATGACTGGGCATTGGAAGCGCAATTCGTAGTGCTAGTCCTGAGGATCAGCGAAGTAAGCGTCTGATCCCCTGAGCGAAGACCTTTCAACCACCACTCTCTGGCCGATATATGGTAAAGTCGTTCGAGATCACCAAGGTGTCCATACGCGACCGACTGGTCGTAGACGCAAAGGTGAGTATGAAAGATCCACAGGACTACGACTTCTCACCTAGGGCCAGTATTTCGGGAACCACACTCAGCCTGGTAAACGAATCGGGAGATCCCTCATCCACGTTCGAGCTCGACGCCGAGCAGGTCACTACTGCGGAGAGGGATAGGATGGTGGAACTCAGGGTGAAGTTCTCGGTTGAGGGGATGCATGGCGTCTTAACCCACAGGACCCCTCAGCCGATGACGGGGCCAAAGTCGAAGAAACTCGCACAACCGAGTTGGAAGACGCTCCTCCCCCTATCGATGTAATTTTCACCGTCGGGATTAAGCCGGACCCTACTGTCCAGAAGTCGCTGGACCCATAGTGTAGCCTGGATATCACATGAGCTTGCGGAGCTTGTAACCCGTGTTCGAATCGCGGTGGGTCCGCCAATCAATGATGGGCGACCGGTTCAATTAGTCACAGCCGTTGGACATATTCTGGACCCATAGTGTAGCCTGGATATCACTCTAGCCTCCGGAGCTGGAAACCCGTGTTCGAATCGCGGTGGGTCCGCCAACGCTCACCCAATACTCAATTAGCCCCCTGTTCAAGATGGCGATATGGAAAGGATAACCACGATCCTAATTGCAATAATGATGGCAACAGTATCACTAGCAGGATGCTCTGGCGACGACTCTGGCTACGAGGATACGATCAGCTCTATGGAGCAAGATGCGATAGCAGACCAAGCCATGATGGCCGCCCTCAATGCTACGATATCCACATTGACGGTTGATTTGGAAACTCTTGGTACCCAGATCACGGGCTTGGACTCGCAGATTGCCGACCTCCAGACAGAGATCGAATCCCTCTCGCTGCAGAACTCAACCAAGACGAATCAGATCGAGCTGATGACCCTCAACATGACCACTCTCGTAAATGCGAAGGCGCTGCTCGAGGCCCAGGCCTTAGTGCTCGATTCCGAGAAGGCGCTGCTGGAGGCCCAGGTCTCATCTCTCACGGCTTCGAACCAGGACGCGGCTACTGACATCGCAGAGCTCCAGGCCCTCTCTTCGCAACTGAATCAGACGATTCAGCAACTCGAGAGCACCATCTCCGATATGGAGAACTCAGGTAGCTCCATCTCCAGTACCTTGAACACGATCATCGATCGTGGAACCATGAAGTGCGGAGTGAAGTCGTCCCAATATGGAATGGGGTACACAGACTCGTCCGGTGTACGATCGGGACTGGACATCACGTACTGCCGCGCAGTTGCCGCTGCAATAGGCCTGGACCCAGACACGGACGTCGAATACATTCTTGCATCCGGATCAAACAGGTTTGAAATGCTAGCCTCCGGAACCATCGACGTACTGATCAGGACCACGACGTGGACGGCATCCAGAGACGCTGACCTCGAAGCGGACTATGCAGGAATAAACTTCTACGATGGACAGGGCATCATGGTCCGTGAGGACAGGTTCTCTGCAGCCGCTGCAGGAAACTCGGCAACTGCACTGGACGAGGCCACCATCTGCGTTGGAATCGGTACAACGACCGAGGGTAACTTGTATGACTGGTTCTCCTCCAGGGAGATCACCTTCACGTCCGTGCCCGTTGCCGACTACTCCGAAGCTAATCAGAAGTTTATCGACGGAGATTGCGACGCGCTAACAGGAGACGCTTCCGCATTGGTTGCGAGAAAGTGGCAACTTGACAACGATGGTTCGATGAACGGCGTAGACATCTGGATCGCTACCGAGCAGATGTCCAAGGAACCGCTAGCGGCAGTCACTAGGGACTATGACACGGAGTGGAACGACGTCGTGGAATGGGTCTGGTTCGGGATGATCACAGCGGAGGAGAGTGGGGTGACCTCGAGCAACTACGCCGCCCAGGCCAACGATGCCTGCGCGACAAACGACGCTGGCTCAACTACCGACCCGGGGATATGCCGCCTTCTGACAGAAAACTTCGGCTTGGGAACCGCGGAGAACCCACTATCAGGTACTTGGATGCAAGACGTCCTAGCAGTCTCCGGGAACTACGGAGAGGCATACGACGAAGCATTCTGCGACGGTACCTACGACGGCGTCAGCGGTTCGGATGCAATGTCAGGATGCCTGATATCACGTGCTGGAACGCTGAACGCGCTTGTCTCTGAAGGAGGCATCCAGTATGCCCCTTCGATGAGGTAGTGTGCATGGCATTCGTCTCTGACAGGAGAGTCGACTTTCCGATGGTGGACTTGGCAAAAATCGTCTACTATCCGAGGTTCTGGGATATGGCCCATCGATTCTACGAGGAGTCATGGGAGTTCTCGTGCGGACTGCACTACAACGAGATCCTGTCCTCTCACAATATCGCGTTCCCCCTGGTGCATAGCGAGGCCCAGTTCATCCACCCTATCTCCTACGGCGATACGGTGAATTGCACGATTACCGTTCCCAGGATAGGCAAGACATCCATACATTGGCACTACGAATTCAGAAACCAGGAGGGGACGCTCTGCTGGACGGCAGATCAGGTAACGGTATGCACTGACATGCGTGAGGTAAAGTCAAAGTTGGAGGTTCCTGATTGGATGAGGGAAGGCCTGTCCAAGATGAGTCCAGAGACCTAATCCTTCGGCCATTTCTTCGATAGCGCCTTGGTCAGCGACTCGTCCATAATCGCATCCCACCAGTTGGCATCCCTCCAAACAGCATACCTCCCACGGATGCCTCGCATATCTGCACCATCGAGCCTAGCGCCCTGAAGATTGGATAATCCAAGTCGGGCCTTAACCATCTTTGCACCTCTCAAATCAGCGCCATCAAGTGCGGCCTTCATCAAATTGGCATCACGGAAGGATGCCTTTCGCAAATCTGCCCCAGATAGATCCGCCCCCTCCAAATCTGCCCTGTCTAGCCTCGCTCTCCTCAAATCTGCCCCAGACAGATCGACACCGCGAAGGTCTTCGCCGACATGAGAGGTGAATGACCAGTCCTTACCTCCCTCTGCCATCTCCTCACCTCTTCAATGACAGTTTGTCTAGATGGTCTCTGCCAGCCTCAGTCAACACGACGTAAGAGTTCTTCCGAGGCCTTCTGCGAGGATACTCGAGGAAGGAACCAACTCCTCCCGGGCCTCCTTCCAGCATCCTTCCAATGTACAAGGAAACATTCCACTTCCTGACGGACCTTTTTGTCCAAATGCCAGTGTCTTCGACCAGTCTCCTCAGATCCCTTGGAGGGGTATTCCCCTCTTTTTCCACGGATCTCATGTATTGTATCGCAGCCAATACCACGTCTGATTTGTTTTCGATGCTGCATGAGTTCAGAAGCCTCGCGAACGATGAACCCCTATCGGGGAAACCACTGGCTCGAATGGATTCCAGGGTGTTCTCCAAAGCCTCCTGTCTCGCAACCCTAACTCTGGATAGTGTGGAAGACCAAGTATCCTGGTTTGTCACCTTCAGCCATCGATCGCTGGCCTCCCTGGTATAGTCTGCTAGATTGATGTCTTGCGAGCCGAGCTTCAGGAAAAGGCCACCAAGTTCATCAGACTTCTTAGCAGACACGAATCCTCCTGCGAGGGCATACTTATCAGGTTATTTTTTCTCTTCTTTCCTTTACATCTCGCCAAAAAACCACCATCCGTGAGATTCAAAGAGCATCCGCCCAACGCTGTGCCGTGAGCGACGAAACTGACGGAGTTTACCCACTGGTCCTGCACTCCGAGGCAGACCCGTCTCGATTGGGCGGAACAGCGGTTTGTGGCTTCTCCACGGTAGGTTCAGTGGGCGTAATCGCTACGTCTCATCTGATTAGCTCTCTGAAACTAAGCCCGATGGGGACTGTTCTGCATCCAAAGTTCCCTGCAGTGGCTTTGATCCACGACTCGATACCAAAGCATCCAGTCAGAGTCTACCAAGGTGATGGGATCGGGGTCTTCACTTCCGAGATACAATTCACAAGCGAGCACGATATCTACTTCGCGAATACCGTGCTAGAGTGGTTCACCAAAGGCGGTTTTGACAGGCTAATCGTGATTGACGGGGTAGTTAGCAATGATTTGGGAATTAAGGAGGATAGCGAGCTATGGGGGGTCTCCTCCACCTCAACAGGGCGAGACCAACTAGACAGCTCAAGCATCCAGAGGATCCAGCAGGGAGTGGTGACTGGCATAGCTGGATACCTGATCGCGGAGGGGGAGAGGAGAGGTTTGGACGTCACGGCTCTTTTGGCCGAGTGCAACCCGATTTACCCGGATGCAAGAGCAGCTCTGATTGCCGTGGAAGGGCTGAGCGAGCTAGTCGGGATCGAGGTACCGGTCGACGGTCTTCTGGAGGATGCTAGAAACATCGAAGAAAGAGTCAGAGAGGCCTTCGAGAGAGCCCAGTCGACTGCTCTCCCAGCACCAGATTCCGGAGATGACGAAGACGACGTCCCAATGATCTACTGATTAGTAGAACGGGTTGGTTCCCGCATCGTGGTCAGTCATGTCGACAACCGCATTAATCCCTGGAACACCCTCTGTGATCATCACCTCGATCCCTTCCTTGAGAGTGACGTCGACCATGCCGCAACCCTGGCAACCGCCCCCGAAAGCAATCATCGCCTTGCCATCATCGACGCCGACAAGGTCGACATGCCCCCCATGGGATGCTACGAGCGGGTTCACCTGACTCTCTATCACTTCCGCGACAGACTTGGACACGTCATCGATCCATAGTGGGTTCGGGTTCTCGAAACTAAAACCGCCCCCCATCAGAGTTTCCTTGTAATCCAGAATCGTACCATCCAGGTATGGGGCGCTTCTTGCACCTACGAAAACCGTCATCCCATCTACCTCGGTCTTGATATCATCATCTTGTGCATCCTCGAATCCAATCAACTGCAAGTCATACTGGAAGCCCTTTGGGCCCCTACCAAGAATCACGATCTTGAGAGCTACCTCATCATCGTCGGCCTGCTCGGCGAACTTATCCAGCATCTCCCTTGCCTTGTCAGTTATCTCCAGCATACTGTTGGTGGCAGCGAACCCTCATTCTTCAACCTGTTCTCTTTCAGACAAACTAATTCACCTGATGCCGAATCGAACGCATGTGGCACTTGATACCATGGGCAGACCTCTGAGGGATTTGAGGGTGTCAGTCACTGACAGATGTAACTTCAGATGCAGGTACTGCATGCCCAGAGAGAGGTTCGGTAAGGAGCATAACTTTCTTCCCAAGAGTGAAATCCTGTCCTACGAGGAGATTCAGAAGTTCGTCTTGGCATGCAAGCCGCTTGGATTGAGAAAGGTGAGGATTACGGGGGGCGAACCTCTCCTCAGAAAGGATCTTCCGAAGTTGGTGCGATACATCTCCGATTTGGGGTTAGAGGTAGCCCTCACTACAAACGGGTCATTCCTCAAGAGGGAGGCAGCAAGACTTGCCGAGGCCGGATTGGACAGAGTCACAATCAGCCTAGATGCAGTGGACCAGGAACTTCACTCTAGAATCACCGACTCCAATGTGACTGTCGCCGACATTCTAGATGGAATCCATGAGGCGATCAGTCGTGGCTTGGGTCCAGTTAAGGTAAACTGCGTGGTTCAGCGAGGGGTGAATGAGTCACAGATCCCCAAGCTAATCAGGCAGTTCAGAGGAACTGGGGCGATCGTCCGATTCATCGAGTTCATGGACGTGGGGGCGACCAATGGCTGGACTCGGGGACAGGTCGTGCCAACCTCTGAGATTCTGGAGTTCCTTTCTGACGAGTTCGACCTTGTCCCACTAATGCGAGACTCCCCAAGCGACGTCGCTTCTAGATGGGGCCATTCCGATGGCTCCGGGGAAGTCGGATTCATTTCTTCCGTCTCCCAGCCGTTCTGTGGAGATTGCGTGAGGGCACGTCTATCATCCAACGGGAAGCTGTTCACCTGCCTGTTCACTTCCATTGGGCATGACATGTCGGAACTCATCAGGGGCGAGGGCGATGTTTCCGATCTAAACGAGGCGATCAAGGAAGTATGGACAAGAAGGTCTGACAGATACAGTGAGGAGAGGTCATCTGATGCCTATTCACTGCCGAGAGTCGAGATGTCTTACATCGGCGGCTGAATAGACATCGCTGCCTCAACTATGGCCTCCCAGGGTGCATTGGC
>QQSB01000048.1:1934-12476 GCA_003602515.1 Candidatus Poseidoniales archaeon | reverse complement strand
ACGATCATCCCGAAGGTCCGATGGATCAGGGTCATCGCATCCAGGACATCTTCATCGCTCACCCTGATTATTTCCTTTACATTCCTCTTGATGATCGGCCAAGTTATTTCTCCCATGCTTGTGAGTAATCCGTCGCAGATCGTATCCGGGCCCGTCTGTGGTACGTATTCCCCAGTCTCCAATGACCTAGCAGCGTCATCCGCCCCTTCGGGCTCTGTTCCGAAGATTGGCGCATCCGGGAGCAGGGACCTAGTTGAGATGCAGGTTCCCGACATCAACCCACCCCCCCCTATCGGCGATAGGACGGCATCGAGACTCCCGCACTCCTCGATCATCTCCTTCGCAGCGGTCCCCTGGCCAGCGATGACGTTCGGATTGTCGAACGGATGGATGAATGTCGCTCCGGTCCGTTCCAGAACCGAGTTCGCAGTCGTAATCCTGGCATCCAGGTTCGGCTCACAAAGAATTACCTCGGCCCCATGGCTCCTGACTCCTGCTATCTTCACCCTTGGGGCGTTTCTCGGCATCACTATGTACGCCGGGACGCCCCTCTGCTTGGCTGCTAATGCGACCGCCTGCCCATGGTTGCCGCTGCTGTGGGTGCAAATGCCAGGCTCGGCATCCTCGCCCAGCATCTTCACGGCATTGGTCGCTCCTCTGAATTTGAAAGCCCCTATGTGCTGAAGGTTTTCGCACTTCATGAAGACCCTTCTCCCGGCCATTTCATCGATCTCGGGAGAACTCTCCACAGGGGTCCTCAAGACGATACCATCCAACCTCTTCGAAGCGTCAATCACGTCAGAGAAGAGGATACTGACCATTATGCTCGCGCTTCGCAGGCAAGAGCAATACATCATTACTACGGCACGACCCCGTCAGTGCGTGGAAGAGAAGACGAACATTGAATCCAAAGATCCCGAGTGGCTTCCCCTCACAATCGCTTCGGCGCTCCTCATCCTTGACTCGTTGGTGTTCGGAATCGCTCCAAGTGGGCCTTGGAACGATTCTGGATTCACCACGGGGGTGATAGGGATGGCAGGACTTTCAATGGGCTATGTGGCATGGTATCGATACACGTTCAAGAGAAAGGGACTGGTTCCTTGGATTGACCAATGGGAGAATCCCGAGCAATCGGTCAAGCTGGTGTTCGCCGCAGCCGTTATCACACTGGCATTGGCTTGGATCTCGGGTAACCCTATGCAGCCCTACTTGCCCGAACCGACCGGCTTGGTTCTCACTCTCGTCGGACTTCTTCTAGCACTGCAATCGATCTACGTCTATCTCGTATTGGGGCCTCTCAAGGAAGACTGAACCTATCTCTGGCCGGGCTTCCAGAACTGGAGAGACAGAGGGGCCTCTCCTTGCATCGCACGGAAAGCAAGGTGGTCTGCACGCTCGTTCCATCGGTGTCCCCTGTGAGCGCGCACGTGCTCCCCCGCAAGGCCGATTATTTCCGAGACCTCATTCCATAAATCCACTACCTTTCGGGCGAGCTCCTTGTTCGCCTTCGCCTTCCAAAGACCAGAGGCTATGTTGAGAGCGTAGTTCGAATCCCCCCTGATGGTTGCAGACTCTACTACCGATTCACCTAGTAACCACCTCAGGGCGTGTGCTATTGCAGAAAGCTCTGCGGTGTTGTTCGATCCTACTTCGGCTCCCAAGTACCCCCTCTCATCAGGATTCGTGATCACTTCTCCGCTCAACTCTGTGAATAGGTGGCCCTTGCCATTGCCGGACCCCCCGTCATTGACAATCACACAGAGCCCCCAGCCAGCCCTAGTGTCTGAGGTCACATTTCGATTCTCGCTGCAAGAACCATCTACGTAAATGTGAACGCTTCTGATTTCACTCATCTTCATTCTCCGATCAATGCGGAGTAACTGTCCGAATCGAGGAGACCACCCAAGTCAACATCCGATTCGATCTTGATTTTGCATATCCAACCATCCCCATACGGGTCCTCGTTGATCTTCTCGGGTGCGTCCTCGAGGGATTCGTTGACCTCCGTCACCTTTCCCGCCACAGGCGCGTATATCTCGCTGACCGATTTCACCGATTCGACACTAGCGAATGACTCCATCACCTCGACTGTAGAATCCAATTCTGGGAGCTCCACCCACACTACTTCCGTCAGGGCGTTCTGAGCGTAGTCGGTAATACCGATACTGACCTCGTCATCCTCAACTCTTACCCACTCGTGTTCTTTGGTATATCTCAAATCACTAGGAACGTCTCCCACACTATCACCCAGCCATTCGTGTGGGGAGGTTAGGGTCAAGGTTTCGCTCGCTACTCCTCACCGTGTTTCGACTCGAGATGCTCCATTTCCATCCTAGCCCACTTGGACCCAAGGTCCTGCATACTAGCCTCATCTCTCTCCCTTTCGAGTCTTGAGCGCATTTCATCCTCGGGCTCCCTGCTAACCCAATTGTCTGTCACCCAGCCTCCATGTGGCTTACTCCTCCCCGCAATAATCACCAGGAGAGTGGTCCCAGCCACCACCGAGAGAGAAATGGGTGCTACCACCATCGTATCCGAGAGTGAGAACTCGCCCTCCTCTAGAATCGCAATCGAAGTCATTACCATCAGGGCGAGGACGAACCCAACTAGGAGCCTAGTCAACCTCGATGCCGCCGACTCCATACAACGACACATCCGGTATTTCGCATCAACTTGACCGAAGATTCACTCACAACTCTTGGATAAGCTTGTGAATCTTGTACGGCAGCAGCGACCTGTTGACCGGAGTAACCTCCAGTATCCTCGCGTCATCCCTCCTCCTTATGTCCTGAAGCAAGGGGTGCCTACTCTTCTTGTGCAGAGTGAGTAGCGTGGGCATGTCATGCTGAAGTGCTAGTCTGACCACATTTACGAAGCCCTCGCTTTCAACGGTGAACTTCCCCACTTCATCAATCACCAGAATCTCACAATTCCCGATGCTGTCCCTTATTGCAGGAACACCCACTCTGTCGATCTCAGTTGGGTCTATCCCGAATCCGAGGATCCGGTTCCTAGAATCAATCTCCCGGTGTGCCATTACTCCCTTCTCACCAGTGAGGATATTGACGCAGGCGTACCCGACTCTCTCTCCGTTTTCAATCACTGGCTCGCATCTCATGCCTCCTACGACATGCTCTGGCGGAGATGGCCCCCTGGTCCTCCTGAAACCGCTACCCTCTGCGGAAATCATGTCTACAACCTTCTGGAGAACAGCGGATTTCCCAGAGCGGGGAAGACCGGTGATTCCAATCTTTGGATTAATTCCCATGCTTCTCTCCTTTGTCAATTCCAAGTTGGGAACGTACCGCGTATGCAAACCAAGGATATTAAGCCATTCTCAAAATGAGCGTTTTTCCGGAACTAGGAAACCGAAATCCGCATTCCACAAGTAGGACGATCTTAGTTACTCAGCAGGGAAAACGGACTTCCGTCTTCTGCAACCTCGAACGGTAGCATCTCAATTTCGTAGTTGTTCACGTTGTTGTTTGCAGCCCATGCTCTGGACCAAAGATCGAGGTCTTCGGTGTTCAGTCGATCTGCTAAGAGACTCAATCCCTCCTCAAGAGAACCGAATTTCTCACTCAGTCCATCCTCTACTTCTTTCGGAAGGTCGAGGAAGCTAACCGAGTTGCCCAAAACGCAACCCTCTGGGACAACTGCCCATACCAACCTTCTCTCAGAGTGGGGGTTTACCACGGACTGGCAAACGATTCGACTTTGAACAGACATCTGGCTGGGCCCTTTCCATGCAGATTTCTTTTTTTCTGAATGAGGCCCCAGTGCTGGGTGTGCCACAACTCCCTTACCATCAATGAAATTGATGTGAGAAGACCTGATGAATGGAACTTCATCAGACTTGCCTGCCCAATCACAGATTTCCTTTTTCCAGACGGATCTCTCTACCTCGCCCACTCTGACCTTGATCGCTCTTCCACTGGGATTCAGACCAGTACCCTCTTCGACCAATCTTGGTTTGTCCGCAAGTCTTCCAATTGCCGTGATAGTCCTGCTTCTGGATACTTCGTCTCTGGGCATCTTGGGAACCGCCCACGAAGTGTCTGTCCACGTGGACCAAGGCCCCCTCTCAAGCTCTAGGAAAGGGGCGTCAGTAGAGAGGCCTCTCCCAGGTGAAATATCATCGACTAAAAGGGGCCCAAAGCTGGTCAGAACATCGGTCTCTTCACCAACAGTGATCCCGATGACTGAAACTCCTTGTGACCCTCCAAAAAGGAGCCTCGAGTCTTCTGGAAACGACCAGACTGTATCCCAACCATTGGATTCTACAAGGAGCTTCCTAAGGGGAAGACTGCTTTTCTCCCTAAGTACCGAACTCGGCACGACTAGCCTCACCCTCCCCCCCCTCTGGGAAATCTGCAAGGACCTCTCTATGTAGAGCCTGTACAGATTTACGTTACCCTTTATCGCTGAGAATCTTGGCTTTCCATCAGCTCCTTTGAATTCCCTCAATTGACTGGAAAGCTCCTTTCTGAGGTTACTTCCATCTGGATGTCCCCTGAACCTGTCCTTTATCCTAAGCCACGGTGGACGAGAGATAAGCAGCATCGGCCTTTCATTCCAAGGCCACTCCCCCATGAGCGGGTCCATGCATCTGACGTTACTTTCAACAATCATCTCAGCCTCGCTAAGGCCAACCATCCCATCATCGCCTTCACCCTCCAAGTCGACAAGGCCAAGCCTTGCCAATACGATTACAATTCTCTTTCTGGCACTGTTCACGGCCACCTCGGAGGTGTCCACTAACTGCAATCCCTCCAAAAGACGCAGAGTGTCCTCCCTCCTCTCCTTAGGTGAATGTCTAGCTAGCCTTTCCGCATGAATTCGAAGCATCCGTTCCGCAAAGAGACCTGCTCCAACGCAGGGATCGGCGAATGGAATTGGTATGCCCGATTCTGTCCGGTTCTTCTCAGACTCGCCACTTCCTTCTATCGTCCCATCCTCATTGATATCTTCGTTGAACTGCTTGGCAAACCCTCTGAAGCTTGGAGGTAGTGCTGCTAGGGAAAGGGTTGCTGGGGGCTCCTTTTTCTTGTTAGTTCCATGGTGCAGTTCATCATGCAGGACGGCATCGACGAATCTTGCCGGAGGAGCATAAACTCCCCTGGGGGAACGCCCATCGTTCTGAGCGTCATATCTTGCAAGCAAATGATCGAGCACATTACCAGGGTTGCTGAGAAGACCAGCGGGAAGGGTCGGCCAATTATTTGGAAGAGCTGCTGCAATCGGCTGTCTTTTTTTGGTAGCTTCCAGCCAAGAATCTAACCATGTCTCAATCTGTTCGGTCCTTTCTGGACACTCGTGGTCCAGCCTAGCGTACCACCCTGAAGTTTCGCTTGTCATGAGTAATATGACCGACTCGCTCTTCTACTTTCAATGGTTGTATTACAAAAGTCCAGACTTCTCATCCGTCGACAACAAATACATCCCTTTCTATCTCTATGATCTCTTTATTCTGGAGTAGCCAAGATATCGCCTCATCGATATCCTCTGAGTTTATTCCGGGCGACTCTAGAAGACGGACTATTTCATCAAAGTGCAATCCTTCTCCCCGCCCACTCGAGTCCTCGATAGCAATCAGGATCCTCTGGCTGATGTATGCTAGCAATAGGTCGTCATCTGTGGAAAGGTTCCCAAGATCAACTAGTGGCCCGGTCTCTGATTCAGATTCTTCAGACAACCCCTCCTTATTTGCCGGCTCGTAGACATCGAATAGATTTCGCTGTTTAGGGTCTGCAATTGCAGATCCGCCGATACTCTCACGCCTCCTCCTCATCTGCTTCGAAAGATTCTCAATCCTGTGAAGACGCTGTTCGTACCTCAGCCTCTCCCTTCCCAGGTGAGACTCCAGCAACTCCAACTCTTCATTTGCCCTCTCGTCTAGCCACTTGGAGAGATCCCAGTTGGGATTCTTCCTCAGCATCGACTCCCATAGCAGGGAAACTGACTCGGGCAGAGTCCTGATGTCTATCTTCGGTCCGCCTTTACCTTCTTCAGGGTTGGAGTCCATACATGTTGGTGTCCACTTGACCGTCTATCAATTATCTCCTCAGAAAGCTAAGTTCAACATGGGTCGTATTGATGAATGAAAAGGTCTTGCCGGAGCTATGGCGCCATATCGCTTGACCCTACTTCCGGGTGATGGGACGGGGCGCGAAGTGATGGAAGAGGTCAAGAGAATCCTCTCTGTTTTCCAGGAATCCGGGGTAATTTCCCTCGAAATTACCGAGATTCCTTGTGGGGGTCAGCACTATCTCGATTCCGGTGAAGAGTGGCCATCTGGATCATTCGAATTCTGTCGCGATGAGTCGGATGCTATTGTGGTGGGTGCGGTTGGATGGCCGGGTGCGATACTGCCGAATGGAGATATTGCAGGTGGGCAGGCACTATTGGGACTAAGATCTGCGCTGGACCTCTATGCAAATGTGAGGCCAGTCAAGTTGTACAAAGGAGTGAAACACAAGGTTCACGGAACATTCTCCAGTGTTTGGGATCACGAACTGGTCGATATCGTGATGGTCAGAGAAAACACAGAGGGCCTTTACCACGCGCTCCTAAGAAGGTCTGGAATGGCAGCGAGGGGGGGCGAAAGAGACGAACAATTGGTTATCGATGACTTCCCTGGATTGGATGGTGAGGTCGGATGGGACGTAAGGCCGATTTCTCGTAAGGGAAGCGAGCGCGTCATTCGATACTCATTCGAACTCGCGAAGCGACGCCAATCCAGACTCGGCTCTACTCAGAAGGTAACTTGTGTGGACAAGAGTAACGTGACCAGGGGGTGCAGACTCTTCAGAGAAGTCTTCAGAGAGATCTCTTCTGAGTTCGAAGGAGTGACGACCAATGAAGCCTTCATCGACGCATTCACTATGTGGCTTGTCCGAAGTCCCGAGGATCTAGATGTGGTAGTCCTGCCCAATATGTTTGGCGACATAGCAACCGACCTAGCCTCCGTACTCCAGGGGGGGATGGGGATGGCTGCTAGTGCCAACATCGGTGATAATCACATGCTTTTCGAACCAGTCCACGGCTCCAGTCCGAAATATGCCGGTCAGAACAAAGTGAACCCGATAGCCTCGCTCTCATCGGTTCAGCTGATGTTCGACTCCCTGGGTTTGCGCCATGATGATGAGAAGGCTACAATGTGTGCGGATGTTCTAGAGCGAGCAATCTCCGAACATATGTCAGAGGGTGGCTTGGTAACATACGACTTAGGAGGAAATGCCTCGACGACTGAAGTTGGCAAGGCAATCTCATCAAGATGCTCAGACATCCTCCGAGAGATATCGGGTTAGCCTGACCTAATTGCTTTCTAGATACTCGGCGATCTCAACCAGGGATTCCCTTAGCGCAGACGCATTGTCCCATTCAGTCGGGATGCAGTTAGGATTTGTAACAAGCTCAGAAAGAATGCCCTCGAAAGCCCTCGAGACCTCATCCACGATTGTGACAGTCGCCATCTTCGAACTCCTCGAGAGAGGGTTCAGATCGATTACTACTACCTGCTTGCCCAGATTGACCAGAGCCTCGCACCTATCCCCATCCTCTAAGGGAACCAGTATCAGATCAGCACTTCCAATGCCCTCTTCGGTACATTGTGATCGTGGCCCCTCTAAGCCCTCTATTCTGAAGTTAGGAGAACCCCCGAGCAACGTCACACCCATCACGGATTTCCGCCAGTCTCCTTCGAATCCTTGTGGTTCGTCCCCGTTAGACACTAATGTCCTCTGCTCCTCCAACAGTGCGAGAAGGCCATTGACTCGCTCAGGTGAACGGTAGTAGAGGTTCACTTCGACTGCGCATCCGAGAACAGCAGCCAACCTCAATGCTCGCTTCCCGGCTAGCAGAACAGTATTTCCATTGACTGAGATGACCGGATGATTGGCGGCCGTTAGGCGAGCAGCAGCCTCTCTGATTGCAGATCCAGCCGATTCTGTGGTCCTCTCTCCCAAAAGATAGTCGAAGGCCTCACCCCTGCCATGTGCGATCATCGCGGACTCCGCGAGAAGGCCCCTGAGACTTCCTTCGACAATCTTCTGACGAGAAAGAAGGGATCTTTTCCTCGGGTGGCTCTCTGGGATCTCGACCACTAAATCCCTCCGATAAGCATGGAAAAGTCAAGTGTCCCCGAATTCATGTTCACCTCACTAGAGGAGATCACCTCAACTCCCGCAACGCGCGCCCAAGTCGGTAGATCCTCCCTTTTGATCCCCCCGGATCCTTCCAGAATGCACCATTCCCTCAAACCCAGACTCTTCAACTCCTCATCAGTACTGCCGCATGCAGTCGGCCCCATATTGTCTAGGAGTATCACAATCGGCTCAGTCCCTTTCCTTGTTTTCTGACTTTCCGACCATGCTCTCGCAGCAATGATCGCCTGGCTGGAGTCTTGTACCTCTATCACTACGAACATTGCATCGGCCTCCAAGTCAATAGAGGATATTGCAGAAGCTATGGAATCCTCAGGATCTATATTCGTTGAACTTAATCTCATATCATTCTCCTTGATCATGAGTGCATCTCTCCTGCTGAGTCTGTGCGTGAGACCACCACCAACGTGAACCGCCCACTTGTCCAACAAACCCCACGATGTCTTCCTTGTGCAGGCGATTCCAAGCCCGGCAGCCTCTCTCACCCATTCAGAAGTCATGGTCGCAATGCCTGACAGCCTACCTAGGATGTTTAGCAGAACTCTCTCGCAACTCAGCACGCTAGAGGAGGGTCCCCTCAGTCTCAGAACCCTATCCCCTGGGGATATAAAATCCCCATCGTAGACGAACCAATCAATGTTGCAACTGGGGAAGAACTGCTTAACCAGGATATCAATCGGGATCTTTCCGCAAACAACTCCAGCCCCCTTGCAGAATGCAATCGAATCAACAACTCCACCAGCCTCCTCGTCGGATGCCTGATCGTCACACAAATGGGCATTCAACCATCTTAAAATGGAATTTTGGAAAAGAGAGGTGGGATCCTTGGAGTCCTCTGATCGAATGAGCAGGTGAGATCTATCGTGCGGCAGGGTCCCCACATGCATTCGAATACAACCTCCTCCTTGAAGGATACTAGTTTCCGATAGAAACTACCCCAACGAGTCTAACCCGGACTCTGCGGCTGCCAAGCAGGCCAGTATATCATCTACAGAAGCCCTTGACCTACCTAGTCCCTCAGACGAAACTACTATTGTTAGATGGGCCTGATCCCCTTCCTTACTCAACTCTACACTGAAATCCTCCGGGTCGTCTGGAGAAATTGCCGCTAGGAGGGCCTCTCCTCTGTCCAATTCTCCCTTCCATACAATGGATGCCTCGATCCCAGCCATCAGACTCCCCAGAACCGATTTCCCTGGGCCAATTCGTCATCTTCAGAAAATGACTGAACAATTGTCCTGAGAAGGTAGTACATCACCATGGAGAGGATGGGGAGGCCCCAATCATCCCCCAGTTGATCGAAAGTCGGGCTATACGCTTGTCCGGACGATATGGCCAGTACCACGTCAATAGTGGCAGAGAGGAACGTGTAAATCACAACAGCCAGACCAATCAGCAGAACGCTTCTACCGGTGAATGACCCCTCCTTCCACCTCAGAACACCGAGTGCCAGTAGGAAAGATAGGGCACCTCCAATGAACCACTGCAGGACATCGTCGAATAGCCCCACGAGATGCTCGAAATAGGAGGATTGCTCTGGTATCGGGTCATCGTATCCGGCCCATATGGTAGCAACAGCCAGAAACAGGCTGACTATCGACATCCCCCATAGCAATGACGAGAAAAGCCCACCCGTTGCACTGTCCCGCATCTCCATTGCAACACGCTCCATTTGTGCCTCCAGACCAAGCCCCTTGCCCAGCACCCATAGACCTATGATCAGAGGAAGAGACCCGATCAGCGCGATACCATTCGGAAGAATCAGACCCAATCCGATGATGATTAGGAAAATCGCAAGAGGAACGAGTAGCCTTGAACGGAACCTAGGATCTTCGATCGCCTTGACGATGTAATAGTATGTCCCCTCGATTCCCTTCGATTGTCTAACTATCACCTTCTCCACGGTATCCACCCTAACTCTGGAAGTCACTATAGGGAGGGAAGCCTCATCATCGGCTCCGTCGGTTACTAGCACAGCTGCATCTGGTTGGAAGTCCTGGATGACTTCATCCAATTGACTAGCGATGGCTCGATCGCTCCTGGGGCCAACACGAACGTCGCCGGTGAGAATCGCTATCTGAATCTCATCGCTAGAACCTGCCCCCTCGGCTAATCTATCGTGATGGTGGAGGGCTCCTAGAATCGCGTTGGTATCCGATTCCTCCGGATCGGCTATGCCCAGCCTCAGAGCAGCCGTAAGACATGATTTTCTCCCAACGACAGGGCCCCTGATGCCAGATTTTACACCCAGATCGTTGTCTCTGTCGATCGTGAGTACCAGTGTTCGAACCATCTCCTCGCCCCCTTTGGAGGTGGTTGGAGAGCACCCACTTATGAGGAATTGGCAGAACTGCTGCCTAGGTCGTTATCAGTACCA
>QQSB01000048.1:0-1922 GCA_003602515.1 Candidatus Poseidoniales archaeon | reverse complement strand
CTGTCGGAATTGTACCTCCTCCTCTGCTTGGCTCTGATATACTTCAAAGGGTGAGTAAGCCATTCCTGATCGCACAAACGGTCCTCTCCAATTTGAACTGGGCACCTTGCATTGGTCTTCAGTGCAGAGCACCCATGGGGAGTATACTCCCTTTCGTAAATCTGACCAACCTGGTAAGAAGTCGTGTCAGGATTGTAGTCCGGGGCGTTTGCGAAGAAGTTGCAGGCCTGCTCCTTCTGTAGGCCTATGGAACGGGAGAAGGCCGCAAGGAATACTCGACCAACGTGGTTGACATTCACCCCTTGGTTCAATTCTGAAACTGCCGATTCGAAGCAGGGAGGCCAATCATCCCTGATCGCCGCCGTCATAGGCATCTCCTCCTTGACCCGCTCGGAAAGCAGGCCGACAATCCTCTCCACCGGGTCGGCGAACTTCGCAGCGAACTCGTCATCCATCCTTTCCATCCGCTGCTCGCAACTTTTCCTCAGACTCTCTCTAATCCTCTCTTTGATCAATCGTGAGGCTCTCCCACGCCCTGATTCTCCCGCACCAGCGTCCAGACACACCCATCCTTCCTCAACCGGTCTGTTTACCAACCTCCAGTACTTTCCGGAAATCTTAGGACTAAGCTCGATGAAATCGACCATTGGGATCCAGTAATCCTCCGAACCCTTTGAATCGACTCTGGTCACAATGTCAGAGAGGAATGTGGAAGAAATAAGCTCGAAGTTTTCGGAGTCCATCCCCAGCAGTCTGTCGGCTCTGCTAGACTCCCCCTCTATCCATCTCGAAAGCAACCTCTCATCAAAAGAGGCACATACAATTAGCATCGCATGCAGGAAGGATAGCGACTCCGTCATCCTTCCGACATCGGTCGAGATATCTATGCTTGAAGACGCTCCATCTCCCTCCTGCTGAAGAATGGAATCAACCAGTCTCAACATACCTCTGACTCTCACATCCTCCAACCAAGGAGCATCTATCAGGTCCTCAACGGTGATGCCATTTTCATCCAGTATCGACCTGATGTAAGCGCTTCCTTGGGGGAGGAACGGATAGCGTGCTAGGAGGCCGTCGTCATCGATCTCGGGAGTGATGATTGGAATGGGCACGTCCTCCAGAGTTCCGCGAGGGTTCTTCAATACTTACCGAGCCCTTCCACTGGAGAGCATGACATACTTGCAAAGCCCCACTGACTTGGAACCGTCCCTACCTTCGTTGATTGATTTGCAATCAGATGTGAGAGAGTATTTCGGCTGGGATGAGTCCGATGACTTAGAGAGCGCACAAGCAATGATTCAGAGGGTAGAGATTTCCCCTCGGGAGAAATGGGCTAGACACAATAGGTCGGTTTCTCTATCAAAGATATTCAGGAGGCTTGTGATAAGAAATGCCGAGATTGCAATTCTCGGAGCCGCGATTGAGCCCGAAGAATTGGTGGACACACTGTCTAAACCAACTCTGATTGTTGCTGCCGACGGTGCAGCAGGTGTGATTTCCGAGATCCCCGACTCCCTTTCAGAAAAGGCGTGGTCCAGGGTAGCACTCATCGTAAGCGATGCCGATGGGGGAGAGGGTACGATTGAGGCCGTACGACGGGCAGTCCCCCTTTTCCTCCATGCACATGGGGACAATCGTAGTGAATGGGAATCACTACTAGAATTTGCAGAAGAACGAGCAAGCCCCCCAGACCTTATCCTGACTCACCAGACTCAGGAAAAAATTCCAGGAATGTACAACCCTGGCGGATTCACAGATGGGGATCGCGCTGCTTGCATACTAACTGCCCTCGGTGTCAGCAGTAATCGAATCAGGATGCTTGGAACGAGGACGGACGTCGTCGGCCGATGGTCAGGGAAGACGCAAGAACAAACGAAAATGAAGAAACTCCAGTGGATGCAGAGGGTCCTAAGCATCCAGGG
>QQSB01000047.1 GCA_003602515.1 Candidatus Poseidoniales archaeon | reverse complement strand
TCGATGTCGCTGAGCTCGCCCATCTCGTTGAGATGTCTCCCGAGCGTGTTCAGTGAGCGCTCCAGGCCGTCCCTCCCCATGGAAGCCACGGCCCCCTCCACGCAGTCGGATGCCGCTCCCCAATTCCCCTCTCTGAGGTGCTGTAGTCCCAGCATGGTCAGGTCCCAGGCGTTACGGTCCCCCTCGGACATCTGCTCGAGTTCCTCTAGGGATCTTTCCAGTGAGGAGAGTGCCCTGTAGAGGTCCATGATTTGTCCCTCCGCCTCATCGACCTCCTTCGACAGCGTCCTGAGCATCTTCTTGGCGCTGACGGGCCTGTTGGCCCATATTGCGAACTGGACGTTCTCCGCCTCCTCCTCGATGTAGTCGATCCTCTTGAGGGTCGCCTCTGCGCCTCCGATGGCCGGTGCTTGTTCTCTGGCCAACTCAGTTTCCACCTCCTGGCTTGTTCCCGGCTCTCCCCAGGATCTTCTTGATTCGGATCGCTCGCAGTTCGATGTCCGCTAGTTGGCTGTATAGGGTGTCGTATGAGCTATCTAGGAACCGCAGGATGGTGTGGACCAGGATCGGGGATACCGCCATGAAGGAAAGAATTGCCACTATGGAGGTGGAGCCCATATCTATTTCCAGTGCTGGGGTGATTAGGACGAAGGGAAGGAATGCATATGGCGCGCAGGATATTATCGCTCGTAGCTCCTTCCTGGTGTTTTTCTGTTCCTTGTCGTGGTCCTCCAGTAATGACAGAGTCCCAATCCTAGTCTTCTTCCTGTCGTCATGAATGGCCTGAAGCTCGCTCGATGACAGCCACGCGACCAAGCCAGCGTACGCCACTGAGGCCATTGCGCAGATTAGGGTCAGCCATGTCGAGAGACCTGTTAGAGAGAGCGCCCCGAAGCCCATGGCCGCCACATATGCAGAGGCATGTAGGCGCCCCTCTGCCTCGTCCAATCCCTGTCTCAGCAGGGAGAGGGCCAGGAAGAGGATGGCCAGTGCGGCTAGTACCGCGGATGGGAGCGAAATCCCCGATAGGGTTACTGATGGCATGGTCCACGATTTGATTGAGAGGTCGGCTCCGTACTCGTCATTCTCGACTATGTTGCCGAATATCCCTCCCTGCTGAGTAATATCCATCGGGAATACTAGTGATGCCGTGCACTCGAGGACCTCCGAGGAGGAGTACCAGGGGATGGGGTTCAGCTGTACTTCCCATGATGCGTTTGCTTGTTCGCCTGGTCCTAGAGGGGGCAATGTAACTGACGAGTATGGGTAGACTATCGTCGCGAACCTGGTCCCAGTGCATAGTAGCGTCACATCGACATCGGTCGGCATCACTGCGTTGCCCGCATTGATCACGCTGACGTCGACCCATGTCCGGTCTCCCTCTTTTCCGTCGCTCCTGAACGAGAGGCCGTCGATTAGGGGGTCGGTGGATTGGGACATCCTGAGTTTCACCACGAGGTCTGTGGAGTATTCCGTGTTGGTGCTCTCCTGGGGATTCCTCAGCTGGAGGAAAATGTCCCACCCATCTCCCGGGGCGAGGTTCGTCTTGTCTGGGAGGGTGACTTGGATGGTGATCGTCCCTCCGTGACCCTCTCTCGACCCCCCGTCGTAAGGGGTGGATGGGTCTAGATCCCATGCTGAGTTGCAGGTTTCCCCTGTTTCTGCCGCTGCTTCTATGCCACTGCCCTGATCCACTAGGATGCACATTGCCTGATCGTTTGTGGAGTCGTAGTCGATGCTGAATCCCCAATGGACGAGTGGGTAGGAAATCGACGGTACCAGCCTCTCCGGCTCATCGGCAGCGGAGTCATACGGGTTCCTCTTACCGTTCAGGGCTAGAGTGAAGACCCTCTCCGCGTCTGATGAGTTCCCCCATGAGTTGATGTTGGTCCAAGGGATTTCGATTTGGCGGCAGTTCGGGTTGGAATTGCCCACGCATGCCAGATCTCCGGCCGTGTCTGCGCTAAGCTGGTACTCGTCATCGGTCTGGGCCCTGACCACAATGATCTGAGTTGTGTCCTGCTGTGGTTCTACGTCTATCCCTACAGGCGTGCGTGTTAGGGTAAAGGACCCGGTCTCTCCCTGCCAATGGTCTGATCCCAGGGTGCTGAAGGTGAACATGAACGAGCTGGTCTGGCCGACTCCCAGAGTTAGGCTGGTCGAGCCTATGTTGTTGGCTACGCCGAACCTGTCCATGGTAAGATCGAGGTCGTCGGTCTCCCACTGTACGGTCAACTGCATCTGTGCATTGCCCTTGTTCTCCATCACGAAGTTAGCCTCTCGGTCGATGCCGGGAACGATAGCAATCCTCTCCGGTGACTCGATCAACTGCACGTCGAACACCGGGAGCACCTCTATTCGGATTACCTTCGAACCGGCAGGAACACCCCCTCCTATAGCGACCCTTTCTTGGAGTGGGACGCTCTGCACGGTTCCGTTGACCGTGATGGTAGATGGCCATGTTGGGAATGGGTCGGTTATATTGACTGCCCTGAGAGTGATGTTGTGGATCACGTATGCCTCGAGGACATCCCCTCCGTAGTTCAAATCGGGGAGTGTGATTGTCAGCATGACCTTGTGACTGGCTTCCGGCTCGATGTTGAATGCAGACTCGTTAACAGTGTAAGTCCAGTTCTTGGAGTTCCCGAAGTCTGCTGTAAGATTGAGCGTCTCCATTAGGTTCCCCCTGTTGATCATGGTCACCTCAATTTCCACTGAGTTCCCCGGAGCGGCCTCGAATTCGGATGACCCAATGAAGTCTATTCGATGGTCCGGTGCTACTTGCACCCTCCATTCGCTGGTGGACAGCAGAGTGCCGTTGTAGTGGGCTGTGAGGTTGAAACCCTGGGAGACATCGGCCCTGGCGAGTGCGCTCGCCTTTGCATAGACCCTCACGATCCCCTGTGAGCCTGGTGGCACCAACTGGGTGGTGTTCATCTCACAATCCCCTGCCTCGTTGAAGCAGACGTCGAGTTTGTCCCCATCTGAGACGTGCAGAGAGAGGTCGTAGGTGATGTTTGTATTCCCAGTGTTGTTTAGGACGGTGATTATTGTCTTCTGGCCCACTCTGTTGGTCTCCGAGAGATCTGAGATATCCGAGGATTCGATCACCGCCGTCGATTGGGTGGGGTAGAAGTCGGCTGAGATGACCGTGGATAGCCGGAACCAGGCGGGCGCGTACGCCAGTAGTTCTCCGGTATCGGTAGAATTAGCGTAGACCCAGATTTCGTGTACCTCATCGGCACTTGCCGAAGGCGGGGGGACTACGGTGACCGTGACATCGTACTGGTCCTGGTTGGTTTGTCCACCGCTCTCATAGACATGGAAAAGGTTGGTTTTGGACTGTAGCAAGTTGGCTGCTGTGGGGATGTTGATCGTCCAGCCTGGCTTTGAAACATACCCCAATGTGAAGTTTGCAGGGTCGTTTCCCGTGTTCTTCAGAATCAGATTGGAAGTGATTGATTCCCCGGGGTCACCGACGGCCACACCAGAAGATATCAGCTCTGCTGATTGGATTTCATGAATGTTCACCGAGACGGATGCTGTTGCATTGCGAGAGAGGGTTCCGGGGAAGGTCCCCCAATCGGACGTGGCTTTGAAGGAGAATGTCAGTATGCCTGCCGAGGGGTATGGGAAATCTACCGGGTTCGGGTTGAACGCGAGTGCGACCATCCCGCGTCCTATCTCCCCTGGCTCCAATTCCATTACGGAGGGTGCCGCCGACGCGGTCCACCGCGTTAGTTCGGCGGCACTGGAACCACCCAGTGGGGTGTCCTGCTGGAATGTCATACCGTTTCCTACGGATGGGGACAGGGAGACTTGGGCCAGGGTGTCGTTGGAACCGAGGTTGTGCACGATAGTGACCTCGAAGTCAATCCAGCGATTGGAGTTCCCCCCTATGATATCGTTCACGGTGATGTCATTGGCGCCCCCTGTCACGGAGATTTCCAACTCGACGATGCTGTCGATCAGAAGAGTAGTCTGATTCGTAGATGGGACCCCTCCCTCCATGGGTATCGCCTGAATAATGAGGTCAACCTGTTCAATCGATGATACCTTCCAAGACGGGTTCAGTGGCATCTCCAGATGTGGAGTCGATATCGTGACTGGAATTGCGCGGGTCTCGTTAGGCAGCAGGACGTCGGTGATTGTCACTGGGGAGTGAATGTTCCAGAACGGGATTGCCTCTGTTGCTCCGACGTCAATCTGGTACTGAGCAGGGGCAGTTCCGGTGTTTACTAGCGTGTACTCCAGAGTCCTGTCGATTCCCGGGGTTAGGTTTGCGTAGTTAGCGCCCATTTGGTGGCTGTGGTTCTGGAATATCTCTGACGAGTAGGTCCCCCCAGCCATCACCATGGTGGTAGCCTCCAAGACATAACCCGCGGTTTGGCTTTGGATTGATACTGTGACCAATACTAAATCTCCGTTGGCGGCATCAGATGGGACATCGACGTTGATTTGGATCGCCTCAGTATCCCCAGCCGCTACGGTTAGAGGGGAGGATGCAGGGTAGATTGTATCAGAGGCGTTGACCCAGTAGTTGGTTGGTGCCGAATTATTCGACTGGAGGACCTCGAAGTCATCGCTGACCGTACCGGAGTTCTGCAGGATGAAGTTCAGGACTGTCTGGGATCCTGGGTCGACGTTTCTGTTGTTGGCTGGAAGCAGAGAAGCCCTCAGAGCCACGAAGTTCACTATCCTTGATTCGATGGTTACTGTTTGCTGAGAGGCCCCGGCGACAAGCAGACTTCCTCCCAATGTATAGTCCCCTTCTAGGTTAGAGCCATCGAAGGATATGGTGATGTTCTGCGGGGTGGGTGGGCTTGCTAGGCTTCCGGGCAATAGTTGCTCGGTGGAAGACGTTAGGGAAACGCTAGATCCTCCCAGAGAGGGAGTCAAGGTTAGTTGTGCTGTAACATCTACGGGCTGGTTCCCCGTATTTACTGCCGTAATTGCTCCCACCCACATGGCTCTGGCTAGTGATGAGCCGTCTGCTGGAAGAGAGTCAGAAATGTCGGTGGCATCTTCCACAGCAACTACGTTTACATTGCTTAGGGACAACACATCATTGCTCGAGTTCGAGTCGGAAGAGGAGGAGGAGACCTCCCAAGAGGCTGTGATCTGTATTCCAGAGCCTATCACGGAGGAGGCGTCCCAGTAGAGCAGATGATTCGCTCCGGCTCCGGGATTGAGGGTCACAGTTCTGTTGTCGACTAAAACCCCGTCGATCTTCAGAGTGACGTTCCCCTCTGCTACTGAACCGCCTATGTTCAGGATTCCTACCCTGATAATATGGTTCTCAGGTGCGAGGGTAGGAACACCAGAGACGAGGACTGAGGGTGTTGTTACGTGGAGATCGGTTACGGCTACGTCAGGATCCAGGGAGCGCCCGGAGGTCATCATCGCGACGTCGTCGTCTGGCGATGTGGGGATGCCTGCCAACAATGGGCACAGGAAGAGCAAGGCGACTAGAATCGTGGCCTTGCTAGCACTATCTGTGACTCTTTCAGAGTAAGATGCAACGTTTGAGATGTCTTGTCTTCCCATCGCTTCCGCTCCCCTCCTCGTAGAGGAGACTAACCATCATTATGAAACAACCGGAGGAAAATTGTTATCGCCGTGGTTGACAAAGGGTTACGACCGATGTTATGAAAAGACACTGCACACGTTCAGTAGCGTGGCGGACGCTGTATCCATCATTATCATCGTGCTTATTCTGCTAGCCACTTTCAACGGCTTATTCAGAATAATGCGTTCTCAGTCGAGGAGGACCATCCTTCCATCGACAAGGAGGAACGTCCCCGATGAGATACTAGCAGGTGCGGTTTCGAGAAGAAGCAGGGCTAGGGGAAGAGACAGATCCGGGAGTCCCACGGTTGCGGGCTCCCTGGGTGAGGGGTCTGAGGCTATCGGACCTGGTGTACAAGAGGCTGAAATTTCGACCAAAGGCGCAACTGCTCTTGAGAAGAGGCTGGAAAGAGAAGGTGCCAAGAGAGGGTCTGTACAAATCAGTCTTATGTGGGATAACTGGAATGATCTAGACCTGCACGTAATCACTCCCTCGGGAGAGCACATCTACCATGACAACAGGACTTCCGGTTGTGGGGGGGAGTTAGATGTGGACATGAACTTCAAACCGACATCAAAGTCCCCTGTTGAGAATATTGTTTGGACGAAAACCCCTCCTCCGGGAGTATACAGAGTTGGAGTGAGGCACTACAAAATACACACCAGAGGAATCTTCTCATGGGTTCCCTTCCTATCAAGAATCCATAGAAAGAATTCCACTGATTTCACAGTCAGCCTGACGATTGGAGAAAGCAAGCGCTTCTACGAAGGTTCGTTGTTGAAGAGTAATGACTTGCAGTTTGTTGCGAAGTTCGCTATTGCTGGGCCCGATGGGGAGGTCCCAGAACTGGAATTGCCAAAGGAAGAGGAGGCCGAGCAGGACTTCACTGAAGCTAGAGACGTGGATACTCTCCGCAGGAGGATTGGCACGGTTCAAGATGGTGTCTCGGTAAACCTCAGCTGGGAGGGGGGTGCTGACTTAGGACTATCCGTAGTCGATTCAAGCGGCGACCAGGTGTCATTCTTCAGTCCCGAAGGAGTGGGGGGTGGAGTCTTCGACATGTCTGGTTTCGACCCGAAATCGGGGAGTAGGTCCATTACATGGGATGATGCTCCTCCGACTGGGACTTATTCTATACTTGTCAGGGGCTTCGAAACCGAAGGCGGTGTTGGAGAGACGGGATTCAATGTTGTTGTAAACAATCGAGGAGAGACAGAAGA
>QQSB01000046.1 GCA_003602515.1 Candidatus Poseidoniales archaeon | reverse complement strand
CTGGGGCCGTGACCGGGACTCGAACCCGGGCCGGCGGGACCACAACCCACCGTGCTAACCGCTACACCATCACAGCCAGTAGTAAGTTAGGCGTGTATCGACCCGTATTTCAACAGTTATGCAAATATCCGGATGAGCCGAGAACCAACGCCTTGAAGCAGAGGGGGCGTTCGTTGGTAGCAATGGGGCATTGGAGTGTTGGTTCGGCCGTTCTGGCCATGATGATATTTGCACTTGCATCGCCGATAGTTTCTGGTGACACGGTTATCTCTTCCGAGAGTGTGGAAATTCTCGAGGCAGGAAGTTTCCAGAGCAGTTCGGAGTGGTCTTTCAGCAGTTCGACTGGATTCTCATCGGATCAAGCCGAATACACGATTGGGATGATCGCTGACGGAGAGATGTCCTTCACACACTCCAGGCCGGACAACTTCGATGAACTCACGTCTTGGGCCAGTAATGGTTGTTCGGAATGTAATGCTACTTTCGGAGAACCGGATGGTTTCTACTCATGGTCAAAGGGGCCGGACATTACTATGGGAGGATACAGTTTCTCTGGCCTACATTCCATGGAAATCGAAAATGTCTCCCTGATCCTACACTTCTCAATTCCCGATTCCCTCCCCAGTGATGAGGTGAACGTAGTCATGCAGAATCACGGATCTGATATTCTTATTGCTACATTTGCAAGAACACTGGGTGCTATTGACAGAATGAGTAACCCACTTGTTGTGAATTTGGATGACGAGATTGACTGGGACTGGTCGAAACTAGAACAGACACAATTCAAAGTCGACTACGTTTCGGACAACCAAGGTGCTGATGACTCGGAAGTGAGAGTTGATGCTGTCGGACTAAGGGTGAAATTCCATCAACCATGGTTCTCATTCGAAAATGCGCGAGCTGAGCATTCGACCGTTCTTAACGGGGTACCAGTGATTGATATCAGTACTTACGAGGGAGAATCCAATGGCCTTTCCCATAGTACATGCGGGCTAATCCGAGAAGGGCCTGGCAATGGCGTTTGGGAGTTCAATGTGAGCCCCCCACCGGGCCAACAGCTAGGGAGGATACATGTTTCCGGGACGGGGAACTTCACGATTATGGCCTCGTCGGACGAAATCGGTGAAGAATATGTCCCGATTAACTCAGGGGAGCAGATAGAACATCCAGACCATGGACAAAATTTCCGAATAGAATTGCAAGATGGTTGCATCCATGGTGCAAGAGTGGACATCAATGACCCTCATCTAACCATCACTGGACGGGTTTCCGGAGGTTTATCTGGACTCTCCGGTGAATCTAGTTACATCAAATTCGCAGTAGGTGATTTACTAGCCCATACGGAGGAAATGAATGCAGGAGAGTTCGTAATTTCCATCCCAATTGGACATGCCCTGCCAGAGGAAGGTGGCACCCTAGAGATAGGAGTGGGTGCGAGATTCCAGTGGTCATCCAATGGGACCGCCGAGAGTACCGTTGTCCACATAGGTTCTATGTCCATCTCTGGAGGATTCTCGACAGAATGGGATAGGGACCCATCATGTGAGGAAATTGGAGATATTACCCTCATCGAGGATGGTGGTGGAGAAATAATCACATTGCCGCCTATCTGCTCAGATGACATTACCGACCCTCAGGACTTGACCGTAAGTGCATTGAGTTCGGATGTGGGGTTGCTAAAGGCGTCAGGTTCTGGTGGCTTGTTGATCATAGAGCCAGAAGATGAAGCGAGCGGCTCTGTAGACGTTGTCGTCACTGTTTACGATGAGTCGGGCAACTCTTGGGTAGGGACATTTGCTGTCGAGATTAATCCTGTAAATGATCCGCCAGAGATTGTTCATCTTCCGGGTTATCTCTACATCGAGTTAGGCGAGTCTTACGAGATAATACCAGATTTCTTCGATCCGGATTCATCACCACTTGCCGTAACCACAAGTAGGTCCTGGGCAACAATTGAAGAGAATGGGACAATATTGGTCGAACCGGTGGAAGTAGGCGAGCATGTCCTAACAATCTCAGTTAGTGACGGGGCATCTGAAGTCTCTAGAGAAATCACAATCTTCGTCACCTCAAAGCCAGATTTACTGGTCGAGTCGTTGGAGATTAGGACCGGGGGCGAAGAGTCTCAGACACTATCTGAAGGAGATGTAATTGAATTAATTGGATTCATCCGCAATCAGGGCAGAGGAGCGGCTGAGAATGTCACCTTCTACTGCCGGATTGATGGCATACTGATTGGGACCGGGACGATTGCTGAATTGGGACCAGGGGATCTAAAAATGGCGATTTGTGATTTCCAATTGATGGAAACTTCGGGAGTTGTGTCTTTCTTGATGGAGGTCGATGGGACCAACACAATCGATGAAAAGATAGAGGGGAATAACCTTCTGGGGACTGAAATATCAGTAGAAACCCCCAGTGGTGGCACTGGAAGTGGTGGTGGAAGTTCTACTATAGCCATAATTTCACTACTGATTGTTGCGATTTCACTTGCCGCATTTCAATTGGGGCCGAAGACACTGAGGAAGGAATTCGAACGAAGAAAATAGCTGGCTTTCAGCGGGAATTGGCCGACGTTTGGCCGATAATCAAAACAGATTAGGGAATCATTATACCGTGAATGAAGGCGAAAACAAACTACCGCACTAGTGGCTTAGGCTGCAAAGGCGGTGGTGTGTGTGAAAATGATGGTATTGAAAATAAGGCTGGAAACGGACGAGTGGGTATACGAAGAGCATGAGTCCGCTTAGCGGAATCTACTCCTTCGACCAAGTCTGTGGATAGGTTCCGGGTTGCATTATTACGGTCCTTGGAGTGGCTACTTGGCCATTCTTCATCCCTGGTATTTCATCTGAGTCAACGGATAGCTCTGCAATGGCCACTGCCTCGCCCTTGAGGCTAGAGAGGAGGACGGTTGTCCCAGTAGGCAATCCCTTAGGAATCGAAACTATCCCTGGCCTAGCAAGGGGGGCACCGTGTGAAAGGGCGGCTACTGCTCCGTCCTTGATGATAATTTTGGGGATGTCATCGAGTATCTCCTCCACTGGTGAAAGAAGTCGTAATATCCCCTTGGTATCATCGTGTTCCTTCCAAAGGAATACGGCATCGGCAAGTTGTTGCATGGTGCATGCCATTTGGTCTCTAAGGGAGCCACTACTGGAGCGATGAAGTTCCAGCAATTCACACTCGTTGTTCGATAGCAGTCCCAAGTCTCGAATCAGTGTTCTGATGTAGGTACCGGCTTCGCAATCGATAGAGAGGAGATGGACTCTGTCACCTTCTTCTGTCTGAGTCAATTCTGACTTTGTCAACTCCCTAGTCCTGACCTGAACCTTCACTGCTGACTCCTTTGGAGGGACGTTGTATATCTCTCCCTGCATCTGCGAGACTAGTTCGTGCAATTCTTCACTCTCGAAGGGTCGCCTGAATCTGATTACTGCGACATATCTCTTGGGTTTCTTCAACAGTTCTCCGGTGACCTTTGTTGACCTGCCGCACAATAGTGTCAGAAGACCTGTTGCGAATGGATCCAGCGTTCCGCCATGCCCGATCCTATTTATCCCCAGCATTGAGCGAGCCCATGCCGCTAGTTGGTGGCTGGATGGCCCAGACGGCTTGTCGACCAGAATAATCCCGCATTCCAGTAGTTCTTCCAGTGGTCGATCATTGGGCAAGCACCCAAATGCTTGATTTGTTTTCGCAGAATCATCCACTATCCAGTCTCCTTGTCCCTTCATTGGATCACCAACCAAGTTCAGAGTCAACTGCCTGAAATACTTCCAACTCATCCATTTCATCGGCGTCGACAACCAGATTGTATGGAGACATGTCATCTAGATTGATGCCATACAGGATAGAGTACCTCTCCATGTCGTCTCTCTGCCTATTTTGTGACTTCCTCAAGCAATCATCAAAGTCCCCTCCCTCCCTCTTCTGAATCCTTTTTGCCCTTTCTTGCTCTGAGACATTGACCCACACCCTTAGGCAATTGAGACTGTTCTTATGTGCCCACCAACCACTAAGTCGACTCTCTATGATTTCAGGTGAGTCGTGAGATGACATCCTCTGCTGAAGGAGTGAGTCCAATGATCTATCAACATCTAGGTCTTCCTTGGCATCAGAACTCAATTGCTCCACCGTTAGGCCCCTAGTCCTGGCCTCCTCTCTGAAAACATCCCCACCATTCAATGATGACCAACCGCGAGAAGATGCTATTCTCGACACTAGTGTCGAAGTCCCACTACCAGGAGGACCGCTGATCGTGACCTTGAGCAAAGTCTCATCTCCACTCGCTTCTGCACACATCGCACCTAAGGAGCCCTTTTGGAGTCCTTGAAATCAAATCCGATTTGCAAATGTTGCAAGTTACTCCCTCTCTCGGAGGGGCTGCATGTTTGTTCCCGGATCGACTTTGCGGATTATTCTTGGATTGGATTCCGGTTTTTCTCGGACCTGCCCTTCTCTGGGACCTCCTCACAGTCGAAGATGCGCTCGAAGTACTCTTGACATCATCCAGCATATACAGAAGAGGCTCTGGAATTGAGTCGCCAGATAAAACTAGGGGGTGCCTAGAGTAACGAACTAGCTTGATGTGCCGATCGATAATTCTCCCTAGAGGGGCACTCATTGCGATATAAGCGGCTATCCAAGCAGGAAATATCCACAGCACTCTAGCATTAAAACTCCACATTGGATCCCAAGGCAGACTCACAAATCCGACTCTGAAAGACTCAACAGAGCTAGCCATCCAGCTAAATATTGCAATAATGAAGACCATGGTGAAGACCATGGGTTTCATCATTGAAGATTGCATCTTCATCTGCTCAGGCATCATTTCCATCTGGATGGTCTGCATCTTGTCTGCCATTGCAGTATCTCTCGCCATCCTAGCCTCCCTCAACTGCTTACCGATTTGCCTGCTTCTATGGGAGAAGTGGGCTTGTTGTAGAGGATCCATGAAGAAGGAACGAATGATCGTGTTTACTACCATAATGGATGATCCAACAATGAAGACCGTAGGGACGAAATATGTCTGATGGAAGGGCAGCATTGGTTCTAGTACGGATCCTGCTGCATCTGAGAGGCCGACCCTCAGGCCGGGATAGAACATCAGCATTACCATCATCCCAAGTAGTACCATCATGGGCAGCATCATCGATGCCATAGCATCGGCCTGGGCATCACCTCCTGCCTCCGCTGGAGCCATGATACCTCGGCACAAAGGGACGAGAATAACACTTCGGTAGATAAGGGCGAATAAATCGCCCTCAGGAAAGGGTGTTTCCGCAGACTACGCATATCGAAGATCCAATGTCGACTTGGAAGCCACAAGCGGGACATAGGCGTGGGTTGCCTTCATCTCCCTCTTCATCCAATTTCACGATTTCTTGCTTGTCATTTTCTAGGCCATCTTCCTCTTTGTCCTCTACGTCTTCTTGTAATGGTTCGATAACCGTTAACTGCTCTATTTCTTCGGGATTTTCCTCGATTATTTCCTGCGAAGGGATCGTTGTATTTTCTATATCTTTATCCAGCCACTGAGGGACATTTGGTTCTTCATCAACCTCTTCACCAAATGTCGCGCCATGGAAGTCCTGAGCATCAGAAACCTTGTACTCTGCCTCTGGGTCTCCTTGTATGGTGTACAGGACTTCTATCCTCTCCCCTTGTAGGATCCTGCCGATTGCCCATGTAACCTGAGTTCCATCTCGAGCAGACTCCTTTGTGATCGATGCTTCTCTTTCTCCTTCCTTGTCGGATCTCACAATTGATTCCTCAATTGTGAATGTCCCTGGGACAATGTCGTGAAGTGCTAGATCATCGAGAGCGCTATCGGAGCTATTGTGAAACATTAGCATTATCTCATATTGCCCGGGCTTTCCTCCCGGGAAAACTTCCTTCCCTGTGCTGATATTCCTTCTCTTGTGCACTACGGAGATCATAGGTGGCTTCTCGACCATCCTAGTTGCAACTGGACCAAACCTCTCGGAACTGAAATCGACTTTGATTGGGGCGACCAGTAATTGATTCCTTGGAGATGGATCGGGTGCAGTCAGCGGGTATCGAATTACCACTGCTTTCCCGGGCTGAAGTCCAAGAGGTGCAGAGGTTCCTATCGTCATTCTAAGACTATGGCCATCTCCATCCGGGGATACGTGCTTGTCCTCTAGTTGGGTTCCATTCACTACGTCTATTCGATATTGTTCTCCATTGAGTTCTGTCCCCTCAATCTCTATTGAAATATCGTCAACAGACGGAGTTTCAAAAATTCCAGGAATATCGTCAAGAACGCGGAGGACATTTATCTCAGAGGTCCCATTATTCTCGAGAGTAATTACTGTTTCAATATTGGATGAAATGTAAGACTTTATCCTAGACTTATCGAATCTCTTCTGAAGAATGGCATCCAAGACAGTTAGTTGCTGCTCCTTCAATTCAATTGTCCCAGAAGACTGAACGGAGACCCTAGGGAGAATTGAGAACCTAATCTCTTGAGTGAAACTTGGTTGATCATCAGATTCCACGCGTTTAACCATTGAATCCCATTTTCCCTCGGGAGGGACATCTTGCCTGATATCTGAAACATCGAGAATCGGTTCATCCCTCCCTACGAGTCTGACTGTAGCCCCAGAAAGAGAGACGACGAAGGAAGACTTGTTTTCAAAAACGCAGGTACAATGCCAAACACCGGGCCTGTCATCTTCTTCAGCATTCACATAAGAGAACTGTCGTCCCGATCCGCTAACCCTGTCGAATCGGGCTCTTGAAACGGTCGCTTCGGAGGAATAGGTAGCTGATGTCACTCCTGCGTTGATTTTCTCAATTGATTCGGTATTTATCTTGGCTGAAATTGACAGGTTCCTTTTTTCCCCGACATTCATCCTACCTATATCCCATACAACAGAGTCCTTTTCTACACTGTAAATACTGTCATCTGGAAGAATGAAGGATTCCGGGATGGTCCTCTTTACCTCTACATCATACAACGGGGAAGGTGAAACATTCTCTATCTCGATATGAATATCAACTTCCTGGGGAGAATTTGAGTAAACCAGTGACAGACTGGATTCTTCATTACGTGAACTGTCCGTGTCTATGGATTCTTTCAGGACGAGCATACGTGTTCCAGAAGCGGTATAGGGGATTGCTGTCTCCTCTTTTGGGTCGAGTTCCTTTACAGAAGAGACCTTCTCTCCGAAATCAGTCGATTCTATGGATTCCAGATGAACCTCAATATCCCATGCACGATGCTTCTTACTCGAGTTCCTGAGTATCAACTCTCCTTCAATTAGCTGCTTTCTAATCGTCCCATCGGGATTCAGCACTGAGGTCTCAGTTTCACTTAGAGTTGCATGAAGTTTGTCCCCCGGTATTGAGTCGACTTCGGATGAAGTCCTGAGGAACGGCGATGGTTTAGATTGATTAACAGGGTCTTGTTGATCGAATTCTGATTCTTTCACTAGTCCGAAGGCATTGATTGCTTGTGCCATTTCCGAGGTGTCTATCGATTCTTGCTTACCCTCATCGGGCCATGTTAATTGTTCAGATTGGTCTGGATCTCGGAGAGTATGGGTTTTCTCTGCATCATTAATGCCTCCCTCTTCGTTGAAATCTTCTTCCAATAATGATAGCGAATCGGCCAATGAATCGATAGAAGAAAAGTCGTCTACGAATCCGGGCGGAGGTGGCGGTGGCGAGTCGTCCTGCTC
>QQSB01000045.1 GCA_003602515.1 Candidatus Poseidoniales archaeon | reverse complement strand
ATTCCTTGGACGAGTTGGATCCCTGAATCTCAGAAGTCTCTTTGCAGGTCCCGGAAGGCTGCCTTGAATTATCATGTATGGGTTCAGGACTTCACCGTAGTTCAGGAAACCACCGGCTGGAGTAATTTCTGATTCCTCGGGATTTGAAATCCTCAAGATCTTCTTATTCAACTCCGTCCTCTTGTGATATCCTACTTGCCCGGCCTGTCTGATCGTCTTTCTGACGTACCCAGTGCCGAAGTCGCCCATGTTTCCTCCCTGACGCCTCCTCTTGCTGTTCTTGTGGCTAAGTAGCTTAAGGCCGAATCTCTTGATCGACCCCTGCCAACCCTTGCCCTTGGTGACTCCGACGACATCAATCTCCTGTCCAGCTTTGTAAACATCTTCGAGACCGACTTGGCCCCCGAGTCGGTCCATTGCCCAGTCGAGTTTTGCATCTATGTCGCCGCCTGTTAATCCGATCTCCATAATCTCCGGAGTCTTCGTAGGAATGCTGCGAACTAAGTCGGGTTGAGTACAAACTATCAAACGAACCTCTGTTAATTCCTGTTCTCTAAGGGAGTTCAACGCTTCGTCCGATGGCTGGGACGGCCTCTTTGGGATTCTTCCGCCACGAGTTGCTGGCTTCCTTCCCTCCTCAACATCCCTTTCCCCGCGGGTCTGGTTTGCCAGTCGTGGGACTAGGTTGGTAGGGGAGTCTTCGGAAATATCGGTCCAAACTTCCCCTGCTGTCTGCTTTCCGTATGGGGTCATCTTGTACCCCCTTACTGCTAGAACATTCATCGGAGGGGTCTCGACTACGGTTACTGCCTTCCTTACTTCCTGGCCTGCGGAGGTCGACTTCGGATTTGTGTCCCTCATCAGTATGTGCGTCATTCCTGCCTTCCAGCCTGCGAATCCCTGTACTCTGACCTCAGATGATTCTGTCTCTGGCCAAGATGTGATTCTAGCGAATTGACGGATTGCACGCTTTCTAGGGCCATAGCCCATGCTACCACGGCGGGGTTTGGATCGGTCTGCCATTGCATTTCCTCCTGTATTCCGAAATTGGCCGCAAGCGGCCAATGCCGGGCCTACTACGTCATGGAGGCACCGTGACACCGAGCCAAATCCGCGAATGCGGACGTGGTTTGCGGGATGCTAATCAGAGCCCTTTGGTGTCTGGTACCTCACGTAGTGAGCGGCCTTGCGACAAACATACCCTATTTGAACGAATCGGGATGCCAAAAGCACACTCCCATGGAGTAGCGAATATGAAAAGTGCCAATGCAACGATTTTGAACCCTGACTTCAGAGGTCCCTGTCCGTGCCCTCATATGTTGCCCATCCTGGATTGGTCTCAGAAACAATTCAGGCTAGGGCATACCAACTCCAGGCCGTAGATGATGCCTTGGCTGGATCGATGCTGCTGATACTGCCTACTGCTGCGGGGAAGACCGCTGTGGCATGGATGTCTATTGTCGAGAGATTGGAAAGAACTGGGGGTTGGGCCTTGGTTATTGCGCCGACCGTAGCTCTATCGAATCAGCATCTGGAAAATGCAATCCCTGTTCTTTCAAATGTTTCCGAATTGAAGCCGATTTCGCTTAGTGGGCAGCAAACGGCGTCCAAGAGGCCAGAGCTATGGAAGGGTTCGAGACTGGTTTTCGCAACACCACAAGTAGTCAGAAATGATGTAAGGCAAGGGGTTCTTTCTCTCTCAGATTGCAGCTTACTTGTTGTCGATGAAGCCCATCATTGCACGGGAGAACACGCAATGGCCGAGGTTGCAGAGATGTACATCTCTCAGTCTAAAGAGCCACTGATTCTAGCAACTACTGCAAGCCCTGGCTCTAGAAGGGAGCAGGTTCAGGAGATATGCAGTAGACTGGGGATTCAGAAGATCCACATGAGGACGAAGGAAGACCCGGCAGTGGCAGAGTTCCTTTCTGAGTTGGATGTTGAGGAAGTAGTGGTGGAGGTACCCAGCGAAATCATAGAGCTCGCAGAGCCTTTCAGGATTTGGCAAGAGGGGATAGTGGACAGGGAACGTAGGAATGGTAGGTACGTGATGCCTGGTGCTATCAATCAAGCAGGCCTATCCAACGCAATGGAACGGGCCCAGGCAGCCATCACTAGGGGCGATACCAGTGGTTTCAGATCTTCTTCACAGATCGCCACTGCAATGAGGCTGCACCATCTGATAAATCACCTCCTCTGCCAAGGTATCGGTGCATCTAGGCATTTTCTCTCGAGGATGGAGGAAGAGGAGGAAAAGAGCAAGTCTTCCAGAGAATTCCTCAGGGATGTGAGAGTTAGGGGCCTTTCTTCCAGGCTCAAAGATATGGTTGAGATCCATTCCAAGGTCGGAGCGGTGAGGAGACTGGTCAGGGAGAGGGTTAGGAGAGACATGGAGTCAAGGGTCATTGTGTTCGCTAACTATAGGGACACAGTGGAAGCTCTGGAGGGGGCGCTTTCTGATCTTGAGGGCATAAAGGCGATTCAGTTCATCGGACAGTCGAGTAGATCAGGTTCCGGGGGGCTAACTGCGAAGCAGCAGATATCCAGACTCTCCGAATTCAGGGAGGGTGGGGCCAACGTCCTTGTCGCTACTTCAGTGGGAGAGGAGGGCTTGGATATCCCCAGCGCTGACCTAGTCATATTCTACGAACCGGTATCCAGCGAAATTAGGACCATACAAAGGAGGGGGAGGACTGGTAGAAGAAGGCAAGGAGAGGTTGTCGTGCTTGTTGCAGAGGGAACAAGAGACGAGTGGGCCAAGGACTCTGCCAAAAGGAAGGAGGAGTTCATGCACAAGGCCGCTAGGAGAGTGTCCAGAGGACTTCCTGGAAGTCCCCACAAGGATCTGTCGAACCTCGATAGGTTCTCAGTATCATCCGAAGGGGAAGTTTGTACGGCGGCCGAATTCGTGCTCGAAACAAGAGAACGTCACAGAAGTGTACTTTCTGGGTCAGACACAACTCCTGCCAAGGATCCGAGCGGGACTTCCAAGGCTGACCTCCCCCCGGAGAACTTCAGACCATCAGGTCAGACTGGACTAGACCAGTTCTAGTCCCCGATTACGGCTATCCTCGTTCGGAGTTGGGCTAGGCGGCTGTTGTAGTGGCCCATTGCGAATGCGAGCATCTCGGTCAAGTGAATTACTGGGATGTTTGTGGAAATACCAGTCACCCTCCCTGCCTTGCCCTGGTAAATATCGAGTGCGGTATGAGAAAGAGTACAGGCGCTGACTATCATCACCGCTCCCTCAGACTTCGCATCTTCGATAGTGGATGCAATCTGGCGCAGGACTGTGGCCTCTTCCGAGAAAAGCCCCGGGACGCCAACGCTTTGCGTCCTGCTCTCCCACAGAATCGGATTCCCCCCCAGTGTTTTGATTAGCATCTCAAGGTATTGGGGGTCGAAAACATCGTCTTCGCCGCATGCTCCCTCCTGCTGCATGTTCGGCCCGTAGAATCCCGCGATTGGGAAGTCGATTGGGTTGCGTAATTTCTCCCCGACATTGTCCAATCCGATCTCGTCCACGATGACATGGAGTAGATGGTGAACACCCACATTACCGGTCATCGTGAGTCCTGTAGTTCGCTCCAGTACCTCGTTGGTCTTTTCCAGAAGTAGTGAGTCTGCCTTCAGCCTAGATAGATCCTCATTGAGGTTCCCCGCCGTGGCTGCACAAGGGGTCATGATGTCCATCCCCATTGATTCCGCTATAGCGAAGTTACGTGCATTGAGCGTGACTTGAAGAATATCATTAGCCTGCCTGATTATCCCTGCGCCACAACTCGTTGCCCCCCTCATTGGGAATAGTTCGATCCCTAGAGAGCGGGCGGTGGGTTCCATTGTCTGGGCGACTTCAGTGGCGCTGCTGTGGGCTATGTTTCCGGGGTGGTATGCATACTTCAGTGCCATCAGAACCTGCCATCCATCTCATTGAATATCGCAACTACCTCGTGGTGGTTGTCTATTGATGAGTTGAATTGTTTCGGCATCTTCCCTATTCCCGCAGGTGGGGCCACCATCCCAAGCATACCGTTGAACATATTGCCACCGGTTCTGGTGAATCCAAGCACCATTCGCGCAGTTACTCCGGAAAACAGATTTCCCAGAAGAGCAAATGGCCCCATTGCTTGACGATATATCACGGTATCATTGACCATTCCACTGCTCTTCACTGTCCATGTGTACCACCACACATGCTTGCCATGCTTCCCGTTGAATCCTTCTCCTGTTAGGACGGAGTTCTTCGCTTCCAGGAGTGAGTCGGATATTGATGTTGGAACTGAGGGCTGACGCTTGATTGGAGCTAAGTCGGTCTCGGCTTTGATGCCGTTGGGGGATGCTAGTAGTTTATCGATATCCGCCACCTTAGAAGGAGAAGTCCTGGGATCTTTTCTTCTGGACCAGGATGACGCTATGACCGCAGGTCCAAGATACCCGTTTGCATGAGGTACGGCATCGGAACTGGAGTGAAGGATATTTTGACTACAGAAGTCCCTCATCGAGTGGATTCTTGAGGCTTCCGAGGGGTCCATGGTCCCCATTACGCCCTGAGGGGTGTGGGATCCTTCCCTGGTAGCAGCGACCATCCAAGGATTGCTTTCCTCCCTTCTTCTCTCAAGAGACCACGGGTCTATTGCAAGATCCCTGATGACTTCAAATCCAGGTAGTGGTTCGACCCTTAGGGAAAGTGCGCCTCCCCTAATTGGCACAATCGCATCGAGGCGGCATCTTCCTGGTAGAATCAGCCTCCCATTGACCGATATTGCAGTGTTGGGATCATCTATGGAGCCGTCACGGAATGTCAGAGTGCCATCCTGAGTAGACTTCAGGGTCCTGAGTACATCGAGCACCGAGAGGTGGCCAGGCAATGAGCACACCCATGTATCGACGCCATGTGTAGAAGTAGTAGGATCATAGCGGAAAATTGAGGCTTCGACTTGGATCGGTTCTGATCTAATTTCTGGGATTGTGAAGCCATCCTCCCCCTCGGCTCCGACTGAGGTTCCACTTGCGTACATCTTGATCGAATCAACCATTTCCTCATGGAAGTGACCGGTGCTATCTACGGCAGCAAGGGCCGGGAGTGCTTCTAGGAGCCATTCCGCTGCAGGGGCGTCATAGTCAACGTCGCAGTCCAATCTTTCGATAATTCTAGTTGCCCCTAGTTCCTCGAAGCGTCCGTCCCAGTCCTTGCCCGACTGGCAAAAGAATTCGTAGCTGGTATCCCCAAGAGCACAGATTGCGAAGTGAACTCCTTCGAGTTTGGATGCAGCATCGGAGACTGCAAACTGCCAGAGATCCTCGGCATTGTCTGGCATCTCTCCCTCGCCCCAGGTTGAGCAGACTATCAGAACTCGCCTCTTGTCGGAGAGCGAGTTGAAGTCAAAGCCATCCATATCGTGAATTTCTCCTTCCAGTCCGTATGCCTTTGCATCCTTAGAAATCTTGGAGACTAGGCTTTCGGAGTTTCCTGATTGAGAGCCAAAGAGTAAGACCAACGATCGGTCTCCGGATGAGACGAGTCCGTCGATATCCCCACTTGCCGCCACCTCATCAGAATCCTCAGATTCTACGGTGTCGGAGATCGCGTCTGATTCTCCTGGCGACTCCTCAGTTGCAGTATCATCCCCTGTTCCAGTGGATGCTATGAGCGTTAGAGCATTCGTGGTAAATTCTGCGGCTGGATCGTCGTATTCGACATCACAGTCGACCCTATCGATCAATCTGGTCGCTCCCTGCTTCTCGAACCATCCGTCCCAGTCCTTGCCGGACTGGCAGAAGAATTCGTAGCTAGTGTCACCGAGGGCACAGACTGCGAAGTTGCACCCTGCCAAAGAAGGGATTGAGTCCCCACTCGCGGCTTCCCAAAGGTCGATTGCATTGTCTGGCATCTCCCCCTCCCCCCATGTACTACAGAAAATCAGGACATTTTGAGCCGAGGCAAGATCCCCGATTTCTATCTCATCCATGCCCTTTACCGATGGAGAAATCCCAAGAGATTTAGCCTGCTTCTCCGCAATGGTAGCCAAGTCTTCTGAGTTACCTGACTCAGAACCGAACAATATCAGGAGAGGGGGGGCCGACAAAATATCACCTATCCAACCTTGGCTGGTGATACGTGGACACTAATCAGATTATTGAATATGTGCTTCTGAAAACATGCAATCAATGGTGAAAAGGGCACCGTCACATATCCATTCCATCGAAGTCTTCTGGCATTGGTCCGGCTCCCTTGCTAGAGATCACATCGTCTATCCTCAGAATCATTACGGCCGTCTCGGAGGCACTCTGAATAGCCTGCTCAACAACACGGCTGGGTTCGAAGACCTTGGCCTTGGCCATGTCGACCACCCCACCTTTGTAGACATTCACCCCATGGGTTGACTTGCCCTCCGAATGTGCCTTCCTCAAATCGATAATCGTGTTCACTGGATCTAGTCCAGCGTTCTCGGCCAGAGTCCTTGGAATTACTTCCAGGGCACTGGAGAATGCCTCGATCGCCATCTGCTCTCTTCCGCCGGTAGACTCCGCGAACAATCGGAGGTCTCTACTGAGTGCAGCTATCACCGATCCCCCTCCGGTTAGTACTGCACCATCCTCGTGGGCTACTGCGACCACTCCGATAGCATCCTCGAAGGCGCGCTTAACCTCATCGACGACGTGCTCGGTTCCCCCTCTCAGGAGTACGGAGACGCTCTTTGCCTGAGGACAGCCCTCAACGAACACCATGTCAGAATCCCCAATCTTCCTCTCCTCTACCTTGGAGGCTGTACCGAGATCGGCTTGGGATAGATCATCTAGGTTGTTCACTATCCTGCCTCCTGTGGCCTTTGACAGGGCCTCCATATCGCTCTTCTTCGCCCTTCTAATCGCGAATATTCCCGACTTAGCCATGTAATGCTGTGCCAAATCATCGATTCCTTTCTGACAAATTACCGCATTAGCCCCACTTTCGACAATCTTGTCAACTAGGGACTTCAGGAACTGCTCCTCCTCATCGAGGAACTGGGAAAGCATGTTTGGGTCTGTAATCTGAATCTTCGCATCGACCTCTGTCTTCTTCACTTCGATAGCAGAATTAACCAGTGCAATCTTTGCATTGGCAACACTCCTTGGCATACCGCTGTGCACCCTCTCTTTGTCGAGGATGATTCCGTCTACTAGGCTGCTGTCTCTGATAGAGCCACCTTGCTTCTTCTGGACCTTGATATCATCCAAATCGACAATAGCTCCGTCATCGTCCTCCTGTGCAACGGACAGGACAGCCTTCACGCTGATGTCCGAGAGGAATTCCTTCACGGCACCTGTGCTCTTTCCTGTCAATGCAGTCTTGGCGACTTCTGTTAGCATCTTTTCGTTGACCCCCGAACCGTGCGTGTCGATTAGTTCAACGGCCTTGTCAGAAGCCAGTCTGAAACCTTCGCAGATGACTGTGGGGTGGACATTCTGGTCCACCAACTCCTCGCTCCTCTTCAGGAGCTCTCCTGCTATCACAACGGCACTAGTTGTTCCGTCGAAGCAATGCTGTTCCTGCGTCTTTGCGATTTCGATAATCATCTTGGCTGCGGGATGCTCGATTTCCATCTCCTTCAGGATTGTAGCTCCATCGTTGGTGATTACCACGTCACCCATTGAGTCTACCAGCATCTTGTCCATACCCTTCGGTCCGAGTGTAGACCTCACTGCGTCGGCTACTGCCTTTGCCGCGGCGATATTGTTACTCTGTGCGCCCTTTCCGCTAGTCCTAGTTGTTCCCTCTTTCAGAATGAAAATCGGTTGTTGTCCATTATACATGCAATCACTCGCCTAATCTCGGCACCCGAGGCACCGGAGGGGGGGTCATAAGGCCTCCCAATCAACTTTCGAGCCTGTCTCGGACCACTATTCCTTCTGAGATTCAAGCCACTGCTTTCCGTAGTATTGCCACTGTTCCATTGTCCATCCCTCTGGCAGTCCGCCCTCTGGGACTGGTGGTACGGCATCTTCCTGAGCGGGCTCGGGTTCTCGTTCCGTCGGATTTGACGGTGGAGGTGGTGGCTGCTGGAAGAGTTCCTTTGATCCGCCGTACATCGAATTAGCTATATCGTCTGCTGATGGCAATTGACTTGGGTCATTCTTTTCCCCGCTCCAACCCTCAACTGTCATGCTGTAGTCTCCGAGAGAGGAGTACTCTTCCAGGGGGGCGCGAGCACTCCTCAGAACTCTGAATGAAGAGAACAGGACAGCACCCATTATCGCGAGCCCTAACGCTACAAATGCAAAGTTGGCAGCCAGCCATCCGACCTCCTTGACATCGGTCCCTTCGGGAATAGGGTCAGGCTTGAATAGAGTAATCTCGGTAGTCTTTGTAGTCGTATCCAAATCGCTAATTACGACAAGTGAGACATTGAAATCGACGATGTTGGCTGCAAGATTCTCCAGGTTCTCTTCTCTTACATCTATGTGAATTGTGACGTTCCTGCTCTCCCCTGCAGCTAATACAAAGTTCCGATCGTCCTCGTCGACTCTCGCATCATAGACCGTCCAGAGGTTGTCCAACTCGACATCTGCCCTGATCTGCTGCTCTAGCTCAGGATGAGCACTGCGAATAGTGAAGACAATCACGTAGTCATCCCCGGGTTCAGAAATCTCAGCTGCATTGGACAGGGAAGAGGGAGGGAGTACCAAGAGGAATCCAACGGTTCCGACCTCGAACCTTGCCTCTCCCTCGGCACTGTTTCCAGATTCAACACTAGTGGCCTTGAGTTTGATTATCCTGGGGCCCTCGACCCCTGCAGCAAAGGAGTAGCTTACACTCAAGTTGTAATCCTCTCCAGGTGCAATATACGGAGTCCTGCCGTTAGATAGCCCGGCCACAAAGGCGGAAACACCGGATGGGAAATCCAGTTCTATTTCATATGAGTCGTCCTCATTACCCGTGTTGGAGATCTTCCACTTGAGTGTCCTAGGGTCTGTTCCGGCTGCGAAAACCTCCTGGGAGAGATCCCTGTCCTCGACCTCCACCAAGTATGTTTTTGGGACGGTGAGGTAAAAGTTGGATACCGACTGGTAGCTAGGATTCATCTGACTCGTTCCGATAATAGAAACCCTGTAAGTTCCGTTATCAACACCTTCAGGCATCGGAAGGATGAGGGATAGGGTGATCTGCCCTCCATTGGCCTCCAGGGTGGCTTCATCCGAGCTCATGTCTGCTTCAAGCCTCCAGTTATCCGTCTCCACCCTGATGTCGAAGGTATCCTCCGTGTTACCATAGTTGAATAGGAAGACCTGGACTGTTCGCATCTGGCCGTCAGCGGATGCGAGCATCGCATTCTTCACCGGCGCGATGGCCAAGTCATGGTACACAGGGACCTCGATGTATATCTTCGATGCTGCTTGATAGGTATTGGGGAGACGGGGATTTGCGAGAACAGTCAACTCGTATGTCCCTGGCTCCATCCCCTCCGGAATAGTGACCTCCACATTCAATGAGGCCTCTTCAACTGGAGTCATGTTGATCATTGAAATCTCACTCCCGCCGACCTCGTACCACTTGAGGTTGTCAGTCGAAAGTTGTGAGTCTGAGAAAATTCCACCGAGGCTCCATGAAGAGTACTGGTTTCCCGTATTCTTCAAATCCATCGTGATGTTTGCCTTGCCTCCGGGCAATATCGTTGCTGCGGGATTGGCGAGAGTCTCCTGCTTCAGAGTCATCCTGTAGGTAGACTCGACGCTAACTGGAAGTTCGACGTAGTACTTCGTATCTTGGAAACCCATGATTCCGTCATTTATCCACGTGTACCAGAACAGATTCTGTACCGGAGCTCCATCGGGTATCGTCAGGTTGAACCATGCATTGGTATATGTTCTAGCCTTGATGGTATTTGTCTTGACCTCATTATCGTGGTCATTGAAGTTATTCGAGTCGATCCTTAGAGGAAATTGGGACATCCATGAGCTGTTTGATACCTCTGTAAAGAATCTGAGAGTGGTGTCGATGTAGCCCTTGTTGAAGATTCGGCAGTGTAGTGAGGGCGGATCTGGATCTGCAGCTTCTACTAGTATCGTATTTCCCCCCTCAGAGTCTGGGTCGTATACTGTGGATCCGCCGAAGTTGTCAGGGAAGTTGCATTGGGCATCCAACGTGTACTCATCGCCCCTTTCTATTGCGAAGATAATGAATGAGTCGATGTGTACTCCCTCATCGGCAAAGGATGAGTTGGAGCGGAACAGGAAGGAAACCGTGAAGCCCTCGTTCTGATGCATTCCCGTGGCATTCCAAACTAGTCTAGACCAGTCCCCCTCTGATGATGAAAGGTTACGTGCAGAGTAGTTCAGGTACTCAACTCCGCCTCCTGCACCGGAGTCAGTCTCTAGCATGATGGTATCGCCAGCACCCATTACCCCCCAGGCATCTGTTGCAATCTGAATCGAGTATAGGAGGGGGCTATTCACCTTGACCAGGCAGAGGTTTGCTCCATGGATTGAGGAGACTATCGGATCATGCTCGCCATAGCCAAGACCATGGCTATCATCGAATACCTGATCAGAGCAGCCGTCATTAGAGTTGTAGCGTTGCCATGCCCACCTGAGTCTGTCGTAACGGTTGGAAGCATAATTGTCATTGTCCCCAGAAACCTTCCAATGCCAATCTCCAGTAGCACTGGAAAGATTCTCCATCCTCCATGTTCCCGTAGGAAAGTTGTTTGTATCTGGTTGGTATCCATCGGTGTATCCTGCAGCGAACCATGTCGGTTCTCCGAAGGGAACTGCGTTGTTGGTACAGTACTTTCCTTCGTCAGCCTCGTCGTTACAGAAACCATTCTCCATAGGGTCATACCAGAAGGCGATAGGGACATCGCGGTCCAGGATGTCATTCGAGTCGTCACCATCAATTCCGATTCCTGCATCAACGATGCCCCTTATTGTGACTCCCCCGGTTAGCCACCCATCGTCACTGAGTGTGCTATGGGCAATAGAGGGAGTCCAAATAAACGGCATCCGAACAGACTGACCGGCTGCCAATGTGATGTTGAATGTCCATTCCTGAATAATTGTACCAATTGGATGCCAAATCTCCAGTTTGGCGTCTGCAGTAACCGGTGAAGGGTCGACTCCGACTTGACGGAATGTTACATTGACTTGGATTGATTCACCCTTGGTCATGTACTCCAGAGTACTGGAGTCGGGCTGATCCCAGACTCTAGGAGAATAGCTTGAGTTTCCGACCTCAATTCCAGTAACTTCGAAATCGACAGGATTGTTCCTTGGACCTACCTCTGATTGCTTAGTAGGGGCCTCAGGAGTCTGGATTGCGACATGGGAAAGACTCACCGCGATTAGCAGCGAGGAAAGCAGGAGTGCACGAACCGAACTCATTATCACCAAAATGCGGAGTTAAATCGTGTAAGAAGGTTGGGGACTATGGTGCATTTGTCATGATGATGCGGTGAGGTGATTTATGTTCGCTAACGAGTCTCGACTTACTTGCTTCTAATGAAGTGCTTATGTTGGCATGCAGTACGGAAGGAGGCATGGTTGACCGGGGGAAAGTGGGGAAGCAATTGGTGCTGGTTCTGCTAGTTGTTCTCCAGATCACCATGGCACCCGTGATACTTTTCTCCCTGACATACCTAATTCACGTGGACTATGAAGCGGCCCAGGTCAGCGTCCGAACCGACTTGGTTCACTGGGTGGTATCCGCAGGTTTGTCATATGGTTTGATATCGATAGCTTTGGCACTGGTAGTGGGTGGTTTCAGGCCCTTCTTCGTTGCGAATCGAGGAGGGGTACTGCCTACTTTGAAGATGAGCCCCCGAACAGGAGATCCGGAGTTGATCGACAGGGCTAGACTACACCTCCAGAGCACTCCGTACGGAAAGATGGCTAGATTGGTTAATTCGAAGACTAGTAGCGGTGATTACGATCTGATGGCAGTCCATGGCGGACTACAGCTCCTGGCCGTCCCGATGCAAGTAATCTTGATCGCAGTACCACTGGCGATAATGGAAGGGGTGCCCGACTCGATCGTGAAGCCAAACAGGGCCTTTGACCTCGGGATGGCGGGATACCTCGTGGCGCTCTGGATAGCGGTCAGGATCCATCCCCTTGTCTCCCATCAGCTAGTAGGGATTGCAGCCGTGTTTAGGAACGTAGTATGGAGGGTCTCGAGGCTATCTTGGGTCCTCCCCATCTTCCTTTACTGGCTCGTGGCCAGACTTGTGCTGCTGGTCTCTCTGGACGTCCTGAACGTCAACTACGAGCAGTGGCACGAGATGCAGCTGGAGAAAATAATCCTCGAAACTATCGCACCAGGGGCCGAAGTACCAGAGACTGCGATTCTGGACTTCATCGTGGCGATCTCCGTATTACCCATGGCGACATTCACCACAATTTCCGTGCTGGGTGGCTCCCAGGAAATGCCTGACTGGATGTTCGGGCAGGAGTCCGCCCTCGAGCCCCTCAAGAAGAAAGAGTTGGGCAGTGGCACGGAGTCTAACGAACCCGTTGAAGACGAGATAGTGGTGCTCGAAAACGAGGAGTCTGATGAAGTAGAAGATCTGGAGTTTTCCTCGAGGATGATTGATACCCCTTTTGACTTGTTCTCTGAAGACTAGGCTTGACCAAGGGAGTTTGCTATGAGTCCGTAGGTAGGTCCAGGATGACTAACAAAACCACATATGAAATAACAACCCCATTTAGTAAAATTATATGCGAGAGTTCGATACTGGAAATTTCAATATTTTCGCGGCTTCTCGACGATCCACTCGGGACTTTCTTCCAACACCGGTCCCAGATGAGGTAATCGAGGAAATTATCGCTGCCGGTCTGACTTCACCGAGCTGGAGTAACACCCGCCCGTTCGTGGTAGCAGTAGCGGAAGGCGAGGTCAGAAATCGTTTATCTGCTGAATTTCTAAGTCGATTTGAGTTAGTAAAAATGGGACAAGGAGAGGGGATTTTTGGAAAAATTAAGGCTCTAATCCGTAGGAAGGGACTGCCCACTAGCAATTGGTTAGTTCTCAAAAGATATCACAAGGATTTACTACCAAGATCCCAAAGAATTGGCAAGGAATTATTCACACAAATGGGAATTGATAGAGATGACAAAGATGCTAGAGATAGGTTCTGGGCGAGGAATTACGAATTCTTCGGCGCACCCGTGGAGTTGTTCTTATTCACTCACAAAAGTCTGGGTAAGTTCGCAGCCTCTGATGCTGGCCTTTTCATGCAGAATCTAATGCTTTCAGCGCATTCGAAAGGATTGGGGACTTGCGCCCAAGGCTCCGTCGCTATTTGGGAAGATGCGGTTCGAAATGAGTTTGAGATCAGTAAAAATTACTCCCTTCTTTGTGGGATATGTGTCGGATATCCAAGTCAGAGCCAAGTAAACAAATTTGAAGCGAACAGAATACCACCCTCGGAGATAATTCTTCCAGAGAAGAGTGGGTCCTGATGAGTAACCTTTGCTATTCACTCATCCCATTAGATCTTTCAGCACGGCCTCGACCCTATCCATCCCCCTGGAGATGTCCTCGCGGCCGATAGTGTAGGCGAACCTCAGGTGACCCTCTCCCGCCTCTCCGAACGCAGTACCCGGCGAGCACAGGACCCCTCCTTCAAGGAGTTTGAGCGCGACCTCCTCGCTGTTCATCCCCGGCACCTCGACCTTGGGGAATACGTAGAACGCCCCCGTGGGCACGTGACACGAAACCCCGGGTATAGCATTGAGCCTCTCGCATATCAGGTCCCTGCGTTCCTTGAATTCGGCGCACATCTCCTCGGGGTAGCCCGGGTACCTCTCCAGAGCCTCGAGCACAGCGTGCTGCATGGCGTCGTTGGAGCATGCCGTAACATAGTACTGCATCTTAGTCAGCTCCCTCATAAGATCCGGATCGGGAGAGAGCAAGTAGCCTATCCTCCAGCCGGTCATCGCGAAGGTCTTGGAGAATGATTGCACCATGACTAGTTTGTCGTATCCGGCTCCGAGGAAGGAGACGTGGGGCGAGTCGTAGACAATCCTGTCGTAGACTTCGTCGGTGATCAGCCACAGGTCGTTGGCTCTCGCGAATTCGACTAGTTCGTCCCTCTGCCTTTCGTCCACATTACCGCCTGTTGGGTTGCTGGGGAAGTTGTACAGTATGGCCACGGTGCTATCGTCTACTATCTCCTCGAGTTCGGAGATGGTGGGTACGAAGCCGTTCTCGAACCTGCAGGGGTAGAACGAGGGCTCGCCTCCGCAGATCACGACATCTGGGGGGTAGAGCGGGAAGTAAGGCTCGGGGATCATCACCTTATCCCCGGGGTTGACAATTGCCAGAAAGATGTCCAGCAGGGCGTTTGTCCCGCTCATGGTGATGCACACGTTGGACTCGTCCAGAGTGGGGATTCGATGGTGCCACATCTCAGCTATCTTCTGCCTGAGCGGAGGTAGTCCCGCAGTGGTAGTGTACTTATTCCTCCCATCCCTCATCGCTCGCGTGAAAGCCTCGATGGCCAGATCCGGAGGCTGGAAGTCTGGCTCGCCCAAGCCGAACTGCACTGCATCGTCCCCAGCCATGTCGAACATCCTCCTAACGCCCGTTGGACGAATGCTCTTAGAGCGGTCGGAGAATCTCACCATGACCTGCGGACTATCGTTCTAGGATTTTAACAAGGCGGCTCGCGACGCTCGAATTCCTCGTCTAGTGGGGTTTCAGTCGACCAGTTCCGCGTCGATTGCATCCTCAATGGCCCTATTCATGTTGGGGAGCATGCTCTCTATCTCCTCGTCAGAGCGTAGCCTTACCAGAACCAGGGAACCGACCCATGCCAGAGCCACCAGTACTACAAGACCAATGACCGCCGTAGGTACTCCCTGAGGTGAGAACCCCGCTCCATCCCCCATCACCTCGTAGAAAACGGGGAGGGAGTGCGAGTCCCCCGAGGATGCATGCACCTCCACTGTGTGCTGCCCCTCCGGGAGGTCACTCGGATCGAGGACTACGTGCCACAGGAAAGGGGTCAGGGCTCCTACCTCCCCGGGAGGCTCGGAGTAAGAGGCCTCATGCCAAGTTCCCTGCCCCACCCTATACTCGACCCTGTCGATCGTTCCGGCCTGGCCCCATGCGTGCCCTGTGATGTTGATCATGTCGGACTGAGTGAAGTTCAAGCCGTGACTCTGCAGTGTCGGGTCGATCGACTCAGTCTGACCGGAGTCCCGTAGGAAGATGGCCAGCTCGACTGAGGCGAGGGCATCGACCATACCATATCCGAACTCTCGGTTCCAGTATGGGTCCACCTCCGGGGCGCTGGGCTCACCCCTCAGCTCTGAGGTGTGCTTGAGAACCTCCTTCACCTGGAGTGGCGTGAGGTTGGAGTTTGCCTCCAAGAGCAAGGCGATAATACCGCTGACCGCAGGTGTCGCATAAGAGGTTCCGCTTCCCCTCCCCGTGTATGTGTTCCCCGATGCGTCGCCACCGAGGAAGTTGTTACAGGAGCCGCTGGTCACGCATGCCTCTGCCTGTACTATGTTGGAGCCGGGTGCGCTGATCTCTGGGATCAGCTCGTCGAGAGGGTTTCCGTTCCCGTTGTCCTTGCGCGGACCCCTCGAGGAGTAGCCGGCGATTTCATCATCAGTCCTGTTGACAGTGTTCTTGTCGTCTGTCGCTGCCACCGTGATGGAAAGTGATGATGCACTCATACCGGAGAGTCCGTCGTTGTCCTCTCCTGAGTTCCCAGCGGCGTTAGAAACTACCACTCCCAGCCCCATCGCCTCGTCAAGGATCCGGCTGTGCATGTCCGAGCCGTCCGACCCGCCGTCCTCGTGGCTGGTTATCCCCCAGGAGAGGGAGATTATGTCTATCCCGTGACTCTCCTCGTCTACCCCCGGCCATGCATCATCTCTGTGGTCGATTATCCACTGGAGTCCGTTCATGGCGGACTCATAGAACTCCTGCTCCAGGAGGTAGTTCTCGAATGGTCCTGCGCCGACGTCTGTCCCTATCCTGACGTCTACAAGTCCTGCGTCCGGCGCAGAGCCGTAGAATTCGGTCTGAGTCCCGTCAGCCTCGAGTCCTGTGGCGCTGGCCATCCCCATGCAGGCCGTCCCGTGCTGGTTACCGTCATCTGGATCGAAGGAGCCGTCGTCTTCCCTGCCTCCTGAGAGGATGCACTGCGGGTCGCTGTGCACGTAGCATACTGCATCATAACCGGCGACGAACTTGCCCACGAGTCCGGGGTGCTCGTTGTCCACCCCTGTATCCACCATGGCGATGTTGATTCCCTGTCCGGACATCCCTAAGTCCCATGCCCCGATGGGGTAGTCAGATGAGTTGCTGGCCTTGACTGCCGGGGTCTGGACGTCACCGTAGAATTCGAGAGAACCATACCTCTCTACCATGGCGACTCCTTCTAGGTGAGCAAGCTCCCAGGCCTTGCTCGCTTCGATCCCCCCAATGAGGACAGCATCCACGACCGGAATCTCCTGTCGGATCTCGAAGCCCATCGAGAGCAGCCTCTGCCTATCGGAGTCTGTTACTTCCCTGGTGAATGAGAGGCCGACGTTTACTATGCCTGATTCCTTCTGTATGGAGTCGTGGATGCCGTTCCTATCCATGTCCAGAGTGGTAAACTCCCACCAATCTGCTTGGGGATCCCACCATATCTCGGATTGCTCTGGGACTGAGGTTAGTTGTCCCGGCTCGACAATCTGTGCCTCGCCCAGATTCATTCCTTTCGTGGAGGATGCCGAGTTGGAGGCCGCTATGCTTCCAGTCAGTGGAGACATGAGCAGGACTACCATTGCCAGGGCGAGCAAGCGCCGGTCCATCGTGCCCCTGCGGACACCGGCTTCTATTCAACCCAACCTAGTTTGGTGAGGATTCAGACTGTTCGCTGGGGGTATCTGTTGTGGTGGGGGCACTGGGATTTGA
>QQSB01000044.1:4307-5314 GCA_003602515.1 Candidatus Poseidoniales archaeon | reverse complement strand
GAATTGGGCCATGGCATCCACATGACGGATAGAGGTCCCGTGGCTGTACTCTCTGGCAACCTTGTGAGCAACTCTGGAGTAATTTCTGTAGACTCATCAGCACCTAGGATAAATTCCCCGAAGGTTGGCGACATCATTATCGGAGAGGTAAACCGGCTAAACGAGAAGACTGCAGAACTCCGGGTCCTTCACATAGAGACCAACGAGGGCGGGCACAGAGACGTTCCGGCCCTGAAGTTATTCGCGGACGTTTTTGTCTCTGAGATTGTAGACCGATTCATTCCATCGGCAGGAGACACGATGAGGAAGCGCGACATCGTTCGTGCTAAGATTATCCATGTCGAGCCGATGCTCAAGGCCACTACAAAGGGAGATCCCAATCTAGGGGTCCTCTACGCAACCTGCCCCCCTTGTGGGGAGGATCTGCTACCAAGCGAGACCACCCCAGACTTCAACGTCAAGTGCTCACGATGCGACTACAGGGGCTTCAGAGCCCTTTCGAATGGCTTCGGACACGGTTTCGAGATACCCAAGGGCTCAGACATACATAAGTTAAATCGCCCCGGTGAGCGCTGGTCCAGCGAAGCGGAGTCCATGTTGGGCCATGATGGAGCAAGGCCATACTTGTCTCCTGTAGCCGATCACAGGAGGGGTTGGTCTCACGAGATCCCAGAATCAGCCAAGAGATCGCCATCTTCGAGAGGAGGAAGGGGTGGTGGGCGGCCACAGAGGGAGATGCACCCTGCAAAGTGCACCCTTTGTGGAACACAGACGAAGGTCCCATTCAAACCGACCCCAGGAAAACCACTCCGATGCCGCGACTGTATGGATAGGGTTGAGTCTGGAAAGGCGAGCAAGGACGACCTCGCTAAGGAGAGGGAGGTCATGAAGAAAGCCAGAGGCAAGGCACAGAAGGAGTTCGGAGTAAAGCTGTTCATCGGAGGCGTGTCTTACGACGCCACGGAAGGCGATCTAAGGGATGCATTCTCCGTACATGGAAAACTGAA
>QQSB01000044.1:2998-4267 GCA_003602515.1 Candidatus Poseidoniales archaeon | reverse complement strand
AGGGGATTCGCATTCATAACATTCGCAGATAAGAAGGAAGCCAAGGCAGCAATCAAGGCGATGAACAAGTCCGAATTCAAGGGCAGGCGAATCTCAGTCGAGGAATCCTCATCCGGAGGACGAGGTAACAGCAAGAGAAGGCGGAGAAGGTAATACGAATCAGACGTAGAAGTCCGATGAAGCCTCAGTTTCTTCCATTGCAAGGTAGTCCTCAATAGAGCCATCACCCCCAATCTTCTCCATCAGCTTGGCAGCGGTCTCCTTAGTGGTGTCAAGATCTAGATCCAGTGGTACCTCGAAGGCCTGTTCAATCCACTTGGCCATCCTGTCTGCTGCGAGGACATCGGAACTAGCCCCAACCGTCTCAGCAATGACTCCCAGGGCCGGCACCCCGAGTGTTACGGACAACGATAGCACCATACCAGCGACTCCAATCATGCCACCCTCTGGCTGACTCCTGCTCACGTCGATGTCCCCCTTCTCGAGATCCTTCCGGAAACCCTTGTCGGAGCAGACTGCGTAAATCGCCCTGCATTCCGGTTCCGCAGCCAATCCCGCCAGTACGAGCAAACGACTCGCCTCAGAATCTCTTGCCAATCGAAGAATTGACTCTGCTACCTCGAACTGTCCGGGAGCGGTCATCGGCTGCATGACTCCCGTGACGATGCAAACGCTCTCACCATTGGGGAGAATCACGTCCAGAATATCCAGTCTTGGTGGTCCGATCAGACCCTCATCGGACATTGTCGCATGAGGGGGGAAGTCGGGGTGCAGGATCCATCCGATGGTTCTTGAGGGGTGCTTCTCGATCAGGCCATCGACCAGGATCTTCCCAACGTTTCCTACTCCGGGCACGGCTTCCAGCACCATTGAGTGCTTTGGGAGGCCTTCTCCCTCAAGCCAATGGACTCTGGTCCTATTCATGAGTCATCATCCTTCCTGGGACTCGGTAGAGATTTCACCCATTTCACACTACCAGCATCCTGCCTTTTCCTACGCCTGGCTCCCTGTGGGTCCTCTGGGGAGAACTTCAGAGCCGTCGCAGACTCCATCTTTCCGCCACACTCCTTGCACGTCGTGCCAAGGCCGAATGCGTTGCACTTGGTGCAGCGTTGAAGCCTTGTTCTAGCCATGGACGAAGACAAGCCCCTGGATGAGGTTCATGAAGTATCTTCCCATATTGCGACATTCAGAGCCTTTCAATGGCTATCGATCCTTCAACGGACCCGATCTTCTTCGACGCAGCCTCTTGGGCTGCTTCCCATACAG
>QQSB01000044.1:0-2874 GCA_003602515.1 Candidatus Poseidoniales archaeon | reverse complement strand
ATCTCGAACAAACCCCTAATTTCCACGAATGGAGGGACGATATTCTCTATTGCCAGTTCGGTAACGATTGCTATCCATTCTCCCTCGAATCCAGCATCCTCTAGTGCACTCTCAGTAATTGCGCACTCCTCCAGAGCCCCATAAAGGGAGCCAAAGGAATCCCTCATCCCTTCCGAAACTGCAGCCGTCTTCCCCTCGTCCCAACCAATCCTCTCCGCGGCCACTCTCATTATCTGGGCCGCTCGTTGCTCATTCTTCCAGGACTGGAGAGCATCCCTCCTTCGTTCCTCGGAAACGGATTTAATCGAGAGTGTAACGCTATCCCTATCTTTCTTAACCCCGATTACTTTGGCCACTACTCTCTGACCTTCTCTAACATGGGTCCTGATGTTCCTGACCCATCCTGTAGCGATTTCTCCTATGAATACAAAACCCTCTCTCTCCGGGTAGGTATCCAGGTCTAGATATGCGCCATTCTCTTTAACGCTCTTCACCGAGCATACGACCAACTCTCCTTCTTCAGGCCAGTCGTTAGCTAAATCTGCCAAGATGTCGCCCTCTAGTTAAGAACCTCAATCACGGTACATCCGGTTAGGTTGGCAAGTCCGCCAGCTGGTTCTGCAAGGGTCGATCCGCAAATTGGACAGGCCACTGTAGTCGAAGCCCTATCAAAGAGAGTGACCTCGCTCCCGCAGTCTTTGCAACTCACTCTTAGGAATTTTCCAGCCAATAGTTCACCTCAATTATCTACAAGCTCAAACTTTCTAGCTCTCTTGCCTTTTGGGGAATGGGCCTTTCCGGTCTCTGTACACCTGAATATTAGATTCACCCTCTTGGTGGGCTTCTCACCCGATGGCTTTGGTCGTGGAAAACCTCTGTATCCCGAAGTAACTCTCCTGAAGCGCCTCTGGCCCCACTTTAACTCACTAGCCCTTCTCTTCTTGACCCTCTCAACGGTGTGCTCGGTATGCTTCCCAGCAGAGGGGCTGTAACGCATAATTTTCCTTGGCATCTTGACCATTCTTGCCTCACCTAACTTCTTGTGCGCCGCGAGCCACCGATGACCCGTATATGAATCTAGTCGAGCGACTCAACCAGAATGGCAGACGATTCCCAAGAAAAACACAAGAATCTAGTCATTGCCCGCAATTCATGTTTGGTGGCGACGAGGTGATTTGGGCTTCGCTCATCATCATTTCAATTGGAAATAGCTTCCATCGCATGGGGCCATCATTTGAGAGAAGCCGATTCGGTTTCCCATTGGTACTCTTGGGCTTGACTTGTCTTCTATTGCTGCCAGATGAGTTATCCGAAGGAGGAACGGAACTGAACGAATCGATTCTAAGATCAGCTTCAATTGTATTGCCCTTTTTGCTCGGTGCCATGCTTATTCTTCGCAATTCTCCGACTTATGGGGAACGCAGAATGCTAGGCCTTGTTACTGGATGGATCTTGGTCTCAGTCTCCTGGGTGGTCCTTTTCACTGAGAGCAATGCATTCTCCATAGTAGGTTCAACTAGTGGTATATTCGCACTATTGGGAATTTTNGTAGGCCTAATTTCAGTCATTATCGGGTCATACTTGGCTGAGAGATCATCAGGACTGAGGGATGAGTCCGAGCCACTATCAAATGAGGAAGGTATGCTAGTAAGGACGATCCTGGAAAGGCGATTGGGGAGAGATTAGTATGGTAATTGGACTCTCGGAGACACTGCTTCTTGTTTCAGGCGGGTGTCTACTTTTCTCATCATTCACGCTAATCCATTTTGCTTCGACTTACAACCAATACAACCGCTCACTTGCCGTTTTATCTACAATTATCATTGGGATAGTCTCACTATATGCAGCCAGCACCTCCACAAACCACAGTAAATTGGAATCATTAGAATTAGCAATGACCACGGCAATGTTGGGTTTACTCGGGCTATTGCCAATCTTTTTGGCAGCAATTACATTGGTATTGTTCAGGATAAGCCTCTTAACAAATCGGTCGGTGGACGCGTCGTCTTAGTAGGGTGAAACGTATGTCGAAGGGTACACCGAGTATGGGTAAGAGGCAGAAATCCACTCATATTCGTTGCAGGAGATGTGGACGCCATTCGTATCATAAGCAGAAGGGCCAATGTGCAAGTTGCGGGTATGGCGATACGGCCAGACTAAGGAAGTTCAGATGGAACAAGCGCAATAGGTCCATGTATCAGAAGAAGTGATGCATCCGGAAACGCCTAAGCCTTGATTGCATACCCGAGAATGGTAGTAGATGTGCGGAATCATCGGAATAGTTGGCGCTCCGGGAAATCAAGTCGCTAATTCTGTCTATGACGGGCTCATTGTGCTACAGCATAGGGGGCAAGATGCAGCTGGCATAGTTACCAGTGATTCTGACAATATCTGCCATCGTAGAGCGAACGGGCTAGTCCGAGATGTCTTTCTTGAGCGACATATGGAGAAATTGGTCGGAACGATGGGAATAGGTCACGTAAGATATCCAACCGCGGGATCAAACTCTTCAGCAGAGGCACAGCCCTTCTACACCAACACTCCATTTGGAGTCAGTCTAGCGCATAATGGAAATTTGAATAATACTCCTGACATAATTTCCGGACTACTGGAATACGACCACCGACGAATTAACACTAGTTCTGATTCGGAGGCCCTCCTCAACCTTTTCGCCGCAGAAATCCAGAGATCAGTAGATGGCAGACCAGGGGGGATGAATGCACTAGAAGAGGACGATATCTTCCGAGCAGTCGAGAGGACTCACCTGAGGGTAGAAGGAAGCTACAGTGTAGTGTGCCTGATCACGGGATGGGGCATGGTTGCATTCAGGGATCCAAATGGCATACGGCCACTGTTCATGGGAAAGAGAGAGTC
>QQSB01000043.1 GCA_003602515.1 Candidatus Poseidoniales archaeon | reverse complement strand
CATACGTCTACGATACTGCTAGGCAGATCGAGCTCTCCGAGGCAGGCCACAGGCTGGATTCGGACGGAGTCAAGCTATTCGCCACCACTGCGGCCAAGAACATAGCCGACCGCGCAATCCAGGTGATGGGTGGTTACGGATACGTGGGCGAGTACGTCGTGGAGAGAATGTGGAGGGACGCCAAGCTCCTTGAGATCGGCGGTGGAACACTGGAGAGCCATCAGAAGAATATCACGAAGGACCTGAAGAGGGACTCTAGCGTAATCGATGAATGATCAGTCGACGTCCTCGATCAAGACCATCTTCAGAGCACCATTAGAAGCGCTGTATTCTATGGACTTGAAAGCCACCTTTACGTCCCTGCCATCGAATGGGTCAAGGATATGGGGCTGACCCCCCCTGAATAGCTCCATCATGGACTGGTACTCGGAAACGGAGGCCGAGGAGGTGACATTGTAAACGGCAGACTCAGACCCCTCATCAAGCAAGTCATCCCCCTCTCCTCCCCTGATGACGGTCCTCTGGATCCTCCTCTCGATTTGGATTGTTATCTCGATGCATGGAAGAGTCAAATCAACTATCCTTTCCTTCTTAGGCTTCAGTAACGACGTCTCTTCTGCCTTCCCCGGCCCTTTCAGTGTAAGGCTCAGTGGCCTAACCAGTCTATCATCGGTCATGTAGGGCGGCCTAGGTTTCAATTAATCAACATTGCAGATGCGATGAAACCGCTCACTTCCACCTCAATCGTGATATCCTCGTCATCATCTTGTGTTACTGGGCCGAGTTCCTCGACGGTATTCACGTCCAACTCGACCTCTACGGCTAGAACCCCCTCGCCCCAACCAGATTCAGACCACGGGAGAAGTGCTTGGAACTCATTTGCAGCGCTGGAGTTTACATCATCCCCCTCGTATCCCGGGTAAGTCTGAAGGCTCAATACGATCCACTCGCAACTGCTGTCCTGTCCTGACAGTACGTTATCTTCGAAGTCCCATTGGGCAGCCAACTCACCATCATTCCTGATATTTGCTCCGATAGAGTCGCATTGGGCTATTGGATCCAGTGTGGTGCCATTTGAGTCCGCATCAGGTTTTACGATCACTTTCACAGCCCCTATGTAATATCCATCAGGAAATACGAATTCATCCATGTAGAACTCAATAACTTTCTTCTCCTCGTCTTGCCATGTTTCTTCTTTAACCATGGTTGAAACTGAAATATTGAATTCAATCAACCACTGATCATCAGTGGCTGCCTCTTTAGCCTGGGCGTATTCTGTTTGGGTCCAGCCGAATAGGTTTGAACCCCCTGAGATGAGGATGACGGCAACTGCAATTGATGCTGCAATGTTGGATTCTCTAATACTGAAGATCTCTCCGACTATGTCTGCTAGGCTCCATTCCACTTTTTCCGCTTCTTGGCTACTCATTCTACCACCTAGCTATGTATCCCCATCGAGTGGAAAAGAACTGCGATCAGTAGTGCGTAGCAGACCATCGCAACCATTGCCATCGAAAAGAACCTATACTCCCCATCTTGGATTCTAATGTCAGCTACGCCGACTAGCTCCTTAACTGACTCCGCTGCACTCGAGGTTTCAGTGATAATTTGATCCATTATCCTCTCCTCCCAACCAATGAAAACAACCACTCCACCAGCGAAAAGTGCAGATGTAATCATTTCAGGAATTGGTAGGATAATCTGAATCATCTCGATTAAACTAGAAGTTGCGACTAATAGGAGAAGTAGAACCATGATTCTTGTGATCATTTTACTCCCCTCAGCGTTGCTGTCAACCATGTTGTAATTCAGCAAAATGAACATGAAAATCAAGGGAACTCCGAGGAACCTGGCCACTTGGAATGTGAATACATACCAATCGACGAAATTCTCATCCCAAGCCTGGCAGGCCGTCAGTACGCATGACTCTGCATCGCCGTAGTTCACGAGAGTGAGTAAGTACCACAAAACACCAACTACGAAAACAAGTGAGACTACGGCGTTTAGGGTGTTAAAGCCCCGGCTCATGGCCCTCCAAGATTCTCCTAGGAAAATCACCAGGAAGGTCCCACCTGTCAAAGCTAGTTGGACCATGCTAACTGAGCTGCTTAGGAACGATTGCGCCACAAAGTCCTCTACTACCCACCGTCCGAAGTAGACGGTCGAAACCCCTGTTAAGTTTTGAAGCCAGAAAATGTAGCTTTGCCCATAAGCACCCAGCATTAGTAATGCAGTCACGCTTGAAACTGCCCTCGCCCCCTCTTCCTCATAGAGCAATTCTCCGAATAGGAATCTGAGGTAAACTGGAGTCCAAACGATGTAACCAGACCAGATTAACATGTATTTCACACCTCTAAAAGAGAATTCGGTGAATATGTCAATGGGGACCAGAACCAATGCCACAGATAGGACGAATATTGTGCAAATCTTCACTACGTTCTTCTTCTGAATTAGTGGATAGGGGTAGATCAGCGGGAGTATTGCTATTGAGGCATAGAATGCGGACTCCAATGCGCTCTGCCCATATGTCATCCACGAGTAGAAGATTGACTCGTATGTGAAGAAGCCAGAGCCAGAACCGGTTCCCAGTTGCTCTATTCTGTAGTCGATGAGCGTAGAGAAAACATATTGCATCCCAAGAATTACCATCATCCACGAGATTAGAAGGCCCGCAAATCGCTCGTTCCACTCTCTATCAGAGGATCTGTGTACTAGGACCAAAGCCATGACTCCCAGAGCGATGTGGACAACAGATGCAACTGGGAGCAACTCGTTTAATGACTCATACAGCTCATCGGCCACGTTATCGGAGATGTTGTGAAAGTATTCTTTTTTCAAGTGTCCGATTTTGTCTAGTTTGGTAGTCCCGCCCGGATTCGAACCAGGGTCCCCGGGACCAAAACCCGAGATGATGGACCACTACACTACGGGACTCCGACCTCTCCTCGATGACCCGACTCTTGTATTTGACGGGACTTCTATCCGTCAATATCAAGCCACATAATTGCGTCCAAGGGACGTGCGCGGTAGGCTAGTGCTAGTTGTTATGGCCCTGCTACTTTCCTCTTCATTGCCTTCTACGGCAACCATTGGGCCCCCTGGCAGTGCCTCCTCTTCGGATGAACAATCGTCTCAGAAACCAGAGACCTTACTCCAATTTCAAAATCCGTGGGTGGACGACTCCTTGCTGAGTCGGGTTGATTCCGGACAAGAGACAGTTTGGGTCACCGCAATCACTAGCTCCCTAGCACATCTTGACTCTTGGCAGCGGAAGACCGGCTCAATTGAGAGGCAAGCACCACCGGGACCGGGGGAGTCGATGTCCCAAAGTGACGACATTTCTATGGGCATTGATCACCGGACCTTCTGGGTCAACTCTTCATTGCTCCAGAAGCTCGACTCAGTTCACGGGATTATAGCACTTCTAGATGCAGAGAGAGCCCCAGAGCCATATGGGATAGTACCTTCCGGACCAGACCCAAACACTGTCAGATCGGGAGAGATACACGGTGCTAACGATGCCTGGGGTATGGGTTACTCCGGAGATGGACTGATCGTCGCAGTCGCCGATACCGGGGTCGACTTCGGGCATCCCGATCTGAACGGCACTCAAGCTAGGGTAGAATATGGTAACTCCACATACCACGGATGGCCACTGATGTTCGATCACAACAGCATGTACACATGGATGGTGGATGGGGATGCTTACCCTGAGTCGAGTACATGGTACGCAGACACCTCTACCATAGATTACGACAATGACAGCGACGGCATCCTGGACGAATCAGGATTCAATATCTCGGGGGTTAATGAGTCACTATCGGGCGAGTACCACCTCGGTGAGCACCCTGACTGGAGGCTACGGGACAAGGCCGGTGGCGACGTCCCGATCCTAGTTGTCGACGACAGGGTCTCAGGCCTCTACGAGACAGTCTGGCCGGATACGGACAGGGACGATTGGTTCGGAAACGAGACGCCAATGAGGCCGGGGGAGGAGACATCTGGCAGGGATACCGATGGCGACGGCCTCTGGGACATCTCAGCAGGATTGGTCTACTGGGTCTCAGATGGCATTAACGGAGTCCCATACGGTGATACGTACTCTTCCAGACACGGTTACTCAAACAGGATAGCAGGCCCAGGAAACCTGACACTGTTCATGCTAGAGTCCGGGAGCCATGGCACGCTGTGCGCCAGTGCGATTTCTGCACAGGGGGTAATTGACGATGGCAGAGTGCTTGGAATGGCCCCCAACGCCACCATCTCATCTATTGGTAACCACTACTCGGGAGGACATTCACTGGATGGCTGGAGATTCATCGCAGAGGGCTATGACGGAGATCCAACCACTCCGGACCAACCTCATATTGGCTCGTTCTCATTTGGGTACTCATCAGTTGACGACTCTGGCTCAGATGGCTACTCCCTGTATCTGGACTGGCTAACTAGGGTCTACAACTCCAATGCTTCTTACGCCGTTGCCATAGGAAATGGAGGGCACGGCTTCGGGACTACCAAGGTGCCCGGAGCCGCGCACGGTGTTTTCTCAGTGGGTGCATTCAGCAGTAGGTCCTCGGACTCGTGGGGTCAGAGCGCGCCATGGTCCAACAGGGGCCCCAATGTCGTCGGACGAATGGACCCCGACATCGTGTCAGTCGGATGGTCCGCAACCGGTGACATGCCGCTCAACAGCTATGACAACGCGAACCAGGCATGGACCACATGGGGGGGGACGAGCTTGGCGACGCCGGTAGTCGCAGGCCTTCTTGCCCTTGTCGAGGAGGCTTGGATCGAAGAAAGGGGAGAGCATCCAAACTCCCAGGAGCTCCGTGACTTCGTGCTTTCAACCGCCGACGACCGTGGATACGAGCCATTCGTCCAAGGAGGCGGTTGGATGAATGCGTCCAGAGCCGTCAGGACTCTTGAGGGTCACAACGGCACATGGTCCGCATCTCCAGCTCAGTGGAACACTGGATGGTTCCACGGGAAGCACAGAGATGCGAACCTGAACTCGATCTTGCCGGGGGAGTCTCAGACATTCGATGTATTGTTCAGCAATCCGAGTGACTCGGAATTACAATTGAACCTCACACCAGTCTCATTCCAACCACTTGCTCATGATGTTCTTGTTTGGAATAGCACAGGGAACGGAACTGGAGGGGGGGAGAATGGCACATGGGACGGCCATCAGGGCGATAGGCCCGACTTACTTATCCCAATACACATCACCAACGACTCAGCCTATCAATTACCTATGGAAACAGTCCAGTTTAGGGCTAGGGCGACAATCCAGTACGATGCCTTCGATCACGATCTGGACAGGTCATCGATGGAGAGGGTGTACCTGGAAGTATTCCGATGGAGCGACTTCGACGGAGACGGCCAGTATCACAACGATACTGATTCGGATGGAATGGTCGACGAGTCTGAGTGGGAAGACTCGGAAGAGCTCGAGGAGGTGACTTACTGGTGGTCCCATGGCCCACAGGCAGAGGTAAGGGTAGGCTTGCCATTCGAGGACGCAAGAGACGGCCTTCTACTGGGGGTCTGGAGGCACGATGCCTCCCCATCCGGACTCGACCCCGTCCGGATAGAGGTCGACTGGACGTCATTCGGAGTGGCCGAGGACGAATGGATTTCAGTGAGCGAATCTATCCAGATAGATGCAGGAACGCAGTTAGCAGCCTCGGTTTCGGTTTCAGTACCCGCTGACGCTACTCCAGGCCTCCACCAGCATGGCATCATGGTGGAGTCAGGGACGGACATAGAGAACTCATCGAGATACTGGACACTGCCCATCGTAACAAACGTCCCATGGGATGGGCCATTCACCCTGCTTCCGAAGCCTCTGGATGGAAACCCCGACAATCAGACACTTTACTCAGAGTCATGGATAAGTGGGGCTATGAGATGGGGATGGAGGCCCGAAAGCGGAGATTGGAGGTTCCTAACCGTCGATTGGCCCGAGGAGCTTGATGATGATGGGGCCATCATCCTGGATGTCGATTGGGATGATAACCCATTCACAGACATAGACGTCCTTTGGCTGACCGAGACTCCACACGAGTACACCGACGAGGACCCAGAAGCATATGGCCCAAGCACATTCTTCATCGAAGAAAGATCAGTGAACAACCATGCAACCAGCGGTCAGCACAACTGGGGGACATATACCGGCACTTCCAGAGAGACGTTTGCAGTTCCAGCAACGCCGGGAATTCACCAGATGGTGCTGCACACTGCATTACATGGGGTGGAGACGAATGACAACCCGCTAAACATCTCAGTCGGCTACATCTCGGCGGAGTCATCAGGATTCAGCAGGACCGTCTCCGACTGGTCCGAATCAGAGGGTAATGACAGCGCTCTAGTGGTATCGACAATGCCACTGCCCGCCGAGTCGGTTTCAGCACAGGGATGGGTACGGCCGATCAGCCTCGATAACCAGTCAGCCTTGCAGGACGATCCTAACGACAAGATGACTGCATCTTGGTGGCACAACTTCTCGATCGAGGAGGCAACCGAGCTAAGCATAACCATGGACTCGTATGACAGTAGCGACTTGGACCTCTTCCTCTTCCGAGATGATGACGGAGACGGAGTCTTCTCCTCTGGGGAGGAGGTGGCAAGGTCGTGGGGCGGCACATCATCGGAGTCCATCTCGCGGGCCAGCCCTCAGGACGGCCGATATGGCGTGGCTGTGCACGGCTGGTCAGTGGACGGCGATTCGTCAGGCTTCTGGATCGACATAGAGGTGGTCGCAGGGTCCTCACTGGATGTGCCATCATTCCACAACCTGGACGAATCCAGCATTTCGAGCATCTGGCCAACTGGATCAGAGTCCCTCGGAGGGATGACTCCAGAGGGCGCTCTAGAGCTGAACCTAAGCTTCCAGAGGCCCCCCGAGGAGGGAAACTGGACGGGCTTCATCGATATAGTCCTGGAAGGCGGTGCGATGATCAGACTCCCATACGAATACGAGCTAATCGAACTAGACCCAGAGATATCATTCACGACTCCCGTGAACCAAACAGAGGCCAATACCCAGATTCCGATCAACCTCCATGCCATTGACATAGGAATCGGCTTCAACGTATCCGAACTATCATGGACATGGCCCGAGAACAACACTACATTCCCGGCTGACTCGGTATGGGGCTTGTCAACCAACGGTACCCTACTCGAACTAACGCACGTTTGGAATGGCATAGAGAATGAAACCGAAACTCCACAATTGAGGGAGGCATGGGTAAACGCGACGCTACCGGCAACTGAGCAGTGGTTCCATTTCCAAGCCTCGGTTTCAGATGCCTCAGGACGTCACGCAGAATCCCACATCGCAGTCTCCTACGATGCGACCTCCCCTATTCTGGCAGTCCACGGAGTCCCATGGATTTCTCAGTCTCCGAACTTGGAATTCCAGATTCAAACCGAGCCCGGGGCACTCTTGGAGATGGACGGCGAAGCCATACCTACGAACTCCACTGGTTTCGCGAACATTTCCACGGTTCTGGAAGTTTCTTCCTCGGGCCTATACGAAGAATCAGACCATCAGTACTTCTTCTACCACAATAGCGGTCAAAACGAATTCTCGATAAAATCGACAGATAGCGCGGGCAACTCGGCAAACACATCCTTCCAAGTTGTTCACGACCCAGACCCGCCGTCGGATGTATCCCTGATCTCACTGATTGACCAAGCTTCTTACTCCTACGACTCAGATGACCTTCAACACCCCATTAACATCACAAGCGGGGAACTTATCCTTGAGATCCCTGCAGATACAATGGAGTGGTGCGTTTTCATCCTATATTTCTCATGGGTACAGACGTCCGATTGCACCCAGGAGGAAGAACTACCACCGGTACTCAACGAAAGCACTGATTTCCCCATTCCCGGGAATGCCCAATACCCATCCACCAGTACAGTCTCAGTGCCGCTCGATCTAGAAGGCCTGGGAGAGGGGGAAATTGGAATCACTATCACACTGGAGGATTGGGCGGGTAATGCCTATCAGAACAATTGGTCACTCTTGATGGACTCGACACCACCGGAGGTATCGTGGGCACTATCTCCGTCTAATGGGGACTCCCTAGGGGATCACTTCCAGAACCTGTCTTGGTGGTCATCAGAGGACGTCTCTCTATCGATCTCCGTCAATGGGGAAGGCCTTCCCACACAATTTGGCTCAGAGGGCGTCCAAGCCATCATCCTCAACACCACTGGGGAACAAAACTTCTGCATCCACGCAACTGACAGGACCATAGAGCAGGAGAATCGCAACTCATTCCATGAGTGTAGAGTTTTAGAACTCCCCGAGAGCACCTACGATACTGCAATTTCGGGCGATAGCCAACCACTCGTCTCCCTCGACAGTGTGGAGATACTGCTCGACAGGCACCATTCGCAAGAGGTTCGATGGACCAGTCTGACAACGGGTGAGACCGGTGTCATCGGCCCCGGTGAAGGGACATCCCTCCTATCACTTGATCTAGTCGAAGGCACCAACGACTTCGTTATCGAGATTGACTCCCTCGATAGTACAGACTCGTACTCCGTTTCCATAGACCGAGACTCAACGCCCCCTGCACTGGAGTTCAAGGAAGAGGAGTACCAGGGTTCGACCCTGACGACACTCAGGGAACTGTCGGGGCATTGTGAGGAGGGCCTTCTTGTCCGAATCAGCAGCCAAGTGCAATCAAGGGACATAATATGCCCGGAGGGGGGTCAGTTCTCAATCAACATTTCAGTCCCAGGGGTAGCGGGGCAGCACACCATCGAGGGATTCTCCATGGACCAAGCGAAGAATGCCAATTCTTACCAAATCGAGGTGCTAAAGCAGGACTGGATCGAATGGGCCGTCGATGATGCCCAGTCCTCAGGAACAATGCTCTGGGTCTTCTCAGCAGGGATATTCTCCCTGCTATCCGCTATCGTGGCCTTGACCCTAAGGATCTCGAGCAGAAGGGCCAAAGGTTCGGAATAGCCCAACCCAAACCTCATGTCTCCCCCTCGACCGGAATAAATCATGGCAATACGGACAGTCGGAGTAGTCGGCTCAGGGCAGATGGGCAATGGGATCGCACAGGTCGCAGCTTGTTGCGGAATGGAAGTGACAATGGTAGACATCAAGCAGGAGTTCCTTGACAGGGGGACATCGGCGATATCGCACTCCCTCGACAAGCTAGTTTCCAAGGAACGGATGAGCCCGCAAGAAGCAGACTCGGCACTATCCAGGATATCCTCGTCCACCGAACTAGAGTCGCTGTCGGGGTGCGACCTTGTCGTTGAGGCTATCCCAGAGATTCCCGAATTGAAGTACTCGACCTTCAGCAAACTCGATTCGATATGCAAGCCCCAGGCGATACTTGCCAGCAACACCTCTAGCATTTCGATAAATGAAATAGCCAGACACACAAATAGGCCTGACAGGGTGATTGGGATGCACTTCATGAACCCAGTACCGATAATGAAACTGGTCGAGATAATCAACGGCAGCGAAACCTCGGAAGAAGTGACCTCCGATGTCGTCTCTGCATCGGAAGAGATGGGCAAGATACCCCTGTGGTGCCGAGACTCCCCTGGGTTCGTGAGCAACAGGATTCTGATGCCAATGATCAACGAAGCAATCCTCACCCTCCAGGAGGGCGTCGCAGAACCGGAAGCGATCGATGGAATCATGAAACTGGGGATGAACCACCCCATAGGCCCCCTCGCACTAGCCGACTTGATCGGACTGGACACCGTTCTGCACATCATGCACGTCCTGCAAGAGGGACTGTCAAGCGACAAGTACTCACCTGCGAAACTGCTAGTCGAGATGGTCGAAGCAGGAAAACTAGGCAGAAAATCAGGCTCCGGTTTCTACCAGTACTAAACGACCCACTCGCGTGCGGTGTATTTTCTGCACCATTTTTCACTAACCTTCAATACATCCGAGCCCACGGCGTAGTCATGAGCAGGACCGCCATAAGGGCCAGACTGGTAGTGGCCATCATGCTCCTGAGCGTGCTTTCGACACAAGTACTAGCGGATGACGATGCTGGCTCCGGCGGAGATGCGGGGGATTCAACCAGCAACGCAACGCCACTCGGTTCCTACAATGGGACATACTACGGAAACCTCAGCAGCGGAGATGAGGACTGGTACTCCATCCAGATGCCAAACGGCACCGGAATAGCCGCAAGCCTGAGCTTCTCGAACAGCGCTAGCATAGACTTCGATCTGTACCTGTACGACTCCAGCAATTACTCGATAGACTACTCCTGGTACTCCGACCCAGTCGAGAACGTCACATCCAACGGGTCAAGCGTCGGAGGCACAACCGTGACCCTCTGGGTCGATGCCTTCACCGGAAGCGGGAGCTACACACTTGAAGTCTGGATCTTCCTAGAGAACCAGGGACCTCCCCAGAACGATGCGGGGACTGGCTCCGACTCGGGGGACTCGCCATCCACCGCCACTGTGATCAGCAGCTCCAACCAAACCCTAGATGGTTGGATCTCGGATGCGTGGGACTCCCAGGACTGGTACAACATCTCTATACCGGCAGACTCCGGAATTTCCGTTAGTATGAGCTTCCCGAACGGGACATCATCCAACACCCAGTTGGCCCTGATCGACTCTACGGGGAACTACTACGTCAACTACCCGAACAGCCCGGACAGCTCTTCCCCGTACGAAGTGAACAGTAGCGCTGCAAACGTCGCTGGGGACAGCGTCTTCATCCGAGTATACACGACTGCAGACGAAGGGAACTACAGCCTTTCAATAGCACTATTCTCCACAACGGGACAGCCCGGATCCATCCAGGACGATGCTGGCTCCGGAGAGGATGCAGGAGACACCCTAGGCACCGCTCTGGCAGTCAACCTGACGGGGAACTCGACCACTTTCCAAGGGTGGGTCGATGATAACTGGGACGATAATGACTACTTCGCGGTAGAAGTGCCCGCGAACTGGACATCATGGGCGTCTGTTTCATGGAACAACTCCTCCGCGGACCTTGACCTGTACATGTACTCGGCATCGGGCAGTACGCTGGACTATTCCTCAACAAGCACCAGCAACCCGGAGGAAGTTTCCGGGAACTCGTCATCCATAGGCGGGACCACGATTTACTACAGGATAACCGCCTACTCAGGTTCGGATTTAGACTACAACCTGACTATAGGGATAGCCAACCTCTCCGAAAGCCCTGCATTCAATCAGAACGACGCCGACTCCGGAGGTGATGCCGGTGACGACTTCGCGACTTCCCTAGCACTTCCATCCAACAACAGCACATACTACGGTTGGATATCCGACTCGTCGGACAACAACGACATCTACTCCGTTCAGATACCATCCGGCCACGCGATTGAGGCCGAACTATCCTGGAACGACTCCTCAGACGACTTCGACCTCGCGCTGTATGACGACGCCCAGTCGATGCTGGACTCTAGCACATCCGACAACCCAGAGATCGTAGGGAGCGGCTCAACCGATGTTAGCAACTCCACCGTGTACGTCCTAGTGCAGGCCTCTTCCGGTTGGTGGGGGAACGCAGGCGAGGGGAACTACACCCTCAACATCACCCTGCTAAACCAGTCCCAGGTTCCCGGGCTGAACCAGAATGACGCATATACCGGGGGAGATGCAGGGAACTCGTTCTCCAACGCCACCCCCCTGGTCAACGCTACCACCGGGCAATCCGTCTGGCCGGGTTACGTAGACAGCGGCTCGGACGACTACGACTACTACCAGGTCTACGTCCCTGTTGACCATGGAATAACAGCCGAACTATCCCCTGGATACGGCCAGTCCAACTGGCTCACCCTGTTCCTCTACGACGGTGCGAACAGTGTTGTAGACTCGGACTACTACAACAACCCGCAGTCAGTTTCCTCCAACAACTCCGGAGCCAACCTCGGAGGATCTAACGCAGTCATAGCAGTAGGCGCGTACAGCGGAGGCGACCAGTACAACCTCTCACTATGGATATTCACCCTCGATGCAGATGGCGACGGATTCTACGACGATGACGAGTACGCATGCGGCTCCGATCCGTTCGACAACGCCAGCATACCGGTCGACACAGATGCTGATGGGGTCTGCGATCCATTGGACGAGGACATAGACGGAGATGGCGTAGACAACGCGAACGACTCGTTCCCGGACGACGCGAACGAGACGTCAGACAACGATGGTGACGGCACTGGCGACAACTCAGACCTCGATGACGACAACGACGGCTGGAGCGATTCCGCCGAGTACTCCTGCGGCACCGATGGGTATGACTCCGACTCATTCCCCGACGACCTAGACTCAGACGGAATCTGCGACATCCTCGACGAGGACATCGATGGCGACGGCTATGACAACCCAACGGACAGCTTCGACTACGACCCGAGCGAGTGGAACGACACCGACGGCGACGGGATCGGGGACAACTCCGACGGGGACGACGATGGCGACGGCTTCTACGACGGGGTGGAGGACGACTGCCTTTCCGACCCACTCGACCCCTCCTCAATCCCAGATGACACCGACTCAGACGGGGTCTGCGACGAGCTCGACGACGATGTGGACGGAGACGGGATTGGTAACGACCTGGACGACTTCCCATTCGACGACTCTGAGAGTACCGACACCGACGGCGATGGCATCGGCGACTCATCAGACCCCGACGACGACAACGATGGCTACCAGGATGCATTCGATGCCTTCCCATTCGACTCCAGCGAGTGGAATGACAACGACGGGGACCTCGTGGGGGACAACGCAGACCCAGACGACGACAACGACGGATGGGACGACGTAGACGAGGCCAATTGCGGGACAAACCCATCCCTGATCCAATCCACGCCCGATGACTGGGACGGGGACAGGCTTTGCGACGTAGTCGACCCCGACGACGACAACGACGCTTGGAACGACTCCATCGACGCATTCCCCTATGACCCCAACGAGTGGGACGACCTCGATGGGGACAACCAGGGGTCAAACTCCGATCCTGACGACGATGGCGATGGCTGGAGCGACTCCGACGAACTAAGCATATGCGGAACCGACCCCAGAGACCCACAATCGGTCCCAGACGACTTCGACGGAGACAGGATATGCGACAACCTAGACGACGATGACGACAACGACCTAGTACTCGACTTCGACGATGCCTTCCCATTCGACCCCACCGAGACCAAGGACACAGATGGAGACGGCCAGGGGGACGGCGATGACGCGGACGACGACAACGACGGATGGGCCGACACCACTGAGGCAGTGTGCGAGACGTCCCCGGTCGCATCCAGCGAGGTCCCCTCGGACTTCGATGGGGATCTGACATGCGATCTCATAGACCCGGACGACGACAACGACGGAGTGATAGACCAGGAAGACGCATTCCCGTTCGATGCAAGCGAATGGGTCGACAGGAACTCCGACGGGCTTGGCGATAACGCACACCCACTAACCATAATGGACAACATGAAGCTAAACCCAGAGATTTCCATAATTGCGATTGGCAGCCTAGCTGCTATGCTGTCCGCAACCATGGCATTCCTATTCGGCAGAAACCGCCTCAGGGAGCAATTCGACGATGACCAAGGCTGGGAAGAAGATGGGGACGACCAGTACGATGATTGGGAGTACCAGGACTGATTGGTGTACTTTTTGCACCTTGTGTGTTTTTTTTACTGCAATATCCAATATCAGCACTGACAACAGATTACCTAAAAACGTAAAAAAAATATGATAAATTTATCCATATCCGTAATAATTTTCCTAATCTAGTAATATATTTAGTATATATTGCCGGATTAGTGAAAATATGGAAAAGTGAGCATTCTGAGAGATGTTTATATTTGATACAAGTTGTGATAGTCACTAAGTGACGCCTATGAATGAAAATGCAACAAGATCAGTAAATCTGACACTGCTAATGATTGTCTCGGTTTGCCTACCGATGCTGGGAGCCATAGATGCCCCAGCAGAGCTCGACAGAGCCGGTGAGCGAAGCGAGACCTACGCTAACTGCCAGGGACATGACGCCTGCAGGGGTACGGATGCGGGGAACACCTTCGCAACCCACCACAACCTGACGGACGACTTCGCCTGGACAGGTACGGAGACGCTAACGTACTACGGGAATGCCTCCGATGCTACGAGCTTCTCCTCAGCTAGCGACAATAACGCCGACGGCTACATCCTAGATCTGCCCGTTGGATACGGATACACCGTAGAACTATCGTGGAACCACTCCGGTGCGAGCTTCTACGAGAACTACGCCTTCATGCTGTCCCTAGGACCTGGTGACGGCGGGATGACCAGCTACTACCAGGGGGCTTGGGGGTACTTCTACTACTCAACCGCTGGAGAGATGACCGTCGGAACCGACGGAGAAGCCGAAGGCAACACCTACGGCGGATGGTACTACGCAGACCCACCATTCGACCTAGCCGGCGACTCATCCGTGATCTTCATCACATGCTACTACTGCTACCAAAGCGGCGTCGCTTCGGACTACAAGATGAACATCACAGTATGGACCGGAGACAACGGACTACCTGGGGACGAAACAACCCCTCAGTACCGACCACTTCTGGACATGCCCGACGAGCCAGCCTCGTGGAGCTACCAGACGGACACATTCGACCTCAGCTCGGGCGAGGCAGCTGACCTGGTTGTCACATACTGCGACGTATGGTGCGACCCAGAGACCTCGATCCAGATCACTAAGCCCGACGGTACAACAGACTCTTTCAGCCTAGTCGACTACTTCACTGGTTGGCTGGCTACCTACTCAGATGCAGGCACATACACCGTCGAGAAGTACGATACGTACGGAGACGGTGGAATGGGGCTGCAAGTTGGAATCTCCCTCGGGAACTTCACCGGTCTGCTAACTGTGGACGACTTCGTGTACGAAGACATGGCGTCAGGACACGTCGACACCACAGACACATCGGATATCTTCGCCATCTGGCTCCCCGAGAACTACAAGGCCAACCTGACCCTCCACTGGGACAACAGCGCCGACCTAGACCTCCAGCTTTACACAGACTACGACCCGGCAACCGAGACCCTCTCGGGCATGTTCGACTACTCGTGGTTCGACCAGCCGGAGTACATCGACGTGGGACAGCTAGGTGACGAGACCATGTTCTTCGCAGAGGTCCTCCACTACAGCGGCCCATCGACCGGGTACCTACTAGACTACCAGACAGAGCCAGGCGCACCACCGCCATGCTTCTTCCAGGATGACGGCAACGCACCCGGAACAGGGGTATTCAACGGAAACGGGGCAGATGCATCCGAAGGGGCATACTCCCCAGACGAATCTCCAGTCGACGTAACGGGCCTGATGGACTCGGACGGCAACGGCGTCTTCGAGGGAATGATGTGCCAGGGCTACGACGAGACAGACTGGTACCAGATTTCAGTCCCAGCAGGGGATGGAATGTGGGCAATGCTGGAGTGGCACGAAGGCATCGACAGCAACTTCAACGACACCATCGAGATCGAGGGGGACATCTCCCTCGGGATGTACATGGTGACGTCCTCAGGCTACACGTCCTTCGTGAGCTCATCCTACGGGTTCCACCCGCAGGCAGTGGCCACAAACGAGTCCTACTCCTGGACAAACGACCTGGGCGTAGACTCGGTAGTATACCTACGGCTAATCCTGAACTCGATGACCGAGGACTACGAGAGCAACTACACGGTGACCTTCGCCACGTACAACGCTACAGAGGAGCCGCCGGAGATGGCCTGCCAGGACGACGCAGGGCAAGCACCCATAGGAGGGTGCCTGGATGCCGGAGACAGCTACACGACTCCGCTGAACCTAACCACGGGCAACCA
>QQSB01000042.1 GCA_003602515.1 Candidatus Poseidoniales archaeon | reverse complement strand
GAGGTACCCTCGACGGACGAAGAGAAATTCAACGCATGGGTTCTTCACATGTCGAATTCGACCGGATCAAATCTTGCGCCTTACCACGCTGCATGGGGCTTCCCCCTCGACCAGAACACCTTCGACGCACTTTCCCATCTCCCCGTTTGGACCGGAGACCCACTCAGGGGCGATTTCTACGAGTACCCAGCGATCCTGCGATACCTGCAATCGCCCAGCATCTCCGAGGCGAACTCTGTCAACATCTCCTGGGAGACCTACGACAATGGGACCAACATCACGCTCACTGCATTCTACGGGACGACGGATGGCGGGACCCAACCCTCAGCATGGTCGAACAATATCGAAATCGGCGAGACACAAGTCGGGAACGAGTTCTTTGAGATATCTAGTCTCTCTTGTTGCGGGACCGAGTACCATGCCAGGATAAGGGCGGCCAACGATGCCGGTGAGGAATGGTTTGGCCCCATCTCCTGGGTCACGGACTACCTAGAAGACTGAGTTCTCCTCAATAACCCCTCAAGGGAAAGTCCCGGGGCTTTGCTCTCATGAACTATCGCAAGGGGTATCCAGACGGCTGTATGCAGAATCGTCACCAGGAAAGCAGGAATCAGGGACAACCGTGGCTCGCCTTCCATCAGTAGTGCCACTGCGCCTAGAACCGCGAAGTGGGACACGTATATCGTCAGGGATAGTCTTCCGGCCGGCTCTAACAGTGACAACCTCTCTCCCATCCATGGCTCTCCTCCGGATTCCTCCTCTCCCTCAAGAATTCTAAGGGCTAATGCCACCATAGTACCCGAGACGACCAGGAAGGGCATGCTAGCGGGGAAGAAAGTCAGGACGGCGTCCCCCGAAGTCAGTGCCCAGTCAATTCCCTCGATTACTGACAAGGCCAACGTAACTGAAGTTGCCAATATCCCCAATAATATCCCCCTCTCCCTGGCTCTGTAGTCCTCACGTAGATCGTGAAGAACTGTCCCAAGCAGGATATAGAAGAACCAAGGAAAGATCGGATAGGTCCCGTTCCATAGTAGTCTGGCCGCCCACTCCTCGAAGCTCTTGGCATCGACCCTTTCGAACCAACCTAGTTCGGGACCAGAGCTAGCTCCCATCAACAATGGCGATACGCAGAATAGAAGCATCAAAATCGATCTGCCCCTCATGCTTGCCCTGACTAGTGCAGGGCAAATTGCGGATGAAATTGCAAGCAGAGTAAGAACTCCTGGTGTGTGCCACTCAAACCTCCCTCCCCTTTCGACGTTCAGAAGGATGTTAACTAGTATCTGACACATGCAGAGAAGTGTAAACCGGGGGATGATCCAATTCATCCACTGACTGGCCGAATGCCCCTCTGATAACCTCCTCGAGGCACTACTGTACATCCCCCAACCGGAAACTGTGACAAACATAGGTGCTGCCATTCCGCCAAATGCAGCTGCAATGAATGCCGCAGGGTGACCCACAGTTATCCCGCTGGGGGGTACGATTGCTGCTGTGTGGACCTCTACCATGAAGAGGACCGCGATCGCCCTTATCCTGTCTATATGCTTGAGCCTCATGCTACACCCCGCAAAGGTTACCACTAGTTGACAGGTTGCAGAATAAGATGCTTCTTAGAAGCACAAATCTACTCACTCTTCATCTTCGTCTTTACCGATTCCCAGCATTGCTCTGGTGCTTGGGTCTGATAGGCCATAAGCTAGCGACACAATCGAGGTCACGTACATTAGAGCGACAACCGTGTGCACGACAGTCAATGCCGTTCCTGCCGTCCCTCCGAAGTTGGTCCAACCCATTGGCCCCAGGTTTTCCGAGACCGCTCCTCTGAAGTCCTCCGCTCCCTCGTCATCGATTTCGCTGAAAACGTGGATTTCGAATACTGGCATCGATTCTGTGCTTTCTTCCGAAAGGTCCGGGTTCAAGTAACCCGGCCCGCGTTTGTCCAAGTGGAAAGTGACCTTGACCTTGCCATACATTATCGCAGAGGTGACTGGTTCGACCTTCAGGTCTATGTCCGCACCTAGGTACACAGGTAGCGCACCGGGAATGACATCTACGTAGGTCGAAGAACCAATCAACTTCCCTTGGATCTGTGTATTGGCAGGCTCGACTGTCACTGTATGCTCTACCATGTCTATTCCTTTGTATGTCGCCTCGTTCCCCACTTCTGAGGTCGCAATTGCGTATCCTGCCACATTAAAGCTGAATGGATCGTTCGGACTTGCCAACGACCCAGCAGTTCCCATCAACGAGGTATCAGCATTCCCAGCATGGGCTGTCAGCAGCCCGTTTGCCGCATCTTCCCTGTGTGGAGCCCTCCAAGTCAGGTGCTCGGTCATTCCGTAAACTTGTCCATCTTCGCATGGAAGGTCGTAGCCAATGAAGTTCCCATTGGCATCATAGTCGTAGTCACAAATCCCATCTCCGTCAGAGTTGACGTAGCCTTGAGCCATTCTCTGCCCCATTGTGTCCCCTTTCGTGCTCATCTTGTACACGGACCAGTCTCCGGTGCTAATCCCGTCCGATCCGTAGTAAGTTGCATTCGTCTCGAGGCTGTTCCAAGAGAAGAATCCGAAGTAGGCGCTAACGGCATCGTCCCATCCATAAAGCCAGTTGCTGATGGGCATAGAGTAGTATGGGGTGTTTCCAGTAACGAAGTTCAGTAGCACTGGCATTACCGTATCGAAGTAGAAGTTTGCCACCCAATCCCTTAGAGCATGGGCAGCTTCCTCTGAAATACCGTATAGGGATGCTACATAGGCATCGTCCCATGTGTGCTGCACACCTTCCGAGTCTGGTAGACTCAAGCCGGAAAGCTCACCGTACATGAATGGTCCAGGGAACGAGGACTTGAGCCCGATATCCGGATCATTCAGGATGAAATCGGACTCCTCCTGAGTGAGGCTTGCCATACCTGCGAAAGTATCGCGATTCAGACCTATTGGGATGTATATGCCCCCCAGTGGGTCATAGTCGCCGAATGCGGTCAACCACCAGTCATTGGAGGCCATTACTCCCTGCCCGCCAGCAAGAATCATCTCGAACTCAGTTGGGACTCCAGTTAGCCCCAAGCCGACCCAAGGCTCTACGTAATCGGCAAGACCGCCAATCGTGATTAGGCCAACGTTGTAGGTCGTCATAGCCCCGAAGTAGTCTGCACTCTGGAGGGGTAGAAGTAATCCAACTACCATCCCCGGAAGAGGGATGCCACTGATTTCGAATGAGGTAAGCAGTCCAACGCTTTCGTTGAATAGCAGGTTTTCTAGTGTGGCTGGGTCGCTGATGGTGACGCCACTGACCTCTGTGAATCTCTCTTTCAACTGTGCAGTCTGATTGTTTATTTCTGCCCCTCCCCCATGCTCGACGAACTTGGACGCCGCCAATGAGTAGACAGCCCAATCCAGTGCGACTGTGTCCTCTGGCGTCGAGGTCCAGTCACTGTATCCAAGGAGGGCGGCTCTGGCAGGAGTCACGGTTTCACTTGGTGCCCCCATTCCTGCAATCAGAACCGGACCGATGTCGCAAGTTAATGCGATGCAGTTCCCATAACCGTCATTTGCATTGTAAAATGCGTTTTTTATGGGAGTTAGGTCATGATCATCAGAAATTGTCCAGATGTTGGTCTGACCAGTGGCGGAATATGAAGCGGCTGAAACATTCAATTCAGCATTCATGTTCCCGAACTTGCCCCCTCCGGCAGCAGCAGTCATGGACTCGATTTCCTCGGACGCCCAGATGCTGGGTGCCCTATTGGAGAGGTCGAATTCTATCATCTGGGCAGCGAACATCGCCTTGGCGAAAATCTCCCCGTACTCGACACCACTACCCATTCCAGCTATTCTCTGAGTATTCCATAGGATGTTGATCTGATTTACGACAGTGTCGCCGGATACAGATGTGTGTTCGACCCCTTCGTCGTCCGTCCATGTGCAATCCTCGCACCATTCGAATGTCTCGTATCCAGAGTATGTGATAGAGCCCTCGTCATAGTCGAATTCGATGACCTCTCGAGTAGTATTCTCGTAGTAGATGAAAGGTCCTACCTTCTCATACGTCGGCTCAACGGTCGCATCCGCCAGTATTTCCTCAAGATTGGTAATCGAGTTCGCGAAGTAAGCCTTCTCTCCCGATGCGTTAATCCAGTCGTCATCGAAGTCAGCCGTATAATCTTGGTTTCCATCATCATCCAAGCCGTCATAACTCCCTGCCACCGTATCTGCTACGGTTCCTTCAATGATGCTGTCTATAGCCCCTGTAACGCCTATTCCGACGTTTACCATCAAAAGCAGTGCCCCAATTATAATTGCAATAGTTCCCTTGTTCTCCATAGTTTCACTCAGACTTCCGAAAAGGGGACTAGGCATAAACCATTACACTAGGTTTAGCCATTGATACCTGATACACTAGAGACAACCCCTGGCAAGATAAGGTTCATTTCGATACTCATGGGCGATGGCTACGGGGACCCGTAGCTCAGTTGGTTAGAGCGCTCGGCTCATAACCGAGTGGTCATCGGTTCAAATCCGGTCGGGTCCACCAAAATCACAACCTGCATTATTGATACATTTGGGGTCCGACTTGGGCGAAGCCTCAAATACGGTTCAATCAGAGGATTTAGTGATGAGTGCATCGTTTAGAGTTCCATTAATGATACTGGTTGTCTATTTCATGAGTCTCTGCTCGGGTGTAGCCGCAGTACAAGCACAGACATCCCCAGACGTCTCACTTACCTGTGATCAACCCGCTCCAATCGAGGTTTACCCCGGCGCACTTAGGTCTACAATCATCTACTGCACCTTGACAAATCCCACAACCTTCTCCGAGAAGGTTGATCTGACTTACCAACAGGGGATAATTTCTGTAGCCGGCCCCGGTTCTGCAACCGTCCCCCCGGGAGACACTTCCTTCCAAGTTGCTGCCAGGGCCGATCTGAGACAGCCAGAAGGGCAACAGGTTGTCACGATAACAGCAACCGTCACTCAATGGAACGGAGCACCAGTGACAGCAGCGACCTCTCCAACTGAGGCGAAGGTGATGACAGTATTCAAGCAGTTTAGCAGACTCAGGGTCGGTGCAGAGTTAGCATTCATCCAACTTAGGCCAAAAGTCGACTACACCCTTGTCTTCGACGTTTACAATGATGGCAATGCAAGAGACAAATTCAATGTCGAGATTCAGAACTACGACGAGTTGAACGACGAGGGTTTCCAACTTAGCCTGCCACTGATATCGCAGGAGATCGACTCACTTGCTCCTCCAGAGAAGTTCAGAGTTCAGATGCGTACTCCGAAGAATCAAGGTTGGACTGACAAGTACTTCAATCTTCAATTCAAGGCCACCTCAGAGTATTCTGTTAGGTCAGAAGGGGTTCCGAATTACCAGATCCAGGTCATGACCATATACATCAGAGGAGTCTACCTGCCTGGGTTCGAGCTAATTGGGACAACGATGATGGCCGCTCTTGCCGGTGCGGCGATCGGAAGGAACCAAACTAATGACGAACGACTATTCGATGAAGATGGAAACGTCACCCCCCTAGATAGCAGGATATTCTAGAAGCCTCCACCCAAGAGCCATAAGGCAACGGATTCATAACTACACGTCTAACGTAGAATGTTTAGGGGTGTACTTTTTTGAGTGAAGGGGGTTTACTGGAGAAGGCCACTGGGAAGAATCCCCGCCCAACTCCTGTTGCCGTGATTCCTGACGAGGAGCGTGAAAAAGCAGCAGGACCAGTTGATGCAGTAAAGTCAGTGATCTTGCTAGGCCTTTTGCCTATCCTCATCTTCCGTGCCACCCTAGTATACCTGCCAATGAATTTGGATGAGTTGATGGTTCCTTTCACATCAGTTTCTTTGGTAATGGCAATAGTATTCCTTGCTTCGCTCGCATTGGTCATGTGGAGGCTTGGATTGGTGACAAACACAGGGCTGGCAGTTTCTGGCACAGGAGCGATATCTGCGTCCGTAGTTGCAGTTTCATATCTATTGATGCTACTCCTGCCCATGGTGCTCGGGATATTCTTGGAGGGCGAGCTTTCCGTAGGCCAGATAGAATACAGTGACGATGGCGAGACGATAACAGTCAATATTCTACAGACTACAATGTCAGATAGAGAATTAGAGGCGGAGCTAGTTGTTTTGCAGGCAGGGTCACAGGTCTGGAGCTCCACAGCGAATGTTACTATCGACAGCAGCGATGGAGAAGGGCAGATAACTATCCAAGTAAGCGAATTCTACTCTTCAAACGCCCTCCCAAACTCCCCTTACACTCTCAAGGTGACAGTCGATGGAAAGGAGCACACTAGGGATCTGACTTACAGCACGATTCAGTGGGAATCCTCTCAATGGACAGGAGCAGACGCACTTACACGTGATATCACAGGTGTCGATGGAATTGCCCGCGGCGTTGTGAAAGAGGATCCGGACAGATGCAGTGGAGATGCCCAGAACTGTCTAGTAGGAGTAGTTATGTCAGGTTGGTCAGGTCTCGATACTGGGGCGGAATATCCAGCAAGAATGCCTTTCGCCGACTTCACTGTTGAAGCCGTTCTTATGGAGGGGAACGACGTAGCGATTGACTATCCTTCAATCACAGTTGCAAATACCGTTGCCACTTGGGACTCTAACGGGGGTTCTTTTGGAACTGGATCCGGGTTCTGGGGAGACTACGGATCAGAGTTCGCAATGGGGGGTTCGGTCTTCGATGCAAACTTCGGCAAGTACGTGCCTAAGGACGAATTCGACTCTGCAGGTGACTATGGGTGCTACTCATTCACCATCACAGTTAGCCAGAATGAGGGAACAAACACTCTTTCGGATACCTCATACTATGAGTACAGCACGAGCAACTCAAACGATATCTGGGAATCGGTCACAAGCTGTTAGTCAGTCATTGATGCTAGAGAGGAACTCCCTCATCCTGGAAGTCTTAGGATCGTCGATAATAGTTGAGGCTCCCTCTTCGGCAACAAGCCCCTCATCCATGTATATCACTCGGTCTGCAACATCCCTTGCAAAGCCGATTTCGTGAGTGACAACTACCATCGTCATCCCCTCTTCTGCCAGCCCCTGGATCGTCTCTAGAACGGAACCAATTAGTTCTGGGTCAAGTGCACTGGTGGGCTCATCGAATAGCATTACCTCTGGCTTCATTGCAAGTGCCCTGGCAATAGCAACCCTCTGCTTCTGACCTCCCGATAGGTTTCCTGGATAGGCATCGACTCTGTCCAGCATGTCTACCCTATCCAGTACTTCACGAGCCTCTGAACGAGCCTCTTCCTTGTCCATCCCCCTTACGTGAATCAGACCTAGGGAGACATTGTCAATCACCCTCAGGTGAGAGAATAACTCGAAGGATTGGAAGACCATCCCGATTCTAGAACGTACTTCGTTGATATCAGCAGCAGGGGTGTTGATCTTCTCGCCCTTGAGCCTCACAATACCCTTGGTCGGCTCGATAAGACGGTTGATGCATCTCAGAACAGTCGACTTGCCACTCCCAGAGGAGCCAATAATAGCAAGAGAGTCGCCCTCACTAACTTCGAACGAGACTCCCTTAACTGCATGGACCCCTCCTACGTATGTCTTCTCCATGTCTTCCACACTGAGTATAATCTCCGACAATCAAGCACCCCCTGAGATCCCTAGTCCCGGTATCCTGGTCCTTTCTTCGAGATACCTGAGGAATAGGGCCAAAGTCCATGTAATTAGGAAGTAGGAAATGAGAACCATGCCCCAAGTCCAGAAAACCTGGAATGTAGTCGCAACGATCAGTTTGCCCTGCCTCGTTATCTCAGCATAACCGATTATCATTGCCAAGGAAGAGTTCAGGACTAGGTTGACCATCTCGTTGCCTAAAGGCGGAATGCAGATCCTGACTGCTTGAGGCATTACTACCAGCCTCATCGATTGCATGTAGTTCAACCCAATGCTCCTTCCCGCTTCCATCTGGCCAGATGGTATTGCTGCAATAGCGCCTCTGATTGTCTCGCATTGGTAGGCACCTGAGTTCAGTCCGAGTGCGAATATCGCACTAATGTATGCTCTGTCCTCTAGGATGCCCCCAACAGGTCTGCCATAGGCTAGAGACTCTGGATTGGTCTCCCAAACAACAAAAATATCGGTGATGAAGTTAGAGTTCCCATTTAGATAATCAAAGTCGAATAGCATCAGCCCAGGGTCTTGCAACCTCCTTCCAAGCTCGAATCCAAAGTGGATGAACATGAACTGGACAAGAAGCGGGGTATTCCTGAAAATATCAGTATACACGGTAGCGATTGTATTCAGTGGCCTGATTCCCCATGGGTTCAGTGACATATTTGTCCACCCCAACTTTACTTCCCTTATCGAGAAGTCTCCATTGCAGGATAAGAAGATGGAACCGAGAACTGCAATCCCGATTCCTAATAGAATCCAGAACACTGCGCTAGGGGCGCCTATAGGCGAGTAGATATGCTCCCAACCATCCAGATTTAGAGCACTAATGTCATCAAGATTTAGGAAAATACGGTGCAACCCGAAAGCAAGCAATACCAGGCCAATAGTCCGAATTGCTATGACGTTAAGCGGCTCACTGGCTGCGATTTGGAGGGACCTCTCCTTGCAGTAACCCATTATTCCATTCAGAGGGTTATTCAGGTTCCAGTTCTTAGCCAAACCAGAGCCCTTAATCGCTGAGATGGGAATCTGAAACAGTACCCAAATTGGAGCCACAACGAACATCACCATAATCTGGAACCGATTAGTCTGTGCCAAATTCTTCAGGGTGGTCGGAGATGTCTTCAGCATCGAGAGGATAATTCCCAGAGAGAAACCCATCATTATGCCAAAGACGACAATCTTAGCAGTCGCGACCAGACCATCCATTAGACGCTCCTTAGAATAATCCACGAATTGTCCGAAGTCATTGAAGTCAATTACTTCGAAACCAACGAACTCTTCGGATCCAGCATTCTCAGTTCTAAGTATCACCCCTCCGTCCCCTACGACAACTCCTCTGAAACCGTCTTGCATTGCAAAACTGTTGAAAACCGTTTCATTAGAAACCGGAATCATCTGCTGAGAGACTATATTTCCTCCATCGAGGCTAATTGAGAGATAACCGCCCGAGCCTGAAAACATGATCTTGAATTGTCCTAGAACCTCTATTCTCGAGACATCGAAGTCGAGGGCTAAACCTCCATTTTCGAACTCATCCCCCCCACCAGGGGGGTACTCTCTTTCGATATCTACTACGCTCCAAACAAAACCTACTGGTACATTCCCTTCCCTGGATGACTTCAGAATGTGGCCTTCATCAGTGATTGCGTATGCTCTGATGGTACTGTGGTACTCTATGTCTACAATTGTGGAAGATGTTACCTCGCTGGGAGCATCTCTGTAATCCCAAGTACTGCCTCCGTCAGAAGATGCAAGAATAGTTCCATTTTCACCGGAAATTAGTCCATTTTCTGAGTCTAGGAAAGAAATACTATGCAAGTCTCCTCCTGATAAACTCGAATCAACATACTCCCAATCGGTCCCCCCTCCTTCAGAAACTATGCAAGTCATAATCGAACTTTCTGAAATTACAACAAAACTATTGTTTCCAGTAAGTGCAATATCTTTGAAATCGCTATTGATTACTGGATGGCTTACATCAAACCATTGACCCTCATTCATCAACAACACGGTCCCACTATTTCCCGCTACTGCTATTGCTCCGAAGCTCGCATCAGAGGAAGTTAGATTATGATTGATCGATATGCCCGATTCAGACCAAGTTTTTCCTTCGTCAATGCTTCTAATCATGACTCCTTCGGATCCGAACGCCCACATCTCCCCATCTAGCGCCTCTGCTGTGTTCAGATCCCCTTCTATTCCGCTGTCGACTGCTTCCCACCCACTCCTGACTTCCTGTGCGGATGATCCTCCAGCCGAGACAAACAGGGCGAAAATGGCGAATACTACAATCAACTCCGCATGCCTCGAACCTCTAATGACGGAATGAGTGGAAGATTGCGATGACATGATTCCCCTACGCTCGTTAAGCCTTGAGGATTTAGTCTAGACGTCTATTTTCCTTTATCCAATCTCTAGGTTCTGTTGGGCAATATTGATGTGCGCATTCTCTCCGATACTGGCTATGGGAGAATTATTGTACAGTGGAAAGGTGAAACAGGTTTGGAGTACAGACGACCCTGAAATAATTGAATTCAGGTATACCGATCAGATTTCTGTCTTCGATCAGGTCATTCCGAGCCTTATACCGAGAAAGGGAGAGTCCCTCAACAGGGCATCTTGCCACTGGTTCGGTTTGGTAGAGCAAGAAGGAATATGCCAGACACATGTTATCGAGATGAATGCTCCCGACAGGGTCCTAGCCCGTCGTTTTGATGTAATCAAGGAGCCAGGAGCAATTCCCAAGGATGCTGAGAACTTCTTCGTCCCCTTGGAAGTGATATGCAGGCATTACTTAGCGGGAACCGCTTGGAGGAGATTCCAGAGGGGAGAGGTAAAACCAGAGGATTTCGGTTTTGAACAGGGGGTGACTCTCCAAGAGGGTGCAAGGCTTCCAGAACCATTCTTGGAGGTATCCACAAAATTCGAGAAGTTCGATAGAAATCTCGGGAGAGAGGAGGCATTGGAGATTTCCAACCTCGATCCAGAGGAATTGGATGCCATTCTTGAGATTGTACTCGATGTGGACGCAGTAATAGAACGAGAGACCTCTAAGAGAGGACTAATTCACGTTGATGGAAAGAAGGAATTTGCATTGGGACCTGGGAGGGAACCGATCCTAATCGACTCCTTCGGTACTCTGGATGAGGATCGATGGTGGGATGCAGAGGCATACGAAGACGGCGAGATAGTCCAACTATCGAAGGAAGCCGTAAGGAAGCACTACATCGAAACAGGCCATCATGCTTCTCTTTACGAAGCCAGACAGTCAAACACCGAGGAACCCGCAATACCAGCACTCCCAGATTCCATAATTGAAAGTACGGCTGAACTATACGCAAGTATGTTCCAGCGCCTTACTGGAGAGGCACTCTGATGGGAACCCATGAGTACGAAGATGATCCCAGAAACGAGACGGTTCTAATATCCGTTAATGGAAAACTATGCCCTCGTAGCGAAGCTATGGTTTCCGTCTTCGATGCTGGTTTCCTACTTGGCGACGGAGTCTGGGAGTCATTTAGACTACACGAGGGGAAACTCGTATTCATTGAAGACCACATGGATAGGCTATTTCGCGGTGCATCACAGATTTCGCTGGATCCCGGTAAGTCAAGGAATCAAATTATGGAAGAAATCCATCGGGTAATATCTGCCAACCAGATGCATGACCAGGTGCATCTTCGACTCATAATTTCTAGAGGCCTTAAGCCCACTCCATACCAAGCACCTTGGGTAATCTCATCCTCCCCAACCATTGTAATAATTCCAGAATACAAGAAAGCAAACCCAAGGAGGGCAGTAGAGGGAATCAAACTAGTGTCCGTGGGAGTAAGAAGGGGCGGACCTGAGATTCAGGATCCAAGGATAAACAGCCTCTCGAAGCATAACTGCATTGCAGCCTGTATCGAGGCAGCGGATAAAGGAGGGGAAGAGGGGCTGATGATGGATCCTCATGGTTTCGTATCTACATGCAACTCTACACACTTCTTCATGGCGAAAGACGGCGAGGTCTGGACATCTTCTGGAGAGTATTGCCTGGAGGGGATCACTAGGGGCAAGGTGTTGGAGTTATGCAACAGTAATGGAATACCATACTCAGAGAGAAACTTCACATTCGAAGATGTGAATTCAGCGGAAGAGGCTTTCGTAACAGGAACCTTTGCAGGACTAACTCCCGTTGTTTCATTCGATGGAAGTCCAGTTGGAGATGGTAATAGGGGGCCAATTTGCGAACACCTCCAGAACCTCTATCAGGAACTTGTTAGGAGTTAGTGCCTTGTCTGACGAGGTAAAAATAGCTATGTGGTCTGGTCCACGAAACATCTCCACGGCAATGATGTACTCCTTCGACAATAGGTCAGATTGTCATGCTACTGATGAGCCACTATATGCGAACTTTCTGATTTCCACCGGGATACAACATCCCGGAGCAGAAGTGGTTATCGGGAAACATGAGTCCGACCTTGGACGAGTAATCTCACAACTAACCGGACCAATACCCAGGGGGAAAGCAATCTGGTATCAGAAGCACATGTGCCACCATTTGATGGATGATTCCGACATCTCATGGGTTGACGGGCTAACCAATTGCTTCCTAATCAGGGATCCTCGAGAGGTACTGCTTTCTCTTTCCAAGATAACCGACTCAATTGATCTGAGATCGACCGGCCTGCCACAGCAAATCAGAATCGTGGAACACGTGACTGAAAGGTCAGGCTTTAATCCCCCAATACTGGATTCGAAGGAAATTTTGGAGAATCCTAGATCTATGCTGGGGGAACTGTGTGATTTAGTAGGAATCAATTTCGACGAGAAGATGCTGTCATGGGATCCCGGGCCAAGGGATTGCGACGGTGTCTGGGCGAAATTTTGGTACGGTTCAGTGTGGGATTCTTCCGGATTCTCCGCGCCATCTCCCAGAGAAGGAGAGTTGAGCCCTTATCTTTTGGAGGTCCTGGATGAGGCCATGCCATTGTATCAGAAACTAAGCGAGATCAGAATTCGCGCTTAGGAATGTCTCCTCATCAATATCCCGCGTTCTCTTTTACTGGCTGATCTCAGGAACACCAGCAGGTGCCTGAAGGCATCCTGAACCCCTCCATCTAGCGGCTCTTCCGACTTGACCGACCACCCTCCGCGCTCTATCTCCTTCCTCAGGTCTATCACATCAGAGACTTCTAGCCAACCCAGTAGCTCGATACCACCAGAACCCACGCCGAATCCGGATTGTCCAACATTTCCATCAATCAAACCCCTCCCTAGTTTATCCAGAAGGGAATGGAGGTCGGTCTTCCCCTTTCTCTCAATGGCGTGTTCAATCAGGTATTCGATAGCATTCCCGTCATTGCTGGGGAATCTGCCCAGACGCTCTCTCGAATGGCCTCCGTCTAACGCCCTTGGCGCCTCGCCACTATCTTGCCAATCTAGTGCCGAGATGAATAGCGATGTGGCCCTGTCTATGGGTGATGGCTCGCCTTCTTTCAATTCGGGTAGCACGTTGTATCCTCCGACTAGGTCCAGGAGCCTCTCATGATTCCCAGTCATGGATTCGTTAATGGGTTCGATCAAGGATTCGAGGGACAATCTGATCGGGTCGAAAGTGTGGAACGAAGAAGGGCGGATGTAACTCCCCATGAGTCGTAATATTGGCTATCTGTCAAGAAGCCTTCTGAGCCTCTGGTCATACTCGTCGCCATCCTCAGATTTCTCCTTTTGTACGAACTCGATTTCATCCATATCCAGATCTCCATCATCTTCTTCCAAAGTCTCCTTATTCTTTTCTGGGCCAGGGGTGGCATCATCCTGTACTTTCGTCTTGTTCTCAGCCATCTTCTCATCTATGGCTGCTTGTGCTAGGGCCATAAGACGCTGACCCTCTCTGCGATTGCTAGCGATCCAGGTCAGCCCGAGGTACATACCAACCACAAGTATGGCTACGATCAAACCAGTGCCGAACTCATCGAACCTGTCCTCCAGTGAAGAGCCGCCACTAAGGACGAGAGTCGCCTCATCGTCATTGGGGTCAGAATCCACGTCCCAGGGGAATCCGCATCCTATGGATACCACCAATTCTTGCCCATCTTCCACATCCGGCCTATCGAATTTCGGAGCCGGAACGAATGCTTGGGTCATATCCACAATATGCTCCGAGTAGTATCCCTCGGCACTCATTGTAATTCTGCAGTCTGCACCCGTCAAGATATTCTCGTTGAGCCTCTTTGTTGGGATGTTGATCTTCTGGTCCGAACCCACTCCGACCAATTCCACGACACCAATACCAATATTCCAGTCGCTTCTTCTTACATCGAACGTCCGTTCCATAGACGTGACTAAAGTCCCCTTTCCGTCTAGCAATCGGATGCCGATGCTTCTCTCGCCAGGATCTGGTTCCCATGCAGATCCGCTGAGATTGATGGATAGGGCGGTTTCGTTTTCAGATAGGCTGCCGAAACTGGAATCCAGAACAACTCCGTCATCACCAATTAGCAGAGCCTGGTACTCAAAGACGGCGCTTCCATTGAATATCGAACATGACGCCCGAACATCTTCGAATCCCCCTGATAATGAGCAAATTGCGTCTCTTGGCTTGGACTCAGCAACTGTCAGATAGTAGCTCAATGACGTTTCTCCGTCTATAGACAGGCTTCCATTTACGGATGATTCGGCTGGGAGCAACCAGCCCATTCCATCCCACTCCAAGGAGTCCCCGGACACCTCATCTATCACTATCGAGTTTTCATTTGCCCCATGAACTCTGATTAGAGCATCATCACCCTCGTAGGCGAACAAGTACGGAGAAATCTCCCACGAGTGTTCGTAAAACTGTAATTCTATGGATGTCTCTATTTGGTTTCCAATAGCATCTACGGCCGAAATTCTGATACTTCCCCCTACATCGCTTGAGTTCCCATCGGGGACGATCTCGATTGGCACGCCTCTGGTCTCCCCAACTCCGAGGGTAATCCTCATTGACCCGCTCGCCTCCCAATTCGGAGGTAGATCCAGTACCTGGAAATCTATTGTTGTGGGGGTATTGCCCGTGTTCGTAACCATCGCGTTGGGAAGGCCGCCTAGCGGGGAAACTACCCATGATCCCGAGAGTCCCATGGAGAAGTTGTACTCCGGAGAAACCCTCAGTGGGACAGTTATTTCCATTAGCCCCAGGGAGTCTCCGTCCCTGACTCTAATGTGCAATTCAACGGTCTTGCTTGGAGTGGCCGACTCGGGTGGGGTTACGTTGAATGCCAGCGTTGTCGAAGAGCCTGGTTCGACTTCCGGCAGATCTGGCAACTCATCGATAGCCCACCCGTTCTGTCCAGAAATATAAGCCGAAACGAAAGGGACACTCGGGTTGTTCCCTTCCTGTATTATCTCGATTTCGACAGAAGAGCCATTTGCATCGATTTCTAAATCAGACATCGATGACGAGATATCCCATCCCGGTACCCTGGAAACTTCTACGAAGAAGTGGAATTCCATGATCACCTCATTCCTGGCATCAGCGATTACGTCTACTCTCATTATTGACCCATTCCAAGATTCCTCAGGCACCGAGGCGGAGATCGACAGAACCTCGGTCTGATTTACCGCAACTCCAGTGGAAGAGCTCCCATTTGCCTCCCAGCCCTGTGATGGGTCCGAACCGCTCAGCAACAAATGCACCTCAGCAAACAGAGATAGGTCATCGACCAAGTTACCCACGTTTGTGGCATTCACTGACAACGTTTTGCTTTCTCCCGGGACTAGCAAATAAGTCGAACCATTGATCGGAGAACCATCGTGCAGCAGGTCGATATCCCATCTATGATCTTGCCTGACTTCGAAAACCACCACCTCTGTCTCCGCAACTGTATCGTTACCCTGAGAAGTCATGGAGAAAGAGACTGAAATGGGGATCCTGGCGGGGGCGTCTTCCGGTAATGTCACGCTTACTGGTACGGTTCTGAGGCTCCCTGCTCCAAGCTCAACCGGGTTGCTGGAGAAAGAAATCTCAATTCCCGGGTCGGAAGTGATGTTCTCGTCGAGGATCAACTCATGGGAGAGTGAGTAGGAATCATCTCCATTTCCCGGATTCTCGAGACGTAGTACAACCAGGTTCGAATCTTCTACGTCTACTACAAATGGCTGAGTCGTCGGGGAGTTGATTTCCAAACCAGCCCGATGAATCTGCAGAACTTCGATAGATAGTATCAATGGCATCTCAGAGCCCACACCGTCCCCGAACAGGTGGAAAGAGGGGCGGGCATCCACAGGTAGGTCGAGAGAAAGCGTCCCGCTGACTCTAGAGCCCGGTTCTCCCGATATGGAGATCACATCACCTGTAACTTCTAGATCGCCACTTCCGCTCCATTCCCACCCTTGGATAGTCATGCCAGAATCAGCCAGTGACCAACTTACATTGTCATCTCCCTCGGGCAGGTCCGCAAATAATTCCCATGTCAGGTTCGTAGTTGGTACGGATCTGATGTGATTTGGTTGTAGGGTCGATTTGGTAGCAACAAACTCTAGTTGAATCTGGCTACACTCTTGCTCTTCTCCAGAACCAACACACATGCTTAGAGGGGTGCTGACGCTCTCTCCAGCACTGGTGCCGCTAGGTACGGCAAGCCTCGCAGTCACCTCCTTCATCTCACCCGGGCCAAGAGAAAGTGCACTAATCTCGCCTCCTCTGGAGTCAAAAATTCGGAGATCAGAGCCCCAATCAGTCCCATCCCATGATATCGCAATCTGTTCCTCAGCAGCATTGCCGACGTTCTCAATCATTAACCAAGCTCTGGCATCTTCTGATACCAGTCCTAAGCCAGTACTCTGAGCAGTACCATCAGGGCCTCTTATTGACATCCCCCTAGTCCTGTTGGCTTCTATTGGCAGATTGGCAGATATTTCAGCAGACCCGTCAATGTGCGAGAGTGTCAGGGCAAGGAAACCAGAGTCGGAACCCAGAGCCCCTGACGGAGACGCTATTTTGAGGATAGGACTCCAGAACTCATCCACGCCAATCTCGACCGAGCTAATTCCACCGGGAGTCTCGTCCTCCCATGTCCACCCGTCTGGTAGAGCAGAATCGTCAACTTCTAGCGTCCAAGATCCTGCCAGCCTCCCCGTAGATCTAATCCCAAATTCTGCATAACCCTCGCTACCGGGATCGATTCGCAGAGGTTCGGTCGGGATTTCGAATGACGCATTGTATGTAGGGATAATAGAAAGTGTACGGACTTGGATATCATTGTCGTATCTCGTTTGGCTCAGGTTTTGATAAGGGTCCAGAACTAATTCAAACGTGTGTTCTCCCAAACCCCCGCTCCATTCTAAGCTAAAAGATGAGAATGAACCAGAACCGCTGGGCTCAACGGGAGTCATCATCGAAATGCCAGTCCCCCCAATTTTCTCCCCGTTGGCGAACAGAGCCACATCTACAACTTCGTCAGTTTCCGCCGTACCGGCATTCTCCAAGTATACTGTGACAGTGACATCCTCTCCTGGGTCCGGGGCACTGGGATTGAACTCAATCCCCCTGCCATCGGTTAATGGCCTCACATCCGGCATTGCAGTCGAAACAACCATGCTTCCAAGAACTATGTCGAGAGTTCCATCCCCATCAACATCTGCCAGGGAAGGAGATGACCAAGTCCTGTGTTCGACCTCGACCTCGTCTGACCATTCTGAGTTAATCCCAGCAGATGATCCCGTGGAACCATCGAAGGCCCAAAGAGACCTCCCATAGGATACCAGTAGCTCGGGCTCGTCCTCGGAATTGATGTCCATCCACGTCGGTGCAGCAACAGCAATCTCGTCATTTGGATTTCCACTGCTCTGCTCCAGGTCTTGGGCCCATTCTTGATTCGGAGTGGCTCCCCCTACGTCATGGCACCCAGCAGCACCATGTCTGTCCGTTGTTGTCTGCCACCACGTATTCCAGCACACCCTATCGTGGGACCCATCACCATCGGTATCAATCGCGGTTGGAGGGGCATCAGCGAACCCATTAGAGGCTTCGAATTCCCATAATTGGGAACCATCGGAAATCTCCAGGCCTCTAAATTCAGCCCCGTCTACGGCTGTTGAACCATCAGCATCAGTTGGAATTGTAATGATTATTTCTGGGTCTTCATCCGAATCTAGATTTGCGACAATAGGCCCAGGCAATCTGATGTGGGGGGAATTGGTGTCCCCATCTAGGTTGTTTAGCGAAAGTCCACCTTGCCATGCCGAACTACCAGTTTCCGAATCTATCTTCCAAACCCACATGGCTCCATTGTTCGCCTCAATAGTTGTCAGAATCACGTAACCAGTGTCATCATCGACCTGCGCGAAAGCAGGATCAGAGGGGTGGCTACCTTTGCTCAATGTGACCTCCCAGAGTGAATTGGGTGTCCCATTTACTTGAAGCGGCAAAGCTAGGACAACTGGGTCCTCGGAAACCTCATCAATCGCAGCGATTACCAATTCGGCATCCCCATCTAAATCAATATCGGCAAGTAGGGGCTGAGTAGTAGGTTTGTGACCCCCAAGAATGCCACTTGTGTATGGCCCCTCGTCACTGCTAATCATCAGAGAATCGTCATTCCAGGACCAAAGCAACTCTTCTGAATGCCCCGAGTAAGACCATCCAGTGACAGTGCATGAGAGCCTAGGAGACCACGCATCAACATTCAATGAACCCCCTGCGTCATATGCGACTAGAATCTCTGGCTTGCCATCTTCATCGATATCCACAATCACGGGTGCTGCCTTTATTTTCTCGGTTTCTCCCAAATCAACCTGCCATGATAGCTCAGAGTCTTCTCCCTCGATTAGTCGAAGAATACTGTGATCAGACCCCGAAACGTCCTCTGTTTGGACTAATACTGTGAACAGGGAACTCTCGCCGCACCTCTGCATAGCTCCCGGGCCAACCTCAATGGAGCCAGATAAATCAGCAATAGGTGTGGCTAGGGAATCAGTCCCTATCGAGTATGAGCCATATTCCCAATTAACGGATGGCTCAACTATTGACAAAAGTACCTCACTGTCAGCCGGGTTTCCCGTACCTGCTCCTCCGGAGGGGCCATGATCCGGAATTTCTGCAATCCTTGAGGCGGTCCTACCAGACTGAGGCCATGGTTGTCCACCATCGGCCCACACTTCTCCCTCCTCCCCTAGCGTGCCCATGATTGCACCGATGTCGTCACCAAATACACTCGGCTCAGATGTATCCAGATTGGTGGATGCCAGTGGAGTTGCCAGTAATATCGCAATAACGACGATACAAATCGCTTTCCGCCGCGACGCTCGCACTAAGGTTGCTGGCACCATCAGAATCAGATATGCAATCTAGAGTCCACTTGAACATTCGCACCAAACCCACATTCAGACCTACGGTCTGTTGGCCAAACCTAGTAGCCGGGCAAATCTTACAATCCGTTGCGCTTATACAGGAGGGGTCGGTCGCCGGGTCGAACGGACCTCTCCTCCAGAGGCATGGCCGATGAGGGACGGGAGGCGACTCCCACCTCCGTCCGGCTTCGGGAAGGGTCCGTATTGGAGGAAAAAGAATGTACACCCTTGAGACAAGAGAGTCAACTATCCGCATACCTGCAGAGTACATACGTAGAGGAAGAAGATTAGAGGACCACATAGATGAGTTAGCTCATGATGCATTTGAGTGTAGATTTGACGAAGATGAGAACTTCACACTATTGACTTTCGACCATGAGGCAGTTGGCCGAGGAAAAATTATCCACGGTGACGGTGCGATTTATCAGAATGTCAGATTCAAGGCTCTTGTTTTCTCGATGGATAACAATGAGGTTGTCGATGGAGCGGTTTCCGAGGTGTCGGAGTACGGTGCCTTCGTGAGGATTGGCCCCATGGAGGCTCTCCTCCACAAGTCCCAGATTCTTGATGAGCCAGTTCAGGTTAATTTGGGAGTCAAGAGGATAGAAGGTTCCCAGAGTGGGAGGAATTTGGAAGAGGGGTCATTCGTCAGATCAAGAATTGTATCCAAGTCAATCAACCATAATGATCCCCGTTCAAGTAAGATTGGATTAAACTGCAAGATGGACGGACTCGGCTCTTTTGATTGGGTCGGAGGGGATGAATAAGATGGCCAAGCAACCATTCGCATGCGGGGAGTGCAATATGATACTCCCTGATCCTGAAAACAAGTCTGATCCCCCCCAGTGTAATTACTGCCCCAGCGCACCAGTGACCACTGACTGGCAGGGATTCGTAGTGATAATGCATCCAGACAGATCAGAAGTAGCCAAGAGGCTGCAGATCGCTAGGCCAGGAAGTTACGCATTAAAGGTAAATATCAGGTAGGCATTAATATGGAGATTATTGAGAGAAAAGAAAATCCAGTGCTTGATAGAGTCGAACTGACATTCCAGTGGAATCACTCTGGTGAGGCCACTCCATCACTATCTCAGATGGTCGATGCAGCAGCAAAGGCCGAACCCGGGGCCGATAAGAAACTGGTCTTCGTCAAGAATGTCAACACTAGGTTTGGCATGTCCAGAACATCAGGAATGGCTCTAATATATGGTGCAGCGGAGGCAGCTTCCATTGAGCCCGACTACGTCATTGAAAGGCATAAGTCATTGAATGAAAACGAATCAAAGCAGGAAAAGGCCAAGGAAACGGAAATCGATGACTCAGAACCTGAGTCACAGGAAGCGGAAGAGGAAGGTGATGCTTGATGGCCGGATCTGGAGAGAAGTGGAAGAAATCAAAGCCATCGAAATATGAAGTCGTGGACGGAGAACTGGTTAGAAAGGGAATCCCCTGCCCTCAACCGGGATGTGGCCCCGGAGTCTTCCTGGGGGAGCATAGCGATAGAAAAGTATGTGGAAAGTGCGGATACACTGTCAAGTCGGACTAGTAAAAGACCACTCTCTCCAAGACCCATCATTTGCCAATACACGCCCATCCAAAATAGCGACCCCTACATTTCCTCTTTTGGAAATCTCTATTCCCGAACTAGATAGGCGACCGTCCTGCCTCCAACCAGTCCATCTCCAGTAACCATTTCTGAACTCGGCATCCAATACTGGGCTTCCGGTTCTATAGATTCGATGTTCATCCTCGATTTTGTCCATAATTGCAATTGAACCCTCGTGGAGCATCACAAACCACCCTCCATCATCAGAGAAAATTACGTTGGCAACGCTGTCTCCGAAGTCAATTACTTTGGAGAATATCTCTAGACCATTTGAGGGATCTAGAACAGATACTCCTCCGGCCTTTGACCAAATCGATATCCCGCCAGAAAACTCCACTATGCCGACTATCTGGTCGTAAGAGGAAATATTGGATATCGAAGGCCACCTCGGTAGAAGGCCCCTCCAAACCTCATTTGCCTGGGAGTTGATCATATAGATGCCCGAAACAGTGGCAAAAACTACGTTTTCCCCAGACTTACCAATCTTCATCGGCTCTGAGTCCAATACTCGATGCCACAATGAGTTAGAGGGTACTACTTCAGATCCATTAAGCGAATTAATCGCAGTGCGTAGATGATCTCTACTGGATCCGTCCCCCCACTCCTTGTCGATTGGTAGAGCGGCCATTCTAGCCTGCCTAAACTCTCTATCTAGCCAAATCCCAATCCATACTTGTTCCACTATCAAGCCATCGATTATTGGTGCTGGAAATGGAGTAACAACGGGCCCCAATGGATCTCCCTCTCGATTTATTTTTACCAATTCCCCTTGAGTTCCAAACAAAACGTGGATATTACTGCCCCTGGAGATTCTTTCAGGCGCAAAATCGACTTCGTTCGGTTTCGTCAAAATTTTAGAGTACCATGATAAAATACGCCCTGCAATTCCCCCCATAGGCATCGGAAGTAGAACAACTATTGAAAGAGTGCCCGAGATTATAGAAGAAACAAGCTCCCTCACGGGGCATGGTCTCCCTGCTTCTGGCTTCCACCGAAGATTCGGCTTCAATGAATATGATGTCAGAACTAGTCAATTTAGAGGGCTGGGGCAGTCCACGAGAATTCGACCATGGCCAGGTGACTAGGCATTCTAGATGTGATGTCGAAATACTTCTGATTGATGGTTTGCACATTTGGGCCGATGGGATAGACGAAGAACACTCATCTCTGACCGGTTCCGAAATAGATGAGGTTTTGATCCTCTCAAGACACGTTTCAGCATCGATGACTCCTGCACTGACTCTCCATGCAATTGGAGTCCCCGGTGAATTCCCACACGGAGAAAAGGCCCGTTCAGGGGGAATAACCGGAACAGCCGTACCACCTTCTACCAGGTTTGGAGAGTTGTTTAGAAATATGTGTAGAATTGCCAAGGAAGCAAACCTGGAAAAGGAGTATGACCTAACTTTGGAGGCTACTCACCATGGTCCCGTTCTACAAGCCCCTACTCTATATCTAGAGATTGGTTCAAGCTCCGAACAATGGGAAGATGTCAGAGCTGCTAGAGTGTGGTCGGAGACTATTGCCCTTTGCCTAGGTATGTCCGAATTCCCCTCAAAGAAGGACTGGAACGGCAGAGGGAGTGTGATGATCGGACTTGGGGGTGGACACTATGCGCCTCGTCACAAAGCGGTAATAACAGAATCAAATGTCTGGGTCGGGCACATCTTGGCGAATTATGCAATTGTTTTCGAAGAACAGGTAGATAACACCTCCAAGCCCGGTGGTCCGTGGGCCCACTCTGTTCGAACTGCAGTGGAATCAACTAGGGCTGCATTCCCCGGCGGTGACATTTTCGCCCACTTAGATCGTAAGTCATTCAAGGGCTGGCAAAGGTCCGCACTGGCGGATCTTCTTTCAGAACTCGGTGTACCAGTTCTTCGAGGAAAGCAAATTTGCTCCCCGTAATTGTCAAGTCTCTAGCCATGCTGTGGTAAGCATGGGTCTCTTCGGCCGAACCATCGTGACCTTCCTCCCATTTGCTCCAAGATTCATTGTGGGATGGGTAGCCAAGAGATACACTGCAGGAGAAAGCCTGGATCAGGCTCTTGAATTGATGAGGAAACTTTCTTCAGAGGGCGCATGCTTCACAATTGACGTTCTGGGGGAAGAGATCAAGTCCATCGACGAGTCATTATGGTTCATCGATGAGTATGAGTCTGTCATCGACTCGATAGTGGATAGCGGACTCGATGCAAACATCTCAATCAAGCCAACCGCACTTGGTCTCCTTATAGACGAGGAATTGGCTTTCTCCAATATTGAACGGATAGTTCGGAAAGCGGCGGATAACGATATCTTCGTGAGATTAGATATGGAAGATAACCGAGTTACACAGGCTACAATAAATGCAGCAGTTTCAATTCAGAATAAGGGTCTGGAGAATATCGGAGTTGTCCTGCAGGGTAGGTTGTTCAGAACTCCCGATGATATCTCTGAAATGAGCAATCTATTGGGCAACAAATCAGACTTTAGAATTTGCAAGGGGATATACCTAGAACCTCCCGAAATCTCACACACTAGCTACAATGATATCGTAGATGCTACCAATCATGCCATCGATCTGATGTTGGATTCCGGCTCCTATACAGCAATAGCCTCGCATGATATTCCAGTGATAGAGCATGCTCTAAATTCACTCGAAACTAGAGGCCTAGGTCCTGGCAAAGAAGACCCCCGAAACAACCCTACAGTTCCGCTGAGAAAGGGAAAGGGCCCTGGCTACGAATTCCAGTTCCTATTGGGGGTGAGGGGGAATATCAGGAGGGACCTATCTAGGAAAGGACATAGGACAAGGATTTACTTGCCTTATGGGGAGAAATGGTATGAGTATGGGATGCGTAGACTTCGAGAGAATCCTGGGGTAGCAGTTCACGTTACTAAGACGCTATTGATGCCTTGGACCAACCGAAGATGATGCAGAGTTTCTTACATTGAAACTCTTCGCAATGAATCATGAGCGGTCAGGTATTCAATATAGCTGGATATCGATTTATTGATCTTCATGATCGAGACGAATTGCGCGACCCATTCATGAACAGATGCACAGACTTGGGACTCAAGGGGACGATTCTATTGAGTCCCAATGGGATAAACTTCTTTCTAGCCGGATTCGAGGAATCAGTGAGCGAATTCATCCAATATCTTGAGTCAGACAGGAGATTCTCTGGGATCCCAATTAAATTCAGTCGTACAGATTACCAACCCTTCCGTCGCATGCTCGTCAAGAGAAAGAATGAGATCATCTCTCTAGGGGATTCCGAAATCAAGCCATCCGAATTTACTGGCCCATATATCAAACCAATTGAATTCAAACACCTGATGGACGCCAAGGAAGATATATTGGTTTTGGATACTAGAAACGACTATGAGACCAGAATCGGTTCCTTCGAGGGTTCCCTTGAACTAGGGATTTCCTCGTTCAGAGACTTCCCAAACGCTATCGCATCAATTCCAGAGGAGTACAAGTCTAAGACTGTAGTGATGTATTGTACTGGAGGAATAAGATGCGAGAAGGCCTCCGCAGTGATGATGAATGCCGGATTTGAAGACGTTAAGCAACTCGAAGGCGGAATTCTGGGATATTTCAAAGAATGCGGGGGATCCTATTGGGACGGCGATTGCTTCGTCTTCGATCAACGCGTAGCTGTAGATTCTGATCTAACAGAGACTGACATTCAGATGTGCTTCAAGTGCCGTGAACCATTGTCGCTGGAAGAGCAGAAATCGGAAAAATACGTCATTGGAGAGCATTGCCCTTATTGCGCAGAAATAAGTAAAGTTGTATAGAACATGGTCCTGGAACCGTTTGATTCAAGTCCGACCGCTCCCTGAACGAATCATGCGCCCAGTCACAATTGCGATTCTCGCAATCTTGGTTTCACTACCATTATCCTCTTCGACAGTGGCCATCTCTGATTCGGTAGAAGATTCCAACTGGTGGGATTCAACATCGATGGATCTGAACGGAGATGGTATTCATGATGCGATTTGGATTGCAATTGAGAGCGACCTCCATGACTGGGTAGATGCGAATGACACGATTAGCGTGATTGTAGATTTCGATCATCAGCCTACTGCAGAGGACCAAGAGATGTTGGAGCGTGAGGTAGACTTCAGGACCCAGTTTCGTTATCATCTCATCGATAGTATTGCTGGCAGGGTTGCAGTAGAAGATATTGTAGAATTGTCAGAGTTGCCCGGCGTAGTCCTAATCGAATTAGACGGCATTCTAACAATCCAAATGAATGATGTGAATGATGTCCATGGAATTCCAATGATCTGGGAGGAAACCGGTTACACGGGCGAAGGTAGCGTAGTTTCTATCATTGATACTGGAATAGACTCAGAACATGTAGGGCTCGATGATTTGGATGATGATAATTCGTCAAATGACTCGAAGGTAATCGCCTTCTATGACGCTGTGAATAACCCTGACAAGACAAACGGAACAGAGGTGAAGGCCTATGATGACCAGGGTCACGGGACTCACTGTGCCGGCATAACCGCTGGAACGGGGGCCCCTACATACGAATACGTTGGAGTGGCACCAAAGGCTCAGTTAGTTGGTGTCAAGGTTCTAGATGAAGGAGGATCGGGCTCCTTTGCAACGGTGATGGCAGGCATGCAATGGACTGTAGACAAGAGACACGACTTCAATATCAGAGCAGCTAGCATGAGCCTTGGTGGCTTCGGATTGATTGAATGGACTTCTAGCGAGGAGGAAAGCGTGAACAGGATGGCCAATGAAATGGTTAGGTCAGGAGTGGCCCTCTTCATCGCCGCTGGAAACGCAGCAGTAAGTGCCCAGATTGGCACTCCCGGTTCTGCTGAGGATGTGATTACCGTTGGAGCCTTGGACAAGGACACTTCCATTGCGGTTTACTCTAGCCAAGGGCCCACCGAAGAAGGAAGGGTCAAACCAAACATCGCCTTTGTAGGATCCAGTGTAATGGCCCCTGAGGCCAATTCTGGAGATGGCTACGTAGGGTACTCGGGTACCAGCATGGCTACGCCCGGTGCAGCCGGACTGGCAGCTCTGATGTATCAGGCAAATCCCGATCTCTCACCTTTTGATATCCGCAACATAATGCAAGAGACATCAACATATCGACAATGCCACTACATGCTAGCCAATGAGCCATGTGCTGAGGATTTGATCCCGAAGAATAGACAGAACAACGTCTATGGCCATGGGCACGTAGAAGGTCTGCCTGCACTACTTGAGGCCGCCAACTACGTCTATGGCCTAAATACAGATCTCAATCTAAGCATACTCGCAGAATTCTCACAAGAAAATCGAATCAACCTATATCCGGGTGAATCTTTCCTTATTTCTATAGAGGGTTCGCCAATGGAAATCCAATGGAGGACATGGGATATGAGGGATAACTGGATGAGCCACCCAGACTTCTCTGAAGGGGACTCATATTTTGGCATTAGCCACACGATGCTGGTTGATAGGCTCCAGTACCTGCCAGGAAATCAGATAGAGGGGAATCAGACGGTTATGGTGCGAGCGATTCTTGATGATGATGCATCGACCAATCTAGTAGCTCATGTTTCCATCATTGTTTCTGAATCAGATGACTCGAAAGAGTCCCCTGGATTCACTCCTGGCTTCGCTTCCGTGGTAGCCGGCGCCTCCTTGCTCGGTGCTGCCATGCTGGGGCGAGACAAGGACTACTGATCCTAGATTCGGGCGTCAATATTCTCTGTCTGGTGGATGCAAGTATATCCTACGAATCTCATTTGCAACTCTACTTCCGTTCAGAGTCCTACCCTTGCCGGTATGAATAGCCCTAATCCTCCATCTAGATTCTGCGAAGTTAATAATTGACCCACAAGAGAAAACTCTGTCTGGCTCACATTCCAATTTTCCAGATTCACTAATCTCGCCACTGGTCATAGTGATGCCAACTACGGTCTTATCTGATCTGGTCGCCCACATTGAGAATATCTTTGACGCTCTGAGGACTTTCTCTGGTCGAGATTGATCATTGTCAATTCTGGTAACCATCCATGTTATCTCCTCATGCTCGAACATGTCGCCAATAGAAATCTCTTCATCCTCGTCTACCTCTATTTGCACGCCGAAACTCTCTCTTCCATCTGACAAAGTCGTCTTTACCATTACCGGTTTTGGGGGGCGAATCATTATGTTATGAACAAACTTACATTCATTGCATCTGACTAAGACATCCTCGCCTTTTCCCTGCGTGACCCTCTTGATGATTGAATGGGCAGTAATATCGACGCAACTAGGGCATTCCGAAAAAGGCCCCTCGTCTTGTTTACTCATGCTCATTCGTGATGAGTGAGGGTATTCAACCCATCCTAGAGTACTATTGAAGAGTGACACTCGTCAGAGTGAAACATGGGCGATGACAGTAATGGCTCCGGCCTTCCCCAAATGTCAGATGCAGATGTCATGTTACGCCTCCTCTCAGAGGACCTAGCGAGGGACCAATCAGAACCTGAGATTGCTTCTAGTATTGGGGAACAGATGCTACACATGGACATACCTCTTTTGCCTAGATCCGTGAGGTCTAGAATTAGGGATGTTTGCTCTAGAATTGAACCTAGGAACGTAACTCTGGTGGGTGGGGGGATTGGGCACCTTTCTGCATGGCTTTTTGACCTCTGGTCAAATAGTGGCCATGACGCCAGAGAAGGAGCCAATAGTCTACCAGAAACATTCAGGATTATTGAACCAGGGACCAGATTCTGTGTGATTATAGACCGATTGATTAGAAGGTATGAGGCAGAGAGTTGGGCACAATCAATTTCCATGAAATGGCACGAGGTCTTCGCTGAGACTGCTTCATCAAGAGCCTCCAACATCGCAATTCCCGAGAATGCTGTAAATTCGATACTTCCCATGCCTCTCGATCTAATTATCATCGATTTGCCCGAAGAGGAAAGGGTCGCAGCCGCATCAGCTGCATTTGATCTGGCCTCTCCCGGTGGTCTGGTTCTTCTTTTGGAACCAACTGTGCCCACCGGGGACGTGGGTGATTTTTCCGAAGGAGTTGAACCAACTGCTGCACAGGTGAAGGTTCAATCATTTAACGAATGGATCGAACTAGTCAAAGGTATCAATGATAGTCACTCTGTTGGATTCACAGATTTGACAGGTGGGACCCTAGTGGCACTTCTGAAGAGTTTCTAGTTCCCGTCGTCAAAATGTGAAACTAGTAGATCGATCCTTAGGTGCCCGTAGCCATAGTGATCGTCATGGGAGTCTTGTCCATCCATCATTTGCGAGTACTGTGTAATTGCCTCCTTGACGGCCTCTATAGATTCCCTACCGGAGGAATTCTCCCTCTGTAGGCTCGAATCTTCTTGCAATAATAGCGCTAGCGAGCCACTGACCCAAGCGGTGGCTGCGGACGTGCCGCTGGACCAACCCCACCATCCGCTGTTACCTACTCCTGATGCCATCAGTACCGGTACTTCGTGCCCAGGTGCTACCATCTCCGGCTTTTTATCCGGATTATTCCTGGGGAGAATTGGATTTGGCCACAACCTCCCATCATTGTCCCCTTCGGAACTACCTGACCAGATGTCTCCAGTGCGAGTAACTCCTCCAACACAAATGACGTCCTCTATAGATCCCGGTGAACCCACATCACCATCATCGTCCTCACCGTCATTTCCCGCGGAAGCAATTACGAAAACTCCGCTATCCAGCGCTTCATCCACCGATTGTCCCAATTCGTCGGTGGTGAAAAATCCGGATCCGATACTCTGACCCCCCCCAAGGCTCAGAGAGATGATGTCTGCTCCCTGTTGGACGCACCAGTCTACAGAATTTGCGACTGAGTTCGATTCTCCCTGGCCTTCGTCATCAATCGCCTTTGCAACTAGTAGCTCTACTCCCCTGGAAACCCCTTTCAGACCCCCATCAGCAACTATAATGCCAGACATAGCAGTCCCATGCCCTTCGTCATCATACGGCTCATCGAGGCCATTAACCGAATCTAGCCACCCCTTCAGCACAAGATCACTGAGATCGGGATGGCTCAGGTCTATCCCTGAGTCTACCACGCAGATAACTACCCCTTCGCCATTGAGCCCGGATAGTGTTTGGTTACTCACCCCTGTAAGGCCCTTGTATTCTGTTTCCCAAGAAGAAAGGGCTGGAGAAGGCCTTTCAATCACTAGATCCTCGCCCTTCCAAATATAGAGTATAGCAATGGAAGATGCCAAAATTATTAGCATTGATAGACTGAAAGCGACAACCATTCTTGCCGCATCTTTATTCGATATTTCTTCGATATCGCTGATTCCAGCATCTTGAAACTCGGCAACTCGATCCTTCACCAAGCCTCAACCCTACCAAAGTGGCTCCCTATGGGCGTATTTGATCCACAACTTGAACAAACAACTCTGGATGGTATCCTAGTCCCACATTGTCCACATTCTGAACCCGAAACTCCCTTTCCAGAGCAGTCATCTGAATCGCAAGGGATGCTGATATCTCCATTAGATTCCCGAATGGCAGTTGTTTTTTGGTTGCAAACCGGGCATTTCCCTTGTTCTGACTTCAACGGCTCAAATACCTCTCCCGAAACCTCACGTGCTCTAGATGTCTGAATCCTTACTTCAGTCGAACCGAGCATGAATTCGGGAAACCAGACTATCATTAGGAGAAGAAATGTTGCCATAATTCCGGAAATCAGATGAAGAAAAACCAATGAATAACTGAAGTCTAAATCTCCCGGGCTAGGGGCTATGGAATGGGCACTACTCCAGAAGCTGATGTTGAGTACAATTATCCATACGGCAATCCCCAAACTCCAAGATTGTAGGCTATGATCCTTCCATGCCCTATCTATTACTCTGGGATCGGGATGGGAGTGCTTCCTTTGGACATGAATGTCCCTCGTCTCAACAACGGCTCTCCTAACCACAAAGATCGACAGAAACAGCATTACTAGGTTGGAGACTACTACCCAGACCCAACCACCAATTCCTGAATCCCAGGGAAATGAAGGATTGTCTGCATGTGATTTGATATGGCCAAATTGAATGAAACCCATTCCGATAAGAAGGTAGACCATGTTCTCTCTCATTATTGGATAGCTATTCCAAAGCATTACAACGAATCCTACCCAGCAAATTACCGAAAGTAAGGAAAGTATCAGGGCTAAATCCCTCATGTGTAAGAAACCACTATCCTCGCCACCTAGAATTCCCCATCTGTTGTAGTCCCCCCCGGTTGAAATCTCCCCAATCCCAAAGTCCCATGTTCCGAGAAAGAATCCTGCAACGAACAAGCCAATCATTACTCCCTCTTTTACTCCCCAGAATTTACTGATTAGGAGAATATTGTACCTTATCTCTGTAAATAATGTGTCAATGAGGCCAAGTCGTTGGTTCACATTGGAGAATCTATTTCCAACTGAGTAATCACTCAACCTATTCATCAGGCGTTCTTCACTATTCGTAGAATCGCCCTCCGCCGCCTGCTCCATGTTCTTCTTAGGCCATTGACATTGAATAAGAAACTCATCCCCTGAGTACGGTGATTGGCATCAATTTAGGAGATATTGGCGCCGAGGGCGAGATTTGAACTCGCGAGGGAAAAATCCCACGGGCTTTCCAGGCCCGCGCAATACCGGGCTATGCGACCTCGGCTACAGAGGCGCACCAGCCCATTGGTTTTCAGACTGACGTTCGAAGACAGTCTGACTTCCTATAGTCGCCACGATTAAACCAACTCCTTCGGTCGTTGCTGTGCTGCCACTGTGGCTTAGAGGTATAGCGTCGCCTTGGTAAGGCGAAGGTCGGGGGTTCAATTCCCCCCAGTGGCTCCACTCAGAACAGGCTTTTTCGGCAGTTACGTAGATTGGTTCATAACTGATATAATGCACAGCATAAGTATGCCCAGTGAACGCGCTAGACTTGCAATTGTAATGACCCTAATGATGATCCTGTCTCCGATATCTTATGCTGGAGTATCAAATTGGTCTGGTCCTTCTGTAATCAATAGCGAGGGAACTCCCACTTTAGTCGACGGATTCACTGTACCTACCAACTCTACAATTTTGGACGGATGGGTCCATGTGACCAACTCTCCTCTATCTTCTTCTCCTGATTCGGGGATTACCTGGGATGGAGACGACTTCTCCTCTGGAAATATGGTTGGAGTCGAGCTGAATGATGAGGGCGAGATGGTGCTAAAGGATGATGGATCACGCTCCAATGTAAGTACATTCGATGTAGGTGAAATCGAAGTAACTCTCAACTCAGAATACGAGTACTCGCCAGGATGGCGTAGGGTTTTCTTCAAGTCCTCTTCAACTAACTTATCAGGCTGTGGTGGTTCACCAGGGGACTACATAGAACATGGCCTCGATAGCGACTTTGACCAGACTCTAGACAACGACGAAATCATTGAGACCATATACTACTGTGAGACTTTCGCTAACGGCGATGTAATCACATCATTGTCGATAGACGATTCCGGGAGCGGATATGCCTCAGGAAATCTTTCAGCCACTGGAGGAGGAGGGTCGGGCTTCTCGGGGACCTATGCAGTTAGCTCCGGGATAGAGAGTATAACAATCAACGATGGCGGTTCCGGATTCGATACTTCAGATCAGGTTGTAATCCAGTGCCAGTGCGATGGCTCCGGTGCGACTGCATCTATTGGTTCGGTAGATGCTAGTGGTGCAATTACATCGATTACAATCGACTCCTCGGGGTCTGGATACCAGTCCTCAGACACTATTGTGATTGGTGTTGCAAACGGATCTGGAGAATCATTGTCGGCAAACGTCTACTCTACAGGAGTCATACACTCCGTGGAAGTAACTGATGGGGGTGCCAACTATACTTCAACACCTTCCATTACCATCAGTGACTCCGGAGGTTCCGGAGGGACAATTTCAGCCAATCTTGGAGACTATTACGAGTATGAGGTAGATATCCTTTCCGAGCCCACTGGAGAAAATTGCACATATGCGGGAATTAAGCTTGTATCGGGACTAGATCTGAACGAGAATAGGAATCTGGATGAATCTGAGATTTTAGACACTTCCTTTATTTGCCATGGAAGCAAGCTTTGGAGGGCAACAACATTCCTAGATTTGAATGGGAGCATATACGGCGAGGAGCAGACTCTGCCTCACGGCATCGTCCCCTCCTCATCTACGCAGGGTCTTGTTTCAGCAGGAACAATGCCTGGAGAACCAGTCCCTGCAGGAACTTTCGGGCATCTGCTAATTCCTGCTCAGAGTGTCCCTACAGGCCCCTACATTAGTACATACTACCTAACCTTCGATCACTGGTTCCACGTGGATTCAACCTCTTCCGGGGGCGGCGATGGAACCTGGGTGGAATACCGCCTAAAGTCAGACTCAACATGGGGAGAATGGAATTTCATTGAGCCACAGAGTGGATACCCTAGTACTCTCTCTTCCGATGCCCCAACCCCTAACGGCGCCGCATCGCCAGTCCCAGTTTTTGCATCCTCATCACACAGCGGTTGGGTCACTAGCAATTTCACTCTGTCTTCTCTACCCGGGATAACCGAATCTGACAATGTACAGTTCAGATTCGTTATATGGACCCATCCAGATTCTGTAAACGAGAGGCCAGGATGGTTCATCGATAATATTCAAGTTATTAACGAGGGCGTTGAATTGGATGTCTGGCACCACGGTTGCTTCACTACCACTTCAACTTCTTGCACATACAATTCAAATGCCTACGGTGTTCTTGAGCGGAATATCGATCTTTCTGGGACCAACTCCACATCCAAAATTGAGTTCAATATGGAATGGGATCTAGAGGGCGGATCTAGTGACAACGCTTGTGTAGAACTTTCATTGAATGGAAATACATGGGCTGATATTTCCTCGAGTACGAGCAGCACATCTTCTGATTGCTCGGCAAGATCAGGTCCAATCCCTGGGACAGGATACACTGCTGATGACGGACAAACATATGGCGATCAGAGTGGGGACTTCCGTCTTGTCTCATTTGATATCCCATCTGGATTCCAGGATCAATCAAGCGTCGATATCAGAATAATCGTAGATACAAGCTCTTCATTCAATTATGGCGGAAACAACCAAGACACGCGAGAGGGTCTGACAATTTCCCATTTCAGAGTAGTTGACTATGAAGGCAATTCTCTATTCACGGAAGAATTCGAAGTTCCTTCCACGATGTCCCACTATGGTATGCCAGATTCCCAGGGAAACCCTTCTCCAGATGACTGGATCCACAGGTCACTGACCAAGGGTGAGGATTCAGTAATGCTCGGATTCGAAGATTCAACAGCAAACTCCCCCACAGTTTCAGAGGCTCCCGGGTGGTCTAGGTCTACTTCTGGGACATGCAGCAGTGACAGGTGTAAATTCACCCTGAACAAAGTCTCCCCTAACTCTGGACCTCCAAAAACCGCTTCCTTCCCGTATGCGTACGGTATCGGGTTCTCCGGCAATTATGAGAATGGAATCGACGAAGCGAGGCTAATTTCGCCACTCTATGAAATCCCAATGAACGGTACATCTTATCTTACATTTGACCACTGGTCATGCGGTGAGGCAGGATGGGACGGGGGTGCTGTATTCATCAAAGTAAACGGAGGGTCATGGCAGTACTTTGACCCGGGTTGGTACACTGGGACTGCTTCTTCCTTTGCAGGCCACAACCTTCAGGGCATGGGCATTTTCACGATGGATCATTGCACAGGTACGGCTTGGGGCGGTACCTGGTCTTCAACTAGCGAGATGACAAACCTACGGGCTAATCTAGATGCCTACAAGGGAGACTCTGTGAAGTTCAAGTTCGCATTTGGCTCCGATGGTTACTACAGCCTAGCTGGTTGGTTCATAGACAATGCAGGGGTGCAGATTTCCAACTATGGGATACCCGGAAGTTGGATCAGTCCTTCGTTATCATTGGCAAATGCCAACAAATTCAACCTTGGATTCATCGATATTGAGGGCCAAGCAAATGAAGGTGGCTGGATCCGCGGATCCCTATTGGATGGTAGCACAGGGGCCCAAGTTCCCGGATTCTCCAATATTTCATTCCCCTTTAGCCTGGCAGGAGTTGACTCAGCTCAGTTCCCTCAAGTCAGACTGAAGATACATATGGGTTCCGATGATTCAGAGCAGACCCCTAGCTTGTCAAGGGTCGTCATCGGCGGCAAGAGAGTATTGAATGCTGACTCGGGACAAAATGGGTGGGACCTTAGTGCCGGAGTTGAAGTAGTGGACGGTCTGCTGAATGCCACAGCAGTAACCGGAACGGTTACTTCCGATTTCATTTTCTCGCCTCGCCCCATCAAGAGCGTAACAATACAAGGAAACATCTCCAGTTCTGTTTCTGTAACTGTCTTCGATAAATTAGGAAACTCCCTCGGTTCAGCGAATAAGGGCGGGACAATACAATTCTCACACCAACAGGTCGGCTTCTCCGCCTCAGTAAATCTTCCCACCAATGGGTGGATAGATGTCCTCAGAATCTCCTCAACGTTCTCCGATCCATCCTCCAATTCTCGACTAGATGTACTTGATGATGGAATCGATGAATGGCACTTCCCGATGTTCGACGGTGACGATTATGCTTATGGCAATCTAGGATGGCAGTCCTGGATCGATTATGGGGGCTCGCTCTCAAGAAGCACCTCCTTGTCCCTAGATGGTTCGAATCCCGAGAGCCTTACAGTGCTGATTCCCGAATCCGCGGCAGTAAACACGGGTTTCATCAGCATCGCCCCTGACTCTGATGGATTCGATGCCCCAGTAACTGTATCAGTTGCCGGTTCGGCAGTTTCAGGCGGCAGCGGTGATTCTCCATTCACCAGCACCCTAAGTCTTGCTCAAATTTCTGGCATAGGTCTACTCAGTCCCAGCCATTACGACACATCAACAGGGAGGAATTGGATCGAGGTACCGCTATCTGTGACATCTACATCCGCTCAGACCGTATCAATGTCATCAATTGGAGTCGGATACATGTTCTTCGAGAACGTTTCAGGACTAGGACCGTCCATAGAGGATTACCTGGCGGGAATTCCCGACGAGGAATTCGAAGAGGAGACTGACATCCCCCTGAGCATTACCTCTGACTATGGGGCGATCTCCCTGGACGGCTCCCTGGTTTACGACTTCATGTTCGTAAATAGGGAGTTTAGCGTCCCAAACACTCTCTACCCCGATGGGAACCTCGTTGAGATAGTTACTAGCCATCACCATTTGTCAGATAACTCGCAAATAGCAGACATAACTCTAGTTGGTTCTTCTTCCGATGGGAAGACAATCAGTTTCATGGTTGAGAATAGTCCGGACGGGCTCTGGGGAACTAACTCAGTAGAACCCCAGTTCTCACAGTCCTATGGGTCATCTGTCGCCCCTCTTGAGGCCAGCGCCAGCTACGTCACCGAGGCAGTCCATGCCGATGGTTATGTGGACATAGAAGTTCATTGGAAATTCAACATTGACTGGAATTGGGACGATGTCGATAGCATAACTTGGGTTGCTCGAGCAAATGACGAGAACGGCGAAACAATATGGCCATCCACATCTCAAAGTGGCCGTTTAGGTGTGAATGCCGTCGAGAACGACCTGCAGATAGATTCATTCGAAATTAGGGATGAGTTTGATAGAGTCATTTCCAATACATATGACACTCTGTTTTATCCATTCCCCGTACAGGATGGAAGTTTGCTGAATATTTCTGGAACTGTCCGCTTCCAAGATCAAGAAGCAAAGCGGCCATCTGCTTCGGACTTCTCCGTAGCACTGAATCTCTCTGGGGCAATTTATGCCTTGCAGACCGATGACGATGGACAATTCTCCGGCATGGCCTCAATACCCAGTGGCACAAGCTCTTTGACACTCTCTCCGTTGATGCTAAGAGTAGGGCCATCGAGCTCAACCAATGGGGCAGAAGACACTACGGGTGAACCTCCGATAGTTGAAATTGAAGTAGATACAAATCCTCCTGTCGCTGGTTCAATTCAGGTCCAAACACCTATCGGACTTCAGTACGTTGACGGGATGGTCGTACCTCCGACTACTTTCTCGCCGTACATCACAATTAGTGAAGGAGAAGCAAGGGGGGAAACCCTGACTCTGAAGTACTGGAGAGAGGGTTTGGATGATCTGAATGGTGACGGAGTAGCCGATGAAGGCGAGTATCAGTACCAGAGCAGCGATCTGAGCGTGGGCCTAACTGGTGAGCAGCAAGTTCAATTCCTGGGAATCGACGTATCCGCCATGGACAATGAAATGATTCACCTTTATGTCGAGGGGACAGACTGGGCCGGTTTGACTTACCAGGATGGCGGTACAGGCGGTGGTCCCGGTGCCGATAACTCATGGGCATCGGTAGTCGTCGCAGAGGACGTCATGGTGGAATTCGCAGGAGCCGGACTCGGGACTGGTTCTGGAGGGGGGTCAACTTTCTCATTGGACAGAATAACCCAAGACAGTATCGATTACTTCCTAATACCAGGAAAGGAACACACGTTCAAGGTTCGATTAGACGAGCCAAATGGCTTCCACACTATAGACAATATTACCGTATTCCTGTGCGGTTATAGTAGCGACTTCGGTGCCTTTTCCTACGAACCATTCTCCTCGACATTGTCATCACCTAGCAATAGCATGCTGCAGGCTATCAGCGCAAGCACTGAGAGCATCACTTCTTCCGTGACCGAGTTGAGTGTCCGCTTCAAGATGTCATGGGATTTACCATTCGATGACGAAGATTTCGATTGCAAGCCTAGAGTCCTTGTCGAGGATGGCCTGGATCAGATTGAGTCCGAGGTGCTAAGCACACTTTCTTGGCGTTTGGATAACAGGATTGTCGCTATTCCGAGCTACGCCGAGGATCTAACAGCTCCGATAATTCCGGCACTAGGGACATCCCTCTATCTGGGCCAGGGGGACTCTTTCATGGTCAGTGGCTCCGTCTATCACGAAGGAACTGGAGTTCCGATAGCAGAGTCCACCCCGGATTTGACGGTCTTACTATCGATGCTATACGGGAGTGGAAACTATGAGGCTACGTCGGAAGTCGACTCATCGGGGAACTTCACGGTTGAGATGTCACTACCAAATTTCCAGCCCGTCGATCCAGTCACCGTGTTGACCACTTCCCTGATCGGCACCCCGGGGTCTTCACACTCTGTTTCAAATTCCGATGCTTCGGCAACAGTGGACACGAAGCCGCCCACCGCCCTGTTCAATGTCGATGCATACCCCGATTCCTCCCTAACCGTAATCGAGACCGATTCCATGAACTCTGTCTCGGTAACGATAACAATCAATGAGGAGATAGGGATGAACTACGGCCCCCTTCAAGTTTCATGGGCATTCCAGAGGAACGGCCAGATAATTCCTGGGACAGAAGAAAGCGGAGAGGTCCCTTGGTACTCAAGCACTGAGGGGGTACATGTGTACCGTGGCGATTTAGACTTCAGGCCGTCTCTGGAGTTCAACATAGAAGATGGGGACAAGGTGTCATTCTGGATTACGTCAACAGACAAGGCCGGAAACGAAGTGGCAGGACTCGGTGGGCCGGACAACCCTCGGACTCCAACGATCCGACTTGTTGAGTTCGATGGCCAGTATACTCGTTCCCAAGTAACGCCGACCAAGAACCCACTAGTTGGCGACACCATTACCATTGTTACATACTGGGAGAACCCCGGTAAGAGCGATGGAACCATCTCCGTGGGGCTCTATGAGCAGAGGATAGATGGGACTTTCTCACCATCAGTTTCCACTATGGTCAATGGCCCTGTTGAGTTGTACCTCGCTCCAGGTAGCACTAGCGTTAGGGCAGAATTTGAGTACATCCCGGTTGCCGCCGGACAACCACTGCTGGTTCTTGTAGTAGACGACGACTACGGCAATGCGAATTACATGAATGTCGAGATAAGCGATATACAGGTAAGCAGTTTGTCAGAGAGCTCCGGGCCCAACAGTGGAATGATCTGGATCGCAGGATCTTTGATTCTTCTACTGTCCCTGATGGGAGCGGCATTCTACATCATCAGGGGCTCAACTGGCGGGGGATTCTACGACGAGGAATACGACGAGGAATACGAGTAGACGGAACACGCCTATCTTCAAGTCGTCCGAAAAACCTCCTGATTCTGAAAAAGACCCAGTCTTGTTTATAGGCCAACTTGGAAATTAACGCATCGAGGGAGAGATCCCTCGGATGGGATGCGATAATGACAGAGGTAACTAAGATAGATGATATGAAGCAGGAGATGGAAGAGCTAAGGGCACTGGTGAATACTCTGCTGACGATAATTATGGAAGAGGCTGATGGTGTCCAATCGGGCTCCGCTCAACCACAAACGAACTTACCTAGAATTGGATATTCGATGTAAAATCATTTACCCATAGTTCAAGTGAAATGCCCCATCTCGACGACACATGGGAATGCCTTCATTGTCGACTGAGCAATGGCTACTTTCCGCTGCGGCAGTAGCCACAGTGGCCTTCTTCGGTGTGGCACTTTTGCAACCAGGAATTTTTGACCCTGAACCTGATTGGGAGGTTTCCGATGGGTGCTTGGGTGGCTTGCAGCATGAGGATGTCGGAATATCTTTCCACTATCATCCAAATCTGAGAGTAATCATGGACGGGCAGCAGATCCCAATCGATCCAAATACGGGGATAGATCAAATCGGTTGCCGAGAGGGAATGAGGTGGGTTCACGTTCATGACTCTTCAGAAACCGGATTTACGAAATTGCACATCGAGACTCCCGACAAGATGAATGTCCCACTAGGTGCCTTTTTTCAGATATGGGATAGGGACGGAGGACCGTCCTTGGATGAGGATAGAAATTTCGATATCGACAGAAACGGCATTTCAGATTGGGAAGAGTATGATATCAGTATGACCGTAAATGGAGATTCAAATGACAAATTCGAGGAATACGTCATGTTGGATTACGATGACATAGAACTAATCCTTGTCTCGAAGTAGATGACGCTATCCCTTGATTACGATTACTGGCTTTAATCGGGCCACCGGCCTAGCAAGACCAGCCTTCTCCGTGAGCCTGATTACGTCATCTACGTTTTTGTATGCATCAGGTGCCTCTTCAGACAGGTACTTTTCATTTGTTTCGTATATCGCGACTCCTTTATCGGCCAACTCTCTTTTCACCTTTGCACCGTCAATCTTCTGTCTCGCCTCGGTTCTCGACATGGCCCTTCCAGCACCATGACAAGATGACCCAAATGCACGATTTGTACCACTGCTCGGGCCGGCCATTACGTACGAGGCAGTCCCCATGTCCCCAGGCACTAGAACGGGTTGACCAATGCCGGAGAAATTTCCCGATATCTCATCATTATCCCCTCCAAATGCTCTGGTCGCCCCCTTCCTGTGTACGCAACAAGTGCAAGAAGTGCCGTGGACCACGTGGTCTTCTACACGAGCAATATTGTGACAAACATCGTATACGACTCCAACATCTACCTCGGCCCCCATGTGGGATCTAAGTGCGCTCCTCAGGTGGTGAGTCACACTACTCCTATTTGCGAATGCGTAATTTCCAGCAGCCTTCATCGCTTCGAAGTAAGACTCTCCCTCCTTGGAAAAGAATGGGGCTGAGGCGAGTTGAGGGTCGGCGATAGATATCCCCCAATCTTTCGACCTCCACCTCCCATCTGATTTTCTGAATTTACCCTCTAGTCCTTTCACGTGCTCCGAACACACCTGATATCCTAAACCCCTGGAACCGGTATGAATCATCGCAGTAAGTCTTCCTTCTTCCAAACCAAATGTTCTAGCGGCTCTTTGATCGAAAATCTGGTCTACTACTTGCACCTCGAGGAAGTGGTTCCCCCTTCCTATCGATCCAAGTGCCGAAACTCCTCTTCTCTTCGCGACATCGGAGATACTCCCCGAATCGCCCTCCAATCTCCCCTTCATCTCCATTCTCGAGAGATCTTCTTCATGTCCAAGGCCAATCTCGGCAGCAGCCTTTGCACCTTCTGCTAGGATATCGTCAAGCTCGTTGTAGCTGAGATTGTAACCACTCTTCCCAGACTCTCCAGCGGGAATCCTGGCCTTAAGCCGATTACCGAATTCCTTACTCCCACTGCCCGACTTTTTCCTAGTCAGATGCTTCAGGTCTTCAATTCCCAAGTCTATCGAGCAAAGTCTGACTCCGCAATTGATGTCGAATCCAACACCTCCGGGTGAAATCACCCCGCCGTTTTCTATGTCGGTCGCCACAACTCCACCAATCGGGAAACCATACCCCTGGTGGAAGTCGGCCATACCCCATGCCTCCCCAACTATTCCGGGCAGAGATGCAGTATTGGTCAACTGTTCCAATGACCTATCATCGCTCTTGCCTACATGTTTCCTATCTGAAACAATCACTGCATCGACCAGCATCTCTCCTCGTTTCTTAATCCTCATTAGGGAATCTCCATCATCCTCAAGAAACCGCGCCCAGTCATCCATCAATCTCGCTGACAAATGCTTTCCTTTCAAAACACCGGGGTAATTTCCCGCATTGACTTCAAGACCCGTTGTACAATGGGGTGGCCGAGGGAGTAGTAGTGAGCTTCGGAGAGGTGGAAATTCCCTTCTGGTCAGAATCAGGCCATATCTGTAAGAAATGTTCTGTAACCGGTGCCAGATTTTGGACAAGAGACAAAAATAGGGAGACCTGTGGGGACAGCACCGACGATCCATACACATTTATTGGAAATCCAATAATCTCTGGATTCCCAATGAGGGGGAAAGAACTGAAGGATGCCATGCGGGAGAAGTTCCAAGATTTCTTCGAAAAGAAGGGTCACTCCAGAATTTCCCCGTTTCCGGTTATAGCTAGATGGAGAGATGATATCCATCTCACAATTGCAAGCATCGCTGACTTCCAACCGCACGTAACTAGTGGCCTCGTCCCTCCTCCAGCAAATCCACTGGTAATCAGCCAACCTTGCATTAGATTAACGGATGTTGCTGCCGTAGGAAGGTCTGGAAGACACCTATCAACATTTGAGATGATGGCTCATCACGCCTTCAACAGGCCCAAAGAAGATGATACAATCTATTGGATTGACGAATGTGTCAGGTATTGCGATGAGATGCTCATAAGTGAATTCGGAATCAACCCGACAGAATTGACCTATGTTGAGAATCCCTGGTCCGGAGGGGGAAATGCAGGCCCTGCTTTGGAGGTCATAGTTGGAGGGTTGGAGCTGGCTACACTAGTTTTCATGAACCTTGAGGAGCATGAAGAGGGCGAAGTTGAGATCAAGGGCCTCAGATATCGTGAGATGGATCTGCAGATAATTGACACCGGTTACGGGCTTGAGAGGTTCTGCTGGGCTGCTGCAGGCACCCCAACGATATATGATGCAATTTATCCAGAATCGGTAAACTGGCTGAAAGAAATGTCCGGATTTGACCAGATAGTGAGGGGCCTTGGCCTCTCTGCTAATACTGACTTGTTACTGGGGGAGCTGTCACGATTGGCGGGGATTATGAATATCGATGTCGGAACGGATGTCGACGCACTTTTCTTGAAACTTTCAGAGAGGCTACAAGAGTCGGGTCTGAAAGTCTCTATTGAAGAACTGAAAAGACTCACTGAGCCGTTATCTAGCATCTATGCCATTCCGGACCATATGCACGCAATTTGCAATATGCTGGGCGATGGATTGGTTCCAAGTAACTCGAAGGCAGGATACTTGGTCAGAATGCTGTCAAGAAGGGTGTGTCGGATGAAGGAAGAATTGGCACTCGGAGTCTCACTGTCTGAACTTGGAACTCATCATATTGAGAAGAATCTAGAATTCACAAATTTCATCCAATCCGAAGATGGTTTAGTGGAGATATTGGAACTCGAGGAAATAAGATACCACGAAATGCTTCGAAAGGGGGAAGCAGCTGTGAAGACAGCCTTTAGAGACCTGCCACTGGAATCCACAGAAGCCCCCGATGAGACTCTATTCAGGCTATCCGAGGAACGGGGATTGAACCCAGAAATGGCAATTTCTATTGCTAACCAGGCGGGTTGGAAGGAGATGTCCGTAAGAGTAGGCTTCGCTGCGGATATGGCATCTAGGAATGCCGAAAGAACCAAGGCAGCGGCCAAAGAAAAGACCCAGTCTAATTTATTCCCAACCTGTGATTTTCCTTCAACATCGATGGACTACTATTCGGATACTAGCAGAACAAACTTCCAAGCAACCGTGCTGGGTTCCGATAGCCTATCTGAATCTCATTTACATTCCCTTGTCCTGTCTAGTGAGGTTCCCAAGACTCCTACTCACTACGTAGTACTAGATCGGACTCTATTCTACCCGGAGGGTGGCGGCCAACTAGGAGATCAAGGCTCTATAGGGGATGTAATGGTGTGCGACACCATGATTGAAAATAGCACCATATATCACCTAACTGACGGTCCCGTGCCAATAGGTGATGTGTCATGTACAGTCAATTGGGACAGGCGCCGTCAATTGATGGATCATCACACAGCTGTGCATATCGTAGGAGGAAGTGCCCGGACTATACTGGGCCCGCATATTTGGCAGGCCGGATCAAACAAGGGGGCACGCTACGCTAGAATCGACCTCACTCACTTTTCCCGTCTTTCAAGGGATGAGATTAATCGTATCGAAGACCTGTCAAATGATGTAATTACAGCAGATTATGAAGTTGAGAAACTTATGATGCCACGAGCCGAAGCAGACGAACTATTCGGTTTTGAGTTATACCAGGGCGGTCCGCCGAAATCAGGACACATAAGGGTGATCAGAATCGACGACCACGACGTCCAGGCCTGTGGAGGGACGCATCACGACAAAGTGGGTAGAATTGGGGAGTTGCGCATCATTCGTTCCAGTCAAGTCCAAGACGGGGTGGAGCGTCTGCAAATCGTGGCAGGGGAGACGGCACGCGAGCATGCAAGGGAGCAAGAGCGGCTATTGAGGGAATCAAGTGAGGTCCTAGGAGTCTCCTCGGAAGATCTCCCTTCAACCGTTTCTAGATTCTTCGAGGAATGGAAGTCACAACAGAAGAAGATAGAGTCATTGGAGGCAGAAATAGTCAGATTAAGGACCAGTGGAGGTGGTGATGCTGCTGTTGAGAGGGATGGAATCCGTTATGCGATTATGGAGGTTGAGGGCGGCATTAGGGCACTAATGTCTATGCTCGGAGAACTAACCAGGGACCCATCAATTCCTACACTTGCGATTCTCGGAACCAAGGATGGCGGGGGGAAGCTTATCGTTGCTATTACCGAAGGAACTCCTGCCGCAGAACTCCACAATGCTGTAGAAATACTCAATTCAATTTCCTCCCATATAGGCGGGGGCGGAGGGGGGAGTCCCACTATGGCACAAGGAGGGGGTTCTAATTCGGATGGAATTCCCGCAGCGCTTGACTCAGCACGACAACTACTAGGTTTGTGAGAAGATGAGCGTTTCAGTTGATGCTTCCAAGCGTGCCTCTTCTATCGAGTACGCGATCAGGGACGTTGTAGTCCCAGCTATAGAGCTCGAGAAGCAGGGCCACGAAATTATCAGGCTGAATATCGGAGACCCACTTGCATACAAAGGACTCCAGACTCCGAAACACATGATCGACGCATACAAGCGGGCTCTCGACTCCCAAGACAACGGTTACGGCCCGTCATATGGGATCACTCCGCTCCGGAGGTCAATTGCAAACGCCGAATCCAGTAAAGGATGGGCGTGCTCGGAGGAAGATGTTTACGTAACACATGGAGTTACCGAGGCATTGCAGATTTTATTTGCAGCCTTTCTGGAGCCGGGCGATTCGATTCTCGCACCAGGGCCACATTATCCCCCTTATATGGCATATCCACAGATGTATGGTGCCAAGACAATCGAATACAGGCTAGACTCTGAGGATAGTTGGCGTATCGACTTCGATGATATCCGCTCAAAGATGGACGAAAGCGTCCGACTCCTGGTTCTAATCAACCCAAACAATCCGACCGGCAACGTCCCCCTCCCGTCAGAGATCGACTCTTTAATTGAAATTGCCAGAGATTTCCCGAGGTGTACTTTGATCTCAGATGAAATATACGACGGTCTCGACTTTTCGGGTGATTTTGTTTCACTCGCATCGAGGTCACCGGACGTCCCAGTAATCACTCTAAATGGAGTTTCGAAGGTCTATTTCGCACCCGGATGGAGAATAGGATACATGGCATGGCATGATCCCAGAGGGGTGCTGGATAACGTCAGAGATGGTGTTGAGCGGCTACTCCGTAGCCGTCTCTGCGCTTCGACTCCCGCCCAATATGGTTTCCTTGCCGGACTCACGGAGGATCATGGATGGCTAGAATCGCATCGAGAACTGATTAAGAAAAGACTGGATTACTCATTGAATCGGATCGAATCGATGGACGGACTAGAATGCCAATCTCCTGGGGGATCATTTTACCTGTTTGTGAAGATTACAGAACCTACTCTTGCACAAGATGACAAGAAATTTGTCTTAGATCTTCTTCACAAGAAGCATGTCCTACTCGTCCATGGGTCTGGATTCTCCCCCCAGATGGGTAAAGGACACTTCAGGATGGTCTGTCTTCCGGAAGTGGCGATACTATCGGAGGCATTCGATAGAATCGAATCTTTCCTGAGGGGGGAGTAATGAAAATTTCTATTCCGTACAATAAATCTTCAATTTTCCTGCAGTCAATCTCCATGAATCATTATAGCCGAACCCAAGTTGCATGAAACGCCCTCTATGAGGGCGGGGTATTTGCATGGCCTTGACACACAACCAATATGCAGTTGCAGCCATTACCGCAACGCTGTGCTTGGCAGGACTTTACACTGTAGTCGGGGCTGGACTTTCGAGTACAAATAGTGGAGGTTTCGAATCGGCTGTGGAGGATTTGGAGTTAAATCCAGGAAATCAGAGGGAGTGCCCCCCGGATATTCCAACGATAGGCTGTGATTGGGATGGAGATGGGATTGCAGACCGAATGGAGAGTACACTCTATGGGACTAATTGGCAGGAAGCAGACACCGATGGGGACGGTTTAGACGATGGATGGGAAATTGAGAACGGACTCGATCCCCTTGATACGGGACAGCCATGTATCAGCATAGGTGAAGGCCTCACAGAAGTGGAATGTGAAGACATCCCAGTGGCATCAGTAGATACCGAGAGGGAAACCGGCGAGCAGAATGAGACCTTTCCAAACCCAGACAACGGCCCACTAGGGGATCCCGACAGGGATGGCCTGACAAATCTGGATGAGGCAGAGTTGGGGACAAACCCTCGTCTAAAGGACACCGATGGAGATGGCCTGAATGATCGGTGGGAATCCAGGCACACGCATGAAATAACTACCCCGTCCGGAGTAATCACGCTTCTAGATCCACTCGATGGGAATTGGAATTGTCCATTGCTGACTCCCTCGATGCAAGCCGAGATTAAACTGGACATAGGAGACGAACTGTGGGAGGAGATGGGTTCTCAGTTCGGCCATTCCTGTGACGCTATTCTAGATCTTGAATTACCGGAGCCAGACACGCTAAGGAACTACGTAGAGGAGAAGTACGATACGAACCCCCGAGATTCCGACAGCGACGGCGATCTAATAGACGATTTAGTTGAGATTTCGACACATCTGGTGGACTTGGAGTCTTTCTGTGGCCGTCCTACTTTCGGAACTCTTACACTACCAGCTCCCCATCTCCGTGCCTTTGCTTCAGAAATTCAATTCACCGCACAGAATTTACCAAATGGCGGAATTCAGACCACACTTCAGAAGAAGAGCCCATTGGACAACCCCAACTGGTTCAATGAGGATATGGATGGCGATGGGAGGTTGAATGGGCCAGGTGACTGGGATACGGATGGCGATGGGATGCCAGACGGATTCGAATTCTGCTACTCATTCGATTCTAACTATAATTGGTTCCTAAACCCGGCAAACTCTACCGATGCATATGGGGACTCCGATGGAGATGGACTGAACAATGTCGAAGAGTTCTCTGTTTCTTACGATTGGGGGCCTTCAAACTTCACTGACCCACTCAATCCGGATACCGACCAAGATGGTATGCCAGATGGATGGGAGTTCCAAAGTGGAATCCATCCCACTGACGGCAGTAATGCCGATGATGATCCAGATTTCGATGGATATGATGCCGACAACGACGGTTCTGTTACATACAAAGATATGATTGGTGCGACTACTATCGAGAGGATAGATGTCACACCCGGGGAATATGTCCAGGCAAACAAGACAGTACTTTGGGTCCGAACAGTTGTGGATAGCAATTACGTCAATATCCCTGTTAAGACTGAAACAGCTGGCTGGGTTTACCACATCAATGTGGAGTTGGATGAAGAGGTAAAAAGTAGATTACAATCACTAATCACAGTTGTCGAGCAGCACGAGAGGTTCACAAATTTGGATGAGTACAATGCCAGAGACAGGGATGGGGATGGAGTCGTTGATGGTAGGTCGACCGACCCACTTGTCTCGGATACCGATGCAGACGGCCTAATCGACGGAATCGAAGTCATCGGATGGAAGATCCGTATTGTAGACTTCGGCGTGAGAGAGGTCATTGTGAGGTCGGACCCCGGAGTCTTCGACACGGACAGGGATGGCCTGTCTGACGCAGTTGAGTACTACGAGACATTCACTAATGCAACAGACAAAGATACTGATAATGATGGACTGGAAGACTATAGGGAGGCCGTCGATGGTCACCCTTGGTACGATAACGGGACGTTAGTTTACTATTTCACCAATGCCTCTGCCTTCGATACGGACAATGATGGCCTGGAGGATGGGGAGGAAGTCGTGGACGGGCTAGATCTTTACATAACCCACGGAAACAATGCCGACACCGATGGTGACGGACTTAATGATGGCAGCGAGGTACTATTCGTCCCTCGCCCATGGCAGGGCGCAACGAACCCCCTCCTCAATGACACCGATGGGGACGGGCAACCAGATGGTTGGGAGATGCAAGTTTTCTCTGTCCAGGAGAACACAAACAGCCACAGCCTCTGGATATCTACCGACAGCTGGCTCCCTCCTGGGTGCGAATCGATGATTGAATGCGGCAAGGGTCCCGGAGGTTGGATTTGGATTAACTACGTCTCTGGATTCGACTCTTCGGGCGATAGGGATGGCGATGGAGTTCTAGATCCTCAATACTTCCTTCATGAAATGAACCTGTCTGGGTTTTCGATTCCCGAACAAGGGAGGTGGGCACTAGACCCATCATTTGGATCTGCGGTGGACTCCATTTACGACATAGACAATGATACTCTCCAGAACTCACTAGAGGCGCCAGATAGGTGGGACACTAATCCAGTAGATGACGACACAGACGGAGACAGGCTACCAGATGGCTGGGAGGTTAGCTATTCGGAGGAGGCCATAGAGCTTGGTCTCGTCGACAACAACACTCTGAATGCCCTGGGATCAAGAGGGCCAATGGATCCGAGGATGCCCGACTCCGATCTTGATGGAATCAACGATGGCAGCGAGGACATGGATAATGACGGCCTCAACCGTACTAATCTGATGTACAGGTACTGCCCCGGATGGGACGACCCTCAAGATTTCGAATGCCACATCGATCCATCTTCCAGTGCTGGATCTCTGTTCTATGACGATTTGGAGAATTATACCAATTTCGAAGAGTATCAGAATGGTACTAGCCCCATCAAGAACGACACCGATGGGGACAAGTGGAACGATGGCTCAGAGGTTTTCCATCAGGATCAGGATAATGATGACATGTGGTCTGGATGGGAGTACTATTTCGGATACGACCCATTCGACTCTTCCGACTCCTTAATTGACTCCGATGGAGATGGTTTTGCGAATCGGTGCGAGAGTAGATGGAATACCAACCCCAAGGATCCAACCAGCTTCCCATCACAGGGCGAGTTGTGCAACGACTTCGACTAATCTACGTTGAACTTCTGGAATACTTCATTCGTAGTCATGCTAACCCGAATGAATGTGGTGCATTTGGGAAGGTCCTTGATTCTCCTTGCACCAACGTATGAACAGGCAGACCTCAGACCACCCAGAATCGATTGTATGGTTATTTCAAGAGCCCCCCGATAAGGTACTCGGACCTCTTTACCCTCAGGGGCCCTATGATCCGCTATCTCGCCATAGTGAGTCTCCATGGCCTTTGCCGATGACATGCCGTAGAATGACTTGTATTTGCTGCCACTCCCGTCGTCAATTATTTCTCCCCCGGACTCGTCATGCCCTGCCAACATGCCTCCTAGCATCACAAAATCTGCTCCAGCTGCGAATGCCTTGGAAACATCTCCTGGAGAGGAGCAACCACCATCTGACATCACATGGCCATTAAGTCCGTGAGCAGCATCAGCGCATTCTGAAATTGCCGATAGCTGCGGGTAGCCAACGCCTGCAACCTTCCTTGTAGTACAGACGGAACCCGGGCCAATTCCAACCTTAACTATGTCCGCCCCGGATAGAATAAGCGCCTCTGTCATCTCTCTCGTTGCAACATTTCCTGCTATGATGATTTTTTCAGGGAATTCCTTCCTGACCTTCCTAACAAACTGTAGGAATACTTCCCTGTACCCATTTGCAACATCGATACAAATCATATTCAGATCTTCATTAGTCGCTATCTTCCTCTTCAATAGGTCGAAACTCTCGTTAGTAGAACCGCATGTTACCGCTATGCATCTGGGTTCGACTCCATCTGCCCATGCCTCTGAGAATTCCCTAGTGGAGTAGAATTTCTGGGTACAGGTCAGCATTTTGTGCCCTTGCAGAACTCTGGCAATCGAAAATAGTCCCGTAGTGTCCATATTTGCAGCTACTATTGGAATTCCTGTCCAAGTTCCCTCCGCATGCCTGAACTTGAATTCCCTGACCAGGTCTACATCTGACCTTGAGACCAACGTGCTCCTCTTGGGGCGAATTAGTACATCATCAAAAGTTAACTTCAGATCACGCTCTATTCGCATATGACCTTACTACTCCAACGAAGGTGGGCTTATGACTGTAATCGTAGGTATCGGATTGGTGCTCGTGCCGGGATTTGAACCCGGGTCGACGGATCGAGAGTCCGACATGATGGACCGAACTACACCACACGAGCGGTATCTTGGGGAGGCCCCATCTCTATTTCAAAACGTTGTATTTCACCCTAGTTTCCAAATTACACTTTCACTTTCACTTACGTCCCCTTTGGCCCGATTAATATGTCAAAGACCAGACATAGAGCCATGATTGGAAGAAGAAAGCGATACACTGCAATACGATACAGGAAGAGACCAGAGCCACATCAAGTTGTCCCATTGGCAAGTCTAAAGATGACCGGGAACAAAACTGAAGAATGCAACTACAGCAACTTAGTCAGTCATTCGGGGAATCTAGAATCAATTCAATCTTGGTCTCCAATGGCAATGCCAGAGAATCCTATTGAGATCAGCTCCAGAGGATGGGAAGGGTTGCATCGGAGGTTATTGGCATCCGGGCCCGTCAAAGTGGAGGTATCTTGATGTCACGTACAAGGAGACTTAGGGAGGAGGTACTTTCTCTCCTGGAGGGCAAAGGGACTGCAAATACAGTAGAGATTTTTGATCACTTGAATGAAAGATTCCGATGGGGAGCTACCATGAACCAGGTGGGGAACATCATGGCCAAGGACTCTAGGTTTTCGAAAGTAGGACACGTCAGAGGTCCATTCAGAGGTAGTGTATACACCGTTTGCGTCTGGGGCCTGTCCGAGAAGGAAACTGCTCTGGTAGTCTCTTAGCCAGGGAAGAGATGAAGACTCCCACCTTCGTCTATGGTGCGTGAAACTGCCCGCTACGGTCCACTCATGGGCATCCTTATTCCGAGCAGGGAACTCTGTATCAGGCGTATTTGGAGTATTGCTTGGGTCAATACTGGCTTCAAGAGGAATGCCCAGTGGGGACTTTGCCATAATCACATTATTGCATTCCATATCAGTAATGACATTCATGTTCTCATGGAACGCTCTAAATGACTACGTGGATATTGAGATCGATAGGACAAATAGGCCAGATCGACCACTTCCATCCGGAGCGATAACATTAGAATCAGCCATGAGGGGAATCCAAATATTCGGATTATTTTCAGTAATTTCATTGTCCCTAGCAGGTTATATCGCCTCATCAAGGAATTCGGGACTGAGTGATTGGACGCCGTCCTTGGCGATATGGATGATTGCACTAATTTTACTTTTCAACTATGAATCAAACTCAAGATTCAGCTATAAGATGAAGGACAAGGGGCTACCGGGAAATATCGCAATCAGCCTATCAGTGGGACTCGTGATAATCTTCGGTGCCGCTAGTGTTTCTAAGCCACTAGATGCTAGGGCATGGTCAGTTTTCCTAATGGGGTTCTTGTATAATTTTTCAAGGGAGATAGTGAAGGACATAGAAGACATTGAGGGCGACAAGGGAAGGAATACCTTTGCAATGAGTTCGGGAGTTGATAGGGCACGCTTACTAGCGGCGGGCCTTCTTGTGTTGACCCTAGTCACTATTCTTGCCCCATTTTTACCATTTTTTCAAATCTTCACCGACTGGCATGTGATTTTTGTAATCCCAGCAGTAGTTTCTTTGATGATGGTGAAGCCACGCCTATTCGCCTCTGAAGACAACGCTGCACAGAAACTAATCAAGAACTCTATGCAACTCTGCCTAATTGCGTTCTTGGCGATCTCTCTAATTCCTAGTTAACGAAGCTCCCAGTAGGTCTCCCATGCTGCTTCGTTGCATAGTAATGTAAGTAACGACATTTGGGCCCACATTCTATTTTCTGCCTGGTCGAAAACTACACTATTACGCGAATCAATCACTTCGTCTGTCACTTCATCGCCTCTATGGGCGGGAAGGCAGTGCATGAAGAGATAGTTCTCGTCGGCTTTGGAAACTAGGTTCCCATTGACCTGAAAACCATCGAATGATCCCATTTTTCCTTCCAAATGTTCTTCGCCCATGGAAACGAAAACATCAGTATAGATTACTCCGGCATCAGTAACTGCGTCCTCTGCCATATTACGCCCCTCAATTATCGATCCAGATTTATCAGCAATCTTTTCAGCTCTTCTCATGATTTCAGGATCAGGCTCAAAACCTTCAGGAGTGGCGTAAATAATGTCTATTCCCAATATCGCACATCCCAATGCCAAATCATGTAGGACGTTGTTCCCGTCGCCTACCCAAGCAACATGGCCATCCACCCTATCCGAATTCTCGACAATCGTCATCATATCGGCCGCTGCTTGACAGGGATGGTGCAGGTCTGAAAGAGCATTGATTACTGGGACCGTAGAGTGCTTCGCAAGTTCCATGACATCGTCGTGCCCAAAGCATCGATATGTGATGCAATCTAAATACCTCGAGAGAACTGCGGCAGTATCGGCGATAGTTTCACTTTTGCCCAATTGAAGATCACTTGATAGAAGAGTTATTGGTTGTCCACCAAGTCTATTCACACCTGTCTCAAAAGACACCCTCGTCCTAGTTGATGGCTTCTCGTATATCGAACCTACAGACATTCCTTCGAGAGGCTTGAAATCATACAGTGCATCATCGTCATTCTTTATCCTAATAGCCCAGTCTACTATTTCTGAAAATTTTTCAGCAATGTCATCTATTGCTAGTAGGTCATATTTCTTTTCATTGCCTCTCATGTTCAATATCTCCTGCAAATCCATCCTTAGCATCTGACATCCCGCCAAAAATATTCTGTGCGAAACTTAGAACATCGGCTTGACCCTCCTCCATCTCACTAGATAGTGGAATTAGTCCAGGTTGGATCGCTGCATGCTGCATCATCCTAAGTTGCCCAATTGCAAACTCTGCCCTCTGACCTCCCCCATCAAAGCTGCTCCGATTCGAAGACTCCTCGAACAAAGCCGCCTCCAGAACATCCAGATTATCCCCCCATTCCAGTATTCTTTCCAGATTTTCTGGCTCTAGTAGGTCTGATTTTGATAAGAAATTTGCAGTCGGTAGACCAAGCCTGAAGTGAACTATCGAGGACAAAAGCATCTGAGAGACGAATCCACTAGGGGTGCTAGATAACAACGGATCGAACAAGAAAATGAGGCATGCCCTCCCTTGGCCAAGAACATGTACCAGATGACTGGAAGCCTCTCTAAATGCGAAAAGCTCTACCTGGCCAGGGGTGTCTACAACCATTATGTCTCCGGCTAGCCCCTCAATCTCTTCGAAAACCTCCTCTGCCTGAGATGCCACTAAGTCGGCTGCCAATATCTGGGCTCCATTTGGCCCTAGGTCATATTCATCCATTACTTCAGATAAAGATATCAGATCTCTGACGTCGAATTCGGGGTCATAATGTACCCTTTCTGCACCAGGGTCAAGATTTACTGCTAACACATCTATGTCCAAGAATCTGGCCCATCTTTGGAACGAAGTAACTAGCGAACTCTTTCCTGCCCCCGCGGTACCTACCACGAATAGTACTGGGGGGGTAGTTCCATCATTGGAGCTCATAGAGTAGCCGAGGACGTTTCTATCTTCAACGTTCTCGGGAAACAACCACATTCTTCATCAGGCAACCGTTAAACGAACCCCGCACCCGTGTGAATGTACCCTGAGGGTCATTTCATGGTTGAAGACTCTGATTCTTACGATGAAGATGAAGCGAAAGAAAAACAAGAAGGTGACCCTAGTCGACCTCCCGCACCTCCTGGATTTGAGATGCCACCACCGCCTCCAGCTGGTTTTGAACAACCACCACCTCCTGCTGGTTTCCCTCTTCCGGAACTTCCTGGTTCAGAGGAAAGACAACCAGAAGAAAAGCCCCAAAACATCGATCATGAAGCCGCCAGGAGGATGCTACTAGGGCTGGATGATGAAGAAAATATCGAGGATGATGACAAGTTAACTGAGGGGGAAGAAAACCTCAGAATGCTGGATTCTCAGCAAGATGATGCCGAATCAGAAGAAGAGGGGCATGAAAATGAGGAAGAACAATTGGATGTCTCTGGAAAAGGAGATGATGGGTCCGAGCAGGACGACTCGCCACCGCCA
>QQSB01000041.1 GCA_003602515.1 Candidatus Poseidoniales archaeon | reverse complement strand
CGTTGAAAGCCGAGGCGTTCCCCTCTGCAACAATTGGGGTGCGGGGAGTGAGCGAGGACGCTGGGCTAGGTATAGACTGGGACTCACTCACTTTCAGTTTCACGCAAACTGATCGTATGTACATCGCGACCTGTAAGCAGGGAGAAGAGTGGGATTCAGGAGTGATGCAGGACTTCCAGAATCTCAGCCTGTCTCCAGCCGCGGGCGTGATCAACTACGGACAGGGTCTGTTCGAGGGGATGAAGGCACAGTATGCCGAGGATGGTAGCGTAGTACTGTTCCGACCGAGTGACAACGCGAGGAGATCTCGAGAAGGAGCCCGCAGGCTGGGCATGCCACCGGTTCCCGAGGAAATGTTCCTTGATGCTGTGAAGAGGACAGTGAGGGAGAACATCAGATGGGTCCCACCGATGGGCAAGGGGGCTCTCTATGTCAGGCCCCTTCTATTCGGTAGTGGGGAAATCCTAGGGGTTGCTCCTGCTCCAGAGTTCACATTCCTAGTGTATGTCTCTCCCGTGGGTCCCTACTTCAAAGGAGGAATTACCCCTACTTCACTAAGAGTATCCGACGAGTTCCACAGGGCTGCCCCAGGAGGTTCTGGGGGAGTCAAGGCGATAGGAAACTACGCACCGGGGATGGTGCCTTCTAAGATGGCGAAGAAGGAGGGATACTCGGAGATAATCTATCTCGATGCCGTGAATCACAGGTACATCGAGGAGGTCGGCGCCGCCAATTTCTTCTGCGTCAAGGATGAGGTCATATCCACTCCAGAATTGACCGGTACCATTCTTCCAGGGGTAACCAGGGCATCTGTCATGGAACTAGCGGAGTCCAAGGGTTACGAGGTTAGGGAGGAGAAGATAGACGTCGAGTACGCGCTTGACGCAGACGAGTGCTTCTGCGTCGGAACAGCAGCGGTAATTTCCGCAATCGGAACCATAGAGCACGGAGATAGGGTCGTCGAGTACTGCGGGGGGGACGTCGGCCCGATAGCCATGGAGATGTACGATGCTCTGACTGCGATCCAACAGAGGCGTGCACCGGACGAGTTCGGCTGGACCGTCTCAGTGGAATAGATCAGCCTAGGACCTCAGAACCATTCCCCTTGATCTGGGGAGAGAAGGCACGAATCCCCACCTCTCGTAGAATCCGTCCACGTCTGCCATGAGGTTGATGTATGACTTCGGGGGTGCTTCTCTGAGCAGGTATTCCATCAGCGCGTTCATGATGATGGTGCCACCCCCATTTCTCTGGAATTCCTCGATTACTAGCATATCGCAGATGACGAAGATAGTCCCGCCATCTCCTATGACTCTGCCCATTCCCACTATGTCATCCGAATCCTCAAGCCTCAGAAGCACCGAGAAAAGCTCCTGCCCGAGTCCCTTGACCGATCCTTCTCGCGAGCGCGTTCGCATCCCTGCTTTCGCCCTGAGGCTCAGGAAGGTATCGGCATCGGGAACTCCCTCTTCTACCCTGAACAAAGCCTCACTTCCGACCGAACTTCTTCTTCCTCTGTCCACTCTTGCGGTGCTTGAATGACTTGCGTTGAGCACGCCTCCTCCGATCTCCCTTGGCAGGACCCTTAGACGCATCCTTGCCCTGTTCCTTCGCATCCTGGGATCTCTTCCTCAGTGCAGTTCCGATTGCCTTCATTACTCCTTCTTTGCTGCTCTCCCCAGTAACTTCCAAGACGTGCCTCGGAGGCATGACGAGCCTTCCTTCCTTTGCGTATGGTCTTGAGGGGTGACTGGCCTCGGGTTCCTGCCTCATCTTCCTGATTCCGGCGCTGCGGGCAGCCCAAACCACTGATTCCAGAGTTGGTTTTGGAATACTGGCTTTCTTCGAGACCCTTCGCCCGTCTGAACGGCTAAGCCTAGAATCGAAGTATCCGGTCCACAGGGTCATCTCCTCCTTAGCCGCCATGCTATCGCCCTATCCCTGAGTGCTGTGTGACTTGAGGGCTTCGTGCCTCATTCTTCCACGAGTACGCCGCTGACTACACCGTGCATACCAGGTCTGCTCGTCACCCTGACGAGCCCTTTGTCCGTTTCCAGAACTGCCCCCTTGGTCACGATGTTCCTTCTAACGAAGTTAGGATCTGCATCGTTTCCGACCACTGTCTTTACAGTGGCTCTGACAGTCTTGCCATCCTTCGTATTGACATTAACCTGGTTTACTGATAGGGTCCTGACCGTCTGCGAGCCCGCCCTCTTCCGGTAGTTCTTGCGGGCATCGGTCTCGCCCACGTATGCCAACTGCTCCTCGCTGGCGACTTCGGTCCTGCGCTTGCCCCTGTAGCGGTTCGGACGCTTCAGACGCCCACCTGTGGGCTTCCTGCGTGAAATGCCGTGCCACTTCGCCATGCGTCTCGCCGACCTGCCTGCCTTATTTCAATCGATTGGAGGTCGAGAATTCTACTTCCAATGCTCGCCGAGGTCTTTAGCTGCAGACTCAATTGCTTCTGTGAGCTCTTCGTAACTTCTAGCAACGGGGAATTGGGGGAACTCGTCGATCACATTATCTGGTGGCCTGAATAGGATTCCTGCACTCGCAGCTGAAAGCATGGTGGTGTCGTTGTAGGAATCACCAGCAGCGATAACGTGGTAGTTCATCCCGACTAGGGACTCGACAGTCTTCCTCTTGTGGTCCTCGTACCTAATCTCCCAGTCCCCTACCCTCCCGGTGTCATCTATGACCAAAGTGTGGCACAATAGGGTGGGGTGTCCCAGCTTTGCCATCATCGGCTTGGCAAACTGGGAGAATGTATCTGAGAGTATTAGAGTCGGCCATCTCGACTCTAGCGATTGTAGAAACTCGAGTGCTCCGTCCATAGGATCCATGGACTCTATCGTCGAGGTGATATCCCCTATCTTGATATCATGCTGATCTAGGATTCCGATTCTGTAGCTCATCAGAAGATCGTAGTCCGGCTCGTCCCTGGTTGTCCTCCTGAGAGCCTCAATCCCGGTTCTCTCCGCGACATTGATCCAAATCTCGGGTATCAGCACCCCCTCTAGGTCGAGGCACACAGCAAGCATCGAGCAGCGCTGAGGGCGCTGCGCTTCAAGTGTGTGCTTTCGGCATATTCTTCTGCCTACCTGCTTGTCAGTGAATCATGGTGGACAAGAGGCTCAGGAGGAGGACCCCAGTAAGAATCAAGCAGATCAGGGGTGTTGCCGATGAGTTATCATCATGGATGGGTCATGAGGTGAGCCTCGATGGTTTTCTCGAGCAGGCGCATTACCAGGAGACTGACCT
>QQSB01000040.1:2075-3383 GCA_003602515.1 Candidatus Poseidoniales archaeon | reverse complement strand
ACGGAATACCTCTCCACTATCTCATCCACAGTCCCGAGTCTTTCCATGTGGCTCATGCCTGCTAGAGGCTGGTGCTTTAAGTTCAGATGCTTAACAACTCTCAACGAGGCGCTCAATGAGTAACATGAAACACAGGGTCGCCTTCAGGGTGGCGTGAGCGACGAATACGTCCTTCCTAGGAAGGCCACCCCGGACTCGCCATTACGCCTGGCAGTGATGATATCAGGAGGCGGCTCAGGCCTCAGAGCCCTGCTGAAGTACCAACAGGAAGCCGATAGAGCACACGTCACGACGGTGGTGATAGCGGACTCCGAGTCAGCAGGGGGACTGAAGCACGCCATGGACGCAGGCGTAGAATCCTTCTCCGTACCCCTCCCTCAAGGACTCAAGGGGGACGAGAGGAGGAGGGCCCACGAGGAACAGATCATCAGAATCATCGAATCAAAGGACATTGAGCTGATTGTCCTCAGTGGATATATGAGAGTCCTGACCCCCTTTTTCGTGTCTCGGTGGAAGGGGAGGCTGGTGAACATCCATCCATCACTGCTTCCAGACTTCCCAGGCGCCCATGCTCAGAGAGACGCCCTAGAGGCACGAGTGAGGGTGTCGGGGTGCACAGTACACTTCGTAGACGAAGGAGTCGACTCGGGCCCCATTATCGAGCAGAGGGAGGTTCCAGTACTCGAATCTGACACCATCGACACACTAAGGGATAGGATCAAGCAAGCAGAGCACGACCTATATCCCAAGGTACTAGATGACATATCTTCAGGAAGGGTACTACTCTAAATCACTGGGCCGATTAACGTTCCTAACCACTTCCTCTCCTACCTCTACTAGCACATGGTCCATTTCAAGGAACTGCTCTCGAAGAGGCCTCCTGTTGCGCCCCACCAAACCAGCTACTTCGGGTCTAACGAGAGCGAGTAACGGATGTGTTCTGCCCGAGCAAACAGGCATAGCAACTTTGCAGTCCCCAATTCCTCCCTCGAGGCCAATAAGAAGCTCCATTTCAAGCCAAGGAACGTCAACAGGGGCTATCTGCAACGGGTCATTACAGAACGGGTCTGTTAATGCATCCAGTATCGCTTCGATAGGGCCAGCATATGGATTGGAATCAACCACCCACTCAACCTGGAGAGAGGAATCCAATACCCTGCCGTATCTCTCCATGTGCTCAGGTGACGCAACTGAAATTCTGATTGGCTCCAGGCCAGCCTCTGCGAGAGTCATGGCAACTCTCTGTATGCATGCGACACCATCAACTTGCAACAGGCACTTGTCACTACCCATCCGGGTTGATTTACC
>QQSB01000040.1:0-2048 GCA_003602515.1 Candidatus Poseidoniales archaeon | reverse complement strand
CTCACCTCAGCTCGTCCAACCTGCTTAGAGCATATTGGATTTCATCCATCAGATCCAAGGCCCTACTCATGAAGACTGCACGCTCCTTCCTTCCTTCGGACTCCTCTAACCAGACCATAAGCTGTCTTATGTCTCTGGAATCCCTCATTATTGTCCACTCTAGTACGCTTTCTGCTATCGGGTCCTCTGAGGGCAACAGACGTCCAGACATGACCCGCTGTCAGGGTACTCACACATATCCGCTTCGTTTCTTAGTGCCCCATGGACCTACTTCCGAACACCATCTAACACGTTTCACATCGAATTTCCATCAGGAGCGTTCATGAAGGTAGAGTCCCCCGCCACAATCAAGCTTAGGCCTACTCGAGGGTGTCAATCACCCATCACTGCCGATTTTCGGCTACTGGAACGAGGCCCCGAAAGTGGGCCCGATAGCGAAAGGAGAAATGAAAATATGTCACAAGAAGGAAAGTATGTCATACACGCTTCCATCCGTACGGATGGAAACGTTCAGAGAAAGGATGTGGTTGGCGCAATTTTCGGTCAGACCGAAGGTCTGCTCGGTGAAGCGCTCCAACTAAGAAAGCTACAGAGAACAGGTCGAATAGGACACGTTGACGTCGTTCTTCATCAGAACAAGGGCAAGGTGCAAGGGGAGATTCTTGTGTCCTCGTCACTTGACCAGGTCAGCACAGCAGTAATAGGGGCCGCTCTGGAAACAATAGATAGGATTGGCCCATGCAAGGCAGTCATCAAAGTAAAGATGATCGAGAACCAACAGTCTTCCAAGAGAGACCACGTAATAGAGAGAGGAAAGCAGCTTCTACTGAAGATGGTAAACTCTGGCGTAGACGACTCGAAGAATATCCTGGAAGAGGTCAGAGCGGTTCTGACATTGGACAAGGAGACAGAGTACCATGGGATGACCGCTGGCCCAAACGTCACCGAGTCAGAAGCAATCATAATTGTTGAAGGCAGGAACGATGTTAGGAACCTACTCAAGTTCGGAATTAAGAATGCGATCGCAACAATGGGCTCGGGGATTAAGCCCGAGTTAGTCGAGCTTGCCAAGAGCAAGAAGGGAGTCACCGCGTTCATTGACGGAGATCGCGGAGGGAAACTCCTCCTAATGGAAATAAACGGTCAGCTGGGGAAGGCCCTCACGCATGTCGCCATGGCCCCTCAGAGCAGAGAGGTAGAGCACCTCGAAGGAAAAGTAGTCACGAAGTACCTACAGCAGAAGGAAGTCGCAAGCAAGGCAGTACCCAGGATTCAATCAGAGCTGAACAAGGAAGACGACAAATCCGTTGGCAGAGGAAACGAGTCGTTGGTCGCTCCAGACCATGTTAAGGAATGGGCTTCACATCTTGAAGGCCTAAAGAAGAACAATGCTATCATCATTCTAGAGGATGGTTCCGGAACTGATCCAATAGGCGCTAGAGCTCTCGCGACCGCTATGGCGGAGGCCGAGGGAGCCACAGGACTAGTCTTCGCTGGAAAGGTCAATGACAGGATCTTCGAACTGGCATCAGGGGCCGGTATTGAGAATGTCCTAGGTACATCTGTGGGTGGCGTAACCCGAAAAGGCAACGTACAAGCATACTCTTCGGAAGACCTCTGACTAATTACGTCCGGCGGGACGTAGTCCCGTTTGGAACCCGCGTCTCAGCAAGCTCATCAGCAGAAGGCATCAAAAGTCCAATAGGTCCGCTGTAACTGATGGATCAGACCACCGCCGGCATTCTGGCCCTCTATGGCATTCTAGGAGCCACGGTCCTCGCTCTCTGGCTCAGACATAGATCAGTCCTAAGTCAGAGAGACAGAATGATGAACAGAATGGGCGATCTTCAGACTAACTTATCTGACACCACCCAGAGGCTAGACCTGCTTTCGAGAGGGGTGGATACGATCCTAGGGGAGACTCCCGAAGTCCGTAATCTACTCGGAGTACACCGTAAGCTGGAGAGCGCGGAAAATCTACTATTCGACCAAGGAATAGCAGTCAGCTCAAGCGAGTCGTGCGCAATCGCCTCTCACGCTGCAAAGGC
>QQSB01000004.1:13953-52868 GCA_003602515.1 Candidatus Poseidoniales archaeon | reverse complement strand
GCACAGGAGGGGGGATGGTCACAGCATCCGCATCGGAGAGAGTCAACCTCGAAGAATGGGGCGGACTGCTCCCAGGCGAAGTCGTCCTCCTCACCTTCACAAACAGGGCCGCAGACGAGATGAAAGATCGCCTCCGCAGCGCGATCTCCAGGATCAGGCCCGGACCGTTGGGGGATGACGGAAGTCACAGGTTCGATCCGAGGGTCCAGAGCCAAGGTTTCGTCGAGCAGTTACTCACCCTCCTGGAAGACGCGCCAATCGGAACGATAGACTCCTTCCTATCCCAATTGGTTTCTCCATACCGCGGAAAGCTCGGAGACGCACTGAGCCGGGAGAACGTGTCGGATGCATCAAGGGCGTTATTGATCGAGACCGCACTCAGGACAATCTGGAGACTCGCTAGCGAGAGGAATCGAATCGGAGAGGCGGTGGACGCCGGAATACCATCCCATATCGCTTCGGAAGTGCTCGCAGCTAGGGACCGGGTCGCCCGGCACTACGCAGGCAGGACATCAGCGGCCAGAGTACTCAGGACACTAGTCGGAAAAGCCGTCTTCGTCGAGGAGTCCTCTCGCAAGATTATGGACGAAACCGGCTCCTTCGACCAGAAAAAACTCCTATCGACAATCATGTCCTCTGTCGAAAAAGAGGATATATCCGACCAGTCACAGAGGCTCCACTCGATAGTGTCAGAGATCTGCGAGACAATCAAGGGAACACTCCAGTCACCCTCGGCTGCCGGGTGGTCCTCCGAGACTCGGATGGCATCGCTGGACGAACTAGACCGGAACGGGCCACCTGCGGGCGAATGGGCCAAGCTGTGCTGGATGGGGCACGTTCTGACTTGCATCGTCAGCCCATCTACACTAATGGGGAAGGAGATGAAATTCTTCCCTAGAATGAAGCTCCCATCCGACTCCTGGCCAGCGGGAGTGAGGAGCTATTCGGAGATAAGGGACAAGAATCTGAAATCGGCCTACACGTCCACGATGAAGTCGAAGATTTCGGAGCTGCAGCGAATCTGGTCAGACGATCTGGGAACCATGATGCTTCACTTCGTGAGAACAGCCATCATCCTCGACGAGTCCAAACCCCCCGAGGTTACCCCTGACTGGGAACCACCTTCCCATGCCCTCCCGACCGAAATTCCCGAGCGGCTGGGCAATCCGAAGAAGAACCATCACTTCTCATTGGAAGCCGAGATACAGAACCTACGTGACCTGCATCTCCTCCACCTGGGATTCCAGGGGGTGATGAAGAATCTGAAGCAGCGCGATGAGGTCCATGACTTCGACGACATTCAGAGACTTGCAGGGGACCTGCTGCTGGCAAATTGCCCAGAGGTCTGCAGGACGTTCTACCACCCCTCGGTCCAGAGGGAACTAGACTCAATCAGCCCAGACAGTCCATGGAGGGATGATCACATCTCCAGGGCACTGGATGCACTATCCAAACTTGAGCTAGATCCAGAATCGGCCGGGGCATGGTCATCCAAATTGGGAGCCATCCGAACAGATCTTGAGAGCCGGAGGCATCTCCTCGAAGAAATCAGAAGGAGGTATCGGGCCTTCATCATCGACGAGGCGCAGGACAACTCCCCACTCCAATGGAGGCTGCTATCCAGGCTCTGGGGGCCAAGGGAGGCCAGAGAGGGCGACCCTGCCAAGCCAGACACTCCTTGGGAGCCCACCGTATGTTACGTTGGAGACGTAAAGCAGAGCATCTATGCCTTCAGACAGGCAGAGGTTACCGGATTCCTAGATTTCGCCAAGTCACTAAGGTCAATCAACGTCCATGAGTTCTCCAGCGTACCGGAGCTTACCAGAAAACCGACCCTCAGGAAAGATTCCCATAGCAGGGACCCGAGGAACGACCACAAATCGAAAATCGCAACCGCATCTGAGTACATGCACAGAGGAGGCAGGGACCTATCCGCTTGGATCCCATTCGACTCTACCGACTGGGACCTACCAGCCCCGTCAGGNGAGGAGGTCAGGGCACGAAAGGAGGGCATGATCCCACTGCAGGTGAACTACCGCTCCGAGGGGGGTCTTCTGGCCGTGATGAACGAATGGTGGGACGACATCTTCTCGGACAGGCACAGGCTAGTCTCCAGGGGGGATTTCTATGCCTCGTCCCAGACTCTCCACTCATTCCCGGAGAAGAGGCAGAACCCGGGCTCGATCGAGTGGATATGCCCACCCGACTCGGATGGATCCACCGATCCCGCCACAGACCTGCGAATCCATCTAGATCCCTTCGGACCGGGGTCGCTGGATCGGTTGGAGAGGCAAGCCACGCTCATCGCACTTAGGGTGAGGAGCCTCATCGAAGGGAGTCCGGTAAGGGTGAGATCCGCCGACAACTCATGGAATTCAGTCCAACCCGAAGACGCAGTAAGGCCCGAAGAAATCACGATACTCCTGCCAAACAGAGTCAATCTAAGGGACGTCATCATCAGGCACCTGCACGATCTCGGAGTCCCGACACAGGTCGACCGCGAAGGCGGATTGCTAGAACGCCCAGCGGCCGCTGCATTGGAGGGGCTAGTCCAACTAGTGGCTAGGCCGGGATCCAGGCACAACGCAGCATGGGTGGCCCGCTCGCCACTATTCGGGATGACCGACACCCAACTGCACGACTTCCTCTCCAATTCGGAGAAGGGGGAGGACCTGCTCTCCAGGCTGCAATCGAACTGCTCCAATGACAGGCAGCGGTCATTGGTATCGAGATGGCGCGAACTCAGCTCTTCTAGCCTCGTAGAGCTCCTTGAGGACACCATTGACCGCTCAGACCTGCTCGTCGCATATCCGGATAAAGTCTCAAGGCAGGACGCGGAACAATTCGTCGACCTGATCAGGACGCTGACCGCAGAGGTCGGTGGCGACCCGATAGTCCTCTCCGACAGGCTTCGCGACCTAAGGGAGAGCAGCTCACAGGCCATCGAGGCATCCACAACCCCCCCAACGAATGCAGTCAAAGTAATGACGATCCACAGCTCAAAGGGACTCGAGGCCAAGGTCGTCATCCTAGCCGACCTGTTCTCGCCCCGGCAGACCAACATGAGGAACGAACAGAACAGCAGACTCATCGTCAGCCCGGAGATGTTCGCAGGCCATCCCAACCCATGGCCCGCAGAAGGAAAAACGCCTAGATCAGCGATTTGGGAGCACGTCTCCCTCCTCCATAGGGCTAGGAAGAACGCCGAAGCAAGGCGACTCCTCTACGTCGCGGCAACCAGGGCAGAAGAGAAGATTATCATCGCAGGTTCTCCAAAGGGGACCCAGTGGCTGGAAGACGAGGGCATCGTGCTCCCGTGGAACTACGACAAAAACGCTCCTCAATTGGGGCAAATGTGGCTCGAATCATTGCGAATGGGGTCATGGAGGAGAGATGAACTGGAGTCGCCCTGGCTAGACCCATTGGAAGCCGACTCGGAACCAGTTCTGGCAAACGGGGGAAGCAGGACCATCGACCCAGGTAGTCTGCTTGAGGACGCATTCCTCGGTGGAAGTGGCAAGACGGGCATTACCATTCTCCACCATCCCGAATGCTTCCCGGTGACAAACGAAGACGACAACGCCATCATGACCCCAATCCAGAGAGTCGAGTCAATCGACCAAGCCTCCCGTGGAAACCAAACAACAGATCCACCAACACCCACACCCCCACGAGCCGAATCCTCCACCAGAGTCCGCGTGAAACCAAGCAAACTGTCCGGCTACTTCGAATGCCCCAGATGCCATTGGCTCGAGGTAAGGGCAGGCATAGCACCGGATTCGATGTTTGCCAGAAGCGGAGCAGTCGGAACGACGAAGCCCGTGCTCTCCGTGGACCCCGCGACATTCGGGAACGTCTTCCACAGGATCATCGAGATCGGCATCGGGAACCCGGGTCCAGGGGACAACGGCCCCAGCACAGCGCTACCGTCATCCTGGACCACCAAGACACAGGACAGGATCACCGACGAAGACATCCACAGGACCGTTTTCTCCGAGCTCCTACCAGCCGATGCCGATACCGATAAGGTATCACAGGTCACCACGATAATGGCCCAGAGAGTCTCGGACGGGAGGCTGGGCGAGATGGTACGCGGAACCGAGTTTGACGGAATGCGCGTGGAGGGCCTCAGGACCGAGATGCCGTTCCACCTCTCCATACCCGTTTCCTTCGAAGCCGTCCGGAGGGGAAAGTGGTCACCAGACGGAGTAGACGACCTCGTGACAATCGACTCCACCACCATGGACATGAGCGGGGTGATCGACCTCGTCCTCTGCACGAGCAACGTGAACGGAAAGCCGACAATCCGAGCCATCGACCTAAAGACAACCGACGCCCACTGCCTCCTGGACAAGTCCCAAAGCGAGTTATTGGAGGCTCTGGGGGATGAAACAACAGGGCCTGCCTGTGAGGGGGAGGAGGAGCTCCTACGCAAGCACAGGTTGCAAATGGCACTGTACCACAAAGCGCTCGAGGAATCCGAATCCGATAGGTCAAGAGAGGGCCTCCCAAGCAGGCAGGTCCTGCCACCAGCCATCCTGATAGGAGTCACTGGAAGGCTGGTCGAATACCCACAAGCACTACTCGAAGAGGCTAAGACTGACTTGATTGAGACCCTATCAAGAACCGCAAGAATGTCTCTCTCGTCTGATTTCCCTATCTCCGAGATCGAGAAATTCCCGAGAGCGTCCAACCAGGGATGCAAGACCTGCTCATCGTCTGACATCGCCCAGTAGAAGAGTCCATGAGTGAACGCCCCGAGTAGGGGCCATGGCGCTGGACCTGGGAAATTTGATGGATAGAAGTGATGAGATTTGGGAGCAATCGATTCTTCCAAGCCTATCTGATTTCATTGAGATAAAGGCCCTCTCCCCACTGTTCGAGCCTGATTGGGCTAACCTAGGTGAGTTGGACGCAACCATCGAGCTATTCTGCAAATGGCTCGACGAGCAGGGAATCTCCGGGATGTCATACGAGACGCATAGGATCGACGACCTATCGCCCGTGCTCCTGGTAACTATCGAGGGATCAGGACCCGGTGAGGTGATCTTCTACTCCCACCTCGATAAGCAACCATCGAAACCAGAGTTGTGGTCAGAGGGGCTCCATCCCCTGAGAGCCGTCAGGAGGGACCCATGGCTATACGGCCGTGGCTCCGTTGACGATGGATATGGGGGATATCTATGCGCCACCTCGATCCGGCTACTACAAGAGGCTGGAGTGGCACATCCACGCTGCACGCTCATTATCGAGACCTGTGAGGAATCAGGTTCATTCGACCTCCCGCCATACCTGGAGGAACTGACTGACCAGTTAGGTGATCCGGACATGGTCGTCGTCATGGACAGCGGAGGTCCGGATTACGACCATGTATGGATGACAGAGGCGCTAAGGGGCCTGGTTTCAGGTACGCTTTCGGTGAAGGTGTCACATGAAGGAATCCATTCTGGAAACTCAGGGGGTTCGATCCCCTCTTCTTTCAGGATTCAAAGAATCCTCCTGGACCGAGTTGAAGACTCTGCCACTGGGCGAGTACTGGTACCCGAGATGCATGTTGAAATCCCTCAAGAGGTGAGGGACAAGGCCATTGCTCTCCGAGATGTAGTGGGAAACAGCATCTGGGAGCAGTTCCCCACCGTCGATTCTCTCAGGCAGGCATCAGAGACAACCGAGGACATGATCGTGGCAATGAACTGGGAACCAACCCTCTCCATAATCGGTGCTGATGGGTTGCCGTCGGTCCAGGTCGCGGGAAACGTCCTCCGAACAAACACCGATCTAAAACTGAGCTTCAGGATACCTCCGGGCGTCGATTCGGAGGTTGCAATAGACAGCGCGAAGAAGATCCTGGAGAAAGACCCACCATACGGTGCCGAGGTCACTTTCACCCCTGACTCATGCGCAGATGGTTTCCACGCCCCTTCCCTCGATGGGACCGTCTCGGATGCAATCCATGAGGCTTCAATGGAGCTGACTGGACTCCCACCATTGGTAACTTGGACCGGGGGGACTATCCCATTCATGGCGATGATGCAGGGAAAGTACCCGGAAGCCATGTTCCTCTGCACAGGCACTTCCGGACCTGGTAACAACGCACATGGACCTGATGAGAAATTGCACATCCCATCTTCGAAGAGGCTGACTGTAGCCCTTTCAGCGACAATCTCAGCTATCAGCGGAAACTCATGATTAGCCGTTTCTCCCCAACCTAAGTGCCGCCGGGGTTATATCGGGGTCACCTGCGCACCATGGAAGATGATGGGCCAAGACGACTCAGCCGGAGCAGACCCCCAGCCGACTATCCAAGAACTAGAGCAGCAGGCTGCCAAGGACAAGGAGGCCCTGGACAAGCTCTTGGTCGCATACCAAGCCCAAGAGGCCGATATAAGCGAGATGAAGGCTCAGGTGGAGACCCTCAATAGGGAACTCATCGATAAGGAGACCGAGAAGGAAGGAATCAACAACCTACTCTCAAATCTACGTAGGCAGAAGGACGAGATGGAAGTCGATCTAGCCAAGGCTAACACGAAGATCCCATACCTGGAAAGCAAACTCGACAAGACCGAGGAGCTTCTTGAAAGAGAGAAGGCAAGACTCGGGCAGGTACTCACTGTTGCAGAGGAAATTGATGAGTCGAACCAAGCCGCACAATCAGAACTAGCAGCTAGAGACGATTGGTATGTCCAGCATATGCAACTCTTCGAGGACCTCAATGAAGCAATCCAGACTCGTCACGACATGATAGACAGGGCAATCGCCACGGCCAAGGAGATTCACTCTAAGCAGGAATCATTCCAAGCACAGAAGCAGGCCGTCATTGAGGAAATAAAGGAGATGTCCCCGGACGATGAGGAACAAGAGTCTGAAGACTCGGCATCAGAGAATGAGTAGCCCCCTCACTCCCCTACCTTCTTGATGAATCTAGCAGGAATCCCCCCCCAGACCTCACCATCGGGAACCTCGGTCCACTTAGGCAGAACTGCCCTAGTTGCGACAACTGAACCCCTGCCAATCGTGCAACCTGGCTGAACTATGCTACCTCCTCCTATTAGTGCCCCGTCTCCGATCCTCACAGGTGCCAGGACAATCTCCCCACTCTCTACTAGATGTCCGTTGATAGTCGCATCACCCCCAACAACTACCCCATCCCCGATAGTTATCATCGAGGCATCATTAATCCTAACTGAATTCAGTTGCACCCCGCTACCGATTCTCGCTCCCATCATTCTGTAGTACATCGTCGCTAGGAAAGAAGGAATCACCAGACCCAGGAACATCTGGGCCACTCTGTGTGAAACCAAAGAGAAGGCCCACTGGATAGTAATGAAGGATTTTAGTGGATACCTGCCCTCCTCTTTCCTAATCCTGAAGACGCCCCCCATAGTTCCGCAAATCAGTAGGAGTACAACTCCCCACAATATGTAACCGAGACCGAGACTAATGCAGACGCCTGCGGCTTCTACAAGATCACCCTCCCCGTTCGTGATTTCCCCTATCTCCAAGAATAGGAAATAGGAAGGCATCATCGCTAACCCGAACAAGACACCGAACAAGATCATCACAATGACCGAGAGGACATTCTGAACCATTACGAAGGACTTCACCCTACTCCTCCTCGGAAACGAAACCCGCATCGATATCTTCCTGGTTTGCAACTCTGATGCCCTCTTCTACGTCAATAAGGGGGAATAGCGCCCATCCGATCAGGATTACGACCAAGACACTGACCACTGCCATCCTACTACCCATTGTTGCGGCGCTTATTGCATACACGATTGGGCCAAATACAGCTGCAGCCTTCATGATGAAACCGAAGAAACCGAAGAACTCACTCACTCTTGACTTCGGAGTCATGAATACCATCAAACTTCGAGCCTGAGCAGACGCAGTACCCATGACGACCCCCACCATCATTCCAAGTAGAACCCATTGGAGGCTAACTCCGAAGTTAAGCGGCTCCCACAGATTCTCCCTCAGGAGATTCGGCCACCAGTCTACCAAGTCTCCCTCTATAATTGTTGGATGCTCGTCTCCAACCGACCTTCTTCCATCCAAGTCCCCCCCTCTGAATGAGAATGAGAATCTATGATCGCTCACATCATTCATCTTACCGGCCAAAACACTAGCCTGCTCGACAGTCAGGTATTCCATGACGATATCATCGTCACCCCATCTGTCACTATCGGTAGATGATAGGATCATGAATTCGAAGAAGGCGTCCCTGAATACCTGATCCCCATCTCCTGCCTTGCTGACCCATCCCTTGACGCTACCGTCCTTCTCGTATAGCACGGTCAACCCGTACTCCCCTCTTTCCTCATCGAAGTCATACTGGAAGTCGTACCTCCCATGGTCATCCTCTAACTCCAGAGGAGCGAAACCAACAGCGAGAATTGCCACAACTGAATATACTCCGAGTGACCAACTCAGGACTCTCTTAGTTCCAAATCTGTCTGCAAGTTTGCCCCCTACCACAGTAGCCGGAATCGCCGTGATATTCACCATTAGTAGCAAAACGAAATTCATTGACGGGTTGATCCTCAGAACAGAGTCACCAAAGGCAGATGCCATTCCTCCGATTGTGTTAATTCCATCGAAGAACAGAAGGAAGGATAGCAGGTATATGGCCAGAATCTTGAATTTTCTGACCTCTCCGAAGGTCTTCCTAACCTCCCTCATACCATCAAACACGGCATCCTTGACCGAATCATACTGCTTGGGGGAGGGAATCTCCGGCTCTGGAGTATTTCTGAAGAGAGCCATTCCAAAACCTAGCCACCAAATGGCTGTAGTCATGAATACGAAGCTTAGGACCCACGGGCTCCATCTTGTAGACATCCCGAAGAAACCAGTCTCTCCGACGATAAGGTGTACGATCAGGATGGTAGACCCGCCGAAGAATCCGTATGCAGTACCCCAACTAGATACATGATCCATTTGCGCCCTCTCAGCAAGATATGGCATGAATGCATAGTAAATCACATTCCCTCCAGAAAATCCTATGTTCCCAATTACCAGGCAGAATGCGAGAAACTTGTAATCAGATCCCGAACCGAGATGTGGTGCTATCCCCATCATTCCGGTGAAAATCACTCCTACTATTGTGTAAGCCCAGAGAATCTTCTTCTTTATCGGCATTCTGTCAGCTATTGCTCCGATTACTGGGCTTACGATAGCTACGAAGAGACTCGCAGCACCCAGAACAATGGCGTAGAAAGTGTCTCCAGTCACCACCATACTGCCTACTTCTGTGCCCCCACCAGTTGCTAATTCGAACATACTAGACATTAGCTGAGGTACCAGGACGGTTAGTACGGTTAGAGCGAAAGCCTGGTTTGCCCAATCATACCAGTACCACCCTCTCAGAGACTTGTTTCTCTCGTCGCTCAATCCATCAATCGTTCCAAAACCCATGACAACCCTACTGTCGGATGTATTGTAGGGGTTTAGTGTATTCCAATACATCTAGTGAGAAAACACTACGAGAAGCATGCCAATTCAAGTGCAAAGAGTAGAGCGCGTAACATGGCGAACTCTTGCGGGATAATGGGTAATGACTCCAAGACGGTTAAGATTCATCACCTCGTCAAGGCTCCTGAGAATACCCCAGAGTCAATTTCATTCAGAGAATCGTGGGACGCCAGTAGACCGGTTACGGTGTACAAGACTCCAGAAAATCTCCCAGACGGCACTCCATGTACGGCCGCAACTGTCATCCTAAGATCCAAGGGTTGTGCCTGGTGGTGGAAGTCAGGGTGTACATTCTGTGGTTACTTCAATGATGTTAGGGATGATGTTTCTGCCGAAGATATGTTTTCGCAATGGGAATATGCAAAGAAATCAACTAACCAGTTTGAAGGATGTAAGATGATCAAGGTGTATACATCGGGTACATTCTTCGAAGATCGGGAGAATCCACCAGAATGGCAGGAGGCAGTTCTGAAGGAGACCTTTGAGATGGGCCTTCACTTGGTTGTCGAGGCCCAAGCTCAGATGTGTACACCGGAGAAGATTGAATGGGTCGCCGCCCGACATCCCGGATGTACCGTTGCAATCGGTCTCGAGGCTTACGATGACAGTGTCCTAAGGTTTCATGTCAACAAGGGATTCACGACAAAACAGTGGCACAAGGCCGTTGAAATGCTCAGAGATAATGACCTGCGAGTGAAGACGTATCTCTTGTTCAAGCCACCATTCATGTCAGAGGGAGACGCACTAACCCACACTACTTCATGGCTGATTGACGTTGCACCATATTCCGATGAAGTCTCTGTAAACCCGATGAATATACAGAAGAAAACGATAGTTGACAGACTATTCAGGAATAAAGAATACAGAACGCCATGGCTCTGGTCATTGGTGGAGATGATCAAACGCGCCCACGAAGAACTCGATGACGAGAGCTGTAGGATTATTGTACACCCAACCGCAGGGGGAAAGATTCGAGGCGCTCACAACTGCGGCTCTTGTGACTCAGAGGTAGTAGCAGCGATAGAGAGGTACTCTGTCTCTGGAGATACTGATGAGTTCGGCCACTTGGAATGCTCATGCGAGGATCACTGGAGGGCGGAGTTGGACAACGATCTCAGTCTCCCGGTCACATTAGGGTATGGGACATTTCGACGCGGGAATCCGACTGACCTAGTTCGTGCTCCTTGAACCAATTGACAAGCTGTATCCGGCTAATGCTTAAGGGCAAATCTCCGGTGGTAGAGTCGGAATTATACAATTCCGGGGTGATTTATTGTCTGATGAAAGATCCACTTTGATTGGGGAGTTCATTCAAGGAGAGGGAGAACCATCGTCTTCATGGGTAATGCTGGTGATGGGTTTTGTCTCCGCCATGGTGTTCCTGATTCTTTACGGGATATTGTTCCCAAGCAGCGAACTTCCTGTTATTTCCACGATTCTTCCAGTTTTTGATGGCGTCTTCGACTCTGGCATTTGGTTCTTCATCCTCGGAGCGATGATCGGAGTCTTCGCAATACTGGGCACAATGCTAACCGAGGCAACCAGCGAGTGAGGTGGAAATATGGGAATAATTACATCGATGGCCGCATTCTGGTTGACCATCCTCATTGTTTTCGTACTAGTCAATAGGGGGATATGGGTTTTCACCGATGTTTCAAAGAGTATGAGCATGTTCATGCTAGAGAAGGCCCTAGGGCCCCCAATAGATTTCGTAGAAGGGAAGAAAGGATCTGCAGCAACTTCGTGGATTATCCAAGGGGCGCTCTGGTTAATCCCTGCATCGGTAATTACATTCTGTGGACTATGGCTTTCACACGATCCAGAAGCACTTCACAGTCTATCGGCGTGGGGTCTGAACCCCGCTTCTACTTCCCTCATTACATCCGGTTTCCTCGTTGCCGCCTACGGCTCNGTCGGCATGCTCCTCATCGGCTCTTCAATGCACATCGTCCCTGAGCTCGGAGGGACGACTCTGGCAACCGAGAAGAACGCCACACTGATGTCTTTCGTCTGGACCCTAGCAGTGATTGTGATATTCATCGCAGCGAACAATCCGGAGATTGCGGGTATCAAGATAATGCCACTCGCGACCCTTCTAACTAGTCTAGTCATCATTGCCGTCATTGTCAACATGCTTCTAACAGCGGCTTCTAGGACAAAGAAGATGCCACTTCCTGGATGGATGATGATTACTGGGATGATTTCAGGGCCGGTTTCGATAGTAGTACTGGCAATCACCGGTTCTCTGGATTCAGGCACAGGACAGTGGCTAGCCACTCGGATTCATGGGCCTACCTCACTCTTCCTTATGATGTCAGGTGCGATTCTATACGGCGCCTCCAAGGGGAGCGGTAATCCACTTTGGTCCAGGTCACTTGCAGCAGTGACCATGGTTGGAGCAATCATCACAATTAATCCATTAGGGCTTATTGAGGGTGAAATCGCATCCGACTTCCTCGGAATCGATGCTGCAACGTTCGAACCCTCGAGAAACGACATCGTAGCCGGATCATTCCTCCTCGCTCTCTCCCTAATCCCAATAATCGCTCTTTCAGCCAATGTATTGGCGACGATGAGAGGGGATGACGTATTCATGGAGAACCCCGACTCTCCCGGAATGCCAGAGATCAATCTGGCAGCCTTCATGGCCGTCCCCATCTCCGTCGGGGGTCTTTTCGTACTCACAGATCACCTTACTGGAACCAATGAGCTCACAGGAATACACACATCACTCGTTTTGATAGGTATGTGGGTGGTATTCGTCCCCGCATCTCTTGGAGCAGCATTATCCATCTTGCCTGAGGTCTCTGGTCGGAATGTCCTCTCAGTCAACCGCTCTAGATGGGCCTTCTGGCTGATGGCAGGGGGAGCATTCTCCGGACTGATCTTCACGATGATGGCGGATTTCTCTGACATGGCTCTCCTCGAAGCTGCTGTTGATGAGGAGAACTCTATGTCCAGCCGTATCAGAGTTTTGGGCTCCGTCCTCTTCTATGGGGCCGTTCTAGGCTCAATTTACCATTCACTGAATATGATCAGCGGGTTATTTAGGGGGAGTTTGGCAACTGAAGGGGAAAACCCTTCTTCGACTACAATATCCAGTCCCTACAAGTTAACCAAGGAGACGACAGTGAGGAAGATTCTAGCACAGAGGGAAGGGAAGCTAGACACCGTGGTAGTACCCGAAACCAGCACCGATATGCCGGGTAGCCCCACCGAGCTGTGAATTGACCACATAGTCAATGTGTCCATAGGTCCTGCCACCTCTGGGATAGTATGAGGATTGGAATAGTCGGAAAGCCGAATGTAGGGAAGTCGACCGCATTCTCTGCACTTACACAAATTCCCGTTGACATTGCAAACTATCCATTTACAACCATTGAACCTAATGTGGGGGTGACTTGGATTCCATTGCCAGAGAGGTGCGCTTGCTCCAGTCTAAGGGAGCGTAGGGAGTCCTCTGGCAGACTCGAAGCTACTTCTGATCAAGATCCCAGGAAGGGCAGTATCTGCAACCCAAATTCAGGGTCATGCGCTGGATTCAGGCGCATGGTTCCAGTTACTCTCATCGATGTCGCTGGTTTGGTGCCCGGGGCACATGAGGGCAGAGGGAGGGGGAACCAGTTCCTCTCTGACCTGTCAAGATGTGATGCTCTAATCCAGGTCGTCGACGTGTCTGGTTCAACCGATCTGGAGGGAAATCCAGTCGGTTCAGGAGGCTCCCAACCAATCGAAGAGCACCGCTTCCTCATTGGAGAGCTCGACTCATGGATTTTGGGGATCGTAGAGAACGGATGGGACCGAGTCGCTAGAAAGGCGCAAGCCGAAGGAGTCAGGGCGATTCGCGAACACATACTCGAGAGACTGACAGGAATTGGAGCCACTGAGCACCACGTCTCTGCAGGATTCTCATCGGTAGAGAGGCAACTGCCATCTTCCTCAGATCCTGCGTCTTGGGGTCATGAAGAGCTCAGATTTTTGTCTTCCGCGATCAGGAAGTCAATGTTCCCAATCTCAGTAGCCGCAAACAAGGCAGACAAAGTCGAGCATTTCGGGCCCGAGTTAGAGGCTGAAGTCGAGTCGAACGGGGGAACCATCGTCTTCACCAGTGCCGAGGCTGAGCTCGCCCTTCGCCGGGCTTCATCCTCTGGACTGATTTCCTATCAGTTGGGCGATTCAGAATTTGAAATGACCACTGAGGGTGAAGAGAAACTTTCTGACAAGCAGAGAACAGCACTTTCTTCAATTTCTACCACTCTATCTTCGTGGGAGGGGGGAGGACTAGTCGGCCTACTATCCGAGGTAGTGTACGGCCAACTATCCAGAATCGTAGCATACCCGGTACAGGACGAGTCTCACTGGGTCGATGGGGACGGGAAGACTCTACCTGATGCAATTCTGATTCAAAGGGGAACTACTGCAAAGGGACTTGCCTTCGAGGTCCACTCCGACCTTGGAGAGGGATTTATTCGGGCCATTGACGCTAGATCAGGGAGAGTGATTGGGGCAGACCATGAGCTAGTTGACGGGGATGTAGTCAGCATTCAGGCGAAGACCTAGCTACTTCCAGACTCAATGATCAAATCAAAGAAAACAGCGGTCCACGTGATATCGAAGTCCTCATTGTCGTCTATGAGGGAACCTGCAACTGGGGCAGCTTCTATCGAAGCTGTGATCGTAGCAATCCATGACCCCATACCTCTCCCTTCAGCATCCCACAACTGCCTAATCTCATTCTCATTCAAGTCCTCTTCAGTGTAGCCTTCTCCAGTGTAATTCGGAGTAATGTCCCAACGGATGGAGAAGCCACCATTACCCCCGCCCGAGCAACTTCCATCTGCACTCTGATCTTCCACATGCCCCGAGGCGTACCCCTCGACATCAACGAGGTCGCTGACCCCTTCCACGGTGTCCGTGAAACCGGGACCTGGATCATCATTATCGGTGCATGAAACTTCCAACTCTACATATCCGATGCTTAATGCCGACTCAGTCATTAGGTCGAAGAAAGAATCGTGACTATCCCCATCACCAAGGGTTACTGATTCGCTCAATGACGTCGTACTCTCTTCGAAGCTAACCGCCAGTGAACCAGAAAGACCCGAAGAACCCCCTCCAGAGATGTCATCGTCTATCAGGGATGGAAGGACTTCGAAGTAGACTGGGAATGCAACCAGGAAAACTAGAGTCCCTGCTAACGTCTTTACCTTCTGGGGGGTGTCTACCAAGTCTTGGAAGTCCATGTCCGCTTCGCTCTTCGCTCTCAGAGCACCATTTCAAATGCTCTCCCTATCTGTACTAATTAATCTGTAATCAGTAATCCTGTGAACTTTCCCAGCTACCTATGTCTAAACCTTCCTTGGAGAACAGCTTTCGAGAATTTCTGAATTCAGGAAGAAGATAACCGATAACCGATCTCTCCATGAATGTCCACCTCCAAGGGCATCTCGGCAGCATCCTAGCCCACTCGAGTAAAAACTCCCCCCACTTCTCTCCATCAAACAACTCTGGTATTCTGAAGGTTACAAAAGACATCCTTCCGGAGGAACCGGGCACATAACTCCAAGTCCGAATAGCAAGACCTTCGGCTTCCCCGGACAAAACCTTCAGTCCGAGTACCCTTGCTCGTTTTGCGATTGGTACAATTATTGCCCATCTTTGGACCAATGTGGTTTCCTCAAAGCGACCCATCTCCCATCCTCGACTTTCGCCGATGATTCGCATTGCCCTGATTGCTTCTGTGGGCACTATGCTAACCGGAATCTCAAGCATCCGCTCCATTGGTCTCAGACCACCCTCGAGGCCCTCGCCCATAGCGGCTTGGTTCATTCGTTCCAATCTTTGCATCAGCCGAATAGGGAGCCAAGACCTTCGAAGCCGCCCGCCTCTTCCTCGGGCTCCTCAGCAGCCTCTTCCTCAGCTGGAGCAGCCTCTGTGGCAGCTCCGCCGGAAGAAGCAGAAGGAGCAGCCGAAGCTACTGGGGCGGCGACCGCGGTCGCCATGGCCTCATCGATGTCGACGGAGCCTAGTGAGGCGACTAGGGCCTTTACTCGGGCCCCGTCAGCCTCGACTCCAGCAGCCTTCAGCACTGAGCTGATGGCCTTGTCATCGATGTCCTTTTCTGCAGAATGCAACAACATTGCAGCATATACATATTCCATTTCATTCACCTTTTTTTTCATCCGAAGAGATCGCCGAGTCCACCGAACCCAGCATCCTCTTCCTCCTCTTCCTCTTCGGCTTCAGCCTCGACGGCATCCTCCGATTCTGTCGCCTCGGAGGGGGCGACTTCAGCACTCTGAGATACTGCTCCTAGAGCAGCCTGTAACTCTTCATCAAGAGCTGAGGAATCTAATTGTCCAGCTAGGGACAGAGCACGCGATTGTGCTTTTGACAGAATGGTTGCAGCCGTCGCATCGTTGACGACGCCAGCTTCCAAGGCAACTGAGAGAGCCTCTGAAGAAGCCTTTGAGATTAGGGTTGGAGTTGTGGTTGAGGAGAACCACCTAACGTTGCAAGCCAGATTGAAAGAACCTGAAGTTGCACTCACTATGTCGTTTCTCAAACCATCCGTGTCAAGGTCAAGATCAGAAGACTGGAAAAAGTGACCTTCCTCGATTGCTCCTGTCAGGATTAGCCCAATCTCAATTGGATTAACACCCAGCTTTGCTAGCATAATACCTAGATCAGCGGAAATCTCATCTCCCTCGGAGAAGGTGGTGTCTCTCTGGATAGCTACTTTCCCCTTGTCAATCTTAGCCGGAATTCCCACTGCGTTGAACTCTCCTACGATTGGCCCAGGTCCAAATTCTGTGGGCCCGGCAGGAATCGTAACCTCGTTCGGAAACGTCTCACCAGCCTTGGCCGCCCGACCTTGGCGTGTCTTCTCCAACTCTCCGAAAATCTCGAATGCATTCATCGAGTCACTATGTACAATACAGGGTTGATGCGCCCCTTTCAGAAGCGATTCTATGTCGTCCTCCGGTCGTCCAGCCTCGGACCAAGCAATTCTCATCAATGACTTCTTGGCCATAGTGATGCTCATTCGCTTCCTCAGGGTGTTTCGCATATCGATCATGTTACTGGCAGGAACACCCGAGACGTCGACGACAGCTACTACTCCGTCGCTGGTGAAAATCTCCGTCAACTCGGATACGCTATCCTTCTTCCATCCTGCTACCTTTGGAATCACAAGATCACCTCGACTCTAATGGAAGGGCCCATGGATGTCTTGACAAAGCAAGATCGTATGTTCCCAGCTCCTCTCTCCAACTTCCCAGTGACCCTTTCCCAAATGGCTACAGCGTTTGAGGTCAAGTCGTCGATACCTTGCTCTCTCGAGCCTAATGCCGCATGGAAAGTTACCTTGTCCCTAGAACGGACAATTGCCGTATCCTTGAGACCTGATGCTAGAGCAGACGGATCCAGAGTAGGAGGGACCGGACGAGGCATCTTCCCCCTTGGTCCCAATACGCCACCCAGGAATCTACCGACCGTCCCCATATGAGGAATCTCTGAGAGGAAGAAATCGTAGCGCTTGGCCAACTTCCTGGCCTTCTGACGATCCCCACCAAGATCCTCGATTGTAGATGGATCAATCACTTCTAGGCCTCCTGCCTTAGCCTTTGCAGCCATCTCCCCCCCAGCGAACATGGCAATCTTGATTGGCTTACCTCTGCCAGATGGAAGTCTGACCTCCTCCTGAATTCTATTCGTTGGAATCTTCAGATCGACATCTTTGATCGTGAAAGAAATCTCGATGGATTCTACGAAACCCCTCTCTGGGGCCTCCTCTAGCGCCTGTTGAATTGCAGTTTGTAGATTTTCTCTCATTTTTCCCACCTCTGCGGTTCGCGAGGCTCATGCCTCTCCCGCAATTCGTGTCGAATCTAGCTGAAATGTTCGCTAAACTCCCCCTCGCTCATTGCGTTCAGAGCCACCTTGGGCTCCATTCCTTCTACCCTAACTCGCATGGAGACGCACGTCCCCATTACTTCCCTGCAGCGTGCGTAAATCGACTTACCAGTCAAACGGTCTTTCTGCCCCTCTGCTATCTCCTTGACCTGATCCATTGTCAGATTCTCCACAGAGTCTTCCCATGATCCGTTGCACTTCTTCAGCCCCAGTGATTGAACTACTTTGTGGGGGGTTTCATTTCGTGCTGACATGAAAATGACCTCTTATCGCGGAACTCGCCGACTTGCTCTCCCTATTTGATAATGATGTAAATTGAAACAAGGACGATTTTTATGATCACTCCACCCTCTGGGTGACTCTTACTTGGTCGGCCCTAACTGTTAGCGCAACCGGTACTGCGGCTTCGAATAACTCGACCGTGACCTCTTCCTTTGACTCAGCAACTCTGGTTACTCGTGCCGCCTGCCCCCTGAATGCGCCGCCTGAGATCTCGACTATGCACCCCTCTTCTATTCCAGAAGTTGCCGCCTTCGGCTCCAGGTATGGAAGAACGTCCTCTAGAGGTGCCTCGCCGTCCAACACCTTGCTGCAGTTTTTTAGAGGTGTTACTCCCACTCCAACGCGACCTATCAGCTTCTGAACATGGTGCATCGCAGTAGCCTCGATGAAGATGAATCCCTTCATGTAATGCGGACTGAGAACTCCAAAGATCTTGTCTTGAATGTCCTTCAGAGAACCTGTTCCTGACAATCTTGCCCTGATTTCACCTGCTACGTTTTGCTCTTGTCCGATTGAAGTCTTGAGTATGTATAGGTAAGAAGCAACGTCCCCATACATCTCCCTTAATTGGGGTGTAGCGTAGTCTTTGTCCTGAACCTTCCCGGGATCAACCCATTCGCTGTTCTTGTACAGCCCACCCGGGCTGATTTCCGTCTCCTCGGTAATGAAAAGTATCGGAGTCACGTCATTAAGACGATTCCCATAGGCAAGACCCCTAGCCATACCAGAGCGAACCAAGCTCATATTCTCAGGACTAATCCCCGTACATTCCGAAATCCTCGATACTACAGAATCGTGATCACTGGGGTCTCCGACGCCATAGATTCCATCCCATGCGCCAGGGAAGTCAGCAACCTCATCCGATCGCTGCATCAGTAGAATCTTCTCTCCGCTTCTGATATACACAGTGTACGCTTCTGACATTATTACCACCTCAGCCTATCAACCAATTGAAGAATGGAGGGAAAACATTGACCATCAGGGCTAGGATTACGAAACCAATCGCACCCAACACAAACATCCCAATCCCACAAACTATCACGGTTTGCCTGAACTCTTGCTTGGAAGGCTTCTTCGCCATCTTCAAAATTCTGGCGTAGGAACCAGTCTGAAGGCCCTTTACACGACCTTCGATCTCATCTTGCCAAGACTGTGCAATCTCTTCAATCGGGCCTACCTTAGAATTCTCAACCGCCATGCTAACACCTAGAAGCATCACGGCGACCTACAGATTCCATTTAAGGACGACGGGAAGACAAAGGTCTTCTATTCTTTAATTTATGAAGAATCTAACTTACGAATTCTACCGTTCTGTTTCTGAGGTTTCTCATCTGAGTATGAAGGGCAGCTCCATGAATCTGCTCACTTTTCACTCCGGTCAGAACGAGAAGAACCCTGATGTCGCTCCCCATCGAGTCATCCGTCGTAACACCCCAAATCATCCTAGCGTATGGGTTGATACTCTCCCGGATTATCTTTGCACACTGCTCTGCCTCTCCGAGAGTCAAACCAGGTCCACCGACCACGTTCACCAGAGCACCTCTTGCATCGGAGATGTCAATATCAAGAAGAGGCGATTGCAAGGCCTCCATGGTAGCCTTCTCTGCACCTTCCTCTACAGTCGCCTCACCTAGGCCAATCATCGCCACACCGCCGCCATTCTCCATTACTGACCGCAGATCCTGGAAGTCAAGATTGACCACACCCTCCTTGGCAATCATCTCCGACACTCCAGAAATACTCCTCATCAGCAGTTCATCCGCTACTCTGAATGCTGCGTCTAGGGGAAGGTCCCTAACCCCCTCAACTTCTAGCAATCTCTCATTTGGAAGGACGATGACTGTGTCACAGACCTCCCTCAACCTCTCTAGCCCCCATTCCGCATTCTGTCTTCGCACAGCTCCTTCGGAAACGAAGGGATAGCTAACAACCGCAATCGTCAGTGCATCGGATGCCTTCGCGAGCCTAGCAACGACGTGCGCACTCCCTGTCCCAGTGCCACCCCCTAGGCCCGCGGTTATGAATGCGAGATCGCACTCCTCAACCTCTGTTTTCAGCGCTCTTTCCGACTCGTATGCCGCTTGCTCTCCCTTCTCCGGGTCGCCCCCCGCCCCCCTGCCTCGGGCGGAGCGACCAATCAGGACCTTGTTCTCCACATTCACCCTCAACAGATGTTGAGCGTCTGTGTTTACTGCCATCCCCTTGACATATTCATCATCGAACAAGCCCTCTTGCTCTAATCGGGCGACTGTGTTGGATCCACACCCCCCACAACCAAAGACTCTAATCTTCGGCTGAAGTGATTTCAGTAGATTTTCTAGATCTGGTACCTCTTCAATTTCAGGTATCTTTGGAGGCCTTACCTCGTCATCCTGAAGCTCTAGAACTCTATCAATCAGGTGCTTCACGATTCTCAGGCGAGTTGAACAGAGGATAACCGTTGCCCCACTCTACAGTAGAAAGAAGCGAGTTTTCACCACCAAACTCAGTTTCCACTCAGGCAATCAAACCATTCCTTGTTTTTACGAACCTAACTATGAATGTGTAAACTCCCCCCCAAGCGGAAATAGCCAATGCAAACGTCATCCCATTCAACTCACTATTGCCCAATAATGCCCAATCCGCCAACCAGTGATAACTTTCGATAGAGACTCCAGAGGCACCCTCGTGTGCTTGCCATGCTGTCACAATTAGAGCAACCAAGGTCAACACCATCCTATCTGCTCTTGAGAATCCGCCGTAGATCCTGCCCAGTCCGACAGATTGGGCTTGTGTACCCATATAGGAACCGAAGAGAGTAAGCAGACCAGCGATATACCCCGAGCTAGGGTTATTCACGAAGTCTGCATTCATCCCAATAGCCACTAGGATTCCAACATCCACAATCCTGTCAATGGTGTGATCAAGAAAGTCCCCATACGGGCCATCGGTTCCCTGATGCCTTGCTAGAGCCCCATCTAGACCATCCAGAACTCCTGCAATTAGGACGATGACTACTCCTCCAATGATGTATACTGCACCCTCCGTATTTCGCCCAGCATCCATAAGCAGATAGAATGCCACCAGGGACAGAGCCAGACTTGTCCAAGTGAGGGTGCTGGGATCCACTCCTTCCATCCTATGGACTAATGGAGTAATTGCCTTTGTCCACCTCTCTCTCATTTTTTCGAACATCTCAGACCTCTCCTTTACCTACCCAGTCAATCGGATTGCGAGGACTTCTTGGCTTGAAGTCATCTGATACCCATTGGAGAATTGTTGCAACTATGGACTCTGACCTTTCACTTGATGTGTCAAACTCGACTATTGCTTTTCCACTTTCAATCTCCGCCCATGGTCCACCGAGAATCTCCCAATCGACGTTTCGATTGATTTTTTGACTTGGGTATGACCTTCCTGCTAGCCTTTCCCGTAACTCTCTAGGACGACATCTCAGAATAACCACACAGTCTACATCTAGTAGGTGAGAAAGATGCCCATCGACGAAAGTCGGACCTTCAGGATCTTCTTTCCATGCTACCTTGAGTTTTTTTTGCAGTTTCTCTACGTCAATCGGCCTCGCTCCGTCCCTAGGATCAACCTCCTCTATGCATTCAAACTCCTCGGCAAGACTCTCTACCGTCACAATACGATACCCCATATTTTCAAGCAACGAGGAAATTGTCGACTTTCCAGCCCCTGGGGAACCAGAAATTGCTATTCTGAATGCGACCTCCATGCCTCCTCGTGTTGCAAATACGACAAGAACGCTCCGTGTGGAGGCGTAACATTGACCTAGAAAACTGTGCCACGGCGAAATATGACTGAATCGGTAAATTGGATTAGAGCAATGGATCCCCGAGAAACAAAACTGAACATCCTACTTATTGCAATTCCTGCAACAGTCTATTTCAATTATGTAGAACACAACTATTCGATGGCTTTCTTCTCTTCGTTGGCAGCCATAATGCCACTCGCGTTCCTGATGGGTCGGGCTACTGAGGAAATAGCACTGAGAACTTCTGAGTCACTCGGGGGGCTTCTGAATGCTACGTTTGGAAATGCCGCCGAACTTATCATTGCCGCCCTACTAATCTTTCAAGCATCCAAGGCTATAGATGTAGAGGCCCAATCATTCTATGTTCACTTAGTTCAAGCCAGCCTAATTGGAAGCATTTTAGGAAATCTATTGTTGGTCATGGGTCTAGCATTTGTTTGGGGTGGAATTCACCATTCAGAGCAGAGTTACTCAGAGACTCAAGTAAGCTCGAATGGATCGCTCCTTCTTCTCTCAATGATTGTCCTTGTAATTCCCACGGTTTTCCACTCAACTGTCGGAGGAGACGTTGGAGAATCTAGACTTCAAGATCTGAGTCATATTGCAGCCGTTATCCTGCTGATGATGTACGGCCTGTTTCTATACTTCCAGTTTCGGACCCACGTTCACCTTTTTGCAACGGACGGGAGCCATCATGAAGAACCGGAAATGACTCAGAGAGACGCAGTAATACTACTGGTCTTAGCTACGATTCTAGTTTCTTGGATGGCCGAGATTCTCGTACACTCAGTAGAATCTGCGGCTGAAGATTTTGGACTACCGCATCTCTTCATCGGGGTAATACTCATCCCCCTCTTCGGAAACGCTGCTGAGCACTTCACCGCTGTCTCAGTAGCTGCCAAGGACAAGATGGACCTCTCATTCGCAATTTCTATGGGATCATCTACTCAGATTGCAGTTTTCGTAGCCCCACTAATGGTTGTCTTCGCATGGCTATTAGGCGTCCCATTGACCTTCGAATTCGGAATTCTCGAGACAGTCTCCGCATTCCTAGGTGTTCTGATTGTCAACTCGATTGCAGCAGATGGAAAGTCAAACTGGTTGGAAGGTGCAATGCTATTGTCAGCATACGCTGTGCTTGGAGCAGCTTTCCTATTCCATCCATGAGTCACAACTCACCATAGTAATCCTCAACAGAGGACTCCAGATCTTGAGAGGCCTTCCCTTCATCCAATGTCAAGGTAACTCCATCTCTGCGAATTTCTTCCCCATCCACGAACACATCAAGCACCCTTGCCCCGGAGTAAATTAGATTTGGCAGCAACCTCCTACCGCCTTTGCCCCAAGGCCTCATCCTGATGTCAGAGAGATCCCAGGTAACCCAGTCTTTGGACCCCTTAGTCGCCAGGGACCAAGTCTCTTCGGGGCCGAGAATCCTCGCGTCCCAATGATCATGCCTCTGCACCAGGCTAGCCGCCTTAGCCTCCGCCCTCATATCCAATGAGTTGTTGCTAGCAGCACCATCAGTTCCCAGCCTAACATCTACCCCCGCCTCCGTCATTGCGGGGTATGACATGGTGCCTCCGCACGCCAGTTTCTGATTACTAGTTGGGCAGTGTACTGCATGAGCCCCATGTCCAGCCAGGATACGCATTTCTTTCTTAGTCACCCAACCACAATGAGCGCAGACCGTACCCTCGGTGAAGAAGTCGATTGAATCCAAGTACTCAACAGGATACATTCCGTGTTTATCATAACATTCAGCAACTTCCCCCCTAGTTTCGGAAGTGTGTATGCTTAGGGTACACTCACTTTTCTGAGACAGCTCGGATGCCTTTAGCAACGTCTCTTCCGAGCAGGTATATACAGAATGAGTCCCTATCCCATACTCGACCCTATCTGAACGAGGAGAATCTTTTGATAGGAGATTTTCGATATTCTTCAGAGCCTGTCCAGCCCCTTCCGGATATGATGGAGTTGGAAAATCAGTAATGGGTCCGCAGACCTTCCCACGGATTCCGCTTTCAGCTACAACCCCACCTACGACTTCCGGATGAAAATACATGTCACAAGCGAATGTTGTCCCAGTCGCAATCATCTCTGCGATGGCTGCTCTGGTGCCATGTTCCACGAACTTCTTAGTCAATCTCTTCTCAACGGGGAATATGGACGCCTCGAGCCATTCCATCAGAGGCAAACCCTCTCCCATCGACTTATTCAGAACCATGGCCATATGAGTATGCCAGTTCTGAAGGGACCTGGTCACAAGGCGCTTTGATCCGTCAATGGTCTCCACTACATCCTCGTCACCGCTGCTAGACGAGAAAGTCCCATCTTGATTCAGTAGGAAGTCTCCCTTGTTAGCTACGCCATTGTCATCTATCAGCCAAGTGTTTGTGATTCTCCTCGATCCGGAGTCCATACTAACTCCCCTATTACTGACTACTCGCACACCGCATTAAGCATGCTAACGGTTACTCCATTAGAGTCCTTCATCCACGCATTAATGACATCTCCAGGACTCATCGGTCCGACACCCTTTGGCGTTCCAGTCCAGACGAAGTCGCCTGCTTCCAGATCGTACCAGCGATTTAGGTGCGAAAGAAGAGAATCCACGGAGTGAACCATTAGGTTGGTTGAGGACAATTGCTTAGTCTCCCCATTAACTGAGAGGCCGATCTCCATCTCCTCATCATTCCAATCAGTCCATGTCCCAAGAACACCCGAACCCCTGAAACCCTTGCCCTCTAACCACGGCCAACCTTCAACCTTGGCCATAGTTTGTCGAGTTCTATTTGTCGTGTCGATTCCCACGCACATCTGTGTAGGTGTCAGGTCATCCCCCAGCTTGAATACCAACTCAACCTCATGGTCGATATGCTCATCTGGCTCGAGAAGAGTCACAACATTCGTCCCATTATCCGAGGCCTCGACCATTGCAGAAGGAGGCATTAGGAAGAAACGAGGGTAGTCTGTCACATCTCCGAGAATTTCTTTCGCGTGCCCAGCATAGTTTCTGAAGACCGCCCAACCGACTCCCATGTCACTCCCAGCGAGACACCAATCATTAGAACACCGGTTAGCGCTCTTCCTCATCAGGTTGAAGGACAATGCCTACCGGAGAGCTGTTATGCCCGAAGACCCTTATCGTACGCTGGGCGTCTCAAAGGATGCATCAGATGCGGAGATAAAGAGATCATATCGAAAGCTAGCAAGGCAATACCATCCAGATAGGAACCCTGGGGACGCTGCAGCAGAAGAGAGGTTCAAGGCAATACAATCCGCATACGAGTCGATAGGAACCGCTGAGGGTAGGAGCCAGTATGATCAGCAGAGGAGAATGGAGGAGATGTTCCAAGGTGGGAGGCAACGCTCTCCGTTCGGCGGAGTCGATATTGGTGATATTTTCTCACAATTCATGGGTGGTAGAGGTAGCCAGAATCCTGGTATCGATCCTGCATTCGGGGGTGCTAGGAGAGAGGCAAGACCAAGACAGCAAGTTTCGAAGGGTGCCGACATTCAAGCAGGCTTGGACATCTCACTCGAGCAAGCAATTAGTGGCGCAGAAGTCAAATTTAGTCACAGAAGAATGAGGCGGTGTTCGGATTGCAATGGTTCCAGTTTCGGCACCTCAAGAGTTTGCTCTGCATGCAAGGGAACGGGCGTAATCACGAAAGGGAGTACAATTACCGTGAGAGTGCCCGAAGGAGCCGAGCACGGCCACTTACTCCGTCTCAAGGGAATGGGGCACGAGCATCCAGAGGGAGATTCAGGAGACCTACTAATCACTGTCCGACTCGATGCAGATGAGGGCCGTAGGTGGGAGGATGGCAGACTAATCCAGGAAGTAAGATTACCATACACTATGCTTTCCCTTGGTGGCAAAGTGAGAATAACGACTCCATCTGGAAAGAGGCTTCAGATAGAGATCCCAAGTGGAACCAGAATTGGTGATAGAAGACGACTGCAAGGACATGGGCACGCCGGTGGTGCATTGGACGTTGAGTTCACATTGGCCGAACCAGAGAAACTCACAAAGTCACAGATAGAGGCGCTGAAGTCACTCAAAGACAGCGGTCTGTAGACTAATACAATCAGTCAAATATCGAATTCGCTGCGAATACAATATGAGAGACTTCGAAGATCTGGCCGACTACCTGATTCCTCGTCGTAAAAAGGTCCACTTCGCACTAGTGGTAGTCTCAATTTTCATGATTCCCGGGATAATCGCTTCATTCGAACCGATTGATATTGAGTCCTATGAAATGGATTCTCCAGAACTGGATGCCAATCAGGTCCTGAGGGAAGAATTCACTGCAGCAGGAAACATCTGGGGCTTCGGGATTTTTGTCAGAAACCCGGAATACTTCGGTGAGCCGGATTCAGACGTAACGATGATTGCCGATTTTTCCGGCATCGGTGGTGGAATCTCCGAGCCAAAGGGGGGGATACTCAATCTAACTGTCCTCAGGGAAATCGATCATAACGCGGCCACAATGAGGGAGAGCCAGATTTCAGTATTCTACCTCCCCTTGGCATCTGAGATTTCCGGAGATCCAGTATTGGGAATCCTAGACTTAGCTACCGAATTCCGCACTTTTATGGCTAATGAGTCCTCTTTGACATCACCAAGGATAAATCCGTACAAGCTCGCTGCGACTCTTGACATAGATGCGTCAACCGACCCAGCTCCGACCAATTGGACAGATTGCGGGGAACTGGACTGCCTATCCTTCGACGATCTGAACGTCACGCAAGACCACATAGACTTAGCAGCCCACAGGATGGCAAACAACAGCAATGGCGCGTTCCTTAGGTTCCTGTCTAACGACCGGGGCTTCCTGCCAGATGAAACGGGGTCCGTGATTGGCCCGGTCGGCCATGAATTCTCTGAGGACGGCTCGTTAGTTTCAGAAAACTGGCAAAGAGGAAGGTGGTCCGCATCAGCCGCTTGGATGATCGTCAACTTCGACAGGGACAAGATGCAGAAGAACGGCTGGACCTTCACTTGGAAGAATGCCAGCTCGGAGTTCGGTTACGAGTGGAATGGTCTAGACCTGAAGACTGACCCAGTTAGGCACTCGGTCGAGGTCTGCAGAGAGAGAGAGGATCTTGGACAACCCCTGTGTTCCGTCGAGTGGCTTTACCTATCCTTGGAGGAAGATCTCAGAGAAAGCGATGAGACAATCGTCTCACTGATGTTCGCTGAGTCAATCAACGTCGAAATCAATCGAGAGCTAATCTCCAGTGCATTTCTGATCGTATTGATGGGATTTTCCATATTGATTCTCCTCTGGGCAAGTCTCAGGAGGGTCTCGGACGTAGGGATAGTGGCCACTAGTCTGGTACTTTCATTGGTCTGGATGTATGGATTGATCGGTTGGGCAATCATCCTTGGAAAATGGACCGGGAATGAGATAATTTTCCGGTCACAGTTCTCTAATCTACTACCGATACTGATTTTGGCTCTGGAAATCGACGATAGCCTACATAGTCTTCACAGGTACAAGGAGGAACGTCGATCTGGAGCGAATTCAGAACAGGCAGTCCGCAAGTCAATTAGCAAAGTAGGACTAGCCATCATGCTGACATCTGTCACTACGATAGTTGCATTCATGGCTAATATGACATCGAGTATTGCAGCACTAAGATCATTCGGGATCGAGGCAGGAATAGGCGTATTCTGTGCCTTCTTCCTAACAGGGCTATGGGTTCCACTTGCCAGACTAGATGTCGACCTATGGCTGGAATCCAGAGGTAGACTGGGCGAAGAGCCCAAGGATATCATTCACATGATTCCAAGCTCTTGGCTGTCATTCGTATCCTCTCAGTCTGCAAGGTTCGCTCCGGTGGTCGTAATTATCTCCATCATAATCACGGCCCTGGCGACTCCAATCATGCTGTCTCTGGAAGGCGACTTCCAGGTTGAGGACTTCGTCGATGCAGACTCGGACCTGGCAGTCGGCGTCGGCCTCATCAACGAGCGCTTCAGTGACGAAGGTGAGCCTGCTTACATCTTGATCGAGGGGAATATCTCAAACCCGCTCGTCATTGACGCGATTGACGAACTCCGCAGAAATATGAACTCCCACGGGCCCGAGGATCCGGATCAGATATCCAGGATGCCCAATGGTGAGGTTGAGCTAATCGGGATCGACCTGATGCTCTGGTACACCAGGGGCGCGATGGCTTGGAACCAGACACCATTCGAACAAGCAGGGTGGGATTTCGACTCAGATGACGGAGGGATCGGATGCAAGACTCTCCTAGTTCCCAACAGGGATATGGATTTCATATCGGTTCCTTCGATCGAGGACAGCAAGTGCCTATCCTTCCTTTACGGGTTCATGTTGACAAGAGGCGTACCAGCCAGTGGCGGTTACCCGGCCCTCTCAACCAGTATCGTCGGGGAGTTCATCCAAGTCGAAGGCGAGATAGATTTCCAAAGGCCATGGCTGACAACATCGGGAGAAGAACTCAGATTCCCCAGAACGTCTCTACGCTTCGGAATTTCAAGCCCTGAGCAGTTCGCCCTCGTCGAACCGGCTCTGGCACAGTTGGAGCAGGACCTATCGCCTATCCAGAACCTCTCTGCCACTCCCAATCGGGAAAGAGGAGACTTGCAATCAGCATTCGAAGACCCAGAAAATCCAGTAACATGGGCAATACCAACGGGTGAACCCGTGATTCGTTTCGTCGCTGCGGACTCCATGCAGGACGACCTGCAAGATACGCTTCTCCTGGGACTTGTATTCTGCATAACGGCACTCTGGTGGGGATTCAGGGAGGACTCTCCCGTTTCAACGAGGGTGAGGGATCTGCGTAGACAACCACTGCAAGTTCTACCAAGAATTGTCATAAATATGGCTCTGATGTCAGTTATTTCTTACTTCTTGGCAGGCGTTAATTATGCGATTATTTTCTCCGTCCTGGCTATCTTCTTCTCTATTCTCTGGGGTACTAGGCCACTGATGCTGGCAACCATTACCACTGCACCGATATTCTTGATGATTGTATGGTTGTATGCGATAGTTGGAATAGCAGGCTATGGGCTCAATATGGTTACAGTTTCCATAGCCGCAATTTCCCTAGGTGTCGGGATAGACTACGTTATCCACATCATTGAACGCTTCAGAGAGGAGAAGGAGAAGGGGATGAGCACAATGAATTCGATAGAGGCGGTGGGGGGTGCTTCTGGGATCGCCCTCTTCGGATCGGCTATGTCAGACATCACCGGATTTGCCATTATTAACCAGTCAGAGATGGGCTTCTTCTCCACCTTCGGACTTTTCTGCGCCATCATGATTGGCCTGTCACTCATCGCTAGCCTAGTACTGGCTCCAGCGGCACTGGGACTAGCATACAGAGACGGAATAACGACTAACGCTGAGGGATAGTGAGGCAGTCAGACGGGTCTCTTCAAGACAAATTGCGAATGTGGCCAACTGCCTACACCACCGGCAACGACTTCCCATCCTTCTTTCCCCAGCTTATTCAATTCTATTTCCAGCTTTTTGTTTTTGGTGTGTCCTACCACCATGTACTCCCACATTGTCATAGAGGCGAATAGGGGTACAAGCCTTGAAACCTATTATCAGAGACTATTCCTCGCGAGTCTAAATCCTAGACATCTGTAGTCACCACAGGCCCAAAGTATCCTGCAGTGCTGGTCCCAGTTCTGGGTGAAGGAATTCGTAACCTTCCTCCAACAGCCTGTTAGGGAGAACTTTCTGACTTTCCAGCGTCAGCTTAACCCCCATCTCTCCGAACAAGATCTTGATTACGAATCTAGGCAACGGGGCGAATGCTGGCCTTCTCAGAACTCTACCCAGCGTCTTAGCGAACCCCTTCTGCCTAACTGGATTTGGGGCAGTTAGGTTGTACACACCTTCGGATCCGGTTTCCATAAGCAGGTGATGGATGGCATATATCTCATCATCAAGAGATATCCAAGACATCCACTGCTTGCCATTGCCCATTGGACCCCCCGCTCCCATCTTGAAAGGCAGCAGCATCTTACCCAGAGCGCCTCCAGTTCCCGAGAGGACAATGCCTGACCTAAGGTACACAGTCCTGACTTCAGAGGGTAAATTTGCCGAGGCGTCCTCCCAATCGGAACAGACTTCCGGGAGGAAACCCTCTCCGATCTCGCTCTCTTCGGACAACTCCTCATCACCACGGTCCCCGTACCAACCAATCGCACTGGCTACGATGAATGCCTCCGGCTTCTCTTCCATCTTACCTATGGCTTCGGAAAGTAGAGCCGTGCTATCCACCCTGGAACTCCTGATAGCGCCTTTCCTCTTCTTGCTCCATCGCTTGTCTCCGATCCCTTCTCCTCCGAGATGGATGATAGCGTCAAAACCCTCCAGAATTCCTGTATCCAGTTTTCCTGAGTCTGGATCCCAGTAGAGCTCCTTCTTCCCTTCCTTAGGGCTCCTTCTGACTAGCCTCCATACCTCGTGTCCCCCAGTGTCCAAGAAAGCAACCAGCTGGGTGCCTATCATTCCCGACGAACCGGCTACCAGGATCTTCCTCCGAGGCAAATCGGCGAACTTCGAATGATGGGCCATGTCTCTTTTGAGACGCAGCTCCCTCGCGGTGAACATCTGCGTCAGTCGCCTTCTCACTAATCTTCCACCCAGAACCCTGTCAGCCAGGTTTCCCAGAGGCCCGAATGGGACTTGGTAGCTGACCTCGTCTACAACCTTGGTCACACCCCCCTCTTCGATGAGGTGATGATCGTGATTCCACGACCAGAATGGACCCTTGACCATGGTGTCGGAGAAGAAATGAGGCGGCCTGTATCCGGTATGCTCCGCTACCCATGTCATCTTGACTGGGCCCATTGGGAACCTGAACACTCTCTGGGAACCGACTTCCAATGAGTCATCGGCTCTGACTTCTTCAGCCACTTCCCATGGAGGCATCAGCCTTCGGAAGGATCCTTCGTGTTCGAACCAAGCGAATGTCGACTCTGCATCGGCATCTACCTCTGTTTCATGCTTAAACTGATACATACTTCTATTCTCCTGATCATTTCATATTTCATATGTTGTTTGAAATCTGCCTTCCTACTAGCCCAGGCTGGATTTCCATTTGCCCAACGCGGCTTCCTCGAAGTCCTCTCTTGTTAGTCGGTAGCCCCAGTGCTGTAGAGATTGCCTGACAACCGGGCTAATATCCTCCTCGTCATAGTCCCCTCCCTTTGCTATAATCCTGTTAATCAGATGGTTCCTGAACCTCCCCCTGGGGCCTGCGAATGCCTTCCACCTCCTGACCTGCCTAGAGTCATCCTCTGATCTCCTACCCCTGTAGAATCTACAGTACCATTGCACCCACCCGTAGGGGTCCTGCTCGACTATCCATCCTTTTTCTTCCCACATGTCCAGAGTAGTTCCGCACTTCACCTTGTATCGATTCCTGTTCTTGTCATACTCCTCGCTAGTGAGTAGACTCTCCTCTATCCCATCCCACCACTCCCCAAACTCCAGATGCTGGTCACTCAGGTCCTCAGAAACAACCGAAGAGAAAATCGGCCTCCAGTAAGATCCCCCGAAACTTCCTTCGAGAAAGATCTCTCTAGGAGTTACATTGGGTCTGAAATCAGGCCAGTCAGAGAAAGAAAGCACATCACCGATTTCCCTCATGCCCTCCTCGTGATTGACTAGGCTCAATTTCTTTTCCACTCCAATTTGAAATACAATCATAGAGGCGTCATAGTTAGGCCGATTAACGAGGTACTGGTATGTCAAGAGAATTGCTAATCGAATTTGAGAGAAGCGATGAGTATTGCATAATGAGATTTGCAGATGGAAACGCATTCAGGATCAGCTATCTGAAGATTCGCTCTAATTGCCGTTGCGCAAAATGCAAACCACGCCAGGAAAATGAGCAAAGAAGGCTAGAATTAGAAGAAGAGATATTGCGTCTGAGGGTCGAGAAGCCCAAGGCAACCCCAGTCGGACGATATGGAATACAATTGGAATGGCCAACGGGCTGTTCAAGCGGCATTCACTCTTTCAAACACCTAAGAGAGGTTTGTGAATTACACGGCACTCCAGATGCTTAGACCCCTATACGAAGGAATCAAATCCTCAATTCCATACCGAGCCTTGTCGAAGCAGAGGGTCCTCCCCGGCGTTTCGGTGGCGATTTACATGCAAGATAAGGAACCGGAGGGTGCTGGAGATAAACTGGAAGAGGAGGATGAGTGGCAACTCTACGCCTCAGCAGGATACGCCTCATCCGAACTAGAAACCGACGAGAAAGTGTCAGAAGACGACAGCTTGGAGGAGACGTGGTTTGATGGAGACGACTTGGAATTCGAGGGTAACACAGTGAATTGGGACTCTCCCCCATGTCCAGCCCCATTGGGGATAGCCCATGTTATCAAAATCGGGGTTTGTGACCATTGTCTAGCCCGAATTTCAGGACTCAACTCCAGAGGATCCGGTCAAAATTCTGGCTCATCAATCAGGGATGACGCCTTCCTAAGAGATACCGAATTGAAATCAAAGATTATCCAGGACTATTGCCCCCTGTGCGAGAACCTTTTCGATGATATCGACAATATTGTGGACAGGGTTTTTGACACTCTTTCCGACACAGAATTCTCTACGATGCAATTTGGAATCCATCTTCCCAAGGACCTCGTACAAGAGGAGGATCGGATCAGAAGCAAGTATGGGGCCCAAGGTTCGTACCATCTCAAAGGCGCCATCGTTGAGTCAATCCACGAGAGAATAAGGAATCTCGACAAGGAAGTAGATTTTGTCAAGGAGAAGCCAGATGTGATGGTTCTTGTTGATGGTTTGACGCTAAGGGTAGATGTAGATGTGAGGCCAATCTTCCTCTACGGCAGGTATAGGAAAGTCTCACGAGGAATTCCACAAACGCGTTGGCCCTGCAGGGCATGTAGAGGTAGGGCACAGGGGTGCGATTCTTGTGAAGAAACAGGACTTCAGTATATCGATTCCGTGCAAGACCTGATTGGTGAACCGATTAGGGAGGCCCTAGGCGCAGAAGACACATCATTCCATGGAATGGGGAGGGAGGATATAGATGTCAGATGCCTCGGTTCAGGTCGACCCTTTGTCCTCGAAGTGAAGAAACCGTCAAAGAGGCAACTTCCAGTCGAAGATCTAGTTGATTTGGTAAGGGAAAATGCTCTAGAAAAAGTTGAGGTTGACAGTCTGACTTGGTGTACAAGGAAGAAAGTCAACGAGGTAAAACAGTCTAGGTCAGAAAAGACGTATACGATAAGATTCAGAGCCGAGGGACTAGTTGACATTGAAGCTGCAGAAAAGTCAATCCTCTCTCTAGATGGCCAAGTGATCGATCAGGAAACCCCTCAGAGAGTATCTCACAGGAGAGCTGCAAAGATAAGAAGGAGAAAAATCACCTCTATCGACAACGTAAGATTCGAAGGCGATGAAGTAGAAATTACCATGAGATGTGAAGCAGGAACCTACATCAAGGAACTGGTGCACTCCGATGAGGGGAGGACCACCCCTTCAGTTCAAAGCGTTCTAGGAACAGATTGCGAAGTCATTTGGCTCGATGTTCTTGAGATCCACTCGAAATGAGTGGGAAAATGACATCCGAGTCCTTAAGAACGCCCCACAGGTCGCCCGAATTCGCGATAATGGAGCAGTGAGAGTATGGTCACTAGGACAAAGGGTACTAGACAGGGCACTAGAAGCATCCTCAGGAAGGACAAGAGGGAGCGTAGGAGGCTGTTTATCAGCAGGTCGATGCATACGTACCAGGAAGGCGATAAGGTTGCTATTGTGCTAGATGGCGCGCAGCAGAAGGGTATGCCACACAGGCGTTTCCAAGGAAGGACTGGGGAAATTACGGGCTCTCAGGGAAGAGCGTATGTGATCAGGGTCGCTGATGGCAATATGATGAAGACTGTAGTCGCTCGACCTGAACACCTCAGGCCGATTGAGTAGGTGAAAAAATGACCGAGAAAGAATTCGTTGACTTTGCTACTGTTAGAGACAGGCTTCTGGATGCCATCGAGAGGAGAGGTGAAATCTCCTACGAGCAAACGATGGCGCTACAGCACGCAGAATGGAAGGCTAGTGCCAGTGGACACCCAGCAGGGGACATCAAGACCGATCCAGCTGTCTACTCTGCACTACTCACTGCCCTGATGGAAAACGAGAAATTGAAGCAATACCCTGAGGTTTCGTCTAAGATAGCCGAGCTGTCTCCTCTCACTGTTTCTGATGTAAGGGTAATAATCGCTAGCAAGAGGATTGCCATGGATACCTCGGAGATAGAAGAAGTCATCACCGTGATTAGACAACATGTCCTGTAGTGATGAGATCACTTTCAAACAACTCATTCATGAGGGAGAACGATTCTGGTAGGTTGGAGATTATGCAGCCAAGGGACGCCAAAGACTCCGACGATGAGGTCGAAGATCCATTCCATGGGGAGAATAGACTCAGGATTCTAGACATACAAGAAAGAAGACCGATAGGTCATGAGATCCAAGCAATCAGCGAACCGTCCTTGTATCTGCTAAGGGCGAGAGTAAGCGACATAGCGGGAATCTCCGTAGGGGAGACAGTCGAAATTCCCGTTGAAGGTATTGGCTCCCTCACTGAAGTGAGACTGAAGGATCTGAGCGGTACCTCGCAGCAGGAGCTAATCACCGCTCTTTCGAGTTCAATTCAAGCGGACCCAGAAAGGCACATTTCATTCTACAACAGCGCGGGTCCAATGTCTCTGAAATTCCACTCGTTCCAGCTGTTATCTGGTATTGGAAACTCCAAGGCCATTCAGATGGTCCAAAAGAGGGGTATTGCAGGATGGCATGCATTCGAAGATGTCGACGAGGCTTGTGGCATAGAGTCGGTAAGACTCCTAGCAGAACGATACGTCAAGGAGATGGAGGAAGTCGCACAGACTCCCCGCTTACTTGATTTGCTAGTCCGTACAGAGTAGTTACATGGAGACGCTGGAAGGCCTCGACACCCGCCTTCTTGTCGACCTCCTCAGGGATCGAGTAAGTCCCAGCAAATCGCTCGGACAGCATTATCTCGTAGATGATGAGGTAATCGAGCGGTCCATCCGTCTTACTGAGGAGTTCGACTGCCCCCTTTCGAGGGGTTCACACGTCCTAGAGGTTGGACCGGGTCCGGGATCGCTAACCCTGGCACTACTTCGAAGTGAGTCCACTGTCACTGCAATAGAGATCGATAAGCAGTCGGTAGAACACTTGAGAAGGGTATTTCGTGAAAGTGCGCAATACCTGACTATCGACGAAGCAGACGCAGTTTCAGGAAGATGGCCAAAAGGAATTACCCATGTTATATCGAATCTTCCCTATCAAATCTCGAGTCCAATAATTGATAGGATTACGAAATACCACTCTTCGGTACCAATCCAACTCTCCATTCTCCTCGTACAGGAGGAGTTCGCTCATAGGATGGCGATGTCATCGGCCCCATATGACATCGGTCCGTTGGGGTTGAATCTATGGCTAGACTTCGATGTCTCCCTAGACAGGAAGGTCTCACCAAGCTCATTCAGCCCATCCCCGCGCGTGCAATCCAGGATTGTCGTCCTAAAGCCGGCAAGCAGGCCAGAGGCAGAAGGGACGAACAGGCAGCTGTTCAGAATAATCACCAGACACTGCTTCTCGAACAGGAGGAGGAAAATGAGGACACTACTATCAAAACCACCGTCTAGAATCTCCAGAGTATCCGGTTGGCACAGGGACAGATGGGCGAAATCGACATCCAAACTACTCTCTTCCGACCACCCAGAGTTGGAAGACGGTTGGGCTGATCTCAGACCGGAGAATCTAGAGCCGATAGACTGGGTCAAGATTGTTTCGTTATTCTCCTCGGAATAGTAATCATGGACAATTTGACATCGACTTGATAGAGGCCCCCCCCTTCCGAAGGCCAGCCTAGGTGGATATGTTACCTGAGCCAAAGGGAGGGATTTAGTGGCAAAGAAGGACACCTATCTTGCTCTGTTGAGGAGGGGAATAGATGAGACTACTGCCCAAGTTCTCTCGGACGGAGGAATCAAGATTGGAGATCTCAAGAAGTTAGACTCCGAAACTCTGATCAATAACTTTGGCCTCAAAAAAGAGGTAGCAAAATCCGTTCTTGATGCTGTAAAGGCAGGTCCGAGATCTTCAGGAAGACAGAGATTTCTAGCCGATGTTCTCTCCGACGATAAGAAGAAGGTAGACAAGATCGAGGAGACTCGCTTCAAGCGCGAGCAGAAAGACATCTATGCAGAATTACAGGAGAAGAAGGAACAACTGAGACTCGTAAGGGTCGAGGACTTCAGAAACAAGAAACTCGTTATGAACAGGCTAGGCAAGACCATTGAGCTGATTGTCAAGTTGGAGAACAACCTCGATGACGAATCCAAGGACGAGCAGCGATCAAAAATCAGGGACCAACTTGAGACCCGAGGACTAGAGGCCGCCAGAGATCACGAAATGCTCGAACTCTCCGGAACCCCACAGGATATCGTAGACTTTCGAAGGAAGATTGCACCGGTTCTATGCCTCCACGCCTGCCCCCACTGTGGAGAGGAGATGGACCCAAGAGGAAGCAACATCATGGAAAGTCCCAACGATTTCTCCTTCGTCTGCTGGGACTGCGAGGAAGAGTTCCACGCTGCGATGGCACAATCGGTCGAAGGTAGGCTAAACAACGGTTCCAGGATAACAATCGACCCGAAGACAAAACCGCGCCTGCCAGTCATCAAACCTCCGAGGAAGGATAAGTCCCGCTCAATCACAGATCTGATGATGAGAGATCTGGAGTCGGCCGGAGCCTCGGCAGAAGAATTGGAGGCGGCATTGGAGTCGAGTACTCTATCAGGCGTCCTGATGAGCATAGACGAGTGGATAGACCAGACGATTGCCGCCAAGGGGTACATCCAGGCTCAAGAGGACAGGGAGGAATTCATCATCGCCACCGGAGCAGGTGCTACGAAGTTCAATAAGTGGATGAAGAAGGCCGGACTGAGGTTCAACAAGCAGACTGGTAGATGGACTCGGTGGGAGGACCGGTGAATTCGGAATGTCCAGCTTCATGTTCTCCCTCACTGTGTCTGTAATCGGAATCTCTGTAATGTCATGGTGGCTTTATACTAGAATCTCACAGAAGCTTGCTGAGGTTGGCGAGAGGAATAACTGGGAAGAGTGAACTTCCAACAGAAACTACTCATTGATCGCTGCAGTCCATCTATCCGACTGTGGAATCCCAACAATCTCGATATGGCACGCTAGAACGCCCTTCTGTTTCTTCAGAACTCCTCGGAGGTCAATCAGATCATCCAGACAACAAGGACAATGCGGATTGCTTGGCCTTATCCAAAGCTCGACAATTCCAGCATCATCTATCTCCACTCCCTTCAGAATAGACGGATCAATGATCGACTTCCCATGGGGGTCGTTCCGCTTCCTTAGTGTCCTAGCTACGTTTCTATGGGCCGCTCCAGAGATCTCACTCATGTCTACCACTGAATTAAACTGGGGAGCCTATCGCCCGAGGTAAGGCATTCCATGCCTTCAGAAGTCCTAGACCAGGTGTCTTCAATCCCTATGGCCCCCTCTTCATAGATTACTTTGGGCTCTATTGCCATTGTCCCTCCCAATTCAAGTGGGCGATCGAATCCATCTGCAACGACCGGGGTCTCATCAAGCTCCAATCCAACCGAATGACCTAGGAAACTGGCCTGTTCAGGACTAATTCCCATTAGATTCCCACCATGTCCCATTTCTTCTGCGACCCCCCTGCCCTCTTTCCAAGCGCTAGAGCAGGCTTCTCCTCTGGCCAGACTCCCTCTGACTTTTGTCCCAATTTCGATCATGTCATCCAGCCTGTTCCGCCATTCCTCCCCTAGATGACCAGAATAGAACATCCTAGTACAATCAGAGACGTACCCCCTGTGAACGTGAACAATGTCAATCAGCACCGGCTCACTCTCCTTGACCTTGGAGAATCCGGCACCAAGAGGGGACACTGGGCTCCCGCCAACGCCACCGATAGCTGAATCGAAGAATGAAGGAACTCTACCGGATCTACCCGCAGCGATTACCACCCTGTCGCAATCCATTGGCCACTTCCTCATCCTAATGCTTCCTCCGAACCCCGAGGCCCTGCTGATATCCTCAGCAACCCCTGCCATTTCTAACTCAGTTTTCCCTGGACCCCCAAATCCTCGAATAGACTCGAACATTGAGTGGTTGATCTCACCACTCTCTCGAATCATCGATAATTCCCATTCCGATTTCACCTCCCTCAGTTTGAATAGGGTGTTTGTGCAATCTCGAGAAGATCCATCCAGACCTTCCATTTTTGCATCGATAAAACTCCATCGGCTTTGAGGTATCTTTGCCCCAGTCATCGCAGGCCTCTGAATGCATCCGAACTTTGTCAACATCTCAGATAATTCCCCCATCCGGGGGTGTTTCTCCGTCAGGTGAGGACAGTCATCTGCTCCTCCTTCGAATGAGGCCCTCTCAACCGATCTGCGGACTAAATGCCTGGTTTGAATGTCAGTGCCATCCGATCCAATCAGGATTGCAGAGTTCTGACGCCCGCCCGTAAGCCAGTACAACTCAACGGGATCCTCGATGTAAGCAGACTCGATACCCTCTTCCGCCAAGGCAACTGACAGTCTTTTCTGCCTGTCTTCTAACTCTGAAACAGGTACTCTCCAGTCTTCACCATCAGGACCAACCAGAGTCGATGTATCCCATTCCACATTCGATCTAGAATTGGCATGACAGAAAGGATTTTTGGGTCAAAATGATCTAGAAAATCATCCACAACGGCCAAAACCAGCCTCCTTGTGGAGGAGATGTGGAAGGGGTCCTCACCCTCGAAGACGTTGACCTAGAAGGGAGAACCGTTCTCTACAGAGTTGATGTCAACTCTCCTCTAGAACCTTCTTCAGGAAGGTTGCTTGATGATGGAAGGCTAAGGGGAGTGGTGCCTACTCTACAGGCTCTCGAACTGTCAAAGGTGGTAATTCTAGGACACCAGTCGAGACCAGGAAAATCTGACTTCACAAGCATGTCTAAGCATTGTGAGAGACTTTCCAACATCCTGGGGAGACCAATAAAATTCGTACCCGATGTCTGTGGAGATAAGACGATAGAGGAGATAGAGAAAATGTCAGATGGAGAGATAATATTCCTTGACAATGTTAGGGGGAATAAGGAAGAGTATGGTGTAAAATACAGTTCAAACAAGGATACTGAGGATACTGACATTGTAGCAAGGCTGTCCGCTGTCTCAGATGTTTTCGTAACAGATGCATTCGCAGCAGCCCACCGTAGATCACCCACTCTAACGGGATTTACCAACTCAATTCCATGTATCGCAGGGATCCTAATGGAGAAGGAGATGAGAAGTCTGAGAACGGCATTGAAGGACCCTCCCAGTCCGTATCTAGCAATCCTTGGAGGGGCAAAATGCGATGACTCAGTCAGAGTGGC
>QQSB01000004.1:7378-13937 GCA_003602515.1 Candidatus Poseidoniales archaeon | reverse complement strand
AAGGGAGAAGTTGACAGAATTGCCTTTGTAGGAGTCACTGGGAATTTGATGCTCTGGATAGACGGCAACGATATCGGGGAGAGAAACAGGGATTTCATTCGCAACACACTTGGTGATGACTTCGAAATAGCATGGGAGATGGCTGAGAGGATACTTTCAGAGCACCCGGAGAAGGCATTCCTGCCACTTGACGTAGCCGTAGAGTCCGATAGTAGGAGAATTCCATTATCCATCAATGACCTACCTACCGAGGACCCGATATACGATGTCGGTCTGGAGACTCTAAGGGCACTCAAACCACTAGTGGAAGATGCCGGGTGCATCCTATGGAACGGCCCAGCGTCGTACTTCGAACTTCCAGAATTTGCTTTCGGAACAATCGAGATTCTCAACATGTGCACCGAGACTGATGCTATGACAATTATCGGCGGGGGACACACAAGTGCGTTAGTGAACAGCAGGGGAGTCGCCAATCTAGTTTCCCACAATAGCACAGGGGGGGGATCAACCATGAGTTTCCTCTCTGGAGAACCCATGCCCGTCATCGCGTCTCTGAAAGAATCCTACAGGAAGCACATCGGTGACTTGGAGAGACTGGGTCTGGCATAATGGTGGAGCCACTGGGGAGATTCGAACTCTCGGCCTTCTGATTACGAATCAGACGCTCTACCGGGCTAAGCTACAGTGGCAGCGAAGCGACCACCTTAGGTTCTGCCATAAGAGAATCGGTGTGTCCGATTCTTGTTTCCTAGAGCATCACTTTAGCTTGCCTATGTCGGCGATATGACCTATCCTGTCTTCAATATCCGCTAGAATTTCGTCCAAAGCGGTCTGATCGTTAGCCTCAGCCCTCATCACCAGGATTGGCTCTGTGTTACTCGGTCGACAGAGGAACCAACCACTGTCATATCTGACTCTGACCCCATCTACTTCTGAGAAATCCATATCCGCATAAGCCTGCTTTACACCTGCCATCACAACATCCCTATCTCCGACTAGCGGGACCTTACCCTCATCAGTTGATGGATACTCAGGCATGAATCCGAATCTTTCTGAAAACTTGATTCCTCCCTGCTCCGGAGCAGGATCCCTGCTAACGATTTCAAGAAGTCTAGCAGCATTGTATATGGCATCATCAAAACCATCCCAATGATCATTCATGAAGAAGTGGCCAGACATCTCCCCTGCCATCGGTGATTCTGGATTATCTCTCAATTCCAGTTTCATGAAAGTATGTCCGGTTCTGACCATCTTCGGTATTCCTCTAAAACTGAGAATTGCATCCTCTAGAGCCATGCTACACTTCACATCGAAGAAAACGGTTCTTTCCTCGTCGGAGGACTCCTCAGTCAGGTTCTCTAGTACATCCTTGACAAATATCCCCATCAGCCTATCTGGATGGATGAAATTACCAAGTTCATCCACCACCCCCAGCCTATCTCCATCCCCATCCATCCCAATTCCAAATTCCGCACCATGCTCGATTACTGTCTTACCCAGGTCGATCATATTCTCCTGTCTGGTCGGATCAGGTGGGTGGTTTGGAAACGAATTATCCCAATCACAGTAAATCGGGATCACATCTACGCCTAGCCTCTCCAGTGTCCTAAGGGCAAGCGGTCCAGGAACAGCGTTTCCACAGTCCAATACAATCTTTATTGGCCTATTCAGACTACCCACAGACTCCAAAACAGACTCGACATAGGTATCTTCGTATTCTTCCATATTTCGGTAATCGCCATTTCCAGTTCTGAAGTCTCCAGACTCAAAGGTCCTTCTGATATCCTGTAACTCCTCTCCCCCTAGGGGCATTTTTCCTTTACAAATCTTGAAACCATTGTATTCTGGAGGATTGTGACTAGCCGTGATAGCAACAGCTACGTCGACTGGCAAGTCAACCGTAGATCTGTATAGCACTCCAGTAGTGGAAATGCCCAGATCAATGACATCTGTACCAGAAGACCTCAATCCACTTACGAAGGACTCATGATAACTCGGACTAGACTCACGGATGTCTCTGACCACTGAAACGCTCTTTGCATCAAGATGAGTCGCGATAGCCCTACCTAACCTCTCAGCAAAATCTTGGTCTAGTTCCTTTCCCGCTATGCCTCTGATATCATATGCCTTGAAGACAGTCATAACCATGCCCACATGCGAGTACTCCTAAGTGTTCTTAATGACCAGAGTTACAGTTTGTGATTATGAGTCAACGCCACTGACTCTAGACTCCTCTCGAATAGGTAAATGAATCAAAGCAGAGAAAATTCCTGCAGCAATTCCAACCCACCATACCATTGTGTAAGTTCCGTATGAATCGTATAAAACTCCACCAAGCCATACCCCGATGAAGCTCCCTAACTGGTGTGAGAAGAAGACTATCCCGTACAGAGTCCCCATGTATCTAAGTCCGTATATGTGGGCCACAAGTCCACTGGTCAGGGGAACGGTAGCGAGCCATAGGAAACCCATGGCGAAGGAGAACAAGAGTACTGAGTTTGCAGATACTGGAGTCATGATGAAGACGGTCGCGGCTATGGATCGTCCCGCATAGATGCCAGATAAGAGCCACTTCTTGCCGAACCTCTTGCCTGCCCATCCTGCCACAAGAGTCCCAATAATATTCGAGAAACCAATTACAGAGATAGCGAAGCCCCCCAACGCTGCGGTAGTCTCGATGCCCAGGTCACCACACCACCCAGTAGAATCAATCGGGGAACTCATTTCTGTGACTAATGCTGGAAAATGCGCTGTGATGAAAGCAAGTTGATAACCGCAAGAGAAGAAACCAATGAAAATCATCGAGAATGAGGGATCCCTCAGCGCAAGTTTGAGTATTTCGCCCATGCTCTCCTCTATCTCCTCCTTGCTCGCAGCCGACTTTACTCGCATGAAAGGTAGCAAGAGAATTGTTGAAATCACGGCTACTGCAAAGAAGAGAAAGACCGATTGCCACGGCATCCTGGACAGCAGTGATACTGCTACGGGAGGGCCTACGACCTGCCCCAATGATCCCGCTGCGGTGGCAATCGCCAGACTCATCGAACGGTGCTCATCTGCACTCGCCCTCCCAACTACAGCTAGGATCACGCCGAACCCGGTTCCTGCGATACCAAAACCGACGAGGATTGAGTAGAATTGGTGTTCCAGAGGGGTAGTNNNCCCTGCGGATAGTATCAGGCCCAAAGAATAGAGAATAGCTCCGATTACTATTGCCCTTCGATCCCCTATCTTCTCAGCAAGAGCCCCGAAAATAGGTTGACCGAAACCCCATGCTAGGTTTTGAATAGCAATTGCCAGACTAAACTCCGTCCGTCCCCAATTGAAATCCTCTGCAATTGGGATTTGGAAAACGCCGTATGAGGCCCTAATGGCAAAGCCGACCAATGTGATGATGCAGCCGACGATCAAAACAGGCGTGAATAGTGGAGCAGATTTATTCACAGGTTTTGTGACTAAATTCCCTATAACAGGGCCTCCTCAAGCTCTGCCGAGAAATCCGCCATGTACTCTCCAGAGTTCCTGAACGCCTCACAGACAATCTCCACAAGTGCTCCTCCTGGTAGCTTGGGGACTTCATAGGCAGCTCTGGCCGGGGGAATTGTTTCAACGAGCCATTCCGAGTAGATTTCATTTATCTTCGAGTAGAAATTAATGTCCGTCATCAGAATTGTCACTTTGACTAAATCGGCTTTGGAACTGTTGGCAGCTGAAAGCAGGTCATCGATTTTTGCAAGAGTACCCGACGTTTGGGATTCGATGTCGTCGCCCCAATCAACGGCTATTTGGCCAGATAGCCATATGTGATCTTTTACATTTATTCCCGGGGTGTAGGGACCTAGTTTCGGCTCTCCAGTATCAATCTCCAACTTCCTACTCATATACGCGCCAAGAGGTGTCGTGTTTAGGTTTACTTGCGAAGTTGCTCAATGACATCGAAATGGTCTCCAGCAACTTCTTCTGCTTCTAGAATGTCCAGATTCATCCAATCTGCCTCTGATGCATCATCACCAGCCTCGGGAACGGACTCATCATCAACATCAACAAGATAGAAAATGGAGATAACGTGCTTTCTTGGGTCCCTTTCAGGTCGACCTTTTACCTCAAACAACCTAGGATCAGAACCTTCAATCCCAGTTTCCTCCAAAAGCTCCCTTAATACAGCAATCTCTGGGTCCTCGCCATAATCGACAAAACCACCTGGAAATGCAAACTTTCCTTTCCATGGCGTCCTGCCTCTCTTGATGAGTAGGATTTCACTCCCCCCTGCCCTGAGGCAGATCGCATCCACTGCGAGCGAGGGGTTTCGGAAGCCATCACTCACCAAAACGCCTCTTTCTCATCTGATAGGTCTCAATCGCGTCATAGAGATCAGACTTCGCGAATGAAGGCCAGTGAACATCTGTGAAGTATAGTTCCGAGTATGCAATCTGCCAGAGCAAGAAATTGGATATACGCTCCTCCCCACTGGTTCTAATTACCAAATCCGGGTCTGGAATCTCCGCGTCATAGAGTCGATTGGAGATTTCATTGGTATTGATTTCCTCCATACCTATGGCACCAGATGAATAGTCTACAGCAATCCCCTTCACTGCATCCACTATCTCCTCTCTTCCACCGTATGCTATGCAGACCGTGAATGTGAAGTTGGAGTAATCCATAGTCCTCTCCTGAGCATTCCTGATCGCCTCATTCACCCTTTCCGGAAGATCGTCCGTCCTCCCCATTACTCTGACCTTAACTCCACTGGAGTGAATCCTTTCGTCTTCGGAAATCTCGTTCAGTCCTGACACATACAGGTCAAATAAATCCTCTAATTCGTCAGAATCTCTGCTTGTGAGATTCTCTGTCGAAAGTGCGTATACTGTTAGGTAAGGTATTCCAAGATCTAGAATCCAGTCCATTACTTCCTTGAGTTTATCCTTGCCATGCCTATGGCCAATCTTTTTTCCCAATCTGAGACTCCATGCAAATCTTCGATTCCCATCCATGATGATTGAGATGTGCTTTGGCAATTCAGCCTTGATTATCCTATCTCGCTTTCTTCTAGTTCGAACCCTGTCAACCCTTGAGATGAAACTCCAAGCCAACCATGAGTTAGATGCAAATCTGGCGGGAACTGCAAAGACTCTGAATCTGAGAAGACTCTTTGCCATGCTGTCAAAGAATCTACCAATCCGACTGCTGCCCCTTGCCATGCCTGTTCGGAAACATACAAACGTTAAGACAACTAACCCGAAATGCCCCTATTCGAAAATAGTGTCCGCCGAATCTCCGACCTTGTCAAGAAGGCCTCTTTCTGGATTTACTACTATCACTTCTCCAGAGCGTTCCCAAACTGGTAAGTCATGCTTGCTGTTCCCTGCATATGCGAATCCCCTCTCGCCGAATCTAGATACCAGTGCTTCTGCCTTCTTCTCACCTCGGAGATTGAAATTCGAGTCAGATGCCATTACATCGGAGAATAGGCCTACGTGACCAGCAACTTGCTCCGCGATGATTCTGTCAGAGGCAGTCGCTAGAATCAACGTCCTCCCCTTGGCCCTCTCTCCCGTCAACCAGTCAAGAAAGGCCTCGTGATATTCCAATTCAGCAGGATCGAAAACCAATCTCTCTGCCAAGTCTCTCTTCCACTGAGCCCTTCTTCCAGTGAACTCCTTCGCAAGCATCCCCACAATAGACCATGGACGTCTTAGAATCACCCTTCTGATACTGACCCAACTCATGTCAGTTAGGATAAGGGTGCCATCCATGTCAACAGCAATCGGGATTTCTGCGCCGCTCTGGTCCACAGTATTCGCTTGGGCCATTACGATTCAAGCCTTCGCAGACCGATTCAATGAAGCCTTGAACCCCCTCCTAGTCACGAGAGGAGATGTCGGAGGGAGCGGGACCTTGGAGACCTGAGGCGTTGCCTCAAATTGAGCATAACGAAATCTCTCCACGCGGATTCGAAATTCTAGAATTCTCAGGGAGGGGGCCACTGTCCGGCCTATCGTGCTCTATGATCCAACCTTCAGAGCTAATCGAACCGTCTGATTGGATCGAAATTGTCTCTGAGTTGGAATCCTGGGGAGAGGTCCCAGACCCTCAATCCATAGTTCATGTTTCCACTTCTGACCATGTTAGAGGTCCCATTGCGAACCTGAGATCCGAGACTGAATGGGTGGCTGAGTTCCTTCCATGGGGTGCCGATGGATTACTCAGGAAGAGAGTCAACTCATACCCGGAGTCCTGTGACTTACCATGTGGCGGATACTCTTGGAACGGTTCCGAGGTAATCTCCATCAGGAAGGAAGTTGAACAAAATACCAACTCCAGAGAACTTCTTCTGGACGCATTTGAACATGGGTCGATGAAAGATGCTGAAGAGATCCTGAGAGAATGTGGGAGAGACCTTGGATCAGTGCATTCGTACGTAGAGGGAATCCGAGTCACTCCTGCAGACCCGAATAGGTGGAATTCAAGGGTTTCCGAATTGGAGGAGGCTCTCAATGCTCATTCCATTTGGAGAGCACCATACTCAAGTGATTCAGAATGCATGGTCTGCATAGGTGAC
>QQSB01000004.1:1858-7276 GCA_003602515.1 Candidatus Poseidoniales archaeon | reverse complement strand
CTAGCTTCGTTAATTCACGACCTATCCAGGCTCCACTATGCCTCAGGAACAGATTTTGATATCGTCGGACTGAGGCTCTCGCTGATAGAGGGTTGGAGGGAGACTGCTCCCAGAAAGTGGGCTTCAGATAATGTGTTTTACTCTCATCGAGGGGGTCTCGCCATCTGGGAGTACGAGCAGTGCCTACTGGACGTAATTGAGGCCACTTCTCATCAATCGGGAGCCCCCGAGCCCGCGGTTGGCCTAATCGCGCACGTCCCTAGTTTTCAGAAGAAGATGTTCAACAACAGGACCATTGGAGCCTTGTCAATAATGGCAGGGTTCTTCGGAATCACGTCAATTTACCGAACTTTCCCCCCCTCTTCACAGGAAATCGTAATGCCATCACTTTTCATAATCGCCAGTGCGGCTCTGATGCGAACGTATCGGCGAATGTCTCCGTCACCTGAGATTCCGTTCAATCTACTAGGCTGAGTTTCCCATCAGAGTAATCGTAGTACCTCGGCACTCCAGTCTGGATCTCGAATGACACTATATCGTTTGGTGAGATTCCTTCGATGTGCATTACGATTGATCTCAGAGAGTTACCATGCGCAGAAACTAGGACACTCATCCCCGACTCTAGGTCGGGACGAATTTCTTCTTCGAAGTATGGAATCGTTCTCTTAGCAGTCATCTCTAGGCTCTCTCCCTCGGGAGGGGCTACATCGAATGATCTGCGCCAAATTCGGACCTGTTCTGCACCATGCTTCTCAGCAGTCTCTGCCTTGTTCAATCCTTGTAGAGCCCCGTAGTTTCTCTCGTTCAATCTCCAGTCCGATTTGGTCACCGTTTCTTTCGAGCAGACATTAGCAAGAATGACAATTTCAGCAGTTCTCTTCGCTCGAATCAGATCGCTTGTGTGGATGACGTCAATCACCTGATTCCTTAGCTCAATGCCAGCTTCCTCGGCCTCCTTCACGCCCCTGTCAGATAGATCAACATCAGTCCACCCGGTGAACCTATTCTCAGCATTCCAAACAGATTGCCCGTGGCGGATTAGGATTAGATCTGCCAAAACAAACACCTAGAGTTTGGCTCTGCGCCTAGGCTCATGGAAACTCAACTCGCATTCCAGTCCTCTGGCCCTGCCCATTAGCAGAATATCCTCGGTGAACTCCCTCTGGACATTCGAACTCGACTCGCAGTAGAAATTGCACGAGACTGTAATCTTCGGAGGGAGGCTGTTTGTGATTTTAACCCAGGAATCACCATGCTTGGTTGCCCTGGGGTCGGCAAGCACCTGCTCGCACAGGGAATCGCAGAATTCCTTCAGAGCACTCTGTGCGCTATCCTCTTCGAATTCAAACGAAGGCCTAATTCTCCTGAACCTCCTCATCGTGAAGTTCTCCACGGGTGAGTTGGTGATGTTGGAATTTGGAATCGTGACAATAGTGTCGTTGCCGGTCCTGATCATTGTAGTCCTAAGTCCAATGGTGATCACCTCACCCTCGACTCCCTCTACAATTATCCAGTCTCCTACATTGAAAGGTTGATCGATTATTATCGAAATCGCTCCGAATATGTTTGCCACGGAGTCCTTCGCCGCAAGTGCTAGTGCAAGACCTGTTATGCCCAGACCTGCAATCATGCCGTTGAGATTCAATCCCACTAGGCCTGCTAAAACGAAGACTCCGACGACTACTACTGCGAGTCTTCCTATGGCCTCAGCAACACTCGCAAGGGACCTCCTTGCTGCCATATTGTCTCCCTCCACAACGATGAACGCATCCAAGTAGTCGACTAGTCTGTATGCTGCAATGAGCATGAGGATAACGAAACCGGCTCTGCATACCTGCCCGACGTCCTGCATCAATGCATAATCCCAGATGTACTCTCCCTCTGCTGCGCTTACATTCTCCAGTATCCATTCTACAGACTGCCACATTGCTAGCAAGCCAATCATCCAACCAAGAGATTTTGGTGCGAATAGCGTCTTCCCATCGATCCTCTCAGTTTTGGAGAGGATGTCCATTATTCGTGGGAAGAGAACTATTCTGGAGATCAATCCGGCAGAAATTGAACCCCCGATTAGGATTGCAAGGAAACCGATACCAAGCGTTGAGAAGCCGTAAAACAACTCTTCCCCATTCAAAATCTCAGCAATATCAGACCCAATAGTCATACTTTTTCCGAAGAGGTCCCCCCCAAAAAGCCATCCCGGTCCTTCGGACCGCTGTGCGTACGATTCAATACCTAGGGTTTACCCGCAAAAAATAGCATGACTAGTCAGGACGCTTACGTTTCGGGGAGAAAGGCGACTTCTAATCCCGGCGCACCAGTAGCAGCCATGCTCCTCCCGTTCCTCCTAAGCATGCTCTCCCCCGTTGCTCTAGCGCCAGTCACAGAGGCACAGGAGGTAGAAACCGGGACATCACCAGAAGAAATCTGGTCCAACGAATATGTGAATCAGATTTTCCCATGGGGGCCGCATGGAGACTCAGAACAACTTCAGTTCAGGGAGTATCACGATTACTTCTCAATGAAACAGAGGATGCAGACCCTAGCGGCCTACTACCCGGACTTCCTACAGTTCCACGAGGGACTCCTAGGGGGAATGAACGCCAGGGGACAGTTCACCAGCTCGACCGACTACCAGGGGTGGTACTACAACCATCCCAGCCCATGGATGAAAATCACAGCCGACGTCCGTGGAGGGGAGTACAATGATTTTGTCGGAGATGATGGAAACTACGCAGAACGTCCGGACGTAATGCTGGTGGGTAATCATCACGCCAGAGAATGGATGTCAGTTCAGGTACCTATGTTCTTCCTGGAAACACTGGCATACTACTACGGGAAGGCAGGAATAGACAACGATGGGGATGGCCTAATCGATGAGGATGGATGGGACGGTATCGACAACGATGGGGACTGTCTGAGACTAAACGCATCCTTCCAGGATAGCAACGGGGACGGAAACCCCTGCGGTCCGGGCGACCTCGGTGTGGACGAGGACTTCAGCGAGCAATTCATCACTGACATGGTCAATACCAGGGAGATATACCTCATCCCCATGCTCAACGTAGACGGACACAGGTACGATCGAGAGGAGTACTGCGGGGAGACAGCCTGGGAGAACTGCTATCGAAGCGGTTGGAGGAAGAATCTACGTGACAACACCCACACTGGCGTAACACCTATTCCAGATATAGACGAATCCGTGGATTCAAGCTGTGATGGAGTCGACCTAAACAGAAACTACCAGTTCGAGTGGGGCGCACCTCTCGGAGCCACCGGCCCCCTCTTCCCGGGATTCTGTTATGCTGGCGGGCCAAACAACGACGTGTACAACGGCCCTGCTGACACCGTCGACCAGGACGGGGACGGTCGGTTAAATGAGGATCACGTGGATGGTAAAGACGACGATGCGGATGGGCTTGTCGACGAGGACTGGTGGGGTGGAAACAGTGAGCCAGAGACCAAATTCATTCAGGATATGACAGAGATGAACGACGACGACGAGGATGGAGCCTCTGAGTTCAAGTCGACTTTGACCTGGCACTCCTACTCCGAGCTAGTTCTCTGGCCGTGGGGGCACTGCACGGACTGCTACACGCCGGATGATGAGTACCTTGTCTACCATGGACAGAAGATGGGGCAGATGACTGATTACGCCGCAATGCAGTCATCCGACCTATATCCCACTACTGGCGACTTCTGCGACTGGCATTACGGCGTTCATAACTCGTACTGCTATACGATGGAAATCGGAAACGCATTCCATGAACTGCCAGAGGACATCGCCCACATCTCAGTCAGAAACCTAGGAGTCCCATTCTACATGGTCGAGATGGCAGATGACCCACAGTATCGGGCAATAGTGGGAATTCAGAACACAACTGCCACACAGTGGTTGCAGGAACCTTTGGATGTGGACGTACCTTCCAAAGGAGACATTCCTGTCGGACTGTGCTTGGACCCAACGTTCCCCTTCACCCCAGACGTGTCAAGATCGCACCTGATGTGGCGCTTCGTGGAACCCACCAGGCAACAGAACGACTTCGGCCCGACCGACTGGATAGAGGTCCCTTGGGAGATGTCCGGCTTTAGCGAGACTTCGGAGCAGTGCACTCTACTGGACGGATCTAACGGAAGCCAACTGGTCGGACTCGTCCCACTTCCAGATACCTCGGTAGGGAAGATCCAGTACAAGGCTATGCTTGGAACCACCAATGGAGCATTCCCCTTCACGTACCCAACCGTGGAAGATGGCGGGAACTACTACGAATTGGCAATTCCATACAGGGCAGATTTCGGAGATGCTATACTCAGCATCCTGATGTTCCTTGTCATCGCCACATTCGTCTGGGGCGGACTTGGTTTCACACTCAGGGAGATGTTCTCAGAGGAAGATAGCATTCTTGGAATGCCCCCAGAAGAAATTCCTAGCTCCGTCGCAATCGAATCCGGAAAGGTCGAGTGAGGGGATATTTTGGATTCGCAGACAGAAAAGTCAAGCGATCAGTTCAGTGGCAGGTTGGGACTTATCTTCGCCACGATAGGAGCTGCCATCGGAACTGGAAACATCTGGAGGTTCCCGCGGATGGTGGGGGCCAATGGAGGAGGCTCTTTCCTCGTTCCATGGTTGATTTTCCTGTTCCTCTGGTCCGTCCCCCTGATTATCGCCGAGTTCGCATTGGGTAAGAGAAGCAGGGTAGGTACCGTTGGGACCTTCCGGATATTCGCTGGTCGAAGGTTCGCATGGATGGGACTCTGGACCGCATGGATAAACTGCGCGATAGGATTCTACTACGCTGTGGTCACTGGGTGGTGCCTGAACTACTTCCAAATCGCCATCAGAGGAGGCCTCTCCCAGGAAGTGGATACAATCGAGGTCTGGAACACATTCCTACAGTCCCCCGAGCAGGTCATCTTCTTCCAGATGATTACCGTAATGATCACCTTGGCAGCTATTTGGGGAGGTGCAAAGGCGATTGAGAAGGCAAACGTGACCCTGATGGTCTCTCTCTTCGTCCTACTCTTCACAGCCCTGTTCCTCTCATTCGTCATGGACGTCAAGGACGGGACCCTTGATGGATTCATCTACATGTTCAGCATCCAGCCAGAGTACCTGGTCCAGCCCGAGACTTGGATTAACGGCCTCTCTCAGTCTGCTTGGTCATGCTCCGCAGGAATGGGAATGGCAATCACATACTCCGTGTACATGAGGAAGGACGAGGACACAACCCTCAACGCAGCCACCATGTGTCTAGCGAACAATAGCATCAGCATCATCGCCGGACTCACGGTAATGATGGCAGTATTCTCGGTCTCTTCTGACCCATTGGGTGCTGTCAGCGGGGGGAGCTCGGCGATCACCTTCCTGGTTCTTCCCGAGGTCTTCGCCCAGGCCCCGGGTGGTCCAGTCGTGCAACT
>QQSB01000004.1:0-1497 GCA_003602515.1 Candidatus Poseidoniales archaeon | reverse complement strand
CTGGACCATGGAGTATCCGCCTTCCGTGACGATTACATCAACACCGGAGACAACGACTGGTGGATAGGACGCTGGTGGGACTACATCATTTACCTCGGATTCCCATTGATGTTCTCCGTGCTGATGCTCTCCTACTTCGCTGACCTCCTCGCCAACGTCGATGACCCCTGGAACCCGTCGAACCCCCATGGGATCTCGATAATACTCCTCTTCTGGGGAGTAACCGCCTCCCTGTTCGTCGGATTCAACAAGGTACTGATCTCTAGGCCTGTGTTCAGGAACGTCCCTGAGGGGGCGGAAGTCCCGATCGACATGCTCCCAGGAGGGTCCGACCCACACATCTTCCAAGTTGGAGACGAGCTTCCAGACCACGTAAAAGAGGAACTGGGTCTGGCTTGAGGCTGGAATAATGAATGGAGCCGGTGAGGGAGCCCGCTGGGCGATGCACTGGGACGAGGTTGCGGTTTTCGACGCAAACTCAGCCAGTATCGGCTTCGACGAATACGAGCTCATGAAAGCCGCAGGCGAGGCGCTGGCCGGAGAGGTTGCGAAGAACTCCGGAGAAGGAGATGTCCTCTTCCTGTGCGGACCGGGAAACAACGGGGGCGACGGTTTCGTAGCCGCATGCTCAGCCTCCCTCGCCGGAAACAGGGTCTCCGTCCTGTCAAGTCACGAGTCATCGAAAACGATGATTTCGTCTCGTGCCAGGGAAATGGCGGCCAAGGAATTGCCGATCCACGTCTGGCCGGAAACCCCTGAGGGGGATTGGACTCTCATCGTCGACTGCCTCCTCGGAGCAGGCGGGCCAGCAGAGGGAACAGAACTGAGGCCACCCATCATCGAGGTCACCAACTGGGCCACTTCTACAGGATTGCCGGTGATTTCCTGTGACATCCCAACCGGTTTGGGTGGGCCGGACTCCCTGCAACCGATTCGCACGGTCACATTCCACTCCCCAAAGATGGGGATGTCTGAATCGGGGTGTGGGGAAATAGTGGTCTCGGACCTCCCATGGCCGGCTGAGGTCAGAAACTGCGGGGTCGGAGACGCTAACAGGTACCCGTCAATGGATTCGGAAGCCAGCAAGGGCGACAGGGGCAGGTTGCTGGTGGTGGGAGGGGGGCCGTACCATGGCGCCCCCATCCTATCGGGTATGGCAGCGGCGAGAAGCGGGTGCGACCTTGTCCACGTTGCTATGCCAGAACAAGCATCGAGCAGAACGAAATGGCCGCCTAGCCTGATTCCAGAGATCCTCCCCGACAGTGAATTCCTGACTCTCGAATCAGTGGGAACATTGTCATCATTCGTCGACTCAGGCAGGTCTCCAGATGCGATTGTGATTGGCCCAGGTATCGGGAGGGAGGGAGATAGCATGGAAGCCGTCAGGGAGGTTCTATCCGTCTCAGCCAGCAAGTCAATACCACTCGTAATCGATGCAGATGCGATTTCAGCACTCCCCAAGGGAGAATGGCCACCCGGCCTAATCGGAGTAGCAAC
>QQSB01000039.1:7097-9275 GCA_003602515.1 Candidatus Poseidoniales archaeon | reverse complement strand
CCCGGATTCGAACCAGGGTCATGGCATCCAGAGTGCCATATGATGGACCGCTACACTAAGGGACTGGTGTTTCACGGACAAGGCCCGGATATTTCAAGAAAACCGAGCAATCAGAACTGTGTGCTCACGATCTGAAAGTAGCATTTACCCTTTCCAGACTGTCCTCGTCGGGCCTCAGCAGGTCCTCTGATAGATCCACCAGGGCAGTTTCGCTCAGTCCAAGGACATCTGTGGCGGTTGGGACGTTCTCGTTGTAGTAAAGCAGCCCAGTAACATGCCTTTCGGCATTCTCTGACTCGTGGATGGCACTCAATGCTGATACAGCATTTGTGTAATCGTGATCTGCTGCCAAGGTTTCGAGTCTCAAGGTCGACCCATCGAACAGATTAACCTCCGTGAATTCCCCCTCTGGTACCTCGACCTCCTCTATCGGCGAGAAGTGGGGGATGTAGTCCAGGATATGCAGAACCTCGTCATTTGCCTTCACATAGTTGTAGGATTTGTACGACTCGTCGTTGTTGGCGAAGGTGACACAGGGGGATATCACGTCGATGAATGCCATCCCCCTGTGGCTCATCGCCGCTCTGATCAGCGCTGTCAGCTGCTTCTTGCTTCCTGAGAATGAGCGTGCTACGAAACTGCATCCTAGGTTTATTGCCATCGCACAGAGGTCTATCGGGGCTTGTTGGTTTGCAACGCCCTTCTTCTTCTTGGAACCCTTCTCGACGGTTGCGCTGTACTGTCCCTTTGTCAGACCGTAGACACCATTGTTTTCCACGATGTAGACCATGTCCAGGTTCCTCCTGATTGCATGGACGAACTGCCCTATCCCAATACTTGCGGTATCTCCGTCTCCTGAAACCGCCAAGAAGCTCAGGTCCTTGTTCACCACATTCGCACCAGTGGTAACCGAGGGCATCCTTCCATGCACCGTGTTGAATCCATGGCTCTTCCCTAGGAAGTATGCGGGAGTCTTGGAAGAGCATCCGATACCACTCATCTTCGCGATCTTCTCTGGCTGGACCCCGTTCTCCCATGCAGCCTGGATGATATTATTCGAAATCTGATCATGCCCGCATCCGGGGCACAATGATGACTTCCCGCCTGTGTACTCTGATTTCTCGAGCTCTATCACATTCAGCCTAACCATCACTCCACCTCATTGAGAACTTCTAGCATCATTTCAGAATATACCCTTGCCCTTGGTGGCATTCCATCACTGTAGGAGACTCTGTGAATCTTTGGTATCAAATCAGCGGGAAACTCCTTTCGTATGATTCCGAATAGCTGGCCATCACGATTAATCTCTAGGACGATCGTCCTTTCATGCCTCCGAACGAATTCCTCGACCTCCGGATGCAGTGGAAGTGCTCTGACTCTGCATGTGCTTACCGAAAGTCCCGACTCTCCTAGGATATCGTCAATCTCGACGATTGTATTCTCCATGGAGCCATAGAAAATCACCCCCAGTTCCTTGTCCTCCTCCTCCCTAATCACTGGTTCAGGAAGGTAGCTCCTCGCACCATCGATCTTCCTCTTCAGCCTCTCCATGGTGTCGTGATAGACCTGGGGATCTTCAGAATAAACCCCATCTTCGTCATGACCGGTTCCTCTGTACAGGATTGGATCTAGTCCACTTCCAGGTAATGTCCTGAATGGTATCCCATCACCATCCACATCCCGGTATCTCCCATAATTTGCTATGGCATCCATCTCTTCCTGACTTCTGATGATCTTCCCTCTGTCCATTGGTGTATCTGGGTACTGGAATCCAGTTGTCTCCCAGCGATTCATTCCCAGATCTAGATCGTTGAATCCAAATACCATAGTTTGGAACCTCTCAGCATAATCGAATGCCCTCCAACCGAACTCGAAACACTCGTTCACCGTCCCGGGGATCAGTACGATGTGCTGAGTATCCCCATGACTCGCCTCATAGAGCATAGACAGATCTCCCTGCTGTGTTCTGGTAGGCAATCCCGTAGATGGGCCCACCCTATTCACATCCCAGATTACTCCAGGGACTTCAGAGAAGTAGAACAAACCTATGAATTCAGACATTAGAGAGATTCCTGGACCGCTGGTGCAAGTCATCCCTCTTCCACCGGCCCAACCAGCACCAAGGACCATTCCTGCTGCAGCGAGCTCGTCTTCGGCCTGAATGACGGCGCATGTGCT
>QQSB01000039.1:0-7012 GCA_003602515.1 Candidatus Poseidoniales archaeon | reverse complement strand
GATAGCATGCTAATGCCACCGTATATCGATCCAAGAGCGATCGCCTCATTCCCTTCGATGAGGAAAGAGTCCGGGTTCTTCTCCCTGCTCTCAACACAGTATTGACTCTCGAATTCCCAGTTCTCCTCTGCAAAGGATATTCCCTCGGATATGGCTTGCATGTTCAATTCAACAGCCTTCTCCTTGCCTTTGAACTGGGCTTTTACTGCCTTCTCAATAGCCTCCAAGTCTATCTCGAGAAGATGGGCGACTGCTCCAACATAGTACATATTTGCTATTAGCCTACCGAGTTTGGGATTGATTTTCCTTGCCATCTTCGTCATTGGCATCCCTAGCAGGATGCAGTCTTCCCTGTCAACAGGGAGTTTGACATCCTCGTTGTAGACTACTATCGTTCCTGGTTCAAGACTCTCTAGGTCCTTCATCCAAGTGTCCTTGTTCATCAGAACTTGGATATTAGTGACATCTCCCGGAGCCTGGTAACCCTGATCGCTAACTCTGATTATGAACCACGTGGGTAATCCTGAGATATTGCTTGGGAAGAGATTCTTTCCGCTGACTGGAATCCCCATTTCGAACATTGAGTGGAGTATTATCAGATTGGATGATTGGGAACCCGTCCCGTTGGCCGTAGCGACATTGATTACGAAATCGTTGACGATTTTTCCCATTGCTTTCTTCGTCCCCAGTGCTTCCAAATACGGTTGCTAGCAGGGCATCGGCGAAGTCGCAGGGTCTTATGCGTTACCATCTGAAAATCAAATAATCCGCTGCACCATCGCTTCCGTTGCAGTTTTCAATGAGAGGGCTGTCGCGAGCCCGTGCCAATTCCAGCAGAACTACAGAAAGCCTGGGACGAAGCCTCCGATCTTTTGGAGGAAAAGAATGATCCTGAAGGGGCACTGCAGGCACTCAGATCCGCTTGGGGAAGCATAGACAACGAGGCTCAGAGGGCCAAGACTCTCTCTCTGGCAGCAGATGCTGGAACAGAGTTGGGCCTCATTGACAAGAGGAACCAGAAGTCACACTGGCAGAAGGCATACAAGAATTATACAAAGTCTCTTTCCATCGATCCGAAGAACAAGGAAACTCGCAGGAATATGAACAAACTCGCTTCGATGATGGACGAGAAGTCAATCTCCCTCGGCATAGGACTCCAGATGTTCGATCAGGGGAATCCGACCCCTCTGGGCCTTCTTGTCATGGTTCTCTCAATGGCAGTTTTCCTAGTCTCGATCAAACTAGTTTCTGATTTCCTTGATGACGGCAGTAACCCTGTAGTTTCTCTTGAGGTACAGTATGTTCTCAATGGCCAATCTGTAACCGGAGAGATACAAGTTGAGATGTACCAGGATGACGCACCGATGCACGTTGAGAGCTTCCTGACCCATGTAGAGAACTTCCAGTATGATGGCGTAGAGTTCCACAGAGTAATTGACAACTTCATGATCCAAGGTGGAGACATAGAAAATATGGGGGGATCAGGTGGCTATGCGGCTCATTACTACGGATACTGCAATGGAGAGCCAATCCCACAAGAAAGCGATTGCAGGCAGAAGGAGGATTATACGATTCCTTTCGAGCACGAGAACGGACTGAAGCACACAGTTGGCGCCCTTGCAGCAGCACACGCCGGCCTAAACACCGATGGGAGCCAGTTCTACATCGTGCCGACTGATGGTTCGGCCAGTCACCTCGATTGGGAGGCTGGAAAGGACTGCACTACGAGCAGCTGCCACACCGTCTTCGGATACGTAATTTCAGGTCTTGAGCATGTTGATGCAATCAGCAATCTTGATACTCAGAATGATTCTCCAGTCGATCCCGTCCGAATAATCTCTGCTAGAATCGCCTGATGCGAATCCGACTGCACTAGGTGAACTTCATGTACTCCTCACGAGGAGAAATTACCCGGTGAGATAATGGGGGGTGAGAATCCATTTGATGCACAGTCAGAGTTCGAGAAATCTGACGGTTCGTTGGCTCGCTTCATGGACTTGCATTCACTGGAGGAAAAAGGCCTATGCAAGTTGAGCGAAATCCCATTCTCAATCCGAATTCTCCTCGAGTCTGCATTGAGGAAATGCGATGGTTTCCTTGTGAACGAGGATGATGTGAAGAGAATCGCCTCATGGTCCCCAGAGATGAAGCCAGAGGAAATACCATTCAGCCCGAGTCGAGTAATCCTACAAGACTTCACGGGAGTCCCTGCAATCGTAGACATCGCAGCACTCAGAGATGCAATGATGGAACTTGGAGGGGACCCAAGCAAGGTCAATCCCCAGGTTCCGGTGGATTTGGTAATCGATCACTCCGTCCAAGTCGATGTATCCGGGCTCTTTCCCGACGCTCGCGAGCGAAATCTGGAAATCGAGTACGAGCGTAACTCGGAGAGATACAAGTTCCTGAAGTGGGGACAACTCAGTCTAGACAACTTCCGCGCAGTCCCACCGGGGAGGGGAATTGTCCACCAGGTAAACTTGGAGTGGATTGCCCGGGTAGCTAGGGAGGAAGATGGGTTGTGGATTCCAGACTCTCTGGTGGGCACCGACTCGCATACAACTATGATCAACGGTTTGGGAGTACTTGGATGGGGGGTTGGAGGTATTGAGGCAGAGGCCGTCATGCTGGGACAACCGATCTATATGCTCCTGCCTGAAGTCGTTGGTTTCGAGCTAACTGGCTCCTTGGAGCCGGGAGTAACGGCCACAGACATGACACTTCGGATTGTCGAGATGCTGAGGGAGCATGGATGCGTGGCGAAGTTCGTCGAGTTCCACGGCCAGGGACTGTCCAACCTCAGTCTCCCAGACAGAGCGACAATCGCTAACATGGCTCCAGAGTATGGTGCAACGTGCGGCTTCTTCCCAGTCGATCAAACCACCCTCGATTACATGCTTCTTTCCGGGCGGGACCCAAGTCACGTGGAGGATGTAAAGAGATTCATGGACTCTCAGGGCCTTCTTTATAGTGAATCAACCCCTACTCCGAGGTTCACATCCAACCTTTCACTCGATCTGTCGACCGTGGAACCCTCCCTATCAGGGCCAAAGAGGCCGCAGGACAGGGTCTCACTTTCTCAGATGAAGTCACACTGGAGAGCGAGCCTGAATGCCCCGACTGGGCATCAAGGACACGGAATAGACCCCAGCAGGAACGATGCAATGTCCCCTATCGCCGATCGAGATTGCGATTTGAAACATGGAGACGTCGTAATCGCCGCCATAACTAGTTGCACGAATACCAGTAATCCAAGTGTGATGATAGCTGCTGGATTGGTCGCAAAGAACGCTCGATCCAGGGGTCTTTCAATCAAACCATGGGTCAAACCAAGCCTGGCTCCCGGTAGTAGAGTTGTCACAGAGTACTACGATGCCTCAGGGCTCTCAGAGCATCTGGACTCCCTCGGATTCAGCGTAGTTGGTTACGGATGCACCACTTGCATAGGAAACTCGGGACCCCTCGATCCAGAGATCGAGAGGGCAATCGAAGATTCGGACTTAGTTGTCGGAAGCGTACTCTCTGGGAATCGGAATTTCGAGGGAAGGATTCATCAGAAGATCAAGGCAAACTATCTTGCTAGCCCCCCTCTGGTCGTGGCTTACGCACTTGCAGGTACATTGGACGTAGATTTCTCAGTAGACCCTCTCGGCCATGACCCCTCGGGTAATCCAGTGATGCTGTCAGATATCTGGCCTAGTGACGATGAGATTCGAACCACTGTGGAGGCCGCAATTGGGCCCGAGATGTTCGTTAGCCGTTACTCAGACGTCCTGAGCGAACCGAGATGGGATGCCATCCCAAGTGAGGCGAGCGAACTTTTCCCCTGGGATCCAGAATCCACTTACGTCCGACTCCCATCATTCTTCCAGGGCATTCAGCCAGAGCCTTCACCGATTGAACCAATTGAAGATGCTAGGGTCCTAGTGATGGTGGGAGATTCTGTGACGACCGACCACATCAGCCCGGCAGGAGCATTCCCAAGCTCGGGGCCAGCCGGTCAGTATCTGGTCGGCAAAGGCGTCCAACCGAGGGATTTCAACTCATTTGGAAGCCGTAGAGGAAATCACGAGGTCATGGTGAGGGGAACGTTCGCAAACATTAGGATGAGGAATCAGACAGCCCCCGGGACAGAAGGTGGTCTGACCACCCACTTCCCAACAGATGAGGTGGTACCTATCCATGAGGCCAGCGAGAGGTACATTGCGGACTCGACACAACTTGTTGTCCTCGCTGGATCTCAGTATGGCTCCGGTAGCAGCAGGGATTGGGCAGCCAAGGGCACTCTACTTCTAGGAGTCAGAGCAGTAATCGCGAAGTCATACGAGAGAATCCACAGATCAAATCTTGTCGGAATGGGAGTCCTGCCACTTGCTTTCGCCCAGGGCTATGATGCTGAATCATTGGGGATAGACGGAACCGAATTCTTCAGTATACCTGCTTCGGGAGACTTGGAGCCCTTCTCGGAGATCGAGGTCTCAGCGAGTAAGGCCGATGGGACAGAGATAATATTCCCGGCAATCGTTAGACTAGAGACTCCAGTTGAGGTCGAATACTACAGGAATGGCGGAATACTCCAGACGGTTCTGAGAAACCTTGCAAAGGATTGAAGTCTAATAGGTTAGAAATGAGGATGTAGAATGGAAGGAGAAGAGCAAGAATCCGAAGAAGAAGGTCTACCGGGACCACCACCAGACCCCTCTAGGATACCCTCGATAGTGAGGCGGGTAGGGGACTTGAATCTACAATCCGAGGCCGAAGAATACGGCATCTCCGAGAAGACAGACCCGGACATTCGCGCAATAATGGAATTCTTAGATGAAGTAGAGGATCTAGAACCTCTGAGCAACAACCTATCAGGAGACCCAATGGCGGAAGCATGGTTGCAGATTCTCCTGACCCTGATCGTGAGGGAACACGGGCACTCCTCGCTGGGAGTCAGCACAATCGAGGTAATGGTTGGGGAGCGCATGAACAGAGAGGGAATAGACCTCGAAATTTTTCTAGACAGGCTGTGGATAATGGGGAGGCTCGAGAAGGTTTACGGGGGTTCCGAAGTGAGCTACTCGCCCAACCCCAGTTGGCTTGAGATGAAGTAACCAAAGCAGCATTAATCTAATGCATCAAAAAAACACGTTTCGGTAATGCATAAGAGTGGTCGGAAAGTCCGAACTACCATGATGAACGAGAGTATGACTGGTAACCATGAGCATGGAAAGAGCAGGAGGGCCGTGGGACTAGTGTTCCTGATGCTAGCCTCGCTCTTCGTTTCGGCAGTGCCGTACGCTTCTGCTTCCCACACCACTCAATATGCTGTACAGAGGGACCCACTGTACATTTCCATAGGCGATTTGGACTGCGATGGGGACAATGACATCGCATCAGGGAGCGGCTTCGGGCACTTCATCAGCTTCCTGTACAATGATGGGAACGGAGGATTCGCAGACAGGCAGGACGTGCAGATCTCGAACAACGATTCATTCAGGGCCGGTTTCCGTGACGTGGCCGATGGGAACAGAGTAGAGATTACCGACGTCGATGGAGATGGCGTGAATGACGTAATCTACTACCAGCAGAACGTCAGGTTCGTCGGTGAGACATTCATCAGGCCTGCGAACCTAACAGTCCTCAAGGGAGTCTGCGATGAGAGGGTAAACGAATGGGAGGAGATGTTCGAAACAATCACGATCATCAACCCATACCTAGCAGACCTAGATGTCGGGGACATTAATGACGATGGTTATGCTGACGTGGTCTTCTCCTCTACCGATTCCACGTTCGCAAATCAGTTCATCCAGATCTACAAGGGTCCAGACTACAGTATACCCGCGAACCAACATGCCCCGATTTCAGTTCCGCTCACGAGTGGTTTCTACCAGTACCTAAAGCTCGGGAATTGGAACGAGGACTTGTTGGAGAACCCGCTCACGGGAGACCCCGTGCCAGGGGAGTGCGAGGATCTAGATATCTGGCTACTCAGGACGCCTCCTTACAATGCCGGCGTAGGCTACTCTTCAGGAACCTACGACAACATGACGGTTCTGGAGTACGACTGCGTAACGGGACAGTACCCAAATCCCATGGATCCAACCGGTTCAGGGACCATCCATGAGTTCACTCTCGATGCAGAGCACGACTTCCCAATGTATGGACTGGACATCGCCGACTCTACTCCGGATGATGATGTGAATGAGATCGACATAATCGCAGCAGTAGACGGAATCACTGGGAATGTCTCCTACGCAACCAAGACATCCTCAGGTTGGGACACGCAGAACTATGTGGGTTTCGGCGACTATTTGGGGGCCTCGGTGACCATAGCCGATGTGAACCAAGACGGAGAGCTGGACTTCTTCGTCCCGACCTCCCTCACCCTGCTGGACACCCAGGAGTCAACCGTCCAGAATCAGACATTCCTTCTACGGCCAAACCTCCGTGCCCTGAACACCGTGCAGATTCTTCTGGCTGACCCAGATAGTAACGCGTATCTTGACCCTCTATCTTTCGATGTTGGCAGGAGGCCAACTATGGCAATGCCAGGACAACTACAAGGCGCAGAGAACAGCGCACTAGAGGTAGTTATCGGGCAGGAGGACTACACCTACAGATTCTCGAATAACGCCATGTGGCTGGACACACAGGGATACGCTGGTCAGGGTGATTATCTGTCAGTGCTTGTTCTGGACAACTTCGATCTTGGAATCACAAGAGTAGAGATTGAACCGTCAGTAAAAGATCCTGCCACATTCCAAAGCATCGTTGGAGAGGGAAATCGCTGGGTAAACGTGACGGTCAAGAACACTGGCCTAATGCCCATCGATGACGGTAGTCTAAACGTCGATCTGGAGGTTAGGGAGGTTCTCGGCGGAACTGACACTGTGATCTACTTCAATGACTTTGAGACATCGTCGCCTAATATCAACACAGGTTCGGCCTCATTCAACAAGTACTCTTACACCGGCGAGTACGAATCTGGAAACTCCTCGTGGCACATAGACGAGGATCGGTATTG
>QQSB01000038.1 GCA_003602515.1 Candidatus Poseidoniales archaeon | reverse complement strand
CAGCACCTCACGGACCCGTCGCTGACGAGGGCGCAGGTGTGCCTCTGGCCGGCTCCGACGTCTGTGAAAGTCAGGCCGGTGCCGACGTCGGTGAACATGAGGTACTGCCCCATCTCCTTCGCGTCGTCTCCGTAGCTGGCAGTGTTCTCGTGCCCGGTCTTGCCGTCCTCGCCGCTCCCCCAGCACTTCATCTGGTCCAGCGTCCCGATGACGCAGGCGTGGTTGCTCCCGATGTCGATCGACACCACCCCTGAGTTGTCCAGGGTCTCCGACCTGAGCGGGGCTTCGCCGAGCTCCTCGCTGGAGAAGTCCAGTGACGTTAGCAGTATCAGCTGCGTGCTCGTCAGCATGAGCAGGATCAGGGTCAGCGCCCGGATGGAGGCCCTTGCTTGCGCTCGCATAAGTGGACTAACGTCAAATTCCGCTTTTGATATTATCCAAGAATAACTCTGTTTTCCGATTTCAGACACCCCTTAGGGGTGTCTGTTGCATCACTCGAGGAGTATCTTGGCCTGGTCGGACCAGAGTTGCCTCCGGATCCTGCCCGGCATGTACTCTATGGCGTCGTTCACCACGTCAGACATGTCGTCGTCCATCTTGGACAGCTGGTCCAGCGTCGTGATGCCGAGCGTGTTCAGCCTCTTCTCCAGGGAGTCGTCTATCCCGTCTATCTGCTGCAGGTCGTCGTCCCTGCCTCCCGAGTCGCCTATGACCGAGAAGTCTACGGTGATCGCCTTGATCTTGATCCTGGCATTGATGTAGTCCTCCTTCGACAAGGAGCCCTCCTGCGTCTTCAGGTCGTTCAGCCTCAGCTCTACTTCCAGCTTGATCACCTCTGCGGCCTGCTCTGCCTCCGCCTCTGCCAGGCTCTTCCTCTGGCGGGTCTCCTCGGCCTTCTTGCGCCTCTTCTCCGCCTTCTTCTTGACCTTGTCCTTGGCCGCCTGGCGCTTCCGAGCCTCCTCCTTGGCCAGATCCTCGGCGCTGAGCTTCTTCTTCTTCAGCGCCTTCTTCTTCGCAATGGCGGCCTTTCTGAGCTTCTCCTCCTCGTCTATCTCCTTCTCGAGGTCCCGCCTGGCCTTCGCCTCGGCCTCCGCACGCCTCTGTGCCTCCTTCATGTCGCGGCCCTCCTGCTTCGATGCGTTCTCGGCCTCGATCCTGCTCTGCTTGGCGTCTTGGTACTCCTTCTGGGTGGCTTCCTTCTCCTTCTGTGCCTTCGATGCCTCCGCTTCCGACTTCTTTCGGGCGCCGGTGGCCTTGCCCAGCTCCTTCTCTGCGTCCTTCCACGCCTCCGTCTCCGCCTTGAGGCCCTCCTTGGCCTTCTTGTGCGCCTCGGCCTCCGCTTTCGCCTTCCTCTCGGCCTCCGCCTTCATCTTCGCTTCGGACTCCGCCTTCCTGTTGGTGTCCGAGGTTAGTTTCTTCTTCTGGCGCGTCTCCTCTTCCAGTGACTCCCTCTTCTTGCTCTCCTCCGAGGCTCTCCTCTGGTATGCCAGCTTGGCCTTGGTGACCTCCTCGAGCTTGCTCAGCGCCTTGTCCCTCTCCTTGTCCGCTTCGGCCGCCGCCGCCTTCGCCGCTTCGCCGCGCTTCTTGTGTTCGGCGTGCTTGGCCTTGGCTTCCTTTCCGGCTTTGTTCTCGTCCTTCACCCTCTTGACTGCGCTCTCTGCGCTCGTCTTGCTGGCTGCTGCCTTCTTGGATAGCTCGTCCGCCTCGGCCTTGGCCTTGGCCGAGCCCTCCTGGGCGGCCCTGTTCTGGGCCTCGGCCTTTCTCAGGTCGTCGCTGATCGCCTTCATCTTGGCTCGTGACTCGGAGAGGAGCGACCTTGCCTTGTCCGTGCCCTTGATGCTCTCGTCGCGGGCCTTCTCTGCCTCGGCCTTCGCCTTCTCTGCCTCCGATTTGGTCTTCTCGGCGGCCTTCCTGTCGGCCACTCCTTGCTTCGCATCGGCCTCGGCCTTCTTCCGGACTCCCTCTCTCTTTTCGAGCTCCTTCTCTGCCCTCTTCCTGTCGGCATCGGCCCTCTTGGCCTTGTCCTCGGCGTCCTTTCTGGGCTTGACAGTGGATTGGTATGTCTTCTCCGCCTCCCTTGTCTTTGCCTCCGCCTCCTTCCTCTTCGAGATCGCTGAGTCGGTCGCCTTCTTGGCCTTCTCGAGCTTCTTCTCCGCCTCTGACTTGGCTTTGGTCTCCTCGGCGAGCCTGCCTTCGAAGTCCTTCAGCATCTTTGCCTCGTCCTCGGTCCTCGCTCTAGTCTCCTTGACCGTCTTCGCCAAGTCCGAGATCTTGCGCTTCAGGCTCCTTACTGATTCTGAAATCTGCTGCAGCTTGGCCTTCTGGGACGCTCCCTTCTTCGACTCGGCAGCCAGGTCTCCTTCGGCCTTCCTTTGCTCCCCCTCCGACTTCTTGAGGTCGCTTTGGAGTGTGGACAGCTCTTTGGACTGTTCACCGATCTTCTTCGAGTCTTCCCTCGACTTGCCCATCTCCTTTTCCAAACGGCCCTTCGCGTCCGATGCTGCCTTCTTGGAATCCTCGAGCTTCGCTTTGACTGACTTCACCTGCCTTTCTAGGTTCTCCAGTTGCTTAGCCTCCGCGCCGCTTGACTTCTTCTTCCGGGCGAGGTCGCTTTCTGCCCTCTTCCTGGCCGAATCCTGGTTCCTGAGGTCCTTCTCGGTGGCAGATTTTGCCTTCTTCAGTTCGCTAATCTTTTGGGACGCGTCTCTGATTGACTCTGTTGTCTTCTTGAGTTCCTGTTCGGCCTTCTCTCTGGCTTTCTTGGCACTCTCCAGCTCTTTTTCGGCAGCTGCCTTTTCCTTGGCAGCTGCGTCTGCAGACTTCTTCTGTTCTTGCAGCCTCTTCTTCTCCGCGTCTGCCTTCTTCTTCGCGGCTTCTGCGGCCTTCTTCTCCGCGTCTGCCTTCTTCTTCGCGGCTTCTGCTGCCTGCTTATCTTTGGCCGCGTTGGTCCCCTTGCCGTCAGCCATGTAGGGTCTTGCTAGTCCGGATATATTTAGGATGCGGAAGGTCCTTCCCGAGTAATCGAAATTTTCCTAACGATACTCGCTTAGTTTACTATCGCTGGCCGGAGGCTTCTCCCTTCGAAATCTCTGGATTTCAGCACGTCGATCACGTACGAGGCTTTCTTCACGTGCACCTCTACTGTGGACTCGGCATCGCCCATCGAGATTTCCCCTATGGCTACCTCTGGGACTCTTGCTTGATTGACAATCCAGTCAGCGAGTGCGAGCTTGCTGGCATCACCGCTTCCTAGTGACACCCTCACGGTGACCATCCCGAAGCAGTCTGAAAGCTCGTCCCAGTCTTCCTTCTGCCTGGCCATCTCCTTGGATCCGTCAGGTAGTTCTGGTGCCTCCACCAGGGGGATCGTCATCCCCCAAGTGTTTGCGATCTTATCGAGTTGTGACATTTCCGAACCTCCGACAAAGCTCCAGGCCTGTCCGCTCCTGCCCATTCTGCCGGTTCGTCCGATTCTGTGTACGTACGACTCCGTCTCATCGGGGAGGTCGTAGTTCACCACGTGCGTGATGCCATCAACGTCCAGTCCCCTTGCAGCAACATCGGTGGCTACTAGGATTCTCTTCTTGCCATCGCGGAAACCATCTAGGATCCTTTCTCGCTTGTTCTGCGCCATGTCTCCGTGTAGGGCCGCTGAGTCGACTCCCTGCCTGTCCAGCCTCTCATCCAGCATGTCGACCATCCTCTTCGTGTTGGTGAAGATGAGCATCTGGTCCCCCTCGGACATATTCGCAACGATTCTCCCGAGGGCCCACATCTTGTTGAGTCGGCCGACCTTTATCGCGAATTGGTCGATCTCAGGTACTTCGACCTCGAGGTCCTCGCTCATCACGTGGACGGGATCATTGGTGAATTCCTCCGTGGCATCAAGGACCTCTTGGGGGAATGTGGCGCTGAAAAGAAGGGTCTGCCTTCTTCCGACCATCTTCTCCACTATCCACAGGACGTCTGGGAAGAATCCCATGTCCAGCATCCTGTCCGCCTCATCGAGGCAGAATATTTCGATAGCCGGGAGGTCGATATGACCCCTCTTGCTCATGTCGATGACCCTTCCGGGAGTCCCTACTATGACATCGACCCCCTTGTCGAGCAGCTTTGCCTGCTTCTCCAAGTCTGTCCCTCCGTATACCGTCTCAATCTTGAGGCTCTTCTTCCCCTGGAGCTTGGACATCTCCTCTGCTACCTGTACCGCTAGCTCCCTTGTGGGGCAGAGTACGAGGGACTGCAAGGAGCCATCTGGCTTGCACGACTCAATAATGGGGATGCCGAAAGCGGCAGTCTTGCCAGAACCGGTCCGGGCTTGGCCCACTACGTCCTTGCCCCTGCGGGCTACTGGAATCGACTCGATTTGAATCTGGGTCGGCTCTTCCCAGCCCATGCCTTTGATGGCATCAGAGACATTGCTCTCTAGATCCCAGTCGTTGAATGTAATTGGGGGCATCGTTCGGCCTCAGGACCAGGTCTCAGCTTCTCTGATGTCCTTCTGTAGCTCTCCCATCCAGTACTTCCTGCAATTATCCTTTGTCAGGAACTGGTCTTTACTCGAGAAGCCGTGGTTGTAGTGGCCCTTGTCTGCGTTGGCCCACTGGTCCTTCCGGCGCTTGTGGAACTTCTGGAGGACATGATTCCTCATGTACTGCCGGAACTTCAGGGCCTTGGTACGATTCACTCCCTTGGGGGTGACTCCGTCCCACAGTTTCTCGAATCGAGCCAACTTATCGTCGAATTCGTCAGTCATCTGCTTTCCTCGCTGGCCGGCCGACCTGACTGGCGTTTATCATCCTCACCCATGGGCAGGAGGTTGGTGGGAGGCATATCCTCATCCTCTTTGGGTACATATTCAGCAGGCGCAAGCTTACGGTTCTTCTCTGCCTCGGAGCCTTCGAAGTCAGGGTCCAAAGAAAGGGACTGGAGCTTCTTTCTGAGGCTAGGGTCCTTCTCCTTCTTCAGGAGTTCTCCAGCAGCCTCTCGTAGCTCCTGGCCAGATAGTATGATGGAAATCTGACTGACGCAGGCCCTCCTCATCTCCAGGTCATCATCCGACGCGCCCTTCAGTATCATCTGAACGACCCTGGGGCTCTGGATGTCGAGCTTCTTAAGTGCCTTGATGACAGAGTTTCTGATGGTCCTGTCATTCTCTCCAAGGCTCGACTCGACCAGAATAACGGCAACTCTGGGTTCGACATCGGCTAAGATAGTCAATGTCTTGGCCGCATTCCTCCGGACCCTGACTTCTTCGTCCTGGAGCGACCATGTGATGAGGTCCCATGCCTCTGCGCCTCCCTTTGATGCAACCGTTCTGAGGACCATTGATCCTCTGATTCTGAGATCTACGTCTTCCTCCCTGATGAGCTCGTCAAGATGAAGGCAACCTACCTCTGGCCACTCTCTCGCAGTAAGATTGAGTGTTGCGAATGCATTATCGCGATGACTCTTTCTCTCGTCCCTTAACTCTCTTCGAATGATCTCCTCGCATCCCGAGGGAAAAAGTGGGGCTATCTTCTTCAGGCAGTTCATTGCCTCCTCTCTGACCGGTTCCTCTTCGTCGAGCAACCTGTCAGAAAGGCAGTGGAGAAGTATCCCCTGCCTTCTGAGTGCGAATGAGGGGAGGGCCTTCAAGGCGGCAATCCTCACGTCCGGGAAGTTATCTTCAAGTGCGTCAACTAGGGTTTCGTAAGCCCTCTCAGCATCCCTCTCCCCAACTTTGCTAAGGGCTTTAATTGCGTCAATTCTACCTAGCCTCCATCTTTTTCCATCCATCAGGAGCTCTACCTTGTCAGACTCTCCGGTTGCAAGAGGGAGTATTTCTGGGATCTCCAGCCACTGCCAGGGTCCACTGTCGGGTGAAAGGGCAGCAAAACCGGTTGTTTTCTTTCCTCCCTTTTTGCCAACTCCGATTCTTTTCCCCGTTCTCGGGTCGCGTGCAACGTACTCCCTGGGCATAGAAACCGCACGCGGATAGAGGCGTCACACTTCAACCAAGCGCGAAATTGTTCGGGGCAATCATGAAGCACACATGCCACTAGCGAGGCCTGAAACATGTCTTCAGACGTAGAAATCGAGATTTCCAAGTTACTCCACTCTTCTTTCAGCGGAGGGGGCGAGGAGGGTGTTTCCTCTAGGGACCTATCTCGTATGTGGTCATTGGAGATGCAATGGTTCTCTCCGGAGGTGGCCCAATCCCTCGTGCGGAGGCTGCATCATTCTGGATGGCTGGTTGGAGAGTCGGATTCCCTATTGCCGCGCCTCAACCCTATGCAACACACCCCTGAACTCGGGTGGAGGCCATTTTTGTCAAGAGTCGAAGTGATCCCTGAACCCCCTCTAGGGCAACCAGAAAAGGCGACTAGAAAATCGGAAGAACCAGTCCCTTCGACTCCCGAAGATGCCCCTAATTCGGAGGACAATTCGGATAGTAAGCTGGCCTCCAGGATAGCTTCAATGTCAGGATTGGGGAAGAGGGAGGTAATCCGCAGGGCGCAGAGGAAGAGGAGGGCGCTGGGTCCGGTTTCCCTAGAGGTCGCCATGCTTCTTCTGGCGAGGGAGCAGAACCTGGAGTTGGAAAATCTAGTCGAAGTCCCCTAGTTTGCTCCGTTCCCATTGGTCCTTACCTCAGCCGCTAGCAGCCCAGGCAGTACCAGAAGTGCAAGGATAAGGGAGAAAGCCACAGAGATTGAGCTGACTACCCCAAAGTCCCTAATCACTGGAATCGGGGATAGTAGAAGTACCATGAAACCGCAGATAGTGGTCCCTGCGGACATTAGGAGGGCCGATCCGGTATTTGCATACATGTCCCTCATTGCCGGCCAGATTGCCATCCCTGATGCCCTGTTCGACTCGAACCTCCTCCAAACGTGAATGGAGTAGTCAATACCCAGGCCAATGGTTAGTGCCGTTATCATAATGGTTAGGACGTTCCAGTTTATCCCAAGAACCGCCATAGAGCCCACCACCCATGATCCTGCAAGACCTACCGGGAGGATTACTAAGAGGGACTGCCCGACCTTCCTGGTTAGCGCTGCTAGCACCAGTAGGGACACGGTGAGGCTGATTGCTGTCGAACTTACGATGGATGAGATTAGCCCCGAAAGGAGGTTGGACAGTGTCATCAGATCCCCCACGGCATATGCTCTCCCGCCAGTATCGGTTGAGACGATGAACGACTCCTCCTCCATGTCGCTTGATATCTGCTCAACCATTGCACTGCTTTGCGCCTCAACATCGACCCTGATTCTCAGGAACCTTATCGCAGAGTCGTCTTCGGTCAAACCAACGTGCTCAGAGGTCCTCTCCGACCATGTTGTCCCCCTGAGTTGGTCTCCTACGGTGTCATTCGATAAGAGGGAGGATAGGGCCGCTGCTAGGTCCCCTTCGACGAAACTCTCGCTCGGTGCCAGGTCCTCTCCGAACACCTCTAGGTTGTGCTCGGAACCGAATCGAGCATCCTGCTCTATCGCATCGGCCACGATTCTGTAAATACTGTCGTAAGACGCCCATTCGTTACTGGTCCCAGGCGCCTCAGTAACTACCGTCCCTTCCATTCTGGCGAGCGCGTCCTCCAAGTCGCCCAATGCCTCGATTAGGACTTCTTCACTGTCGAATGACGCCTCTCCGACACCTGGCTCAACAATAATGTAGACGGACTTCAGGGCGTTTACTTCGTATGACTGGTAGAGGTCTTCCCTTATCTCCATAATCTCCATCTCGTCCTCAGAGAGGAAATCCGTCAACTCGAAACTCGTGTCCAGGCCCTGCATCGCCACCACTACAGATCCTGCAGTGATTATCGCTACTGACAGGAGGACGAGTGGGGCGTTGCCTCTCTGGAAATCGGCCCCCCTCTCTGCTAGACTCCCCAATTCGAGCCCCCTGCTTCGAGTTGCCCCCATCGTCCTCTCGACGAAAACGTGCATCGCCCCCACAGTGACCGTGCTTGCAAGGAAAGCGCAGACGACACCCAGTGCCAGAGTGGCGCCGAACGTCCTTAGTGGCGGGAGTGGTGAAAGAGAATTGGCCAGGAAGGCGAACACCGTGGTAATTACTGCCAGTGAGAGGGCGACTCTCAGTTCCATCAAAGCCTTCGCCCAAGCCTCAGCCGAGCTGCTCGAGTTCTCCTTTGCCCGTTCGTAAGCCCTCTGAAGATGGATCGAGTAATCTATTCCGAGCCCGAGTACCACTGGTGCAACCGCAATCTCTAGGATGGAGAAACGCATCCCCATCAGAGAAATCGCACCATAAGTCCAGACTAGGGAAGCCAGTAGCGCTACCAGGGGGGCAGCAACCATTGTCGCCGAACGGAATGTGAGTGCGAGTAGTAAGACCACGACGATGACTGCGAGGAAGATGAGCCAAACCAGATTGTCCAGCGTAGACTCGTTGATGTCGTTGCTGATCAGATCGTCCGAGATTACCCCGTACTCGAGTATCGGTCCCCCACTTAGCATCGCCCTGATCTGATTTGCATGCCTCTGGCGATCATCACTCTCTATCTCCCCGCTAATTTCTATGAGCCATAAAGTGCTGCTAGCGGTGGGTGTTGGGTTGCCCTCCCCACTCTCCAGCCAATCGCAAACAGGGGAGTAATCCAGATCTTTGTGAAGCAGAGCAGACGATGCGAATGCAGCAGTAGCAATCGACCTCTCGTCGCTCCCAATCGCATCCCCGCACTCCTCATTCCCCAGGACCGCGTCCAACATCTCCTTCCAATCGTTGAATTCTGAGAGATTCCCGGTGTGGTTCCTCTGCTCCAAGAATCTCCCAAGTACTTCTGCGGCATTAATCTGAGAGTCTATGAAAAAGCCATTCTCATCAGAATAAGATTGAATCATCGAGTGATCATCGGCCAATTGTTGTAGTGCTTGCATCTCCAGAACGTTGGCGACTTGGTCCTCGCTAGTCGCAGGTCTGACATTGACATATATCAGATGCGGAGACGTGCCGATTGCCCCCTCAATCCTTTCTTGAGCATCGTCTGCATCAGTCTCAGGGGCGAACGAAGAGAGATCAGTTGTGAAAGCCAGGCTGCCCACTAGGAAATATGCCAGAAAACCAGTCAACAGAAGACTCGTCAATAGGATTGGCAATGACATCCGCTCGAACGATTCAGCCAATCGTTTAGTCATGGCTTCCATGCCTGACATCGGACCCCCCAAAACCTCCCGATGTAAAACTTAGGGGAAGTTTGTGGTTGGTTTCGCTCGGGTTTGGCATGCAAGACCTCAAAAGGACCTCATTAGTGGCGCGTCTGTCTTATGCCAGTCAAAGTAATGAAGAACGAGGGTCGAGAACTGCGAATCAGAGTTATTGACGGGAATCACACGGCGCTCCAGATGTTCCGCTCCCGTCTGAATGGAAGGGACGATGTAGAGTATGCAAACTACTTCCAGAATCATCCCGACCTCGATGATCCAGAACTATACGTTCGCGCAGTTAAAGGAAAGAAGGCAGATAAGATTCTCAAAGACATATGCTCAGAGATCACCAAGGAATTCTCAAGCATCAAGCTTTGAGGGGGTGATTCCCTGAGGGGAAAAGAAATCGAGGAATACCTGGGACTATCGACGTGGATGGTGCCCGCAGAGGGAATCGGGGGACTACTGAAGACCAGGGTGGAGGACTTCCGTGTAGAGGAGTCATCCAAGATTCCAGCCCTCGATGACAAAGGGAGATTCACGGTAGCTAGGGTGACAATGACAAACTGGGAGACTAATAGATACCTCAGGAGACTTGCTAGGGCCTGTGGAATAAACAAGAACCGGATTTTCAGCTCCGGACTGAAGGACAAACGAGCTATTACTACTCAGATTCTTGTGATCGACGCCCCAAGAAGGAAGGTCGAATCAGTAGAAATTCCAGACAGTACGATCGAGGTTCTTGGGAGGACTCACCAGAAGGTCGCAATGGGCGATCATGACGGAAATAGATTCACTATCACTGTCAGGGGCTGTTGTGATGAATCAGGAAACCCTATCGATGCCAAGGAGGCAATGAGCAGGGTTCACCAAATTAGAGATGGGCTAGCCAAGTCCATGGGTTCCGACGCATTCCCGAATTGGATCGGGCCTCAGAGGTTCGGATCAACTCGACCAGTCACCCCCCATGTGGGCGCGGCCGTGATAGAGGGTGACTTCGAGCGAGCAGTCGATCTTTATGTCGGAATGGCCGGTTCTAGGGAGGGGGAAGAGGCCGAAGCATTCAGGACATCATGGAGGGAGGATGGGGACCCGAAGAAGTCTCTGGATTTGGCGCCCCAGAGACTTGGATACGAGTCATCAATGCTTCAGCACCTGGTTAAGAGGCCGGATGATTACGTCGGTGCGTTCAAGACTCTACCAAACTCACTCCAGCTCCTGATGGTCCACTCTATCCAATCATTGGCATTCAACCACTCCCTCTCGCAGAGAATCACCTCCGGACTTTCTCTAATCGAGCCAGAGGAGGGGGACCTTGTGGCCCCAATCATGACCAACGGCAGGATAGATGTCGGCAAGATGGCCCATGTAAGCCCTACAAACCTAGAGCGATGTCGTCGGAATTGCAAACTCGGAAGACTAGTGGTCACTGGAACCCTCCCAGGACGGGACTCTTCCCTAGCTGAAGCAGAGCCTGGTAAGCACGAGGTTGCAGGCATTAGTCAAGCAGGCCTGGACGGGGTTGATTGGGTAGTCAATCGGATCCCTAGGCTAACTACTTCTGGGACCAGGAGGGCACTATCCGTACCTTTCAGGGATATCAGCGTAGAGCAGGCCCCAGAAGCCGACATCCTTTCTCAGAGATGGGAGGAGGGCCCCAAGGATGGCGATAGGTGGCATCCAGAGGGAGCATCTCTACGCCTTAGGTTCACACTGCCGGCCGGCGCCTATGCCACAGTAATGATGCGTGAGATAATGAGATCGCCTTTGGACCATTACTGATCAGAGTCGACCCATCTCTAGGGCTTCTATTTGACCAACAAGATCGTCTACGGCCCTCACTCTGTCCTCAAAACCGTCCACGATGCCTTCCCCTTCTCCGAGGACCGCTTGAACCTCGATGTACATCATTCCGAAAGCCAGAGGTTTGACCTCGACTTCCTGGACCTCTTCGAAATTGGATATTTCACCTGCTATCTCTTCGTAGTTCGGACTGCCATCTTCTGGCTGGTCTAGTGTTACCTTGTACTTCACAACTACATGCCCCATTGAATCACCTCAGGGCCCCTCGAAACTGCAGTGTGGGCAGATGTACTTCACTGACTGAACTCTGCACCTCTGGCTCCTGCCTATGGGGGCAGAACAAACCGGGCACGGGAAGGAGGTGCTCTCGCTTTCCACCAGTGGCATCCCAGAGGACGCACAGACAGTTGCCCTTCCACTTGCTCCGGCCATCGACCTGCTGGCGTACTAGGGTCCCTTTTTAGCGTTGATTGTGCTTTTTCTTCTACATCACATGCTCAAACAGGCATTATTCTGCTGAAATTTGAAAAGATATAACCAGTCAACATGTCCATGGTTGAAGAGGAATTGAGGCTATCCGGCGCCCATTCAGATCTTTCCGATTTTGTAAAGGACGAGGGTGGCATCTGGAGTCTTAGGGAAGTAGAGAAGGTCAGAGGTTGGAACAATATAGAGTATGGAGCGGGCCTCTCAGGAAAGAATACCCCCTCCACGGGGCTGTCAATGAATAGGGCTTACATCCCACCAGGTGGAATAGCAAAGGCCCACATCCACGTAGATTTTGATGTGATGATTTACCTCCTCAAGGGGAGCGTCAGGCATGAGTATGGAAAGGGATGCAGGAAGTCAGTAGTCCACAATGCCGGTGATATGTTCTACATCGAACCCGGCCTTCCGCACGAGGTATTCAATTGTTCAGACGATGATTGGGTGCATGCTGTGGTATCGAGATCCGATGCCTCTGAGTGGCAAAACATAGTGCCATATGATAGGGATTCGGAATAACTATTCTCTCTTCGGGATCTTTCTGAAACCGACCTTTGTATCAATGACTTTCTCATCTTCTTCATCGACTACGATTCCGATCGATGCTAGGTGTCCTTGCAAATGTTCCATGGCAGTAACCTCCCCTTTCGTCCTTTGGAGCCTTTTCTGGCATATCAAATACGTCTCAGAGGAAGCTGTTCTGCTAGCAGTAGGGGAATACCTGCTAACAGATGAGAAACGAAGTTTTGCAGCATCAATAAGCCCCTCGATACCCGCTCCCTGGAAGACCTTGGTGACGAAGCACCCTCCTGGGGGGAGTAGATCACAGGCCACATCTAGAGCCATCGTGGAGAGCTCCAGTGAGATCGCCTGATCGGTGTCATATCTTCCAGTGAGTCTGGGTGAAATGTCACTAATTACCGCATTCAGTCTACGATTTCCCAAGTGGCCAGCGATTTCCTCGATTGTAGATTCCTCTGTGATATCCCCCACCATGACGATAGCACCTTCTATCGAGGAGGTGGCAAGCATATCGACCCCGATTACTAATCCACTGTCCCCTACCTCCTCCACAGCCACTTGGGTCCATCCTCCCGGGTGGCATCCGATGTCGAGAACAGCATCCCCTTTCCTGATTATTCCAAACTTCTCATGGATCTGCTTCAATTTGTAAGCCGAGCGGGCCCTATATCCCTTGGCCTTGGCATCCCTCCTCCATGGGTCACGCTTGTTCTCTTGGTACCAGCGCTTACTCATGCACCCACCCTCGTACTGATAGTTATGAATACGGAAGATGGATGTGGCCTAGCTTGGCCCTTTGACGCATGTTTGAATCAAAGACCGATCTCGGAAATTAGAACTCGAGCTGTATCCCTAACTGCTTGCTCTGACATGGCAGTAGGCTCGAAACCAGTTCCAAGTAACTTAGTCACATCAAGATAGGTTTTAGGCACATCTCCCGCCCATCCCCTCCTGCCTCCGGTGTAATCTATCGAAACTCCTTCTAGTCCACTTTCCTCGATCACAATCTCGGCAATCCTGGAAACAGAGCACGTATCCCCCGTGCCAAGATTGTTTAGGACAGTCCCCTCTTCGTCCAAGCCAATCACGTGCAGCATAGACTGCACGCAGTCTTCTGCCGACATATACGATTTCTCTTGATTCCCATCCCCCAAAACCTCTAGCCTCCGTGGATCCCTCTTCAGCTTGTGGATGAAGTCAAAGATTACTCCGTGAGTCCCCCTGGGTCCAACGATATTTGCGAACCGGTGGATGTAACCCTGTGCCCCGAATGTTCCTGCCCATGCAGTAATCAGCGCTTCACTAGCCAATTTCGATGCACCGTAGAGGGAAATCGGCATTACCGGGCCATAGTCCTCCGGAGTAGGCATCACCCCCGCCTCCCCGTAAACCGCAGAAGATGAAGCAAATGAGATTCTGCTGACCTCGGATAACCTCATCGCCTCGAGGATATTGTACGTTGCCATGGTCCCCTGCCTAAGATCGGTATCCGTGACCTCTGTGCCTAGTCTGATGTCAGGATTTGCTGCTAGGTGGTGAACGGTCTCAATCCCCTCCATAGCAGACATCACTTCATCTCTGTCCAGAAGGTCTCCCCTGTGGACCTCTACCGACTCGCTCCCCTCGTGGTGGGATAGGAACTCCTCTCTCCCGCTGCTGAAGTTGTCTATTACTCGGACCTCCTTGCCCTGCACGACCAAAGCATCGACCAGGTGGGAACCGATGAAACCAGCACCTCCGGTGACTAGATCCATGTACTGCCGAGATACTAATCGTCCTTGAGGCCATCGGACTACGGGAGTCTCATTCTCACCTACCAATTGACTCATTCTGTTCGCAGTTATGCGAACGCTTCATTTGGATTGGGTTCGCGAACGTTAACGTGACTTCGAGCGATGGGGCCCCCCAGCAGGACGAAGAGCTAGTATTCTGGGCATGGTTCTTCGAGAGGATTAGCCCAGTTTCCAACTATCTCACGAAGTTCGGTCAAGATGTCAGGGATAGTCCAATAGGGAGTTTCATGGACACAGCGGGACAATTGGTGAGCGATGTCTCTGATACGTCCCATATTATCGCTCAGAGGACAGCCGAGCTGACGTATAGCGCAATTCTTAGGAGTCCGGCGTACCTAATAGTGACTCTGCTGCTAGCTTCCGCACTGATTGGCTGGAGGGCAGAGGATTTCGAGCATCAGATTAACGGTGATGTTGAGATTTATCTTCCCGATGGGGCCAACTCAACGGCTCTCCTCAATGAGGTCAGAACTCAATGGTCAACCGATATCGTGATTCTCTATGTGCAGACTGACAATGCCGCCATAGGAGCGGACCACGGGACAGACAACATCACTGACGCGTCTATACTGAATCAGATTTCATGGATCGAAGGAGACGACAACAATGCAGGTGAAAGCGGATATGGCAAGGGCTTGGACTACAATAAGGAGGATCGTGGATCGTATTCTTGCAATAGCCCGATGACCGGATGCGATGGAGTAGTCTGGATACTATCCCCGGCCCAGATAATCAAGGAGGCAAACTCGACTAACTACCGGTTCTCTTGCGCGGTTGAAAAGTACGGACTTCCAAGTTCAGACGGAAGCTGTGCTATTGCTAGCCAGAACCCAAACGAGGGTTACTCAATACCGCAGGGTGACGGTGCTCAGGAGAGGATTGACGGTTACGTGGATAACTCAGGTGAACTCCTGTCAAACTTTGTCAAGGACACCAATAACGACGGGATTTGGGACACTGGCGTCGTAATTATGGGAATTTCCTTCGACATGACCAATACAGACATCACCCCAAGGACCGATCTCAAGACCGGTGAAGAGATCAGAGACCACAAGGCATTCATCGCCTACGTTAAGGCTCTCTTACTTTCTGACTCTGCAAGCGAGGATAGGGACGGCGATGGTGTAGCCGACAATTGTGATCTGTGTACCAGGGTATGGGAAAGAACATGGACCATGGATTCTGAGCGTTTGGACACAATCCCGCCAAGGAGCGCGATTACCGTAACCGGACTAACACCCGTTCTACATGACGTTTCTGACTCGATATACGAGGAGCTGCGCTATACCATGCTGCCAATCAGCTTGGGCCTTGTGGGTCTGACAATGTTCATCCTCCATCGCAGCTGGAAGGTTCTGATCATCTGTGGCACACCTATCGCGATGAGCCTAGCAGTTACATTCGGGTCGACAGTCATTTTCGACATCATGCTGACTCCGATGATTATCTCTGCAGGGCCAATCCTGGTGGGTCTTGGGGTGGACTATTCCCTCCACCTGACAAACCGGATAGAGGAGAATCGGGTCGAGATTTTGAAAAAGATGGAAGAGGATGCCTGGGCTTCAAGGCGTGACGGCGAAGAGGTCGTCGAGCCGGACCCATTCGACCCCGAAATCAGCCTCACTGCGAATGTCAGGGCTGCAATGACCACAGGAAACGCAATTTTCCTGTCCGCTCTGACAACTATAGTCGGATTCAGCGTACTGATGTGGCACAGCCTAGTTCCCATAGAGCCTATGAGGACGGTGGGGAAGACTCTCCTGATAGGAATCTCAACCACCTTCATCATCTCCATGCTTATGGTGCCTGCCTGGATCGAACTATTGAGGTACAGGAAGGGCGACTCAAGAAACCTGTTCAGATCCAGCGTCGTAGACTCTTCTAGGAGGAAGAGGATCGACGAAGAGAAGGCCGCAGAAGCAAAGTCACTACCTCGGAGGGTTCGAGAATCGGCAATAGACACATCCGATGTTTTCGGCACCATCCTGGGCATAAACAGCCTACTATTCTACGTCGTTTCCACGGCAATTTTCATGGGGGCCCTGATCTTCTTCACCGACCTCACTCGAGACGGCTCCCTAATCCTGGGATTCACACTCTCTACAACCCTAACGTTCTCCCTTCTAGACGACTTCTGGGATGCGGTTGGCAAGGTGCCACTCAAAGCTACCCTCCTAGTCATCCTTGTCTCCTCCGCAGCGACTATCTGGGGGGGCATGATGTTCAAGGAACAGTTGGGCAAGGACATCACCGGCTCATCGGACGAAGTTCCTCCCGGTCTTGAGTCATATGAGGCACTTAGGGAGTACAGCATAGTTTTCGAGGGCGGCCAGACAAATATGTTCATCGTAGATTCCACAGAGAGGGGCCGTCAGAACGAAACAGCCCCCATCCGGGACCTTCCTATTCTGGATGCGATCGAGAATATGCAGGAAATGAAGATCGATAACGTTGCTAATACCACGACGATAAGCCTTGTGAATATCCTGAAGGCGGTTCATGTAGACGTCGAGATAGGTGGATTGGAAATATATGATCAGAGCCTATGGGAGTTGATTCACGATGAATGCTGGGACGAATCAGCCAATCCGCTAAGGCCGGACTGCTGGCCTTACTCTGTTAGCAGCAGAGAGGACATGGTCAATATCGCCTTCGACACACTTAGCCCGGAGGTCAGGTCCATGCTGATGAACTCAGGTGATGGGGACGGGGAGACTAAGACACTGGTGTACGTAAACCAGCCATACATCAATTTGGCAGTAGCCGGAGGCCTCAGGGAGACAATCGACGGGCATCTGGATGAAGGCGGTTGCTCCACCCCACTGATGTGCAACGCACTCGGAATTGACGGGGTATCAAACTCGTTACTAACGGGGGGCCTACCAGTCTCTCTGGACATAAATGACGGAATACACCAGGCTCAGTCAAAGACCACGATTGCAACCATGCTAATACTACTCCTAGTCATGGCATTCCTGTTCAGATCTGCAAGACTCGCGATTTTCACAATGACAGCAGTAGGCGTTGTCGTCCTGTGGCAACCTCTGCTGATGTGGTTCTACAAGGTCAACGTCAACGTGTTCACCGCGATGATTGGGACATTGGTATTCGGGATCGGGGTCGACGACTCCATCCACATCATTGACCGCATCAAGGACGAGCGAGAGACTCCAGCGGGCATACAGAAGTCAGTTTCCAGGACCGGGAGGACCATATTCGAGACAACCGCTACGACATGTACTGGCCTCGCCGCCGGGCTATTCGTCGCAATTCCCGGACTACAGAACTTCTTCGTCCTGATGATGCTCCTCCTCGTCCTGGCTCTCCTGACTAGCTCCATCCTGCTGCCGAGCCTAATAGTGGCTTACCACGAACTCTCCCACGCCCTGAGGGGAAAGATAGGGACTTGGCAGGACTACGGGGAGAGCGGTTCTATCTCCGACGCATCACCGGTTGACGCCGTTGTCTTCGACTAGGCAATTGGGCGAGGGTGCAGGGAGTAAGCCCCTTTCTGTTCACCTTTCGGCTGGTCGCATTCAACTTTGCATCCTACCCGGTCCTGTCGATGCCCTGCGGACCTGCTTGGACTTGCTCCGGCGTGGTTGCCCGTTCCAGCCACGCTCAGGAAACCTCTCCCTTTCGGGTTCATCGTACCCCTGGCATGGTTCGTTTCTGCTGCAGAGCCGGCCCTCCCGGACCCTCGCCTTGTGACGAGACGCCTGCATCGCGGAGAGGGGACTTTCCTCAGTGTCTAACACTGTCAGCGACCCTCCTGCTCCCTCGTATGTGCGGCCGCACCATACCGAATGAACCCACCGGATGATTAGGGCAACCATCATGCACGTCCTACTTTTCGTCGTTGCATGGTAGGCGTAGAGCGGTTAAAGGAGCAATCGGGTATCGCTGCATGCCGATTTGTCTCCGATGGAATGGCACTGGGGCTTGGCACCGGCTCTACTGTCAGATACTCGATTATCGAGATTGCTAGGATGGTCAAGGAGGATGGCATAGAAGTCGTCGGCGTTCCGACAAGCGAGGACACTAGACGACTGGCTGAGCACCTAGGAATCCCACTGCGTACCATCGACGAGGCAATGAACCTCGACCTGACAATCGATGGTGCTGACGAGTTCGACCCAAATTTCGATCTCATCAAGGGGGGTGGGGGCGCCTTGACTAGGGAGAAGGTCGTGGCAAAGGCCTCGAAGTCGATGGTAGTGGTTGCAGACGAAACCAAGCAGGTCAGCACCCTTGGGGAATTCGACCTCCCCATAGAGGTCGAATCAATACTGTGGGAAGAGGTCAGTGACGTAATATCCAGCATTTGCCCAGGAGAAGTCAGTCTCAGAGGGGGCAACGAGGACCCTTACATCACGGACAATCAGGGTTTCATCCTTGACTGCTCATTCGGCCCCACAATTTCCAATCCAGAATCCCTAGAGAGGGAGATCTCAGCGATATCTGGAGTAGTTGATGTTGGTCTTTTCGTGGGGATATGCGATGCTGTCGTAATGGCTTCCAGTGACGGCGTGGAAACCCTCGTCAAGCCCGGCGGCAGACTGTAGCCCTCCGTCGTGGTTAAAGAGGGGCTGCCAATCCCGAGCCGGGTCTGTAGCTTAGTCAGGTAGAGCACCCGGCTCTTAACCGGGCGGTCGCGGGTTCGAACCCCGTCAGACCCGCCAAATTCATCCTGCCCATAATCGAGGTTTCATAACTGTGGGCCAAGACGGCAGAACGGGCGCCACTATGGGGAAGAAGTACTGGATAGGAGATGTCAGGTCTGGTTCGCATGACGGTGAAAACGTTGAACTGAAGGGATGGGTCCACAGAACACGCGGATCGAACAAGATACGTTTCCTCGTCGTGAGAGATTCCACTGGGATTGTACAATGCGTCGCAAAGAGGGATTTGGTCGGGGACGAGTGCTTCGAGGCACTCAAAAACGCCCTGATTGAATCTAGTGTGGTAATCAGAGGGGTTGTCGAGACAACCGAAAGGGAGCACGGCTACGAGTTGCAAGTAACCGAAGCCGAGATCATCGGCCCAGTGAATCCTGACCGCCCCTTCCCGATCACAGAGTCAGCGATGGAAGAGGCTGATGGCGGCGAGACGGAGTTCCTATTGGATAACCGGCACCTGTACCTTCGGACGAGCCGAATGACGACCATGCTGAAGATTAGAAGCTCGGTCTTCGGTGCAATCCACTCCTACTTCCGTGACAGGGACTTCATCGAGTACCAGGCGCCTAACTTCGTCGCTGGGGCGGTCGAGGGTGGGAGCACCCTATTCGAGGTCCCCTACTTCGGAAAGAAGGCGTACTTGACTCAGTCTTGGCAGCTCTACGCCGAGGCTGCCATGCCCGCACTCGAGAGACTTTACACGATGGCTCCGTCGTTCCGTGCAGAGAAGAGCAGGACGAGGAGACACCTCACGGAGTTCTGGCACGCTGAGATGGAGATCGCATGGGCGTCAAATGACGATGTCATGCAGCACGGAGAGGGAGTCGTGCGAAACATCGCGCGGAATCTGCTAGAAGAGAGGTCGGAAGAACTTGAGAGCCTGGGGAGAGACATATCCCTGGTGGAGAGGTACGCCGATAGCGAGTATCCCAGGATGCGCTACGACGAGGCCGTCGAGATACTCCAGGGAAAGGGAGTCGAGATAGAATGGGGGCAGGACCTGGATTACTCCAAGGAGAAGGTGCTGACTGCAGACTTCGAGGTCCCGCACTTCCTAACTCACTACCCCAGAGTCGCCAAGCCATTCTATCATCGTCCCGATCCTGATGACTCGAAGTACGTGCTATGCCATGATCTCCTAGCTCCCGAAGGATATGGCGAGATCATCGGAGGCGGCGAGAGGACGTGGTCAGAGGACGAAATCCTGGAGAGGATAGACGAGGAGGGTACTCCGAGGGATCCATACGAGTTCTACATCGACATCAGGAGGTATGGAGGCGTTCCCCACGGTGGATTCGGACTAGGCGTGGACAGAGTATGCACTTGGCTCGCTGGAGCCGACCACATCAGAGAAGCCATCCCATTCCCCAGAGACAGCAGAAGGGTCACACCATAGGTAATCAACATGGACGCAGAGAATACAAGGCCACTGGCTAAGATAGTCGCAGCATCCGCCCTCACGGCTAGCCTCTGCTGTCTCCCCTCGGTTATCTGGGTCCTATTCGCAGGCTCTTCGGCCATTGTCGCCGCAGACCAGCTCTCAAACGATCTCTACTATTCCTGGGTGAGATTCGCATTGTATGGGGTCTCTTTCTGCATGGTCGTATTTGGTCTGGTGCTGTACTTCCGCAATCTGGGCGTATGCACTCTCGACGACGCGAAGAGGGAGAGGAGGAGGGTGGTGAACACTTCCCTAGCAGTCTTCACAGCATCCGTGTTGGCTTACCTGGTGTGGAACTTTGTAATTCTTGAGTTAATCGGATTGGCTATTGGCCTGCCCTGGGAAGACTCGGCATTCTGGAACTAGTGTATCGCGGAACGAATGCCTCTTACGAAGGACTCCCTTGGCACATGTATGAGTGACGTGTGGCGCGATATCGATATCTCAAATCCTACAGAGGAGCACGAGATGCTCCGTGAGATGGTTCGGAACTTCGTCAGAGACAGGGTCGAGCCACAGGCTCTGGAAAACGACAGGGATGAGAGGTTCAATCTGGAGCTTTTCCGTGAAATGGGTGAGATGGGCCTACTTGGACTCACTGCTCCGCCTGAATATGGGGGTGCTGGCATGGATGCCACTTCAGTCGCAATTGTAAACGAAGAAATATCCTACTCAGATCCGGGCCTATGTCTCGCTTTCCTGGCCCATGACCAGCTTTTCGTGAACAACCTCGTTCACAGCGGAACCGAAGAGCAGAAGGAGAGGATCCTGCCAAAGGTCTGCAGCGGCGAGTGGGTCGGTTGCCTTGGGATGAGCGAGCCCGACTACGGCACCGATGTCCTCGGTATGCAGACCAGCGCAGTTCAGTCTGCAGACGGTTCTTGGACAATAAACGGAAGGAAGATGTGGATTACAAACGGGATCATAGACGATGACGGAACTCCAGCCGATGTGGTCTGGCTCTACGCAAGGACAGGGACGGACGACAGGGGCAGGGCCGAAATCACCACATTCCTAGTTGAGAATGGGATGAGGGGGTTCTCATCCGGCCAGAAGATCACCGACAAGCTAGGAATGAGGGCCAGCACAACCGCTGAACTGGTCTTCGAGGACTGCGTCGTCCCCGCAGAGAATGTCGTAGGGAATCCCGGTGAGTCGATGATCCACCTCATGAGGAACCTGGAGCATGAGAGGGTCGGACTCGCAGCCATGAGCGTGGGAATAGCCAGGAGGTGCCTTGCAGACATGAACTCGTATGCCACCGAGAGAGAGGCATTCGG
>QQSB01000037.1:19124-21161 GCA_003602515.1 Candidatus Poseidoniales archaeon | reverse complement strand
GGAGTAATAGGAAACCAACCATCGGTTCTGGCTGGCTGCTTGGACATCGATGCATCTGTGAAGGCAGCGAGGTTCATCAGGACCTGCGACTGCTTCAACATCCCGATCGTAACCTTCGTTGACGTCCCCGGGTTCCTGCCCGGGACCGTTCAGGAGTGGGGCGGGATAATCAGGCACGGTGCCAAGCTGCTGTACGCATACGCAGAGGCTACGGTCCCGAAGCTCACCGTTGTCACCAGGAAAGCATACGGAGGGGCTTACCTCGCCATGAGTTGCAAGCATCTAGGCTCAGACTACAACGTGGCATGGCCCACCGGCGAGTTGGCCGTTATGGGGGCCGAGGGGGCAGTGAACATAATCCACAGAGCAGAGCTGGCCGAGTCAGATGACAATTCTGGGAGGCATGCGGAACTGGTTGAAGAGTATAGGGGGAAGTTCGGTGACCCATACGTGGCTGCAAGGCATGGCTGGCTGGACGATGTGATAGAGCCGTCCCAGACTAGGATGTGCCTAGTCAGGGCCTTGAGGCCATTGCTCTCCAAGAGAGAGTTGACCCTTCCAAAAAAGCATGGAAACATCCCTCTTTGACTAATAATTATGCTTATCGATGTTATTATTACCTAGATTGTTCCAAGGGCCCCCATGGACGACAATGCCATTTACAAAATACCAAAGATCGACTTCTCAATGCCCAGTCTGCTGGCTTTAGCGCAGTTAGGGATATTTGCAGTGTTCACCATCTGGACATTACAGGGAACTAGTGACAATAATCTATCCTACATCCTACCTCTTGCCACTGGGATGGGCGGATTAGCCCTTTTTCTCTCTGTTCCCAATTCAAGGATAGCCGTAACCGTAGGAATTCCGGCTCTGATGGTAGCCCTGTCTGTAGTATTAGATGAGGATGGGATGGCCTTCTGGGCCATATTTATGGTCATCTTTTTTGGAGCCTCGAGTTATCTTCCAGCCATGGCAATCGGTGATGAGACGTTGGGTTTGGATGATAAGGATCGGATGAATAGGATGGGGGCTCTTTGGATACTCTTTGGCTTACTTCTAATGTTCCTATTAGGCACTGCAGAGGGAGCCGTAGATGGGCAGTTTACCGATGAGGAGGTTAATGGCGATCCGATCATAGTTGAACTGGATTCAAATGAGCAAATGATTGCCCAGGGCGCTTTAGTGATGGGTCTGATTGGGGTCGTAGTTTTTCTAACAACAGGAGCCCTGGGGATGGAAGTTTCACAGTTGCGACCGTGGCATGGTGGAGCCTTGTTATCGGGTGCATTGTGCATCACGGCTTACTTGTGGCATGCAGGAGGGGCGTTTGCTCCCGAGGATTTTGGCATGGTTCTGGCCTTCTGCGGGATTATGACCCTCTCTCCCTGTATTGCTTACGAGGAGTAGCGCCGATCCGATAACTCGATTCATAGCCGAGATAGGAACTCGGTGAGGTTTGGCAGATCATTTTCTCTCGATGGGGCGAAGAGCGTTTTCCATGCATGTAGGTGCTGGGCTGCCAGCATCATTACTGCGAACTCATCGGCTGATGCCCCCTTCGCATAGGAAACTGAGACTTGCATGTCGCCCTCCAGATCTGTAGATTCCCCTCCCGCTGGCGAGGCATCTAGATCGACTGCTAGATCTGCCTGACCGGATTCCAATATCCTATCATCCCAGGGCCCACTGGAAAGAGTCCTTCGACCGGTTTCCGGTATGATCGAACCTCCTTCTGATGACCATGCCCCTGCGATTGATCTTGCGGCAGAACCCCCTCCTCTGATTCGCAGAGTAGCGATGGACGGGTCCACGCCGATGTGCCTGCAAGCAGAAACAAACCCCAAGCCGTCCGTGTTTGCTCCGGACCAACATCCTCCTGACCTCATGAGTTGGTTAACTGCGCCCACGCCCCGAGGACTCTTGACGCCCAGTCCGGATGGAGCCGAGTGCTTCAGAGGAGAGGTGCATGAGACCCATATGTCATCTTTGATCCGGGATGTCTTTTCCACGAAATCTTCTATGCTACTGGACTCGATG
>QQSB01000037.1:0-18907 GCA_003602515.1 Candidatus Poseidoniales archaeon | reverse complement strand
CTGAGACTGAGGGTTGAGAGCGAGGACGACCTTTGGGTTCTATCGCAAGTGTGCGGCACTGGCTGCTTAGTGGGCATGCTGTCGCATCGGAGGGACTCAACTACAGGGACGAAGGAGGATGGGCGGGCGAAGAGCGCCGAGAGGAAACCGATGTGGATTGTCCTAGAGTGCTCCGAAACCGCTTTCCAGCCATTCACAGACAACCTCAGGGTGCATGGAATCATAAAGGAGGCCAAGATCGATATCGGGAGCCACCATACTCATGTCATCTCTTCTGGGGACGACATAGAGTTGACTCGTGAGGGGGGCCTTTCGAAGTCCGACTCGTCCCTGATCAAAGAGGCCATCTCGTCTGGAAGCAGGGCTCGTTCCGGGCTGATAGTTGTGGAGAACGATGAGGTACTGATCTTCGAAGTCGCGACTCATGGCATTAGGGACGTATCACAGTTCAACATGAGGGGGGGAGGCAAGAGGACAGGGGACTCGTCATCAGTTAGCAAGGAGTTCTTCGAGAAGGTGTCCAAGGAGACGAGGATGGTCTTCCCGGATGAGATGCCATTGATCATCTGCGGGCCGGGAATGGCCAGAGAAGGATTCGAGAAACTATTGAGGGGACTTGGGGCTGGAAACAGTATCGTCAATGTCCCGACCTCAATTGGCGGTAGGGCTGCAGCAAACGAGGTTCTAGCTGATGGATTGGCCGACTCGCTATTGGGAGAGCATGCGATAGTAGAGCAAGTTCAAGCAATAGAGGAGGCTCTGAAGAGGGTCTCGATGGATGGTGCTGTCGCCTATGGAATAGGGGTGGTGTCGGATGCCGCATCACAGGGGGCCGTAGAGACACTGGTCATCGTGGCTGGTCTTCTTCGGATTGAAGATAGGCAATCTGACTGGGAGTCGATCTCGGAAGCAGTCGAGGCCTCGGGTGGGAAGGTGATTCAGGCTTCGACAGAGCACGATGCGGGAAAGCAGCTCGAAGGCATGGGCGGAGCAATCGCCCTACTGAGATGGAAGTTGGAGTAGGCAACCCTCTTCACCAACATGGCAGAGGGATATGCATGGCCGGGGCTCCAGTGGGGATAGTCGGATTAGGCCTCCGAGACAGGAGCGATCGCGCATCCGCCATCTTGGAGAGCTCAATAGAGCTCGGGGCTGATGCGCAATTCATTATTGAAAGAAGTGAGATTAGCGAATTCGATCAGGGCCTAATAGACTGGAGAGGAATGCTCGATTCGAGGCACTGGCTCGTGCTATCAACTTCCTGCCTCCTTGAAGGGGAGTCTATGAAATGGGCTTGGGGATCATCCTTGACATTCGCAGAGCTGGAGGGCTGCAAGTCCGTCATGGTTGTAGATATGCCCAGGGACTCAGGACGTCTGGAAGAGGCATGGGGTTCAGTGATTGAGAGAATCAGACAGATACACCTGCTATTCATCGGCCCTAAGGCGATGAAGGCACTAGCTGAATTGGAGGGCATCGAAGAAGGCAATCTACTGGGGGAAATCAGAAGCAGGAGCCTCGTTCCAATAGTATGCTCATTCGATCCCGAGAAGGGAGTCGCTAGTATCTCTCACGCACTGGGGCAAGAAATCATCGAAGTTGGCAAGGAAGTCGGTTTCGAAAGATGGCTCGCAGGATTCCTCTGCGAGCTACCCCAATCGGGCTCTGGAGCATCTGGAATCGCTTCTGCGGCTGGGTCCGCATCTGGCTAATCCTTCTTCCCACGAAGCCATCACCTGAAACCCCTTTTGAAGGGGCACCCGTTCGGCCGGACCCGCGAGGCCAAAGGGATGCCACTCAAACTAGGGCCTGCAGGAGTTCCCCTCTCCTGCAAGGGCCGTACCATTGTCGAGGGGATGGACGACATCACCGTACTGGGATTGGATGCAATGGAGGTTCAGACGGTGCGAACCATCCAGCCCCAGCACTTCGACCAATACTGGCAAGCTGGTATCCTATCATGGAAGTCTGACTTCGAAATGAACATGCACGGACCTTACTACGCAGAGCTACTAGGGAAAAAGAGAGAGAGGAACAGGACCCTTTCAAAGATGGAGACGAGCCTGCAGGCTGGTAAGATAATCAATGCCAGGCACCTTACATTCCACGTCGGCCCGTATGGGGAGTACGACCCCGGCACTAAGGCGAACGAACAGGTCGCAAACGTGATGTCGGGAATTGTAGAGAGGGTCAGAGAGGTATGGGGGGTTGAAGGTGAGGAAGAAGATTACGCCGCATTCCCATGGGTCCACGAATCGGAGCCGTCATTGGTTGGGATTGAGACCTCTGGAAGGCAGGAGCTCTGGGGCACTGTAGAGGAGGTGCTGGAAGTCTGCAACCACGTGGAAGGTACAGTGCCCGTTTTGAATATGGGTCATATCCACGCTCGGGGGCATGGCAGGCTAAGGACCAGCGAAGATTATGCGGAGCTATTCGATCAAGCAAGGGAAACCTACGGCGGTTCCACGTTCTACTGCCACTTCGCAGGAGTCGAGCACAGGATGGGTAACGCCCTTCACTACACCCAGATCAAGAAGTCTGACCTGAAGTTTGAGCCCTTCGCAGAGTACCTAGCAGAGGAAGGTGATTGGATGGACATCACAATAATCTCGGATTCCCCACTACTAGAGCACGATGCAATGTACATGCTCCAACACTATGACAAGGCAAGGCAGCGCCTGCTAGAGATCAGGGCCCGTGACGAGCGCAGGGCGAAGCTCGCTGCCCAGCAGGGAATAGATCCAGAGGAGTTGAAGAAGAGGGAAGAGGAGGCTGCGGCGGCTAGGAAGAGCCAAGTTACGGGAGATGAGGAGCCGGTCAAGAAGGAACCAGCAAAGAAGGCGCCGGCAAAGAAGGCCGCCACCAAGGGCAAGGGTGGAAAATCAGGTGGGATGATTTCGTTCGACGAGTCTGCGGACGAGGATGATGTGTTCTAGTCCTAGTGACATGAATCATCAGTCTAGTTCAATAACCTGTTTTGGGAGCGTGGGTTCATGGCGACAGGAACTGTGAAGTGGTTCAACTATGTGAAAGGATTTGGTTTCATTGGAAGGGAAGAGGGTGATGACCTCTTTGTCCATACTACCGAAGTAGAGGGAAGGATCGGCGAGGGAGACCTGGTCGAGTTCGAAGTTGGGGAAAGCCCCAAGGGACCAAATGCGGTCAACGTTAGAAAGATCGGCGACGCAGAAGAAGAGTGAATCTGATTCCCCAGAGCAGTATATGCTCGCGAGTATTTACCTCATTCTTCTTCGGAAGCTTTCTTCTCCCAATTCAGGACTATAGCACCGTTGCTACTGATTCCTAGTACCGGTGACCACTGGCTGAAGTCGACGCTATTGTTTGCATCGATCATTGCCCTTAGATTGGAGACAAGTGGAGGGTCCAATCTGATCCCGAAGGGGGCCGTTTCCGATGCGAATAGAGGGGAGTGCGGTCTGGCCTCGACTGGTTCTGGATCGAATTCTTCTTCCTCGGATGGAGAGTCAATTTCATCCGATCGATCAGATGATTCGGAAGGCTCCGGCTCGGGGAGTTCGTCTTTGTCCATCAGAGGTTCTTCTGGCTCTGGATCGCGGACACCAACCTCGGAGACGAAGGGGGTTGCACCCTCGATTGTGCTACCAATCTCTAGCCCTCCACGTGACGCATAGAGGACCGCTTGGCCTATCAGGGTCAGCGCCGCAAGGAAAAGCATGAGCACCAAGGTCAGCTCACCCTGATCGAGGCCGGTGTATATCAGACCGGATGGCATGCCCACGAGACTGATCATACGCCTCCAACCGTGGTCGCGGCTGAAGCCAACGACGACGTGATGGAGGGATAGGATAACGATAGAAATTCCGAATGCTATCTCGAAATCGATGAAAGCCGAGTATAGCAGCATCGCGACTAGGAAAAAGGCGGATCCGAACAGCCCGAAGTCCTTCTCGATATCGAATGAATCATCTCCAGATAGATCAGGCATTATCGTCATCATTTCCCCGGAGCCATACGGGTCCTTCCTCGACCAAGAGATGTATACCATGGCGATTCCGATAGCAATAGGCCAAAGTAGCGCGTTATCGGGAGGAGTGGTGGGGAAGTCTTCGGAAATCCAATTCCAAAGTGTCACAGACTGCACGAAGACAGAACCGTGAAGGAGCAACGGGATCCTGTTCCTGAGCCCATCCCATGCTGCGAATAGGGCAGCGATGAATGGCAGGGCTCCTGTGAGTTCTCCTGATAGCAGGAAGAAGGAGTAGCCGTATACGCGCGAGACGGATCCCGCTTTGTCAAACAGCTGAGCTTGTTCGGGTGCCTCATCTCGGACTGCATTCTGCAAGAGCACGCCCTTCTGCACAAGAGCATACTGGAAAAATCCGGCCAATCCTCCGACGACTCTAGCGAGTGCGGGCTCTATGGAGCCATCTCCCATGTAGTCGAAAAGCTGTGATGATGCCCAGAACCAGGCTATCGGGGATATCCAGAACCAAAGGACTACTCCATTCTTCCACGCCACGTATGTGAGGATAGCCACGATCATAATCGGGGCCGTTCTTGGATCAGGGAGAAGGAAGGCGATGCCCATTAACAAAGCCAATGCGGGTCCGAAGAGTTGCTCTGGCCCAAATCTCGACCCTTCCTCGCGTGCCCTCTCGATGGGCAGGTAGAACGCAACTGCGGCTGGTATGGAGAACAGTAGGATTGACACCCACCTCGGAGTGTCGAAAGCGAGCAAATCGGTAGTCTCCCCCAAGTACGGCAATTCTGCCATGGCGTTCCAAATGATGTCATTAGCATCGTGGTTTGAGTGGAATACGGACGCGTAGATTACAGCGAAGATCGGCAGGCAAGCCAGCACGGGAGTGGAAACGTGCTTAGCTGCCCTCTGAACTGCAATCACGAATACTGGAATGGCTAGTAGCCCACCGGAAGTGTCGGTAAGACCAATGATCAGCAGTATCGACAAAGTCAGAGTCCCAAAGTTGCGTGCCTCCTGAGAAAGGTCGAGAATGGTCTTGAGGCGGAAGTTGACTATGACAGGGGCTGCGATGATCAACAGGTCCCTAGCGGAGCGTGCAAGCATGTCAGCACCCTCTTCTGAAATAATCACGGCGGATATCAGGGAGACGATGGAAAGGTACGAGATTCCAATCAGCCTCTCCAAGGGCGTAGTGTGGAATGCAGCCCCTCCCTCGAATGCCAGGAGGGCGACGGCCAAGGCAGTGCATGCAAGAGTCATTCTGATGGCATCCGTAGACGAGGCTTCATCGATGTTGGACATCAGGAATACTAAGATCAGGAAGAGGATGGCTGCCATCTCGGGCCTCAATGACAGGCTCTCTCCGTCTTTCCTCCATCTATGGCAAATCCCGAATAGGCCAATGGCTGCTACCAGGGGGAGAGCTCTAGAAACAACTTCATCTGATTGTAGATCAAAGGACGAGAATAGAGTTGAAAGAACAACTGGCGAGACTATCAAGGTCATGAATACGATTTCTGTGCCCCAATCAAGTTGGCTTTCCTCGTTTTCAGACCTTATCCTCAGGAATGAGTTCAGTTGATAGAGGGTCGCGACCAAGATGATTCCGACAAAGAGAATGTGCGCCTCCTCGATAAGATCCACATTGAAGGATGCCAGCAATAGCAGGACAGAAGGCCCCTCGTAGAACCTTAGCCTGTGTCTGGATTGTGCCCATATTCCCAGAGCCAGGATGGCTGGGAAGAGTACGAGAGAAAGGCCATCTATGACGCTTAGGGTTAGTCCTCCGAATTCTAGGATGTTACCCTCGGGATCGCCGGCCCCGATAAACGAGGAAACCGTCCATGAGACGACCATTGCGACATATGTGGCTCTGACTACCCAGTCCCGAGCCAGCGGGTGAGTCTCTAGGTAGACAAAGGCGGAGAGTCCCACAAACCATGCAACCATGGCCGCCTCGTCGGAGAGCAAGGCCAGTGCAAGAGCAAGTCCAACCGGCATCGCTGGGGTTCTCTGCATCGTGGTCGGAGCGAACCAGCCCACTAGTAGTGCGACCCAAAGCCAGAAGGTCAGTCCGAATGGCTCCTGTGAAAGTGTCTGTCCCGCGATGATGAAATGTGTCCCGTCGGCAGCGATAATCTGACAAAATAGGATAGCGGCCACGACCGCTCCAGAGCCGTTCTCTATCATTCTCTTGGAGAGACTACGATCAGTAGCCGTGATTCCAACCAGTACAACTGCGGGAACCAGGAGGCTGGCGTGCTCTGTCTCGCCCCAAGAGCTCAGAGCCATGAAAATCGGGAGTCCTACTGCCGCGCCAGAGGCGAGTAGGTAAAGTACGGCTCTGTCCAGTCTGAGTGAATACAGGATCGCGGAACCGGTAAGAAGAACGACGGAGATGGTGATGAACTCCTCCAACTCTCCTCTGGAGTAATCTAGCCATATCTTGACTCCGCTGAAAACCACAGCCAATGGAGCAAGCACCACCACTGTCCGAGGGAGGGTCCCCAGTGAGTGTCTTCGGATAGAGAATGTACTGATCTCCATCACCAGGAGGATAGCTGCCGTCTGCAGTGCCGCCAGCCAAACTGGCATCCACACCTCCCCATCTTGAACTTCAATCCAACTCATCTCTTTTCCGTAGAATACTGCGAACCGAGATAGCCACACCGCTGATAGGGCCCCCATCAGAACCCCTATCGCCCCACCGTACTCCTCTATCGGATTCTCCACCCTATCTTTCCCGTATTGATGTCTGAACCACTCGTGCATACCAATCACAGAAACTGCCGTGGCACCGGTGATTATTCCCAGAGTCAGGAACGAGTAGTCGTCGCTGACATTAACGACGGTGACGTAGTATATCGCATAGGCAAGCATTAGCCCACCTGCGACTAGGGATGCGTATAATCCGACGATTGATGCATCGTAATCCGAACGAAGGACTGTATTTTGTGGGCTCTGGCTCATGGTCGTTCTTGTATCGAGGAGGCTTTGTACTTAGTGCCGGAACTGGTTTTGTTAACTACCCCTTGTACTAGGAAGGCTTGAAGTCAGGACTGTGGTGGCGAGGATGCTACGGGGACTGTAGCTCAGCTGGGAGAGCGCCGCACTGAAGATGCGGAGGCCGCTGGTTCAAGTCCGGCCAGTCCCACCATCAACTTGCATTTGAGAGGATTTCTATCTGTAGCCTGTGCAATTCGGAGATTCCGATTTGCGCTGCATCGATTAGAGAATCCAATTCCTGCCTGGAGTATGTCGCTTCCTCCCCGGTACCTTGGACCTCTACGAATTCACCCGCACTTGTCATCACGACATTCATGTCCACGTCCGCATTGCTATCGAGGATGTAATCGAGATCAGTCCAAACCTGTCCGTCAACCATTCCCACGCTGATGGCAGCCACATCGTTTGGCATCACTAACATCTCGTGAGAGTCCATCTCCTCCTGGGTAAGTGGTTCCTTCTTTGCCCCCTTCCTGACCTCCTCCCTAGTCAGCCTCTTATCCTTAGGCAGGCAATCGCCTGTAGCGATAAGACGCCTCACTGCGAGCCTGAGTGCGATATTTGCCGCAGTGATAGATGCGCATCTCGTCCCTCCATCGGCATTCAGGATGTCACAGTCAACTGTAAGGGCAACGGGCCCTAGTTGCTCTAGGTCGACGGCCCCCCTCAGGGATCTCGCCACGAGTCTCTCTATCTCCATCGTCCTACCCTTGGCCCCACTTCTTTCTCTACGGAATCTAGTATCTGTAGAACCCGGCAGAAGGGAGTATTCGGCATGGACCCAGCCCCTGTCAGAATCCCTTGGGAACCATCGTGGGAGTGACGGAGCCTGGGTTACGCATACCAATACCTGCGTGTTTCCCTGATTATAGAGGATAGATGCTAACGCATTGTTGGTGAAGTCTAGCTTTACCTCTATTTCTCGGATCTCATCATTTGCTCTCTCGGTGCTGCCAACTCCCGTCTTCATCTTCGTCATACCCCTCCGAAATCATTTCCTCGGATGAATCATTCGCGTCGCGCATGTGGGGGCCGGAATGATTCCACTACCTCTGAATTTGTGGTAATGTAGGGACCTCCAATCAAATCGACACAGTAGGGTACAGCTGAAAAGATCGAGTCTAGAATCTCTCTGATCGATCTTGGGGATCCCGGGAGGTTCATCACCAATGAGGAACCCCGGATTCCTGCGGTCTGCCTTGAGAGCATCGCAGTGGGAACATAAGTCATCGAAATGGCACGCATCTGCTCACCAAAACCGGGCAGCATCCTATCACAGACTGATTTGGTCGCCTCGGGCGTTACATCCCTCGGGGAAGGTCCGGTCCCACCAGTGGTAACGACTACGGAGCACCCATGGATGTCGATGAGGTCAATTATGGCCTTCTCGATGGAGGACTTTTCATCGGCTACAAGTCTCCTAGTTACTTTCCACTGCGATGTAACTGCTTCTTTGAGGAATGACTCGATAGCCGGACCACTGAGGTCCTCGTACTCCCCCGAGCTAGCTCTGTCAGATGCAGTCAGAACTCCAAAATGGCACAGTTCGGAATCGTCCATAGACAATCCGTAGAGGCATCCAGAGAAAACGCCGTCGGTAGACCTGAGATACAATGGGCACGTTCAAAGACCGTCGATTCGAACGGCCATCTCCGGAGGTAATGAGGTGCCGAGTCTTCCCCAACACGCACTGACAATCGTTTCCCTAATAACGACGTTTCAGGTGCATCTTTGGCCAAATGAATCGTTGGTTGAAATAGTCTCGACACCCAATCTCTGATACGGGCGATAGACATGAGTGACCAGACGAAGTATGCAAACCAGATAGCAGTAGTAAAGCAAGAGTGCCCAGATGCCGATGAAGATGAGGTTGGGAAGGAGTTTGCTAGATATGAGGAGGACTTCCTTATTCCCCCTGAGGATGCATTGAGGTCCGTGATAAGGAAGTTCCAGGTTTCTACAGGTGTTGAAGCCACGGCTAATCCTTCCGCACCGGTCCGAGAAGAGAAGAAAGTTGGGAGATTCGCAGAATTGGGTGCCGACGATAGGAATATTACAATCGAAGTGGCAGTAGTTTCCTACACGCCAAGGACCCAGATGGTCAGGGGCGAAGAGCAGCAGATTGCTTTCGGATGGATAGAGGACAACCCCCATGAGGCTACCTCTGAAAGAGTTCGCTGGGACTACAAAGACTGGGGGAACAAAGGGGAGTCGATGATTCCTGGTTCGATCGTAAGGCTTGAGGGGGTCTCGGTAAACGAATGGAACAGCAAGATGTCGCTTAATATCAATCGAACGACCAGGGTAACTGTCGTGAAGGAGGGCGGAGGTTCTGTCCCTCCGACTGGCAATGAGCCACTAACTATTGCTAAGGCTTCTGAAGTCGAAGGTTTCGTGAACTTAGTCGGGAGGGTCATGTCTGCAAAGCCCGATGTAATCGTTAGGAAAGATGGAAGTGGGGAGATACCCATCGTTAGAGGCAAGATTGCTGATGATTCAGGCAGTATTGGTTTCCTTTCTTGGAAAGAGTTCGAACATGAGGAGGGGTCTTTGGTTAAGATTGTGGGAGCATCGGTGAGGAAATTTCGTGAAACTCCCGAGATCCAAATCAATGATGGCACTGTAATAGAGACATATCGCGATTCGGCATTCCCAGACATGTCAGAATTAGTTGAGTCTGAGAAGGTAAGTATTGCTGATCTAAGGAATGGTATGAGGGACGTCTCGATTACCTTACAGATTGAGAATTGGGCTCAGAGGACGTTCGAGTCCCAAGATGGTAGTTCCAGAGTTGTGAGAAGTGGCGATGTGATGGATCCAACAGGAAGATGTAGGCTCACTGCTTGGTGTGATTTCGATCCAACGCCCGGAGATTCGATTAGAATTGAAGGAGGAAGGGTACAGTTCTGGCAGGGCTCTCCAGATTTGGTGATAGATAGTTTAGAACAGGTCTCAAGCCTTTCAGATTCTCCATGGGAAAAGATTGACCCGGAGAATCATTGGGTCGAGGTTGGGCTAACAGAAATTACCCAGGGAGGTTCTAGAAGGGGGATTTCAACTTCGGGAACCATAGTCGCGATTAACAGCGGCTCGGGGATAATTGAGAGATGTCCAGAATGCAGAAGAATGCTAAGGGATGGTTCTTGTACGGAGCATGGAGCACAACGAGGGGTAGAAGACCTGCGTCTTCGTTTTGTATTGGATGACGGTGTCTCTAATGCTAACTTGTTCCTAGGAAAGGAGCCGGCTGAGGAGTTCCTTGGGATGAAAATGGACAAAATCAAGAGTGAGATTTCTAGTATCGGCAAAGAGGTTTTTGTTTCCAACCTTCGAAGACGTGTGCTAGCCCGAAAAATGGCTATCCATGGCAGATGCGCGGTCGACGGACAGGGAGCAATGTTGTTTGCGGACAAAGTAGAGCTTGTGGAATCGAAACCTGCTGAAGAAGCCGAAATGGTGATGCAGAAATGGGAGGTGGTTCTTTGATTTCAGGAGATGGGGGAAGAAGAGCAAGACAGAGTGCGGTGCGGATTTTTGCACAAGAATATTCGGAGTCGTCATTGATTGAGAGAGGAGTCGGTGAATACGATCCAAGTTTTGTTATCACAAAATTAGGAGCCAGGGTGAATAGATGCCTAGTCTGTGGGGGACTGGAGAGGATGGAGAGGAGAGATGGTGACTCCGGGCCATTCTACAGGGGACAGGTCCGAGACCCTTCAGGCACCCATTACTTTGATGTGGCTCCTTTCCAACCTGAACTGCACCCTGATGCTGAAGAGTTGCTGGCGAGGTTCGAAACAGGAGATTCGATACTAGTTTCAATAGTGGGTAGGCAAAAGTCAAACGAGTCGGAAGATGGTGGTATTTTCACCTCAATTAGGGCTGAGAGTTTCACCGAAATAGATCTCGAGTCATACAAGTCGTGGCTAGTTGAGGCTGCTGATGCTACTCTGAGGCGTCTAGAAGCATATTCCTCATCACAAGGTGCGGAACTGACCGAGGAGGGNTTGAGGACTGCAGGGGTTCCAAATGACCTTGTCTCTGGAATGGTGAAGGCTCGAGAGCATTACTCTGAATTTGATACAGAGGCTTACAGAGTTTGGATTCTCAAGGCCTTTTCAAGAGCCCTAGGGAGGGTGGAAGAAACGCCAGAAGTATCGATCAGCAAGGAATCCGAGCCAGTTGATTCAACTCCTGCTCAATCGAACGAGGGTGCTGATCCGAGAGACGTCATATTGGGAATAATGAGTTCCAATGGAGGGGAGTTAGTCGGATACGATGACCTTGTTGCGGCTTGTATCTCGTCTGGATCATCTGGAGAGGCAGCAGAGGATGCAATAGAGCATCTCAGAGACGTCACGATGGAAATTTCAGAACCTAGATTCGGTTTCTTCTCTGGTTCCTCGTGATTCTAACTATTCACTGTTTGATTCTAACGATGAAAGTTTGGACCTGATTCTATCTATAGTAGACCCAGTGTCCTCGGCCAATGTTTTGTTTTCCACACCTGAGACCAATGCTGCACCCTTCACTTCGGCGATGTTGGTCGCGACCATTAGGATCCGGTGTCTGACGAATTGCTCGTCAATTGGCCAACCTCTCCTGTCTGCTAGCCTCAGTAGCAGATCCCTTTCAGAATCCCCCCATGATCCTCCATGACCTCTGAGTATAGTCCCAACCATCCTCTCCAAATCACTCACTCGTGCATGAATTGTCAGGATATCCCCCTGAACGTTGGCAGGTTGATTGTCCAAGCCGATCAACAATGAATCGCCGGCATCCTCCAGCAAGGCTTCTGCGGGAACTGAATGGAATTCCTCAATGGGAATTTTCGATATTACCTTCTCTTCCGTCTTAATTTCTGGTTCGGGTTCTTGCAGCATCGATGTCTGGAGGCCGTTCCTCCTCAGACTTCGCTTGATTCTCCCCCACCCGTTTATCTGACTTGTCAGTACTCCAGCCACCCTACCCATCAGAACAGTTCGATTCCCAGTGAGATCCAACTCGAGCTTCTTGCACATCGCATGCAAGTCGTCCCTATTCATCTCGGCCAGATTCTCGATCGTCATCCTTCGTGAGTCGTAACTAAGGTGCAACCATAGCCGTTGCCTCCTCTCCTTGTGCGATCCCGAAGACTTGATCCCGAATACCTTCAGAACTTCCCCCATTTCCTTGTGGGGCATGGACTGTATTCCTTCCCAAGAAAAATCAACTTCAGAGAGGACTAGGTTGCTGATCAATCGGGCTCGAAGGACCTCAACTGAGCCGGACTTAGAGATCCCCGAGTCCTCCGCCCTCTGTCTCAGATTCTGAAGACGTCCCATGTAGAGCGAGTTCAGTAAATTGGAGTCCACCCTCATGATTACAGTAGCTCCTCGAGAGGGTTCCTTAGTTATCGATTGCCCCAATCTTAGCGAGTAAAGGGGGATTTGGGGGACGAGCAAGATTCACGGTTGCTATTCCGGGAGAAACGGTGGCGCATCTTCGTCTTCTGGGTGGTCGCGAGGGACGTTCCTTGTCGATTCGCTGACAAGATTTCTCCAATCTATCAGTAGTGCGATGACCGCGCGCTGATACTCGCTGATTGCCACTAGCCTCTCCAGCGATAGTGTCCTTCTGCCATCCTTGGAAATGGTCTCCATCCGTATCTCAACCCTCACCTCATCATGGTAAATCTCCCCGTCAGGATCGTGACAGGATTGCTCCAAGACCAAGTCTCGATTAGCCTCTGCCTGCCTGAGGATGGCCCCTACTTGCCTGTGCCGAACCTCCAACCCGGTAATGTCGTGCATCGAGGTTTCCAAGTCGCCCATTATCCTGCTCTGGACCCAGAGGGATGTGTTTCCCTCCGATTCGATGAGTTTTGTCGCTAGTCTATTCGGGAACCCTAATCGTGAAATGACTGCGATCAAGTCAGAATAAGGGGGCGGGACAAAGTGAGGTGCCCCTCGCTCATTGGGCTGAGACATCAGGGTGTGCCTCCTCTCTGTCTGGTTCGTCCTTTCATACTCTGTCCTGGAAATGACGAATCCATCGATTTCTCCATTCTCCAGCAGCTTTGCCAGCAGACCGGGTAGGTTTTTCGGATCATCGGGTGGAACGAATCCAGGGGCCAGTTTCCCCAGATCAACAGAGGAGATTGCTTGCAGGTCTGGCCTGGCTCTGAGAAGTTGTCTACGAACCAAATCTGAATCTGAGACTATTATTGCTGACTTGGGCTGGTACATCAGGCGGTCTGATGACACTAGAACTAGGCTTGGGCGTCTTGGAGTTCTGGCTCCGATTACCTGGCAGCCACTATCAGAAATGATCCCTTCCCTACCGAAAATCTCTATCGCTGGGAATGCTAAAAGATCGATGTCCCCCTCTGAAAGTGATTTTATCCCAGATTCGAAGTCATTGACTGGGGTGACGGAATGCTCGAAATCCCCTGGCTCGTATGATTCGAAATGCGTAGAAATCTGCGAAGACACTAGGCAAGAAGGAGAGTCCAGAGTTCCAACAAGTATCTGTTTTTCCATCGCATCCACCTCAAGGGGGGGGCACGCCTTGTGCCCATTCTGAGCGGCGTGCGCACCCGTTGATATATGCGACCCCTAGGCTGAATACATCATGGAGGCGGAGAAAATGGGGTCAATGACTCTAGATTCTATCAAGAACTTCATCGAGGATTCTATTGAAGAATTGGTCATGGAAAAAATGAGTTCTCCTCTCGACAAACCGATTATGTCCATCGCTAGTGACGTCCTGCTGGGCGGAGGGAAGAGGTATCGCCCTATTCTTGTCATACTTGCTTACAAGGCTGCAGGTGGAGATGACCATGGGGAAGCATTGGACTTAGCCCTATCCTCTGAGTTAATTCACACAGCTACACTAGTGCACGACGATGTTTACGATCAATCAAAAATGAGACGCGGTAAGCCAACAATACACTCGACCCATGGGACATCGCATGCGATAATTTCTGGTGATTACCTATTCACATTGGGCTTCGAATTCGGGGCTAAGTACGATGAGAAAGTAGTTGGAAGGGTGAGGGACGCATGCGCGGGTATAGCGTCTGGCGAAATCCTACAGTTCGAGCACATACATGACCTCAATACTAGGCCGGAGGACTACTACACAATTATCGATGGCAAGACTGCTGGACCATTCGCAGCGGTATGCTCTAGCGCAGCGATGATAGCTGGTTCGGGCGAGGATATTTCCGATGCATTGTGGGGCTATGGAATGGAGTTGGGCAGAGCCTTCCAGCTTGTTGATGACATCCTGGACTTAGTCGGCGATGACCTAATCGGAAAGCCACGCGGAACGGATGTCCACGAAGGGAAAATGACTCTTCCCATCATCTACGCACTTACAATGCTACATGGGACAGATAGGGATCAACTAAAGGACGTCCTGACCAATTTCGGAGATGACAGGCTTCACGAGTTGGTCGAACTACTGGAGCAGGCGGGCTCATTCGAATACGCGAAATTACTTGTGTCGAATCATGTGGAGAGGGCGTTGGACCACATAGAAATACTCCCTGATTCAATGGAGAAGGAAATGCTAACCGAGATCGCTTTGATCTCTGAGTCTAGAACAAACTAACTGAGGTGCTCCCCGTGGACGAGGAGAAATACTGGGATGCGATAATCATCGGCGGTGGACCTGCTGGAAGCACGGTTGCAAGATATGCAGCAGAAGGTGGTTTGAGTGTCCTGGTTATTGATGCAAGAGACCCAATTGGCTCGCCTCTCCAATGCGGAGAGCTTGTCCCCACAAATGAAGAGATGAGGAGACTGTGTCCAAGGGTTCCTGAAATGGACGACTTGTTCAGAACTCCGGAAGGTGCAATATCCAAGATCTGTAAGAAAATGAGAATCGTCAAGCCAAATGGAAAAGGGATGGACTTCAATTTCGAGGGGATGGTTCTGGATAGGGTCGCGCACGATGAGGCATTAGTCGATCTCGCTCGATCTAGGGGCGCAGACTATCTCTTGGGAAAACGCGTGAAGCGTGTCGAAGGAGATACTGTTGTCCTATCAAATGGGGCAACTATCAGAGGACGGGTGATTGTTGGGGCAGGAGGTCACAATGACCCAATTAGAAAGCGACACTGGAATGAGAAGTCCCTAAACATCCCTGTCAAATTCGCCCTCAAGGATGGAGAACATTCCGACGCCCTAGAGTTGCACTTCGGATCCGTAGCCCCAGGAGGTTATGCATGGGTTTTCCCGAAGGTCTCGGGTTCGAATATTGGATTGGGGATTCAGAGAAGAATGTCAAGAGGGAGGAGCCTGGAAGAATATGCAAACAATTTCATCGAACGTTTCGAAGGGAGGGAGTCTTTCCGAGGCGCAGGATATCTGCCCATGTCAGGCACTGTTCGTACGTTTGTTAAGGGAAATTACTTGCTAGTCGGGGATTCAGCCGGGATGGTTCTTCCTTCAAATGGAGCAGGGATCACCATAGCTATGATTGGCGGTAGAATTGCAGGTCAGGTGATTTCCGAGCATGTTAACAATGGCATGGATCTGAAGGAATATGAGAAGAGATGGGAGGCTCAGATGGGTAATGTTATGCGAAACTCAAAGAGGTCTTTCGCCATAGGAAGCATGATGTTCAGGTTTCCTGATTGGATACTGAATATGGCATTCAACCCTCTAACAAAAGGAGTGATTTGGAGGGCGGTGACATGTCGGAAATTATTCTGGATTTTCTAAGGCACTCTTGCTGACCATATCGTTGCCATTCCTGGGAAGATTACTCGAGCCTTGACATCTGCAAAACCTACCTCCTTCAACATCGAAACATAATCTCTGGTTGTTCCAAATTCAGAGTAAGTCTTTGTGAGCCACTTCCATGGATGATCCCTCTGGCCGCATACCACTCTGGCATATGCGCCTACCCAGACCCTCATCCACAGAATCCCTAGAAAACCGTGAACTCGATTAATCTTAGCGGGATCTACAATGATGATAGGGGATCCTGGCTTCAGGACCCTTAGTGATTCGGAGAGGCCGGCTTTCTTGTCGTACCAATCCCTGAATGAGAACAATGAGCATAGGGCGTCAAAGGAGTCATCATCGAAAGGAAGTTCTTCTGCTGTTCCTTCGACAAATTTTGCCGGGTCATCACCTCTACCTCGTCGGGCAGAGTTCACTCTTTCCTCGGCCGCGGCTAGCATCTCTGGAATAGGGTCAAGGCAAACTAATTCCCTTCCGATTACATCCTCCGCAAAGCTTCCTGGTCCACAACCAACCTCCAGAACCTTCCCGTCCGGGAGCATTTCCCTAACCATTCGACGCCATCTTGAGACCTGTCCCATTGTAGCGAAGCGATTTATGCGGTCGTAGACGGGGATTGTGGCCAGTAGGTTTCTTTGGAGTTCACCCCAATCATCAGCACCCATTCCCTGCGCGTCCATGAATAGTAGTCACGAAGAATGATGTATTTGGAAGGTTCCCGAGATGGTTCATGAACGGGGTCAAAGTAGTGGAATGCGCGAAGGTTAGCATCATAAACTCCTCAACGGTCGCCGATACACCGTAGGTGAATAGAATGGGACGAGAAGAGGTTCTACGCGCAATTAGGCAGGCAGAAAGCGAGGCAGAGAAGACCATTGCGGATGCAGAGTCTGAAGCCTCTGAAATCATCTCCAAGGCGAGATTGAAGGCTACAGAAATCATCCAGTCCGGTAAGTCTGATTCCGAGGCTAGTTCTCAGGATTTGATTTCAGAAGCAAGAAGCGCTGCTGAGGGAGAGGCGGCTAAGGTTTCCAAAAAGGGAGATTCCGCCATCGGATCAATTCATGACAGCGGTGAAGGAAGTAGGGAAGAAGCAGTGAAGGCAGTTATCGATGCTTTCAGATCCTAAAACAAAGGGAATTCAGATGTCGCAAGTCCATACACTACAGATGGGCAGACTTGTTGCTGCTGGAAGTAAAAATAACCTTGCTAGTGCAATAGAATCTCTCGCAGGTCTTGAGGCCCTTCACATTGTGGACTATGATGACTCCGATGAGGGGTTCTCATTGGGGACACCTGGAATAAAATCCGAAGAGGTGGGTCGAGATTTGGTTAGGGCTAGAGCGGCTAAATCGGTGGTAAACGCGACTTCACCCTCTAGGCCCCTGAAGGCAGAGGAAATCAGAAGCAAACTAGAGGGAGGGCTTCAAAGAGAGATAGAAGAAGCTCTAGAACTGAGCTCAAAAATAACCGATTTGGAGGCTGCAATAGGCTCTCTCCGGGAACAAGAGGATTCGCTCGCAGAGTTGGAACCACTCGGCGTCGATCTGGATTTATTGTCTGGATATGACTCCATAGTCGCATTCGTTGGCAGGGTTGACAACGTCTCAGCTGCCAGAGAAGCCTCCTCATCAGGACTGATTATCGAATCCGGGAAACAGGATGGGATGGTGGCTGTTTTCCTTAGAAATGATGATTCCAAACAAGCAGAAATATTGTTGGAGTCTGCAGGCTTCCAACAAACGCCTATCCCCCTAGGTAGCGGATCGATCCCCGATCTACTCTCTAAAATCAGGGCGGAAAAGGATAGGACAGTGGATGAAAAGACTCGTCTTGAAAGTAATCTTGACTCATGGTCGCAATCGCACGGAGAGTATCTGGTATGCGGCTTGGAGGTCTTGGAAAGGGACCATGAGATTCTGACAGCACCGGTGAGAGTGGCAGTTACTGGCCACGCATTCGTTATCGATGGATGGCTAGAGATGAGGAGGGCTGATGAGGTAGAAAGGGCGTTGAAAGACTCCTGTTTGCACGTCGAAATAGCCCCTTTCGAAATGGAGGCCGGGGGCGGCGGACATGGTCACTCTGATCAGCATCACGCACAGCAGATGCCTCCTATTTCTTACCAAGAAAGGAGTTCATCTAGGCCGATGGAGCTACTGACTGACGCTGTAGGCAGGCCCGCTTATGGGAAAATTGACCCTACGGTATTCATGCTTATTTCCTATCCTTTATTCTTCGGAATGATGTTAGGAGATATGGCTTATGGACTCGCTACTATAGCTCTAGGATCATTTCTGATAATGAGGTCAGGAACCAACGAAATGGTCATGCTCGGAGGAAAGTTCCTGACTTATATCGGCTTAGGAACACTGGTATTCGGTTACATTTACGGCGAGTTTGCGGGCTTCGAATTCCTACCTCATATCGAGACTAAATACGCTACTGAAGCAGCGTGCAGCTACCATTGGCATGATGGTCATTGCTTCAAGGACGCCTACATGCTGGAAAAGGGAGACTTGCCCTCATGGGTGTCGTGGATGACGGCACTTTACCCGAACGGAGGAAGAATACACTACGTGACCCCCGAGCTGTTTGGTGCTTCGTTAACCTACCCATTCCACCGAGTTACCCCCGTAGACGATGGAGGCAACCTAGAGCACCTGATACTACTAACCATCTACCTAGGGGTCATCCACATCTTCATCGGTCTCGCCATTGGATTCAGAGATATTCTTCTCTACGGCAATGGTCACGGGGGTTTCGGCCTAGTGTGTGCTTTCTTCGAGAAGGGGACTTGGATGCTTCTGCTGTTGGGAGGCTTTCTCTTCGCTTACGGTTACATCGGACCTGGTGGTACTGAAATGAGGAACTATGGCGGTGCTATCGCGGGTTCATCCGTACTCATGCTTATGTGGACATTGTACAGGTATCACGGAGTTCCGTTCCCGATTAATGTCGGATTGGCACCTATCGAGGCGGTAGGAATGATGCCTTCTGTGATTTCATACGTAAGGCTGTTTGCTGTTGGAGCAGTAGGAGTCAAGATTGCTGAAACGGCAAATGTAAATCTGTTTACCAAGATAGACTTTGCAGACCCGTTGATTGCCGTGTTGTTGGTAATCGGATGGGTTTTAGGTCAGATTTTCGCTCTCGTACTCGGTTTGTTTAGCCCTAATATCCACGCTGCAAGGCTCCATTT
>QQSB01000036.1:27079-101235 GCA_003602515.1 Candidatus Poseidoniales archaeon | reverse complement strand
GGATTCCTGTTGGTCGAAGCAGATATTAGGGCAGACCCTGAATTGGGACTTGGCTCAATTACCGCCGATCACCCCTATGCAAATCTCGAAGGAATAGAGAATCTCGAAGCGAAATGCAATGATGTGGAAAATGCCACTGCTGTATCGATTGTATTCCTCATGAAAGCCATTGCTGTTGGAGTCAATGTCTCTGGATCACCCATTAATGATTTAATTGAAGATACGCCCTTGCCAGATCCGATTAAAGAGGTCGCTGAACTGATTTTCGACCGTGGTCAGGCTGGTAACGTCTCATTCTGGTCAATTCTGGACACATTGGATGCCCAGGAAGACGATGGTGGTAGACAAGTACAGAATTTCTTGCTTTACGTATTCTACAATAGCATGACTGAGGAAATGAGAGAGCTATTCATCTCTCCAGACTATCAACGGACACTGATTTACATCGATATGCCATTCATGGACGTTAAAGCCACTGCTGCTACGGCAGAGCAAATCAACCTATGGGCAAAGGCCGCAGGAGATTCTGAGAATCCAATATCGGTACTAGGAGACACCCTCATTGGCGTAGCATCGATAACAATTGAAGTCAATAACCTGATTGTAGATTCTCAATGGACCTCTTTGGCATTCGCATTGGGTTTCACGATAGTCACTCTTGCACTTGTCTTCAGGGACATCAGATACGCTTTACTCACTACAGTTCCTGTTGGATTTACTGTTGCTATGCAGTGGCTTGTAATGGATTCTGGCGGAGTATCCCTATCACTAGTTACTGTAATGATTGGATCGATACTTGTAGGGGTCGGAATAGACTTCTCTATTCACATTGCTAATAGGGTGAAGGAATTGGGCGGTTCCTTAGATGCTATTCGTACCGCCTGCGCAAGTACTGGAATGAGTTTATTCGAAGCAACAACGGTTACTGCTGCAGGATTGACATGTGCTTACGGTATCCCAATAGAAGCAATCACACCATTCGTTACAGTCATAATCATACTTCTGATTATTGCAGCACTCTCCGCTTTACTCCTATTGCCTGCAATTTACTCTTTTATGGTCACATCCAACCTAGGCCTCACTGGGGGGGCTTCAGCAATGATCCAGTCCTCAGGACTCTCTCAAGTATTGTCCAAGAGAGATAGTTCCGGAAGAATAGACTCTACAGAGATTACTTCGGACTTTGCAAAAGACGCTTGGTGAACGACAACCTTGATTTCTCTCCTATATGTAGGATAGCCATGGTGAATTACTGGTTAATGAAGAGCGAGCCCCACGTATACCCCTGGGAACAATTGGTCGCAGACGGGTCAACACACTGGGATGGCGTAAGGAACTATCAGGCCCGGAATATCATGAGGGATGATATGTCCGTTGGCGACTATGTTCTTTTCTACCACTCAAATTGCAAACCGCCGCATATAGCTGGCGTCGCAAAGGTCTGCAAGGAGGGGTATCCTGACTTCACAGCCCAAGATAGCAATTCAAAATATTTCGATCCTAAGGCGACTCCCGATAATCCACGCTGGATAATGGTGGATATCGAGCCAGTTTCACAACTAGAACCGGTAGAGTTGCCAGATTTACGTGCAAATGGTGATTTGGAAGGTATGCCTTTGCTACAAAGAGGTCAGAGGCTATCCGTACAACCTGTTTCCGAACCACACTTCAGGATAGTATGTGCAATGGGCGGGCTAGAAAATTTAGAAGATTAGGCGATTCTGTGACTTATTCTATTGTTGCAACGTGTCCGGACACAGGTCAAATCGGGGTAGCCGTCCAGTCCCATTGGTTTGCCGCTGGAGTAGTTTGCTGGGCCAAAGCAGGTATTGGTGCAGTTGCGACCCAGGCTATGGCATTAATTGACCATGGACCTCTTGGGATTGAGTTATTGGAGGACGGAGCGCAACCTCATGAAGCTATGAAGAGAAGACTTTCATTGGATAAATCTCCTGAAATTAGGCAAGTGGCCATGATCGACTATAAATCTAGAATATCCGCCCATACTGGATCTGATACCATCCCTGAATCGGGACATTTTGTTGGAGATGGTTTCTCCTGTCAAGCGAATATGATGTGGAATTCTACAGTTTGGGGGTGCATGGCTGATGCATTTGTTGGTTCTGAGGGAGATCTATCGAGCCGAATGCTCGCTGCTCTATTTGCAGCAGAGGCCGAACAGGGAGACATTAGGGGGAAGCAATCAGCGCGCTTACTTGTAGTAGATTCGGATATTCAGCAATATCCCTGGGAAGGGACAATTGTGGATATACGTGTAGATGATCATCGTGAGCCATTAGAGGAACTCGATAGGCTACTGAAAATGCATAATGAATATGTGAACATCAATAGCTTAGACGAGAAATCAATTTCACAGACTATGAATTCAGGAAATCCCGAGATTGCGTTTTGGAAGTCAATCGGGTTGGTACAATCGGGCCAAATAAGTGAGGCCAGGGAGTTAGCCTTGATTGCATTTGAAGAAAATAGTGGTTGGGAGGAACTTCTTCTTAGGTGTGCGAAAAATGGTCTGGCTGGAGTTACTAAAGATACAATTAGAGCGTTGCTACACACCAAACAAGATGATTAGTCGGTGGGCACGTCCTCGGTGGACGCTCGTCATCAAAGAGACTTGCACCCCAGTCTTCTCCGTCCCGAAGTCCCAAGGCATCCAGCATCCCCGGTCGGGCTGCTCGCTTCCGCGCCTGACCTGGTTCCCGGGCGTAAGACATTCGGCGAACCCCTCCGGGTTCCCCTCCTGCCAACCTGGATCTCTTGGGGGCGAGACATCGCAGTCAACTGGGGTAATCTCAGTGGTTCGTTTGCGCCGCCCTCGGACTTCGGGTCACCATTTTCGACGATTTGTGAATAATAGAGCACGTCAACTCCCCCCCTAGCCCATATTTGGCGAATAGAGGTAACGTATGAACATGACAGTTCATGACTCGTATTTTGAAGGACATCCGGTTTGAATCTCAAATGAGTCGATAAGCCAAATTCCATTTTGCTCTACCAAGTCACCCCGTACAGCAATTGTCCTCCCTTCATCGAAACCATCGGGTATTGGTGAATCAACGAAATCAACGAATATTTCGCCATTTACTCCTTCAAGGATGAATCGCATTTCATCATAATCCATTGAATCAATTGAAACGACGCCTCTTACAAATATCTGACCATCTTGGAATCTTTCAGGCTCCTCCATAATCTCATCTACTGAATATTGAATCTCTGGATCGACGCTTGCCATCATCAATCCAAGTACTGCTATCGAGGCACCGAAAACTATCGCAAGCCTTGAGATCCTTGTTAGCGCCATGAGTGATTCTGATGGGCCCTTGCTAAATGTGTTTGTATCCCACTGCTTCGCTAATAGAGGAAAAACCAGATTCACGAACTCGGCCTTTTAGACCCTTAACTATGGATGAAACTATTGTTGGGCCATTGAAGACAAGAGCTGAATATAATTGGAGTAGAGATGCTCCAGATATGATCGCCTCCCAAGCAGAGTCTTTCGAATCAATGCCTCCAACTCCGACAATGGGAATTTTTCCATTTGTTTCATCGTATGCAGTGTTGATCACTTCCAGTGACCTTGACTGTAGTGGACGCCCGGAAAGACCGCCCTCACTAGAGAATGCCTTACGAGATTGAGTTGTGAGGGGAATTGGTCTTTTTATTGTAGTATTTGTCGCAACTATGCCATCAATACCCAATCTCTGTGCGATTGAGATTGTACCTCTTATCTCATCATCAAGGGCGTCAGGGGAAAGCTTCAGCAGGTATGGTTTTTCGTCGCCTTTCTTCGAACGTACACTATTACATGATTTTAGTATAGATTCCAGGTAATCACGATCCTGGAGGTCACGAAGTCCGGGGGTATTGGGGGAAGAGATATTCAAGACAAACATATCTGCATGGTCCCATAGTAAATCGATTGTAGAGGCATAATCATCTCCAGCATGCTCATTGGGAACTTTCTTCGATCGGCCAATATTTGCAGCGACTGGATTATTTGGCCAAAGGTTCGAGGATTTCCTATCCGCTAATCTTTTCCGAATTTCGGATGCTCCAGGGTTATTGAAACCCATCCTATTCACAAGTGCCCGGTGTTTGTTAGCCCTGAACATTCGAGGTTTGGGGTTTCCTTCTTGTGGGAACCTAGTTACTCCTCCATATTCGCACCAAGAGAAACCCATTGCCGACCATGCCAACAAAGCCTCAGCTCCCTTGTCGAAACCCGCTGCTAGTCCAAGCGGGTGGTGGAATAATTTCCCAAACACCTCAATAGGTACTTCTGGGGCCTTGTATAAGGAATTTAGAACTGATTGTCCAACATTCGACTCCCCAATAGATTTCAGTGCCCGCATAGAAAGGGAATGTGCACGTTCGGAATCAATAAGACGCAAGGCAGGATTCCCAAATAGTGTCCATGCTGCTCCCATAATATTGCCAATCGAAACTATTCTTCAATAGTTACGCATGTTTTGACCTCTAACTGAATATTTCATCATTGAAAGACCCGGTTACGCGCGTAAGCGCGTGAGCGCGCGCGTTGACACTTCATTCGAGCACTCATGTTTATACAGGTCTTGTATCGGCAACTCAAATCCGAGGAGACCTCATGAAACTAGTAATTCTTGAGTCGGGGGCCAAGGCACGTACTATCAAAAAATATCTGGGAAAGGGTTGGATTGTTGATGCATGCAATGGCCATGTGCAGGATCTACCATCTAATCGAAAGAATAAGGATAGTTCCAAGGCAATGTGGTCCTCGAAGCCCGGTGAACTGCCCAAACCACCATGGTCATGGACAGATAGGGCCGAGAGGATAATGACAAAAATCATATCCAAGGCAGAAAAGGCCGGTGTCGATGAAGTTTTTATTGCAACTGATCCAGATAGGGAGGGCGAATTTATTGCTTGGAGGCTCGATTCGATACTATCAAATTTTGATTCTGTGAAAAGGGTTTCATTTAATGAAATCACCAAGGATGCTGTAACTTCAGCAATATCAAATCCTCAAGAATTGGATATGGATCTAGTTGATGCAGCTATTGTCAGAAGGTTGATGGACAGACTAGTAGGTTTTCGTTGCTCTAAATTCTGTCGATCATGGAAATTGAAATCTATGGGGAGGGTGCAAACGCCCACATTAGGTTATATTGTTGAGAAGGAGATAGAGAGGGAGGCACATGTGCCAAAGGAGTACAATTCTGTAGAGGCCGTATCTAATGGGGTGGACTTGAAGGTCAGATTCCATGAATCTAACGACCCAGAAGCCTGGACAGATGATGATGGGAAGCATTTCCCTGCTAGGACGTCCGATACTGACTTTGCGAGGTCAGCATTCGACTTGATTAATTCCAAACGCTCACTAAAGCTTGAATCGATAAAAGAGGGTACAGTAAGTAGGAAGCCCAAGGCCCCATTTACTACTGATACAATGCTACAAACCTCAAGCTCCACATTGGGTTGGTCAATTGCCAAGACCAGTAAGATAGCATCAACCCTTTACCAGTCAGGACACATAACTTACATCAGAACAGACTCAACCAGGACAAACGCGAATGCTAGGGACGATATCAGGAACTATATTGAGTCAAATTTCGGACAGGACTTTCTTGGTGACGGCGTAGGTGAATCTGGTAAAACAAAGGACAATGTGCAGGATGCACATGAGGCCATTAGACCGACCAACCCCTCGGCAGAGGTCGCTGGAGAAGATCATGATGAAAAGGCACTATACAGACTAATTTGGTCTCGATTCGCATCCAGTCAGATGTCCAACTCCATTAGGGAGAGGCGCAGTTTATCATTTTCCTGTGATGGATTAGACGTTCCTTTGAATGGAGCGTCGACTTGGAGAACTCACGCAGGATGGGAGGAAGTATTCTCATGGTCATACAAAAATGTACAGACCCAACCTCCTGAAATTGGATTTAATGCAGGTTCAATATGGTCAATCGATGAAGATGCCATACTAACTATAGATTTCACCAAACCACCCAGGAGGTTTACCGAAAGCTCGATTATACAGCAGATGAAGAAGGACGGCATAGGGAGGCCTTCGACTTATGTTTCCACAGTATCTAAACTAGTAGATAGGAAATACGTGGAAAAGGACTCTAGCTCTCTTATTCCTACCTCCGAGGGGAGGACTCTGTGGGTAGAAGTAACCCCTTTTTACAATCAAACTGATGTTTATGATCAGGGCCTTTTTACATATGGTTTCACTTCAACGATGGAAGAAAAGTTAGACCTAATAGAGGCAGGAGAAGCCGGTGCCCCCGAACACTGGGCGCATTTTGTAGATACATTCAGAGATATGCACAACATTGCACTTGAGAAGCGTCGAGAAAAGCCTACATTAAGGCAGATCCAGTATCTCCAAGCAATTCTCAATAGAATGACAGAACAAGAAAAGATGGACTTAGTTGGAGATAGTTTAGTCGAAGAACTGAGTGGCGAACAAGTACGGAATATAATTGACGGTCTAGGTGAATCGGCCCAGTCAAATATCCCTCCAAGTGAAAAGCAAATTGCTACTATACTGAAATTAGTAGATAGAATGAAAATTGATTTGGAACAATTCTTGAAGGATATGGGGGAGTCCGATATTAATGAGTTGACAGGCGGAAGAGGCGGTACCGCAAGTAATGCCATCGGAGCACTGATTGAGTTGGATAAGAACTCTCCAGCAACAGAGAAGCAGGTGGCTACAATTATCTCTATGGCAGATTCTCTGGAGATGCCCATCGAAGATGCTATGGCTGCTGTTAAAACAGAGTCTATCGAAACAATATCTAAGTCAGATGCTAGCGTTTTAATTGGTAATCTAAAGAAAACCATTAATTCAAAGCGTAGAGGCAAAAAGTAGCATGCGGCGGTTGGAATGATCAGATTTTTCGACTCTATTGTGGTAGGGGCCGGCCCAATTGGAGGGTACCTGTCGAAGAAATTGAATGATAATGGGCACAGTGTTCTACTACTCGAAGAACATGATGAAATCGGACGGCCATTCCAGTGCGCCGGACTAGTAAATCCCGCTGCAATGGAGACGATAGGCCTGGAATCTTCAATTCTGACTTCAATTTGGGGTGCTAATATTCACAGCCCTAATGGGAAAAGAGTATCAATAGGGGATCCAAAAGTACCTCGTACCTTTTCAGTATGCAGGAAGATTTTCGACGAAGCTGTTGTCATGCAATCAATAGCCACGGGAACAGAAATTATGCTATCCACAAAACCTGTCTCGGCATCAATCGAGAATGAATACGTCGAAGTCAATATCGATGGGCCCAACGGTTCAGAGACGGTACGCTGCAAGCTTCTGTGCGGTGCCGATGGGGCCCATTCTTGGGTCCGTCGTAAATTTAGAATGGGCAACCCCACAGAAACTATGATTGGTTTTCAGATTGAAGTAACGGGGTATTCAGGTGATGACGGGATGCTGGATATGTACACTGGGGCATCCATTGCTCCGGGGTTCTTCAGTTGGGCTATCCCAACAGGTCAGACAACAAGGCTAGGGACCTGGACTAAGGCGAATCTGATGGGCGGCACTTCAAGTGAGGAATTCATGAGTCGTTTGATGGAAGATAAAAATCTTAATTCACGATTCACTGGTTGCTCCGAAGTAGCTCGATTCTGTGGACCTGTGCCGAGTGGTATTGTCCGAAGACCAATGCGCGAGCGAGTTGCACTATTCGGAGATGCAGCTGGCATTTGCAAACCTACTACAGGTGGGGGCATTGGACCTGGATTCAAACAAGTTGACATGCTAGTGCCACTACTAAGCAATGCCATTTCTGAGAATGACTTGAGTGAGGTTCGGATGAAAGCACTCTCATCAAAATTAAAACAAATGAAGAGAGATCAGAGAAAAAAGAGGGCTTTGAGGGATGCTTTTCTTACCGAGATGAATGACAGTGAACTAGAGGAGGTGTTTTCAGTTTGGGCTAGGCCTGAAGTCACGGATATAATCAATGAATTCGGTGATATTGAGAATCCTATCCCACTAGGAGTTAAGATGCTGAGAGAAGTCCCAGAATTTAGGAGGCTGGCAGGTAGGGCTGCAAAGGCCATTCTATGGAGCTAACGATGCGTCGTACAATTCAGAGAATCAGGTATCCCCCTTTCGAACTAGGACACATGGAACCGTCAGAAGTTCCAATTTCCGAGGTAGAAGTAGAAGTTGGTGAAAATGTTGCAACTAATTTCTCCATTGGTTCAGAAGATAGTTGGTTTGTTGAATGGGTAGATTCTAACGACGATGACTCACAAAAATTTCAATTGCAATGCGAAATAGGTTTCGATCCGCCAACATTCCTCACACGTACTAGACATGGTTGGTTCATAGATCCAGACCCGCTTCACAATATCTCTAGAAGATTAATTATGCCAACTGTGATACTTCTCATAGTGTCATTATTCATCCACGCAATAGAGCCGGGACTAGTCGATCTCGGACTCATAGGTGGAGTTATTGCTGGCTCTGTATCTATCGGGCCATTGGAATATCCCAGATTGCTATTCTATACATTCCCACTTTTTCTTTTGCCTCTTGTATTTCGAACAATAGCAAATTTCCGCGATATGTCTAGGCAATCGATGATAAACGCGAAACCGTACAAGGACCCTACGTTTTCTATAGTTGAAAGTAGGGATTCTCCAGAGATACTGATAATCGAGTCCGATAGTGAAATCTCCCTTAAGAGATCTAGGATTCAGGTTGGCGTAGCTAGTCCAGAGAGAAGCACAGTTCTGGCTTCACTAGGTAGGGATGAATTTGGGCAACCATCTCCCGGCATGTCCACAATTCTTCCCGAAAAAAGAGTGTCCTCTGGTGACGAGGTCGGCTCCGGAGTTGGTGAGGCTACTCCGATGCAATCCGCCACAAAGAAGCCGGTTATCCTAGAACCACTGAGAATAATGAGACGCTCAGAATGGGTTTCTGATATATCTGTAGGCACCAGCTTCAAACTAAACATGCCCGAAGAAAGTTGGCCCGGCACAATATACTCATCACTTATTGCCATACACTGGGAGATAGTGATTGAGTTTGAACAAAAAGACGGCAAGAGAATCTCCTGGGTATCGCCGGTAATTATTCCGCAGTCTGATGTTGCTACGAAGATTCCAGAAGCACCAGTAATAAGTGGTAGAGCCGAGCTATCCAACTTTTAGAGTAGTTAGGTCCTGCTGAAGAACATTCAGAATATTATATTCAGAATCTCTCACAGCGGGAACAAAACCACTTTGCAAAATCGCCCTCTCCAGCTCATCCACTGATGCCATCGTCTTCGTAGTACCCGAAGCAGAAACGACGTTTTCCTCCATCATCGTAGAACCTATATCATCAGCTCCGCCTGACAATGCTATCTGAGCAACCTCTAGACCCATTGTGGGCCATGATGATTGAATGTGATCGATATTATTCATGAAAATTCTAGACACGGATACATGTCTGAGATATTCAACTGCACCAGCACCTAGACCAGTAGAGTTCCTACGTAGGCCCAACTTGCCAAATGCATTGTTCTCTAGCATTACTGGCCAGGAAATGAATGAAGTGAAACCGGGATTACCTTGTGCAACCGTCTCACTCTGAAGTGATCTGATCTTTTCCATGTGTTCAACTCGTTCTACATGGCTCTCCCCGAATCCGAAAACATTGGTTGCAGAAGTAATCAGACCAAGGGTTTGAGCCTCTCTCATCACCCTAAGCCAGTTATCTGAGGATCCCTTACGAGGTGAGATCCCACTTCTAACATTATCAACAAGCATCTCTGCTCCTCCACCTGGAAGGCCGTGCAATCCAGAGTCCCGGAATCTAGAGAGAACCTCCATTGTAGAAAGTCCCGAAACTTCAGAAATCCCCTCAATCTCTATTGGCGAGAAACAATCTAGAGAAATTTTTGGATGCCTTCTAGACAATTCTTCCAGAAGGGCAGTATACCATTCAAATGGCAAGGAGGGATTGACTCCACCCTGCATCAGTATCCTGCTGCCGCCAACACTTTCCAATTCCACGATACGTTCGCTAATCTGATCAACTGTCTGCGTGTAGCTATCTTTGTGCCCAGGTGACCGATAAAATGAGCAGAAATGGCAGTTAATGGTGCATACATTAGTGTAGTTGATGTTCCTGTCAATAAGGTAAGTGACATAATTACCGGGAACCTGGAACTTCCTCCTCTCATTTGCTACGAACATCAACTCATTTAGCGGTGCATTGGAGTATATTTCTGCGGCATCATCAACTGACAACACCGGCGAGTCCATTTGTATTTGAGCTTCAAGAATTTCTCTCCATTCTGACATATCAAACACCAGAACCTACAATCGACTCGATTTCATCAATCTCCTTAGGGCATGAAGATGAAAGGACAACCGGACCATCCTCGGTAACAAGAATATCATCTTCTATCCTGATCCCAATACCAGAATACTTCGCGGGGATTTCTATATCTCCTCTCCAGTCTGCAAAGTAGAGTCCGGGCTCAATAGTAAGCACCATTCCTGGCTCCAATGAATCAGGGTTGCCTGGATCGCCCTGGCGACCCCCACCCACGTCATGAACATCTAGACCTAGGAAGTGACCCGTCCCATGCATGAAGAAATCCCTGAAAGGACCATCCAGCTTTACTTCGTCACCAAGAGCTTCATCCAGGCCGCACTCGAGAATTCCCAAGTCAATTAGTCCCTGGGCGATTACCTCGGATACAACGCGATGCATCGCTGACCAAGGTGTGCCCACACGGCATGCATCAATTCCTGCCTTCTCAGCTTTCAGTACCAACTCATAGATCTCCTTCTGGGCCTCGGTGAACCTTCCGTTAATCGGCCATGTCCTGGTTATATCTGAGGCATACCCATTGATTTCGCAGCCCGCATCCACCAGTACTAAATCGCCACTAATGATCGTGCAATCATTGGCCTTGTAATGAAGAATTGTGGCATTACTACCACCGCCTACAATCGATGGGAAACTCCATGTACTTTTTGATCTCATGAAGTGTCCTTCGACATAGGACTGTATTTCCCATTCGCCCATACCCGGAGTAGAATTCTCCATAGCTAATTTGTGTGCATTAGATGCAATAGTAGCCGCTTCTTGCATATGCTTGATCTCTACCTTAGATTTGACTCTCCGCATAGGGTCGAGGAATGTCCTTGGATCGGATAAGCCTTCAATATCGTTGCAAATTTTATCTAATTCCTCTGAAATACCCAAGATAGCGTACACGTTCTCGAATTGCCCGATCATTTGTGTTATCTCTGACTCAAAATTTTCTACCGATGAAGTAGTGTCTACGGGCCATGATTCAGCGCCTTCTACCCCTATCCGGATACCCTCCCAAATTTCTTTACTTGTATCTCTAGGTGGTACGAATAATTTAGACTCGAGAGTACCATTTCTGTTATGGGCCATGAAAAAACCCTCATCCTCTTTCCATCCACACAAATAAAGCATGTAGGAGTTCGGCCTGAAGGGGTATCCAACATCATTAGATCGCGTTTTCCTCTCGTTAGTGGGAATAATCACGATACTTGACGAAGGCAATTGAGAAAATAGCATCTCTTGCCTATCGTAATACTCGGATGTTTCGAAAGGTAAGTCCACATGCAGCCCTAATGTTTCTTCCTTTTGGACTTGTGTACTAGGACCATTTTGGTATGTCGGACTCGTTTGTCCGTTTGCGCATGTTTACAACAGAATATGAAAAGAACATTACAGATAGAATGAGCACAATTATCGATAGTGGCAACACAGACTCAGTAGAGCCATCTTTTACCAATACAGAAATCTGTGAAGATTCTGAGTCGTCGTCAATTACTTCAATGGTGAGGATGAAATCGCCATCAACCCCTTCCGGCCAGGAAAAATCTCTGACTTCACCCTCGTATGTAGGAATGTTATTTACACGCCAAACGTATCTGAGATTATCGGCATCATTTTGAGTATCAGTTGAACCAGATGCATCAATTATGCATGATCCTTCGCGAAGAAGAGTGAACTGACCATTATTTTCTATAGGCTCACCATCTATAGTTAGTTTAACTAGGGGGGGGATATTTTGCACTTCCAGATAATTGACTGAAGTAGCTATATTTCCAGCTTTATCTGATATTGTTAGTTTGATTTCAAATGTCCCTGCATCTTCTGTACTAACAGAAAGAGTGCGCTCGTCCAATCCTGCTAAAATAACAGTATCATTATCAGTTGATACGTCTGTATTCACAACGGACCAGACATAAGTGAGCCCTTGAATCCCCCATGTTTCATCAAATGAAGAAGAACCATCGAAAATTGCATATCCAGAACCCTCAGTAACGGAGTTTTGACCCTGAATAATAACTACTGGTGGGCTATTATCAACCATGATGCTGATACAGTCATATGAGAACTGTTGATTTGCAGGGTTAATCGCAAAAACACTCAGATCGTACCAACCATCAGACAGATTTTCTATCATAATTTCGTATGAAAACAATCCATCCGTAGCAGTGTTCGCTGATGGTATGAAATCTATTGATTCCTCGGGAACTCCGATATACGCGTTTGAGCACTTCACATTCGTTGAATCAGTGATCAAGTATGATAAGTTAGGATTTTCTACATATTTATCCATAGTTATCAATTGCAAGATTTGAGTATTCCTGGACCACTGAGATTCAGTGCCAGTTATGAGGTGGATAATAGGGGGAAACTGGTAATTAGCTGGAGAATCGGGCGAGATGAATAAGGTTCTAATTAGTGATACTGTGTTACCATCCTCTTCTTGGACGGTAATTTTGGCTATGCAAGAACAGTGGCCTATAGTAGCGGGGTTCACCTCTACGCCGAAAGACCATTCCTTCCAACTATCTGATTCAGAATATATTTCTAAATCCTCTGTAAAATCAATATAGAATCTAGTCCCACTAGTATCCAGAAGTTCCCATGTTGCATAAGTTGGCGATTCCTCATTCTGTATCGAAATCGAAAAAATCGAACTCTCAGTAATAACGTCGCCATTTTCCAAATCTACCAGAATATTAGCTGGGTAACTGTGGTCCGAATTCTCCGCAAGAGACAGAGGTTGGAATAATGATACTACGAATATAGAGGCGGTTACCAGGGGCAATAATACCTGATTATTCGCCCGATTCATAATAGTCGCCCTATACCAACACTATTCAATGCCATTGGCAACTGCTCTATCTGTCGGAGATTCGCATCTGCCAGGACAATTCATCTAACCATAAGCCTAGAGTTGCTCTATCAATGTAGTCTCGCCCAGAGGTCGCCGAGAGTACGCAGTCACATGCAGCAGATGCCAATAATGCAGCGTCATAAAGAGACAATCCTGAACCTAATGCCGCTGCAAGTGATGCTGCGGCAGCGTCATGCATGCCAATCTGCTGTTCTGCTGTTGGAGCCATACAAGGCATGAATACGCTGTCTTGGTCGTTTTGATGAAGGTACATACCATGAATTCCACCTAGTACTAGGATACCTTGCCATGAGTACTCATCCAAGAGATATTTTGCTGCATCGTCGTCACTTAAGCCAATTCTTCTGGCCAATAGTGACATCCCCCTCTTCTCGAATATCACAACTGTAGCGCCTCTACTCTTTTCCAATCCAGTAAGTTTCGGATCTACAATTGCAGGTATTCCTGAATTCTTCGCTGCCTCAATCAAAATCTGGGCTCCATCCTTTGTAACCACGCCCTTGTCATAGTCAGATATCACTAATGCACAACTATCTGGAATATTTGTCAGTGCGGAGTCTGTAAGTGAAGATGCTATACTTTCGTCTAGAGTTTCATTGGGTCCCCTGTCTGCCTGCAGTAGGATTTGCCTCCTATCTAGTAGACTTTCTCTGCTAGCAAAGAATCGAATTTTAGTCAAAGTTGGACGATCTTTTACGCGAATTATATTTTCTATCCTGATATCTTTCGATTTTAGTGAGGTCGTAATCGAAGAAGCCTCGGCATCATCACCCACTGCTGTGTGGAATGATACATCCATTCCGAATGATGTTAATCCGATGGCAATATGGGCAGAGGCCCCGGGTGACTCATCTGAATCTATAATCTTCAGTACTGGAACGGGTGCTGTGGAATTGAGATTATTTGCAAAGCCGTGATGATATCTGTCTAGCATAGTATCACCAATCAGAGTTACCTTGGAGCCATCTATTGATTCTAATAGTGAAATTAGTCTTGCTAGGCTATCCTGCCTCAGAGTTTCTGAGTCGTCGTCCATATATCACCGAGGATGGCTACACAGATGATATTTGGGGATAGCGTCTAATTTACTAGCCTCTTCGATGCAACTATGGAGTACCGTGAAAATAGGATTCTATACGACGGTTCTTCTTACAGCAGGCTATGGGAGAAGTCAGCAATCGGTATACTTGCCGATGGGCCCGGATTACTACTAACAGACTCGGAGGTAATTTTCTGCAGGGAGCATCGTGGTGTAGAATTCAATGGTTTAAATGACCATGGGTCGTATTCATCGTGGCTCACAGATAGGATCGAAGTGAATCAGAATTTACTTCTAGAGACGGCGATCCTCGAAGCATTAAGAGTGCCTGGTAACAAAGTAGTATTATCAGAAAATTTCGATTCATTGAATCTCGGTAAGAGTCGTTCATGGGCAATGAGGTGGTCATCAGATGGGCACCCGAAAAAGGGAGCGCCTGTATCTGAGATTTTGTGGTTCGAATCAAAAGATCTACTGAACGGAAAAGTAGAGAGTGGCGAAAGCATGCTGAAAGATCTACTATACTGGTGTGTGGAAGTAGAGGAAATGGGGAGAATACCGGAAGTTCTCATTATCGACGAAGAACAGTCGGTTGTAACATATAGGCTTAGTGAGTGTAATCCTACAGGTGTAATGGAAAAGCCAGCAAAGGAAATTATTGATGAAATATCAGAAATGGAAAAAACGAGAATAAGCGGAAATAGGATATTCTTTCCCTCGGTATCTAAATGGCCACTCGATTCTATTGGAATACCACTCCAAGGGGGCCGTCAATTAGATCATATTGAGGCTGAGGTAATCACTTCATATTTCGAAGGTGAACATTCGACATCTGCAGATATTCTCCTTGACTTATGGATGAGGGGTTTGAATACCAGATCAGGATTCAAGTATGGCAGTACATGGAGGTGCTATTCTGGTAGTGTAGGCGATGCCCATGCTCCATGGCTCGTCGTCGATCCAACCAGCGAGGGACCTGAAAACTGGGCTGAAGCATGTCTTTCTTCCAGGCTTGCTTCAGGCGTGAATAAACACTGGCTATACCCTATATTGGATAATAGCGGATGGAGGTATCTGCAGATATCCAGGCCTCCTTCAGACTCACGTTGGAGCAATCCGAGGAGAATTTGAGGGTTATTTTCGATCTTCCAATCTGAAAATTAATGCTTCCTATACATCATCAGACAATTTTCTACTACCTGTGGCTATTGAGAAGGCTAGGAGAGCAAAAACCGTTGAGATGGCGTTGGAAGGAATTGCGAGCCAGTTTAATGGGCCGAAGGGAAGCTCTCCCTCAGAGTTAAGGACAATAGGGATTCTTTGCTCGATATTGTCGGAGTCAACTATTACGAGCTCTCCACGGGCTATCATCCTGGGTTCGAGCAATCCAACCGGCTCAATAGCCAGGACAATTGGGTCCCCTGGATAGTATGTACCAGTAGTTATCGAGTCGGAGACTCTTCCTGCAGGACCGTCTACAGAAATTGTGTAAACCCTGGGGCCATCTCCTACAGCATCTGGATACAACTCAACTGTAGATGGCTCGTTCCAGGCAACAGTTGCCTCCAACGTTTCGGTCTGTAATCTGTGTTTTACCATCCTCCAATTCAGTGATACGTGTGTCATTGGCCTATCTAAGCAACCAATTGTACCTGTAATCGTACCTTCCTCAGAAGATGTTTGAGACAAGTTGAGAAACTCCACAATGTATACGTTATCTGATTGTGAACGCACTTCAGCCTTGTTGGACAAATCCGTAACAAGCTCGCAATCGAGATCAACGAGGACCTCAGCATGGGCAGCCTCATCTGGAAGCAATATAACCGGGTCACGTGGAAAGGTGATTGTTGAATCCGCGTCCCCCACAAAATCATACTCTATTGTGGCAGACTCATCAGTATGTGAAGTCACAGTAATAGTCCACGGAACTAGTCTTCCCCTGTTGTCCCAGATTTGATTTCCTGTATGCCCAAAACGATCCCCCGCAGTGAAAGTATCGCCTGACGAGCCGTAATCCCTAGCTCTAAGTAAAGCATCGTCCCCGTCTGCTTCAACAATCTTTACCCAAGGTTTCGTTGGATCGGTATTAACGAGATTAGATTCAAAATCTCCGAATGCCAGATCTTGCTGTTCAACCAATATGCCATGGCCAGGAAGGCCCCTATCAAAACCAATATTCGATCTCAGAGTTAACCAAATGAACTCACCTGGAGCAATTCCAATCTTCAGTGGAGCCCCGCCTTGGGATATTGGCTGTAAGGTGAAGTTACCATCTAGATGGATATCTGAGGCGATGGGATCCATTGCACCAATTAACTCCAATGTAGAAGAAGAAGGGAGTGAAGGCATGTCCCCATCGCCGATCCAATTTCCACTAGCCATTATGTCCCAGTCTCCGAGCCCAAACCAGGACTTTGTAGGTGATTCGCTGTGTACGTCATATAGATCAACAGCCCCCATTTGATGCAGCATCTCGTGAATAGTAACTCCAAGACCACCATGGACCGAGGCCATTGTGTAGTGCTCAAATCTGTAATCACCTATCTGAAATGGGTCTTGAAACGTGGAGAAGTGACTCCAAATTGTACTGGATGGACCACCCTCCTCTTGTGGCTGTCCAGAATGCAAAATCAGAATCCGGTCGATGACGTAATCACCATTCAGGTCCCATACCGAAAGATCCTGTCCTTGGAGCAAACTAACTATTGCTTGAGTTGCCAGTTCTCTGACTCCTCCGGACCCGCTACCTGAATCTCTCTCAAGGTCAGAATCTGCTCCCCAGTGGGAATCATCGTAGGGTGATTCCCATACGCCTTCGACTATTGTGGGAATCAATTGTGATTCGCCCCCACTCATTTCAGAAATATACCTCTGAGCCGAAAGATCGCCATCAAAAATCTCTCCCAAAAGAGAATTCGGGAATTCCTTTCCAGGAAAGCTAATTCGAAGTACCGGCCATTTCTCTTCATTTGAAAGGCCGGCCATCTCGTAATCATTCTGATTTTGACTCTCACTTACAGTAGAGGTAATCGATTCGTTTACAGAGTCTGAGAATATGTTAACTAAAACAGAAGAAACGATCAGGAAAGATACAGCTACAATTCTAAAAAATCGTAACGACCCTAGTTTGCCCATGTCCCTAGCCCAATAGTGCAGCCTTTCAAACCAATGGCAAACTGCTAGTTAGTTAATTCAGTATTCGTATGGGAGTCCCAAACTTCCATTTTTACTGGTGCCGATTGCGATAACATCTCGGCAGAGAGCGCCATCAGAAGCGCGATTACTATTTTCAATCCATCGTATTCAACTGGAAGAGTGAGGATAATGATTCCAGAAGATATTGCAAGTAATCTATTCCTGAATCGTGTCCTACCAGAATGTATCATTCCGAAAATTCTTGAAAGCGATAGTGTGGTCGTTGTTACCGACCAAACCACCAGTACCCATGTAGCCCCTAAACCGAGTGAGAATATCGAAGCAGCATCATACCTGATTAGTACGCCGTCAGGATACCCATTTGATATTGAAAGGTCGAAAAGAGTTGGGAGTCCAAATACCCAAATTAGCATTATAGAAGCTGGAACTATCGCCGTAGTTAGTAACAGAACGGCAATTAGCCATTTCCTCTCCCTGGGATAAAGGCCGGGTTTTGCAAATTTGTATGACATTATGGAAATTAGAGGCAGTATTGTAACAATTGAAAGCAGCATCACAACGCTCCAACGTATCTGGATCCAGTCGAATGGAGCGAAAATAGCTAGATTCTCATTGTTTGGACCTGCAGGAAGTGGAGATTTTTCGAGCCAGATAGAGATAGCTTGGTCACACAGAAAAGACCAGATTACGGAGATTAATATAAACAAGAATGCAGATTTCCTTGCAATCAAGTGAATCTCGACGAAGTGTTCTGAATGATTCAAATTACCGAGATTATGATACTGGTTTGCGCTCACAATACATCCTTCACTTTGGGTTCTGTCCTTGCTGCCAGAATAGTCCTGTAGACGCCATATGCTGCCCATGCACTGATGAGGAAAGCCGTTCCAGAAGCGAAGTCAGTGAAATCGACTCCTTGGAATACTAAAGGAGAATCCGTATTGGCCCAGCTGATGGCCAAGTAGAATGATACTACGGATGTTACGGATCTGCGGAATGCCTGTGGGTATGCTAACTCACTGGCCAAGAAATCAGGGCCATCATCATATTTCCTCTCAAGTATCTCTTTTTGAAGAACAGCGCCGATTATTAGGGCAGTTAGGCTTGTCCAGTAGAAGAGATTTCCCTGTGAGAAAACACGATCAGCTAACGCATCCTGGCGTTCTTTCTCCAGCTGTTCTTCTGATACCTCAATTAGGAAAAGAGAATCGTAAGTTCCTACAGATATTGTTCTGGTCTCGAGAGTAGCACCGCTCTCTTCGGTGGTAATTGTTCCAGGAGAGTTGATTGTAAAAGAGAGTATATTCCAATAGTCCATGTCGTCTGGTATGCCTGCTCCATCGACAGAGTTTCCAGCGAGCCAGAACTGCACCGAGCCGACATCTTCGCTTGGTGCAAGCCAACTGATTAGCCAGACCCCATCTGTACTAGTCTCAGAATGGGAGGCATCATCAGACCGTCCGTCAGCATAGCGAATCTCCTGATCTTCAGACCAAGAAAAGTTACCTATCGCGTCGGAAGAGAGTAAAAATCCTGCATGCGTGTTGCCTTCTCCTCCCGAGAGAGTTAATGAGTCAGCGACACGTATTGTGAGTTGATACATTTCCGAGGGTTCGTACATTAGTGGGACTCCGGTGACCATTACAACGGCGCGATCAGAAGGAGCGCCATTATTGTGACAAGAGCACCCATACTTCACTGTCAACTCGTCGTTTGAATTGTATGCCCCTGGGCCACTGCTCATACCCAGTGCCGGGAGCGATAGCGCGGCCACTATTGCCATGCAAACCAATAGCCTTCTAGTACTCACTCGCACATTATCACTGTACCTTTCTCGGAGTCGATCTCAAATAACGGTTGGGGGAGGTAGTCCTCAGAATTCCTTGATAGCCGCATTTAGTTCGTTCATCATTTTCTTCCCATCACCAAATAACATCATGGTCTTATCTTCGAAAAATAGGTCGTTGTCCACACCTGCGTATCCTACGGAAAGGCTACGCTTGATGATCACTACGACCCTGGCCTTGTCGGCATCGATAATGGGCATCCCGCCCAGTGGACCTTCCCCTGTCCTAGCGACTGGGTTTACTGTGTCGTTTGCTCCGATGACAAGTGCTACATCGGTTTCTGGGAGTTCTGAGTTAATGTCATCCATCTCGATTAGTTGCTCATAAGGAACGCTTGCTTCGGCCAATAGGACGTTCATGTGTCCGGGCATCCTTCCTGCTACTGGGTGAATACCATAGGATACTTCTACACCCTGGGCTTCAAGCAGGTCTGCAAATTCTTTCACGGCATGTTGCGCCTGGCTGACAGCCATCCCATAACCGGGTATGATAACGCATTTGCTAATTCCATCACAGACCATCGCAACCTCTTCAGGGTCGCTACCAACCTTTGTGCGGGTTACTGATTCCCTGCCTCCGCCACCAAAGGACTTGAAGAGAACAGCGGTAAGTGTTCTATTCATCGCCTTGCACATGATGAATGTGAGAATCAGCCCCGCTGCCCCCACCATAGATCCAGCGATGATTAGCACATTGTTACCGATTACGAAACCCGTGAATGCTGCAGCTATTCCTGACATCGAATTTAGCAGACTGACTACAACTGGCATATCTGCACCGCCAATTGGAATCACAAAGAGCACGCCAAGCAAACAAGAGAGTGAGACTAGAGCATACACGTAGTCGTAGTTATGCGGATCCTGTATTGTAAGACCGATTAGTGAAAGGCATGCTAGAAGTACGGCTCCCTTGACAAAGTTTAGCCAAGGCGGGCCCCATGTTGGGAAATTAATCCACTTCCTTCTGCCACGGTCGTCCTTCTTTGAAAATGGGATGTAGAATCCGCCTCTTAACTTGCCCATTGCCATGAGGCTTCCAGTCAATGTGACCCATCCAACTATTCCAGACAGCCCGATTGCAACCCATGTGGCGTATAGCTCTACACCGGGTTCTGGGACATTTGAATCCCGGAGCCTACTGAGAACCTCTGACAAGCCTACGAGTGCCGAAGCCCCTCCCCCGAATCCATTGAATAGGGCTACTAATTCTGGCATCTCAGTCATTTCAACTCGAGTTGCCATGACGTAGCCAATCGTCGATCCAATCACTAGTCCCCCTATGATCAACTCATATCCAATCACTTCCTCAGTATACATCTTCACGAGTGTTACGAGGACAGCAAGGAGCATCCCATAAGCCCCGAGCATGTTGCCTTGGGGAGCAGTTCTAGGACTCGATAGGCGCTTTATACCTAGTATAAACAGTGCTGCAGAAACCAAGTATCCTATATCCCAAACAACCGAGTCCACCATCAGTTTCCACCTCTGCGCTTCTTACCAGCTATCATCTCAAGCATCTTGTTAGTAACCATAAAACCACCAACAACATTGATTGTCGCCATTATCAATGCAATGAATGCGAGCCAGGATGCAGTGCCCGGATCGCCATTATTGAATTCAGCATTAGAAAGTATGAGGGCTCCTACAATTGTGATTCCAGAAATTGCATTCGCTCCTGACATTAGAGGTGTATGCAGTGTGGGCGGGACCTTACTAATCAACTCAAAACCAAGGAAAATAGCCAATACGAAGACGGTGATGCTGGCAACAAGTGTGGTCATTGTCAACATTTGGCTACGACCTCCGCAAGTCTCGTCTGCTTAGGGTGTATTTCTCCTTCGTGACACAGGAGAACCCCACCCATGCCAGCGACATAGAAGTCGTCACCCTCTGGAGCACCCACAAGGATCGCGTCATCCATATTGATTCTGAGAGAATTTTCATCAACTAGTGTAGACAGGAAAGTCGTCATATTGTTCGAGAATAGCATACTAGCTGTTGAAGCCAACTCACCAGCCAGATTCTTGGTTCCAACAATTGTAATCCCGTTCTCTGTTGTCACAACTTCCCCGGGAACTGTCATCTCGCAGTTTCCACCAACATCGGCATTCATGTCTATCACAACTGAACCCGGTTTGAAAGTCGAAATAGCAGTGCTAGGAACGGTAATTGGTGCAGGTCTTCCGAAGATTCGGGCCGTTGTCACGATTACATCGGCATCGCTTGCAACTTCGCATACAGTATCGTTAACTTTCTGGATAAATTCAGGAGTTAGCGGTTTGGCATACCCCGAATCATCCTCGAAGTCATCCATACCATCAACTTCGATGAAGCGCCCTCCAACAGATTCGATTTGCTCAGCTGCAGATTTACGAACATCAGATGCGAATACAACTGCTCCGAGTCTCTTTGCGGTTGCTATTGCTTGTAGTCCGGCAACACCGGAACCCATGATGACGAACTTTGAAGGCCGAACGGTTCCAGCGCTGGTAGTCATCATTGGGATTCCCCTTGGAACGTGTGCTGCGCCTAGTAATACCGCTTTGTATCCCGCGAGGTTGTCTTGGCTTGAATTCACATCCATCGCCTGTGCCCGTGACAGGCGTCTAGGAATCATATCCATGCTAATCAAGGTAATTCCCGCATCTGCGCATTTCTTCACATTGATCGGATTCCTGAATGGATCTGATACGCAGGCAATAATCTGGCCCTGCTTAATATTGGAAGTGTCAGGAATTGAAATTGATACGACTACATCACAGGACATGGCATCTTCCCTGCTGGATACAATACCGCCAGAATTCTCGTAATCTGAATCACTATTGTGCGATATGGTGCCTGCACCGGCCTCCACAACTACTTCAAAACCCATTTTCTTCAATTTCTTTAACGACCCAGGCACAATTGAAACCCTATTCTCCCCCTCAATTTCCTTCAACACGCCTAATCTCATCGTACCACCTATCTGAATTAATTTGAATCCAATTGAACGCCGTTATTGAAACCGTCGGCTTGGAAATTTCACGTAGATCTCAGCCGAAAATTATGATATATCCAATTCCGAAAACTGCGATATCGCAAATAGCATGGGAAAGCCAACAGACCCATATTGATTTGTAGCGAACGTACAACCAAGACCAAATCGCTGCAGCTGAAAGTAGACCAAAGCAAGCCATAATCGTTTGCCACCAAACGAAACCGAAGTAATGCAATGCAATTGCATGGTGAAGAGTGAATAGGCCAGCGGACAGAATTATCGCCGCCAATTCGCTGCCAAGCAAATCTATCCCCTTGGTAGTAACAAACCATCTGAAAACATATTCCTCAAGTAGGCTATTCAAGAAAATCCAGTATATCATCCCAGCAATGTATATTCGGATATCAGTTAATCCAGTAGTTTCCATCTCGGCTAGCATTGAGGCCGTATCTATGGTGTCTCCAAACATAAGCCACATTAGGACGATTATTACTGACATTAGAATTCCTGTTATTGCAGCCATAATGAGTCCCTCTTTGTCAGCCGGCGAACGAGAGATTGCATTCCCCTCAACTCGTAAATACCAGTATGCGGGAGCAACGAGTAGCCACAATTTACAGGCCATGAAGAATATCTGAGATGTCAACTCATCATCATTATAGTTCAAAGTGAATAGTATAGAAAGAGTAGGAATGAAGGCTACCAAGCTGATTGCTACTAGATGTCGATTCATTTGTCCAGCCTAAGGGTAGCCTCACCTGTTGAATATTCTTCCTACGTCACTGGAAAGTTTCCTCAGCAAAGTGCTAAGACTGGAGCCATCGGCGAAAGAACATGACAACAGGAGCAAGAAAGGTAGCAGTAATCGGGGCTGGTAATGTCGGTGCAACATGCGCATTCGTATTGGCTGAAAGAAACATCGGTCAAGTCGTACTTCTAGACATATACGAGGGCTTTGCGAAGGGCAAGGCACTGGACATGAGCCAAGGTGGAAGGGTGCTGAATTACGATGGTAGTGTCACCGGAACCAAAGATTATGCCGATATAGCTGGTTCTGATGTGGTAGTAGTAACTTCGGGATTTCCACGACAACCCGGTATGAGTAGAGAGGATCTGATAGGGAAAAATGCAGATATCGTTTCACAGGTAGGTGAGGGGATCAGGGAGCATGCTCCCGATTCAGTGATTGTCATGGTTACAAATCCACTAGACCTAATGACATACCACATGCAGAAGATCACAGGGTTCGAGCACAACCGCGTTGTGGGACAGGCTGGAATATTGGATAGCGCTAGAATGACCCATTTCATCTCTGAGGCTGTCGGCTGCAGTAATGAGGACGTTCAGGCAATGGTTCTGGGGGGGCACGGAGATACGATGGTACCGCTTCCCAGATACACTACGGTGAATGGAATTCCCGTAACCCAGCTCCTTAGTGAATCGGAAGTTAATGCCATTTGCGAAAGAACGGCAAGCGGTGGTGGAGAAATCGTGAAGTTGCTTGAGAAGGGAAGTGCCTTCTACGCTCCGGGAAGTGCTGCTGCAATAATGGCTGAGGCTATTCTCGGAGATAGGAAGAGAGTGCTCCCTTGCAGCACGTATCTCAATGGGGAGTATGGCATGGAAGACATCTACATCGGAGTTCCCGTCGTCTTGGGCAAAGATGGCGTGGAGAGGATAATAGAGCTTGAGTTAGAGTCCCACGAGCTGGAAAGTCTACAAGATTCAGGCTCATTTTACAAAGAGCAGTTGGGATCCATTCTGGGATATTAGTGAGATGGGATGAAAACGTGGATCATCAGTTTATTCATCTTGAACACGATGGGAAATTACTCCTGGTCGATTTAGATGGAAATGGGCCAGCAATTCCGAAAATGGGCCGGAGTTCATCTGAAAATGGTTTCATTATTAGGCTTCCAACCGATAAAGAAGTATCTTCGATGGGGATAACATGGGAACTAAGAAGAGTGAATAGAATAAGGCTAGACTCTGAAGATTACATTGTCAATTATGGGATTCCAGAAATACCCTGGCCCGAGAATTGGGCTTGGAAAGACTCGGTGATAAGCGATAGCGCCGTGGATCCATTGGCCAGGGAGTCTGTCTATCGGACTATTCACAGGGTAGTGAGCAAAGTAGTCATCATAAATTCCAGAGGGGAGGTACTGATGGCAAAGGTTTCCAGGGGTTTCTTCACAGGTTGTTGGACCCTACCAGGAGGATTCGTTGACTATGGCGAGCATCCTCGTGAAGCAGCTGTCAGGGAGGCCCTCGAAGAACTGGGAGTTGTGATAGAAATACCTGATCCATTGAATAGTCTAGAGAAAAAGACTGAGGGCGAAGATGGAGCAATTGTACAGGCAAAAATCTTCAATGATGAAGGGATAAATTGGGTATCTTTCACTTACAAGTGTAAGGCAGATTTGGAGGGTCAAGAAATCTCTCCCAAGGATGATGAAATTGAAGAAGCCAGATGGTTTACCAAAGAAGAGGCCATTAGAGCAGCAGTATCAGAATTCGATATTGACGCAATAAATACCCATTTAGAATAAGCCGGCTGAAGCACGGCCTCCTGCATAAATAGTGGTGGGCCTGCCTGGATTCGAACCAGGGTCTATTGCTCCCAAAGCAACAAGCATAGACCAGACTAACCCACAGGCCCCTAGTAATGAATGCGGTTGACGAATCGTCATGAACTTTGCTAGAGCCATGACCACGTTTCAGGGCCACTTCTGATTAGAATTCCCTCTATTTCGGCCTGTCCAATCAGGTGATGCGATTTGGTTTCATAAATATCCATCTTGGCGAGCTCCTTCTCAAGTGACTCGATGGTCAGTATTCCTGTGTGATCTGTGGCATCTCGCATAGCTTGAATACCTCTCGAGTGATTATTACCAGTATTACTGGCCATATATACGGCATTTTTTTTGTCCTTTATCTGGATTCTTTTGTGAATGTCTTTGGCAATTTCCCGTGGCATATTTGCATCAGAAACTGCCGTGGCAAGCTGACGTGAATCGCCATAAATGGAGATTGTTTTGGAGTCTGAGGAGCCGCATTTAGTACAAGATGGCGAGGTATCGGCCCTACAGCCGAATGAATGTCCGCAAACGCATCTACGCAATTGCCACTCATCACTCACATAATCCGCCAATAATGCAGGTTCATCACTTTGTCGTGGCAAAGATGAACTTCTACACACTCTAAGGTGTGGGCATGAGGGGCCTTAGATTGGTAGCGTTGGGATTTTCCACGATGCTTGTTCTAATCTCATTAGCGATCATGATTGCAGAGCGAACGATTACTGCCGAGGTATGGGCAATGCTGCTGCTAGCCCCCGTTCCAGCGGGTTTTGCCCTGACAACCGGGAATGACCTCGAAACAGATTCCGATGAGGTTATCGAGTGGGCAGATGAATCTGACTTTGATAGTGAGAAATCGGTGGGTGACCCGTCGGAAGCTGGATTCGACGTCCCGGTGCTGTAATCACGAAAGTCGTAGAGTCTCCAGATTTGCAGGGGCATAGGTCTGGACCTTGAACCTCTCTCGTAGCCCCATCCTGAAGGCATTGCAGGTCTGCGGATCGCCATGATGGCAGATTATCTTTCTCGGGGTCGGATTCAACGCGGAGACGTAATCCATCAATTGGTTCCTGTCCGAGTGGCCGCTGAATCCGTCAATGATAACCATGTTGCAATTCACATCCAGCATCAATGTCTGGCCCTTGTCCATCAATGGAACATGGGAGTGCCCCTCCTGGAGCCTCCGCCCCAGTGTGCCGGAAGCCTGGTAGCCAACGAAGCAAAGTGTATTCCCCGGCTCGGGCGCCCAGTGCTTCAGATACTCGATAATAGGCCCTCCCGTCATCATACCGCTAGTGGCTAGCACTATGCATGGACTTGGGTCAAGCAGAATCGACTCGCGCAACTGACGGGAGTCCACTTGCTTGAACCAGGATGAGTTGAATGGGTTCTGATCACCTCCCCTGAGCATGCTCTTCTTGAGTTCCCTGTTCAAGAAATTGGGGTGACTGGAGTGGATTGCGCTAGCTTCGGTGATCATTCCATCAAGCCAAACGGTTACCGGAGGGACTTTGCCGGACTTGAAGAGCTCGTCAATAGCCAGCATAACCTCTTGAGATCGACCAACAGCGAAAACTGGACAGAATATCTTCCCCTTCCGGTTCAATGTGTCCGTGACCAAGTCCTGTAACTCCTGGCTAGCCTGCTGTCTAGTAGGTTGGATGCTCTGAGGACTACCATATGTGGATTCGATAACCAGTGTGTCTACCTTGGGGAAGCGGACAGTGGCTGCATCGAACAACCAAGATTTCTCATACTTTATATCGCCAGAGAACAGCAATCTATGCTCTGATTTCCCCTCTCCAATCTGCATATAAACGCTGGAAGAGCCGAGGATATGCCCGGCGTTCTCCATTGTCATCTTTACATCTGGCGCAATGTCGGTCTTGTCGCCCCAGTTTACGTCAACTACGTGCTTAATGCACTCTTGAATATCTGCCTTGGAATAAGGGGCTTCGTTCCCCTCTGCCTGGGAGACTTTGATGTAATCAATCTGCAGAAGAGTCATCAGATCTCGAGTAGGAGGGGTGCAGTATACCGGGCCCTTGTAGCCATACCTGAATAGAACTGGCAGCATACCGATATGATCAACATGTGCATGGGTTATGACTACGGCATCTAAATTGTCCAAAGGAAGAAGCTCTGGCGCTGCAAAGAATGGCTGAACCTCGCTTTGGTTATTGGTAGGCTTGGCCCCAACATCAACAAGAACCTTCGACTCATTCGTAGTAACAAGATGCATTGCCCTGCCAACCTCCCTGTAAGAGCCAAGGGCAGACACACGTACCCAGGGCTCACCGGGACGTTGGGGTCGGTAAATCCTAGTTCCAAATTTCTTCAGGAGTGACTTCCTCTCATCTGCAAGCTCCTTTCGATACCGTCGGATATCATGTTGGGTGCGACTTTCCCTAGCAGGGGCACGCTCCACCTTAACCAGCCAACCAATCTCGTCCCTAAGGGCATTGATATGAGAGCCCTTGGGACCCACAGCCGAAGAAGGGTCATCACATTCCAAAATGACCTCGGATAATGCCGGATCCAGCCACGTGTTCCTCACCATTGCCTCAGGAGGTATGATTCGATTAACAGCATCATAGACCTCAGCTTCATCGGCAAGAATGTCTGGATGCGGCCTTACAACTACTCTTCTTTTGATATTCTTTGCAATACGAACAGTCAGACTATCGGAACCGCCTGAAAATCGCCCTGGTTGCTTAGTAATTATTGCTATTGAGCCAGCTTCCAAGGTTACATCTGAATCAATGTCATCGGGTATCAGTTTGGAAATCTTCCTCTTAATCTCAGGCAGTGTTAGTCTCATTATATTCTCCTCTTATCCTCAGGCAAGTAGGCCAAATCGGCACCAGGCCGGGAATGTGTTCAAAGCGAAGAGAGAAGCTCGCTGACTTCCTCTTCGGATAGTTGGGTGAATCCGTCATCATTGGTAATATAGGCCAGATCCATGCCATTGCCACTTGCTGCATCCCTCTGAGCGGAAGCGAGTAGTGACTTCGCAGCTACTGCCAAAGCCTGCTGTCTGGACATGCCTTCCTTGAATTGGTCCTCCAGAACGCCATACATGTATGGGCTCCCTGAGCCGGTAGCGCAGTATACATCGGGAATGGACCCTCCAGCAGAGTCGATGCTGTAGACGCTTGAACCGGAAGGATCCACACCAACGATTAGCAATTGCACGTAGTGAGGTCTACCAGAAAGGATGTTGGCGGTGAATGTCGCTGCTCCCTTAACGGTCATGGGGGTGTCCCTCTTCAGCTCGTACAACTTCAATTCGGCTGCAAGAACTCTGGAAAGAGACTGAGCGTGGCCAACTAGGCCAGCCGTGGTAAGTGCTATGTTATCTGAAATCCTGAATAGTTTCTGAACGGACTTATTTGCGATGAAGTGACCCATGGTTGCCCTATGATCCGCACCGACAACCACCCCTCCATCGTAAGTTATGCCTACAGTGCTGGTGCCAGTCTTGATTGCGGTAGATGTTGCGTCCATAGTAATCACCGGCGGAGTTGCCAGTGATATTGACTAAAATCGACCCCTTATGAATGCGACGGGAGGTGGGACAGCGAGAATTCTATTACAATGTGCAGAAATATTCTGCCAGAGCAGAAGGTATGAAGCGTCAAATGAATGTGCAAAATATGTGCGTTCGGAAGACGGTGGTCCCAAATGGGTTGAAATGCCCAGTATTTCCGATCAAAATATCGGCTCCATAGGCCCCGGTGAGCCATATCACGATCTAGGTATGAAATTCCCTCACGCTCCTGTCCCGAGGAAGCAGGGGGATGTGATAGTCCACAGAGCATTACTAGAGGACGTCACAGGAATAGCCCAACTAATGGATTGGATATCAGATGGGGATATTGTGATTGTAGAAATGGCCGGTTTGATGTCTAGGGACATGGAATTGCAATTGGCAGTAGCAAGAATCCAGGAATTTGTTGAAGGGGACATACGCGGGCAGTTGGTACGCCTGGGCAACTCAAGACTCCTGCTACTTCCTCCAACTTTCGAAAGTGCGAGGGTGAATTGAATACATGCAGAGCAAGGTAGATGCGCCATGCCCCCAATGTGCGGATAGTAGCTCTTTGTCAATGCTTGCGATGAATTCAGAGATTCCATACTTCGGTGAACATACCCAAATCACAGTATTGTGCGCCTCTTGCGGTTGGAAGCATACAGATTTCATCCCCTCGGATGGGGAAAAGCCCGGCTTTTCTTCACTATTTGTCGATGAGAGCGACAAGACGATGGCTAGAGTTGTGAGATCTTCATCCTGCACCATCAGGATTCCCGAGTTAGACTTGGAAGTTTCACCCGGGGGCTCATCTAGTGGATATGTGACAAACATAGAGGGTGTGATTAATCGGTTTGAAAATGCAATCGAGACGGTGATCAGGGGCGAAGAGGGCGAGGTTAGAGAAACTGCAGAGAAAATCTTGGAAAGATTGCAAATTGTTAAGGATGGCAAGGAAGGGGTCAGCTTAGAGTTGCTAGATCCTCGTGGAAGGAGCCAGATTATCCATCCTGATGCAATATCAAGGCAATTGGAAGATGACGAGAAAGAGCTTCTGGAGTCGGGGCCAGAGATTCCGGTTTTCGACCTAGGCTAGAGTGCATCAGGCGCTAGGAATTCGTCCACTCTATCCTCCCACTGTCCTCTCTTCTCTGCGAGTTCCCCCAACCATTCTGTAGCACTGTCGATACACAGTTGCTTTATCTCGCCCGCCAGTAATCTGCCGCTTTCATATTCATTCTGAACCTCTTGCAAGGCATTGTCGTCTTTCTCGAAGAAAAATTGCAAGTATTGGAAGGCTACGTCCTTAGTCACATTGCCCCCGAGCCTACGATGTTCCTCAACTGTAGTCTGTCCACCGCTAATGGCTCTCTTGACCTTCTTCGTCATTACTTCGATATCGTCGTCCATGAAAATGGTACTTTCCGGCTTAGAAGACGACATCTTATCGCCAGTCATCCCCACTGCGAATCTATGATAGGTTGAGCATGGGGGCAAGAGTCCCATTCCACCCATCATTCTCTCTGTAGAAAGCAATTTCATTCTAATCCGGAATTTATCTGCAGATGTTGCGCCGGGAATCTCTATTGTACCGTGTTTCGGGTTTACTTTAACATCGGAGAATCCAAGACTCTTGATTGAAGACTCAAGATTTGACATCATAGAGTTTCTTGATGACATGTCGACTTTCCCCGATTCGGAAACACCCAACTGAGAGCGATTTCCATCCTGTACGGAGAGAGCCACAGTTAGTCCCCCGGACTTTCTTTGCTTAACGTTAAACCAGTTACTCTTCTGAGTAATATCCCTGGTCAATCTCAGATGAGGGTCCTGATCTACTCCGACTGGGACGACAATCGGCCTCAGACCTCCGTACTCATCCATCTGTGGATGAACGATATCCCCTACTTGCACTAGGGGGGCTTGTACATGTGCTAGGTTTGTTTCTCCATTGAAACCGTAGATTGCCTCGAATTCAGAGAGGTTGGTTCGCTGTCCAAGAGTGAAACCCAGCCTCTGAACAGCAGGCCTAGTGCTCTGAAAGTAGACATTTGTTTTGTCTGGATCGAGTCCCAAGGCAGCGTAGTTTAGGACATATTCCCTTAGGGCAGTATCCCGCCCCTCCTCTAGTGAAGTCCCACGCGTTGCAAGTGCCTCCAGATCGGCTACGGCAACTGTTACGTCTGCACCCTGATCCTGGAACCATCTAACTTGCTCGATCACCATGCTATGTCCAAGGTGCATTCTCCCACTTGGCATCAACCCAGTAAGGACTCCGAATGGATCACCCACACTCATGCAGTCAACCACTACATCGAGATCTCTGTGGCCGAAGACTATGCCTCTACGATGCAACATCCCTGGATTAGGCAGGGAGCCAGGGTCAACTGAAGACAGCCCGAACTGACTGACAATTCGGGCATAGTCAGTTGATTGCTCGGATGACCATGGATCTATCCTTGCTGCCTTATCCATACAATGCGGCATGTATTGCACCCAATCAAGGCATCGCTGTTTTTTGTGAGAATACTTGCAGACAGTTAGAACGAATAACGCAACCGCGTCCGAGTAGTTATGGCGGCAATACACTGCTTCGGCGTTGGACTAGTAGGTTCCTATGTGGCCAGGAAGCTCGCAGAGTCGGGTTTTACTGTACATGCATACGACCCCCAGCCACATCGTGTCTTGGGTATTCGCGGGATTGAGATCCATCGTCTGGAATTCAATGAAGACCCTATTGAAATGTTGTTAGAACGTATTTCCTCAGGGGACGGCATCACATTCGATCCGGATTTGGACATAGTAGTCAATATGCTACCAGGTGATATCGGGCATTCAAGCACGACAGCACTAGCAGAATTACCTTGGAGAACTGTTGATCTAAGTTTTAGCGAGTTTACACCAGACAGAGATGATCAGAAGGCCAAGGAATACGGAGCAAGCATACTTTGGGATACTGGCATTGCTCCGGGTCTGTCCAATATGCTTCTTTCACTTGCTTACGGGGAAATGGGCCCTTTGAAGAATGGCGAGGTTAGGGTAGGAGGCAACCCAACTCGGCCCACGGGAGGTTGGAACTACATGGCACCATTTTCTCCAATTGACGTAGTAGCTGAGTACTCTAGGCCTGCTAGGGTGATTAGGGAATCAGAGTTAGTGACTCTGCCCGCACTGTCTGAGAGGCACGAGATTGAGGTTCCGGGGAAGGGGAAGATGGAGGCTTTCCTAACAGATGGCCTCAGGAGCGTTCTAGACACAATTCCTGCTGTAGAACTATCCGAGTATACTGTTAGGTGGCCCGGACACATTCAAAGGTTCATTGATGAGAGAGAGTCTGGTAAATTAGATGTTCAGAGCCTCACATCGGATTGGGAGTATAATGAAAAAATCCCTGAATTCACTTGGATGGAGGTTTTCGCCGAGGGACTTGATGGACAAAAAATGAATTGGCTGGTGCAGGACCATGGTGGCGATGATGGGCATTCCATGGCAAGGACCACTGGTCTGGTAACTCTTTGCTGTATTGAGGAGTGGCTAAAACAACCCAATATGCTCCCACCCGGGGTTCACCCTCCCGAAGCGCTTTCTTCTGATGCTGTTAGGAGGATAGTTTACCGAATGATTCGTGAGGGAGTAGAAATCGTAGGACCTTTGGTCGGTGCTCCTGAATATTAGATGCTGAGAATTGATCGGTCCTAAGCAAGTAGACTATAGAAATTGGAACTGCAATTAGCATTATCATTGCGAGAAGGGGCAATTTCCACCCCACTTCGTCATTAATTGGCCTCTCGATCAGCCATGTAAAAACTAGTTCTGTGCCTGAGAAATCCTGCGTCCATCGGAAAAGGTTGGTTGTGTGATGTCCGACTATCGTCACCGAGTAATTCAGGTCGTTGAATGTAGACAGAGGAGTAGTTTCAATTTGATTAGTGGCATCTTCCAACTCAACATATACTGAAGAATTGGGATTTTGAGTAACAATAACGCCCCCATCCACAATTCGCCAACCAATAGCAAGATTTCGCTCAGTACCAGTTAGCAATGGCATGGAGAGCCCCTCGGAGTCAGTCACATCCACAACTGAAGGCTCGAATTCAACCATCACGGTTCCGGGTACCTGCCACGCATCAGAGCCGATCTGCTGTGATGTAGACTCTATGGTGATTGTTGACCCATCCACTGATGCGGATGTAGAGATTCCTGAGGCTCTGTGTAAATGCCACTCCCCCCATGTTGTGAACCAAACCGGTTGCTCCTCGATCCATGAAATTACGTCCTTGTCCTCACGGACTCTCAAATCGCCTATCCGAGCCCTCCAGTGAATACTGACAAGGGAATCTTCTTCAGCAGATTCAATCAAATTCCTATCTGCTACCCCCTTCTCTAGGCTGGCTCCATTCCTAATTGCTATCGACAAGCCTTCTGGTGCCTCTTCCACCATGTCACCTACGATTTGGAAGCCAGATTTTATCAGAGTATCTCCAATTACCTCGTCTATGACCTCAGAATCAATTCCGAACGAAATTGGGCTCTTACCCCATCTTGAAGCATTTGTCTGATCCTCCAAGTATTCCCTACATGCCTCAATTACCCATTGCTCATCAGTTGTCTCAACGCCCTCAAAGCCTTGGCAGCCAAACTCATCGCCGATATCCAGTCGCTCTTCGGCGATAACGCTTGATAGCCATGTATCGGTACCCCAATCCGCAGCGACTGTGGGGGCTAATATGGGCAGGCAAATCAATGCCGTCACAAGTAGTGAAGTAGATTTGCCCACCATGGCCTTCTCTGATTGCTTTGCTTATTCAACATATTCAACTGCAAACTATGAAACTGGTTACTACTCGCGAGTGACATGGCTCTTTCCGAGCAGTCATTAGAGAAGATTTCCGATTGGGTCGGACTAGAGGGGACTGGTGAGAGTTTCTCTACACCCTTGATCTACAGGTTTCTAGAGAAGTACGTACCTGCCCTACTGAGGGCGGTAACAAATGTGCATATTACTGGCGCTCACAAGGTCCCATTGGAAGGAGCGGCTATTTTCTGTGGGAATCATCTGGGCAATCTAGATCCTTTCATCAAGATCCTCGCATCTCAGAGGCCCATTCATTTCATGGCTAAAGAGGGTCATTTTGAAAAGCAGCCAAACAGATTTGTGATGGTCTCTACGGGTCAGATCGAGACGTTCAGAAAAGATGGGGCGAGGGATGCTCTGGCTAGGGCAGTTGATGTAATACATAGTGGTCATTGCCTGGGTGTTTTTCCAGAAGGGACTAGATCCAGGAGAGAGGTCCCCCCTATGTTACAGCCTGCAAAGACCGGCTTTGCAAGGCTTGCAGCGAAGTTCCCTAATGTCCCCGTAGTTCCGGTAACGATGTCTATTGGCGCAAGAGAATTCATGCCTCCCGGAAGCAAATTCCCTAAGCCATGGAAAAGGATTGAGCTAATTGTCGATGACCCCCTTACTTTCGGCGAGTGGGCGCAGCACGAACAAGGCGGAGGGATAGACGACAAATGGGTAGACGAGAAATCTAATCTAGGAGTCGAGGAAAGGCAAGATTCTATGAGGTCCCTTTACAGGAAATTCGCAGACCAGTTCATTGAGACACAGAAAATGAGAGGTGCGCCTTAGCGCATTCTTGAAGGACTACCTGCTCGCACAGTGAAGAGTAATGGAGCAGTATCTAGACCTACTGAGGCGGATTCTCGACGAAGGGGCAGCCAAAGGGGATAGGACTGGCACTGGTACAATTTCCGTATTCGGGCACCAAATGAGATTCGATCTATCTGAGGGTTTTCCGGCTGTCACCACTAAGAATGTCCACTGGCCCAGTGTAATTCATGAGTTGCTCTGGTTCCTCTCAGGAGATACAAATATCGCATACCTGAAGGAGAACAATGTAAGAATCTGGAATGAGTGGGCTGATGAAAATGGCGATTTAGGGCCCGTTTACGGCAAACAATGGAGGTTCTGGGAGTCAAATGACGGTAGGGTAATTGACCAGATCGAAGCTGCAATTGATCTGATAAAGAACGACCCACAAAGCAGACGCATCATCGTATCAGCATGGAATGTAGGTGAATTGGAGGAAATGGCACTGATGCCATGCCATGCATTCTTCCAGTTCTATGTAAATGATGGGAGGCTTTCCTGTAATTTGTATCAGAGGAGTGCCGATGCATTTCTAGGCGTACCATTCAATATTTCTTCGTACAGCCTCCTAACCTGCATGATTGCTCAGGTATGTGGGCTGGATCCGGGTGAGTTCGTTTGGACCGGAGGTGACTGTCACCTCTATCTCAATCATATGGAGCAGGCGAAGATTCAGATACAGAGGGAGCCACTTGAACTTCCAACTTTACAACTGGAACCATCGATTATGAGCATTGATGAATTCAGGTACGAGCACATCACTATCGAAGGTTACGACCACCACCCTCACATATCAGCACCCATTTCCGTGTAGTGATACAATGAAGATAGCGATGATCGTCGCAATGGACGAGGATGGGAACATAGGTTCCTCAGGGGAACTCCCCTGGAGATTAAGGAGCGATATGCTGAGATTCAAGACACTCACTGAAGGAGACGGATATAATTCAGTAATAATGGGAAGAAAAACCTGGGACTCGCTCCCTGATGAGTTCAAGCCACTCCCCGAGCGAGCCAATATAGTGATGTCTAGGGATACAAACTGGAATGCAGATGGTGCCGATACGGCCCTTTACGTGGGCAGGGCTATTGAGATTGCATTTGCAGAGGGCAGTGAAGAGTGCTGGATCATTGGAGGATCGCAGATTTACGAGATGTTCCTGGACAGGGTGGATGAGATTCACGTCACTACTGTCCACGTCAGCAGTAGCGGGAACATTACATTCCCCCAATGGGACAGATCGGATTGGTCTGAGAATGTAATCGAGCAAACAATCGCGGATGAGGACAATGATCATGCGACAACCTACTCGATATGGACAAAGAGTTGATTTGCCCTATTTGTCGCCTTGTCTTCATGAAGAAGGAAGCCCTTGTGGCAATTATGCTGATATCGTGCATTATGGCTGGATGCACCGATGCAGATTTGGAGGAAGCCGAGCAGGCCCTAGGTTGCACATATTCGGATGCGTTAAACTATAATGTCACAGCAGCCATAGACGATGGCTCCTGCATCTATCCGGAACCCACTATCCCAATATTGGGGTGCATGTACCAACAAGCTCTGAATTACAACCCATCGGCAACTGAGGATGACGGCTCATGCAGATACCCAGTTGTTGAAGAACCAGTGCCCGGGTGCACTTACTCAGACGCCTATAACTACGATATGAATGCCACAGAAGATGATGGCACGTGCGTATACGATAGAGACGGAGATGGCATAATAGATGACTTCGAGGAGCTAGGTTGCACGGATGTAAATGCGAACAACTACAACTCATCTTCAACGGACAATGACGGCTCTTGTGACTACGACCAGGATGATGACGGAGTATACGATTGGGCGGAGTCAGGAGGGTGTGTAGATACTAATGCGACAAACTACGATGCTGGCGCCACTGAAAGCAACCAGACAATGTGCGATTATCCCTACATTCTTACTTTAGCTGACTTGGAGTCTTACTTAGAGAACCAAGGAGGACTCGAATCGATAGTTGATGGTCTGGGTGAAGTTACTTCATTCATCAGACTAATTGAAGTGACAGAAAGTGCCGAAGAAGAAGGAATGGAAAGCGATAGCAATGCAAATACGACAGCAGCGGAGATAATCATGGGTCACGATCCAATAAACGAGATCGTCTACCAAAGTATGATCATGAGAATCGTTGGGGATATTTCCATAGAGCAAACTACAGTTCAGGGTCCGGATGGGATAAACTACCGCATCGGCAGTCCTGATTCCGGTTCTTGGTACTATGCTAGAGACGAGGTCTACCACTACGAGAATCCATTCCCGGCAGATGAGGATAATGAGGGGGACCAAGGCGGCGGCACCTCAGAAGATGACGAGGGTGAGTCCCTCTGCGATGAGTTCACAGAAGGAACTAACTCCTTCAATTGGGCGGATAATTGGACAATAACAACCGATAATGGAATTAACATGGCCGAGGGAAGAAATGCGGCGCATGGATTAGACGCCAAACTCGAATTTATTGGCAATCCACCACTTCTTACTCATTTCGAAGTTTCGCAGTTTAGTGGGATGGCAAGGTGCTCCATAGAAATCCTGGATCCATCGCTTTTTGAGATGGCTATTGACACTGAACTACCAAGAACATCGATGTCTATGAAGATGGAGAATCAGATTGAGGAGGATTCAGGCAGCTCCAAGACCTGGTCCGCCGAGCTAAGCGACGAGCATTTCGAGGAAGTTAGCCTGAATGAGATCGTCATGCGAGTCTATGCAGGTGAGGGAGATTCTGAAGAAGGGGGAAGTGGAGGCTCACTAGTCACGGAAATGTTACTGAACGAGCAAACATCCACTTTCACCGACCAGTGCTACCAATGGTCACTGTCATGGTCCGACAACGACAATGACGGTTATACCTCTGCAGGTGACTCATACAGCATCTCAAGAACCGAGAAGGTCATAGATCCCTGTGATGAAGATGATGAGTACAGGAGTAAGGACTTCCAGATCGTGTTTTACGACTTATGGGCAGACATGCCAACTGGAGGAGTATTCACCCCTGGATTCGGTCTCGTCGCAGCAATCTCGGCCATTCTGTTTTCATCAATGTTCATCGGCATGAGACCGGAGTGACTACCTCACCCTGGAACCCGATAGGATGTCGCCCTCGGTAGTAAGAACCCGGACTCCCCCTTCGCCATCGTCTGCAGCCAGGATCATTCCCTCGGACATCACTCCTCTCAGCTTCCTAGGTTCAAGATTTGCTACGAAAACAACGTTCAGACCCTCCAACTCGGATGGCTCGTAATGCCCCTTAAGACCAGCACAAACTGTTCTAGTTGAGCCTGATCCTTCGTCGATTGTTATCACGAAAAGCTTGTCTGCATTGGGGTGGTCCTCCACAGATACGATCCTCCCTGTCCTCATCTCGACCTTCATGAAATCTTCGAAGTCGATGTAATCCCCTCCATTCTCGGGANTGGGGGAAGAGTCATTGTCCTTACTGTCCGACAATGACTCCTCGCTCTCAAGGATCTCTTCCAGGTCTAATCGTGTGAATAGTGGATTGGGGGCTTCTGGGTTCCATGATAGGGGATCTGTTCCGTTCATTGAATCCTCCAGTAGAATGGCGTCAATGTTGGATTCGTTGCCGAGCATTGACCATAGCCTCTCTGAGGAGAACGGTATGAACGGCCTCATACAGACAGCCAGGCAACTGCAAATCCTCCATGATAGCGCCAATGAAGAGAGTGATTTACGACTTTCTGGCGAATCTTCACCTTTGAGGTGCTTCCATGGGGCTGCATCCTGGAGTATCGAGTTGCCAATCTGTGCGATTCCCATGATGCTTCTCAGTGCCTCTTTGAAACGCTGCCTCTCCATGGAGTCAATAGCACTGGAGACCTTCTCGTTGACTAATGCTATCGTTTCCCGGTGTGACTCATGATCGTCGTATCTAGCAAGTGGGTTCCCACCATCGCTCTGAAGACGATGGGCTAGGGTCATCACCCTATGGACGAAATTTCCATATGTTCCGATAAGCTCGTTATTCACCCTGTCAACATACTCGTCCCACCTGAAATCTGTGTCATGTGTCTCTGGCATGTTGATGGATAGATAATATCGGAGTGCATCGGGATCATATCTCTCCAGGTATGAAGGGAGCCAAACGCCATGCCTGCGACTCTTGCTGAATTGGCCACCCTGTAGCATCAGGTACTCGTTCGATGAGACGTTGTCCTCTAGGACCATCCCCCCTGGCTCTGGGACATGTGATACCTCACTAGCATCCTTGGCGTTAAGTCCCATCAGTATTGCAGGCCAGATAATTGTATGGAAGGGGATGTTGTCTTTACCCATGAAGTAGATATGGCGCGGACTCTCTCCCTCTTCGGGAACCAGCCACCAATTCTTCCAAGCGTCGATTCCGTCTGTATGGCCAGATGGTGCTGCGTATCTCTCTGCCCAAATTCGAGCACACGTGTAGTATCCCTGTACAGCTTCGAACCAGACATAGATTCGCTTGTTCCCCCACTCTTCCCCATCTAGTGGAATCTCTATCCCCCACTCAATATCCCTTGTTACGGCCCTGGAGCGTAGACCCATATCAAGCCAGTTCTTAGACATGGAGCGGACGTTCGGCTTCCACACCGCTTTCCTCTCAGAGGAATGTGCCTCCAAAGAAATCTGGAAATCATTTAGTCTAAGGAAAAAATGCTCTGTGTCCCTGACTTCAATCTCAGACTCAACATCTAACTTGGAGCGCGGGTCAATGAGTTCGTGTGCCTCGTAAGTGGCACCGCACGAGTCACATTGATCGCCTCTAGCACCATCTTCCGAGCACACAGGGCACTTCCCCTCAACGTATCTGTCTGGTAGGAACCTGACCCTTCCTTCCCTGTTTACGGAGCAATACTGCTGCATAGACTTGCGCTCCAGGAACCCCGATTCCAGCAACTGAGTGAACACCTCTTGGACGATTTCCTTGTGCATTGGGTCAGTGGTTCGATTATACAAAGCACCTCCGAATTCAATCCCCCTAGGATCCACTGGATTGACCCATGAGCACCCTAGGTCAGCGAGCGCTTGGGTGTTGACCCCGTGGTACTTGTCTACCACCTCTTGCGGGCTAATCCCCATCTCCTCGGCTGATAGCGTGATTGGGGTTCCATGTTCGTCCGAACCACTACACATCAGAACCCTCCTACCTCGAGCACGCTCGTACCTGTATTGGATATCGGCAGGGAGGCAGTTACCTGCCACGTGACCAAGGTGAAGGGGGCCATTTGCGTATGGCCACGCCATGAATATAGTGACGTACTCCATGTCTTAGCCCAAAAGGTCGGTCAAGTTAGATATTTATGTCATGTTCGCCCGGGTGGGTTTGGAGCCAAACGCTGTGGAAAGCTCAACCATACCTTTCTCAAGAATCAGAAACACTCCTAGAGGCATCAGAATTGGCTGATTACACCATGATGATCGCTTACGCCGTACTGGCGTTGGGTGCGTCCTTTCTGTGCAGTATTCTTGAGGCGGTACTACTCTCCACCTCCCATGGTCACATTGTGGCTCTGAAAGACACACATGCGAAGGTCAGTGCCACGTGGTCAAAATGGAAGGATGATCCAGAGGGCCCCTTAACTGCCATATTGACCTTGAATACAATTGCTCACACCGTAGGAGCACTTGGAGTGGGTTCGGAGGTCGAGAATAACTTCGAAGGTGAATACGTGATTGCTGGATCTGCTGCAATTCTAACAATAGCGATACTGCTATTGAGCGAGATACTCCCAAAAACGATAGGTGCACTGTACTGGAGAAAGATGACTGTTTCTTCCTACCACGTTCTTGGCTGGCTGATGTGGGTCCTCTGGCCGATAGTGGTAACCATTGAGATAATGCGCGCGCCATTCCCACAGGTAGAGTCTGAAACCGTGACTCGAAATGAATTGTCTGTTCTAGCAGATATCGCTGAGGAATCTGATGTTATCGAAGAGGATGAGGAGGCGGTAATACAGAATCTACTGAAGCTGAGGGAGATGAAGGTTACAGAAATCATGACCCCGAGAGTTGTGATGACCTCAGTAAAGTCAACCGAGACTGTCAAGGAGGTCATGGATAGGATACCAATTATGGTACATGGTAGGATGCCTGTTTACGTCGATAGTGTAGACGAGATGTCCGGACTAGTACTTAGGAGTGAGATTCTCAGGAAGGCTGCCGATGATGACTTTGATACTACCATGGGCGATCTATGCAGGGAATTAGTGTCTTGCGATGTTGATACGTCTGTTGACAAAGCACTGGACATCCTCCTTGAGAACAAGGAACAGCTATTGATAGCCAAGGACCAATTTGGCGGGACTGCAGGACTAGTCACAATGGAAGATATAATCGAGACACTTCTTGGTGTTGAGATAGTCGATGAGTCTGACCAGGATGCAATTGACGATGGAGTTCTACACGAGGACATGCGTGAGCTAGCTCGAAGCAGGTATGATTCAGAGTCCGAATAGTGAGTTCTCCAAGTTGATATTTATCCTAAATGACACACACAACTACTCATAGAGTAGTGACTCTTGATTTACCCATGCTGAAAGGTAAGCCTGAGTGGTGGGACGAGGCAGTTGATCACCTATCTAGAGATCCCCTGCTCGGGAGTACGGTCGAATTGTATAGTGATGAGTATCTATCTGGACGTGGGGAAATATTCCAGACTCTGGTAAGAAGCATTGTCGGACAACAGATTTCCGTCAAGGCTGCAGACACCATACACGGACGATTGGAGGAACTCTGCGGGGATATTAGTATGGAGACTATCGCGTCCTGCAGCCTTGAAGACCTTTCATCTTGTGGCCTTTCCCAGAAAAAGGCTCAGTATATTCGTGGAATCGCTACGAGTAAAGTTCCACTACTACCAGAAGGGTTCGAGGAAATGAGTGATGCTTCAATAACAGAGCATCTAGTTCAATTCAATGGAGTCGGCCCTTGGACTGCAGAGATGATGCTAATTTTCTCTCTGATGCGTCCAGATGTCCTGAGTCTGGGTGATCTGGGTGTTGAAAAGGGAATTCAAGGGCTAGTCCCCGGAGCAGTGTCAAAAAAGGAGATGTACGAGGTGGCTGAATCATGGCGCCCCTACCGAAGTGCCGCATGTTGGTTCCTTTGGAGGTCCCTAGACCCGGTTCCTGTGGAGTACTGACTGTTCACCGCCTTAGGTGCTTGAGTCGTCATTCGACTCATTGTCAGACCACCAGCCCTGTGCCTCTGAGTAGTCTCCCAGCTGCTCGAGCCTCTTTAGCCACCCCTTGGACTCCGCCGACTTGCTCGTCTTAACCATCCATACCCCACCGTACAATGTGTCCCATAGGCCTAGGTCATCCCTCTTGAATCGGTAGAAAAGGTAGTCCAATAACGGTGGCAATAGGAATACCAGAGAGGCTGCAAGGAGAATCTGGCCACTGCTACTTCCGAAACCCTCTGAGGTGGAGGTCAGGAACAATATCAGCCCTAGCATGACCATTGGGAATGTGAGGCCCTTCAGGAAAATGTATGACTGGTGCGGTGTGGTCGACTTTGAGTTTACGAAGGTGGTCCTACTGATCCAGTTGCCGACTGACCTACCGGTAGTATACGGCATGAATCCTAGGTTGAATCCAATCAGTAGCATTCCTAGTAGGAAGATGTAGGTTGGATCGAAGTAAGAGCCCCATGCGGTTAGTACCGTGAGTGGCACGGTCCACCCATATGAAACTATGAAATCAGAGCCTCTCCTGATTACCATCTGGCTTCTGGATGCCTCCACGTAATCCTCTGGCATTACCTTTGCAACGCGGACTTTCTTCTGCCTGGGTTCTCTTTTCTTCCTCGGTGCCCTCTTCTTCCTGGACCTTTTCTTAGATTTGACTGGTTCGGGTTCGGCAACAGCTTCGGCAGCTACTGGTTCAGGTTTGACCTCTGGCTCTGTTTGAACAACTTTGGTAGGTTCACCCGAGTTTATCTGACCAGCCTTCTCCAAGAGACCCATTCAACCACCATACCTGCTTGCGATTAGCTTGTACAAATCGAAATCAGTAGATTCTGTGAAAGACTTCATGACTGCATCGGGCAGGTCTACAAGCAGTTCATTAACCATGGTGAAGAAATCGCCTCTTGATTCCTTATCCGTTGACTTTGGATCGTTGCCGACGGTCTCGAATAACTTGAATCCGTCGGATTCGATGAACGCTAAGGTTTTGTCATCTGGCAATTGGCCTAGTAGACCATTCACCACAGTGAAGAAGTGGGAGAAGTCCTCATCATAACTCCTGAAACTCTGAATAATTCCATTCACAAACTCATCGAAGTCCAGAGAACCGGAGTTATCTTTGTCGGCGCTTTCGAAGAATTCCTGCATAGAATCTAGATCTAATTCGTCAATTTTCTCTACTGAAACGCCTGTCTTTTGCGCTACACGGCCTACGAAATCAGAATCATCCATAGCCTCAAGGAATTCTGGTAGTGACATCTCATTCTTACTGGCCTCAGAGATTAGCTCGACTGTTGGCTTTATTGAGGCTAAATCGTCTTGACCCTTTTTCCTTAGGACGATAATCTCCCGATCAAGATCGGAGCCAAATCTATCGGAATACCTGTCCATAAGAGATTCTCCTCGACCCGTGGATATACGTTCAATACGATTGTAGATACTATCTCTTGAGTCACTGGATATAGAGGGATTTGACGTTTTCCTCTTGTTCCATACAGATTTGAAATCTGATGGCTGCTCGATGGATTGACTTGGTGAATTAGCAGATAAGGAATTAGCAGCATCCAATAGATCCCCATCGGCTGATGGCTCTGGCATAAATCCATACTGAGGAGTGGGTGAATCGGAAGGGGCTGGTGGGATTTCAGGCAACGGCAAATCCGGTTCTGGCATAGGTGGCATGTTTATGCCCGGCGGGGGTGGAGGAAGTGGACTAGTTAGGCCTTCAGAATCGGTATCCACGTCGTCAAGTGGGTCATTCACGAGCTGTTTGTGAAGTTCAACACTATTCAATATTCTGTGGCTTCGTAATTGAGATGTTTCAATTTATACACTATTTTGGCAAAGGGGGCTCATTTGCATATCTCAGCCCATCCTTTCAGGCATAGAAACATAGCCATGGACTCCTGTACCTCTATTTCGTCCCCCAGCATAGGCTCAACCCTTTCATCGGATATCTCCGCCGTTACTTCTTCGGCCAGAACCCGTACTTTCACGGTCCCGCCTCTGAAGGCAACTGCCTCAGTAAGCGGATCGAATTTGTTAGAGGAATCGGGGTCTAGTCTTTCCAGAGGCAATTCAGTTACACGCAGACCTGATTTTCCATGCAGACTGCCAACCCATCTTATTACTCTCTTCGTGTCTACAGTGACAACCTCGTCAGTTTCCCCGGCCGTACCAATCACCACGGAGGAGTCGCCCTTCACAAGTTCCCAGAATATTGGAGTACATTTTGGCCCGAAAACAGAGAGACTTGGATCACTCTTCAGCCTGGAAACTTTATCCTGGTTTGCTGCCAGGTCTGCCAGTTCTTCGATACTGGCCCTAGAAGTGGATTTGAGATTGACTTGTGGAGAGTTTGCTCTCGTGGAAAGGATGCCGTGCAACTCATTAATCAAAGCGCCCTTCCCACTGACACCGCTAGAAATTCTAGATAATTTCTCCAAAGTAGAGTCGATTCCTTGTAATGCCCTGCGACCCCACCCGGAATTATCCAATATTGTTGACTGGATGTCAATTCCCTCGCCTCTGATATAATTCACAATCTCCCTTCTTGCATTTGAATCGAGATGTAGGAGATTGGGGTCTCTTACATGAATATGGAAACCTCGATGTCCAGAAAATGTGAATTGGGCATGCTTTTCTTTGAAACCAAATTCGGGCTCTAGGAATTCATTCCACAATCGCCAGGCCTGTCCTTGAATGACCTCGATCATAGCAGGAAAGTCATTATCTGTTACGCCAGGTAGGTGATCGCCGTCCAGATCGAAAATGAGGTCGGCACCCAGCCAGCCCTTTTCCGCCATCTTCAACTCGGATGGATCTTGGTAGTATGCAGTGCTGTGAAAGCATGAATGAGGGGCTCTACTCCGAAGGTAAGAGTGCAGTGATTTCTTGTCTGGAAAGGCCCTGTGCCTATCGGGGGGGGCGCCTCCCCAAGGGATGAACATCCATTCCCTATTTCTCAGCCTTGGTGGAGTCCAGATCGACTCCGGTAAAATGGAATCGTAATACTCTGAGAATCGCAATGCGAACCTGCTCCAGCCGCCCGCCATGAGGCAAATAGAGGGTCGAGGGCCATAAGTTTTCAATCAGCCAAGCTTCAGTCCGCCAACTTCCTTTCCATCCGTTGAAGGGGAAGCACCGGTTGATTCGACGTAGGCTTCCCAACAAACATACTCGTTGTCAAGGACAATAGCCTCAGAGAACTTGAGGGCTTTGCCAGTTATTGCGCAGACTGGTCCGAGTTGCCCTGAAGCGGTTGAGAGCTTGGAGGGGTCGGGCATAATCGCCCCTCTAGGGAGAGACATTTCATTATTGCGAGGAGAGGTTGCGACGAAAAGCCATTTCAACTCCAAACTTCGCGCATTGAATATGACCGAGACCGAAATGAAAATCCGCATTGGCCATTCACCTGATCCCGATGACGCTTTCATGTTTCATGCATTGACTCAGGGGCTGATTGATACCGCAGGGAGGTCATATGAGCATGTGTTGGTAGACATCGATTCGCTGAACGAAGAGGCGAAAAATGGTAACTTTGAGGTGTCTGCTGTTAGCATACACTCTTATCCTAAAATTTCACAAGATTATGCACTGATGAATTGCGGTGCGTCGATGGGTGAGGGATATGGGCCAATTCTAATATCGAATAGAAAAATGAGCGTCGAAGATGCGAAGACTCGAGTTATCGCTGTCCCTGGTAAGAGTACCAGTTCATACCTTTCTCTCGTTCTAGCATTGGGTGATGTCAATGTCAAGGAAGTGCCTTTTGATAAAATACAGCCAGGCGTACTGAGTGGTGAGTTCGAAGTTGGCGTGATTATACACGAAGGTCAACTAACATGGTCTAAGGAAGGAGCATACTCGGTGTTAGATTTAGGAGTTTGGTGGAATCAGGAGACTGGCCTGCCATTACCACTTGGTGGTAACGTTGTGAGGAGGGACCTGGGGGTCGACATGTGTAGAGAGATTTCTAATGATATTAGGAGGAGTATAGAGTATTCACTATCCAATCCAGATCTGGCTCTGCAAGATGCTATTAAGTGGGGGAGGGGAATCGATGAGGATACAAACGAGCAGTTCGTCAGGATGTATGTTAATGAAAGGACGATAGACTACGGGGTGGAAGGGCGTGAGGCTGTTAGACAATTTCTCGAGAAGGGCCAGCAGGTTGGCCTAGTCAGGCCTGACTTCGATGCTAGAGGTATGGAATTTATTGGAGCGGATGAGTAATGAGAGAAAGGCCAGAAGTAAGCGAGTTCGGTTCAGTTGACCCTGCTCCTGCCAGCGACGGTTTGGTAGTAGGGAAGCTCAGGTCTAGCCTGTGTGACGAAGAAGAGCGTATGTTCCAACGTATGAGGGCCCTATTCGCTCTGAGGAACATAGGGGGGAAGGATGCTGTGGAAGCTTTGGCTGCAGCATTTGACTCATCATCGGCACTATTGAAGCATGAAATCGCATACGTATTGGGGCAGATGCAAGATGATCATGCAGTTCCACATCTGATTGACAGATTGGAGGACTCTGAAGAGGATGTCATGGTCCGGCACGAGGCTGCAGAGGCTCTTGGCGCCATTGGAAACATAGTCGCGATGTCAACATTGGAGAAGTTCGTAGAAGATGACGAGGTTGTTGTAGCGGAATCGTGCGAAGTGGCTATCGATTTGCTAAATTGGGTTTCTAGTGATAGACTAGACTACTCGGATTAGTCTGATTGGAACCAACTCGGCCCCGTCCGCATCCCGCATACTTCGTCAAGGAAAACCTGTAGTCCTTCTAAGGAGGGCTCGTCGAGAATATTCGAAACCTCGGATTCGAAGTACTTGGCTACCCTTTCTTTCGGTAGAGCAATCTTCTGTGAGGCAATGGAGATAACTTCTGACTGGAGATTCTCTTCATCCAGGAATTGTCTGTAGCTACTTAGCATTGAATCTCGGGCTTTATTGACAAAGGTCGGCGGGGAGTCGCTCCTGGTTGCGAACACTCCGAATACCATAGGTAGCCCTGTGATTTTTGTCCACTCACTTCCCAAGTCCATTCGAACTAAATCCGGATTGCTAATTGCTGCTGATAAAGCCCGGTCGCCGATAATTAACGCCCCATCGCATTCCTCAAGCATCGATTCGATATCTGGCCCCATTGGGACGAGTTTTGGATCCAAGCCCCTCTTCCCCAAAATCCATTTCATGAGCATATTGGATGTCGACGAATCAGAAGGTAATGCGATATCACGCATTGATTCGAGAGATCTGTTACCGAAAAGAATCACAGATCCAACAGACTCTCTGCCCACTATTCCTATGTCTCTTAGTAGACTCAGTTCCTTGCAATTGGCCGCATAGTCAACGGCTGGAATAGGAGCAGTGATGCAATCCATTCTAAGGAGGTGCCCAGTTAACCACGAAGGAGGTGCGGACAGAATCTGCCATTTGTGATTTATAGAGTGGAATATTGGGTCGCAATTGATGAAAGAAACTCTTCCAAGAACCCTCTTCCAGGACATTCTCTCACTGACCTATGATTGGTAGGGCCTTCGATTGGGCGCTTGGCTTCGAAGAAATAGGCTGTAATCTTGAATATGTGGAGTCCCTTTTCACGGGTTCTTGACCAGATAACTCGATTAAGCGTGCAAGTTTATCACTGTCGTAATCGACATTCGTGGTACTCCCGGCGACGTGCATTATCTCCTCGTGCCCGACAGTACCATCGATATCGTCGGCGCCTGAGTTGATTGCTATCGAAGCAAGGTGATCTCCGATATTCATCCTGTAAGCCTTGATATGTGGAATGTTATCTAACATAATTCTAGATATTGCAATAACTCTGATTACCTCCTCGCCTGATGCTAGTTTGGCTTCTGGGAGACGTGTATTATCCTCTAGGAAAGGGTAAGGGACGAAGCACTGGAAACCGCCAGTAGAGTCCTGCTGAGTCCTGAGCATGTCGAAGTGCGTCATCCTATCCTCGATTGTTTCGATAGTGCCGAATAACATCGTACAATTCGTCGGAATACCTAGTTCGTGCGCAATCGCATGTATCTCCAAGTATTCCAATGACTTCTCCTTGCCCATGCATATCCGATCTCTAACCGAGTCAACCAAAATCTCAGCACCACCGCCAGGTAGAGAATTTAGACCGGATTTCTGCAATTTCTTGAGAGTCTGCTTTATGGAAAGGTGGGATCTAGAGGCAATGTGCTTCACTTCTACAGCAGTTAGAGACTTGATGCTGATATCTGGAAAGTGTCTCTTTGTCAACTCATATATTTTCATGTAATGATCGATCTTCCACTCTGGATGAAGTCCCCCTACTGCATGTACCTCATCAATTACTCCCTGATATGGCTCGATCCGTGAAACGAACTCCTCGGCTGAAAGTGAATAAGCGTCTCTATGCCTAGGTCCCTTTCTGAAGGCACAGAAACGGCAAGCGAGTGTGCAAATGTTCGTTGTGTTGACATGCAGGTTTTCGTTAAAGAAGACCTGCCCGCCGAATCTGGATTGTTTGATCATCTGAGCTAATGCGGTTAGACCGGGGAGTTCGGAATTCCTGTGTAAATCTGAACCAATGTCCTTTCCAACCCTACCTTCTTGGATTAGAGTTTCGAGTGAATGTAATAGCAATGGGTCGTTTTTCACGGATAGTGGAATTGGAAGATCGGATAGAACCGCCCGCCAATCTGCTCCTGTCTGAGGTTGCATCGGCATCAGTAATATGTGCGAGTAAATGGTATGATTTGAATCACTCTACTAGAAAGTTTGAAAATTACATTGAAAACTATCAATAGCCCTACTCAGAATTTTCTTTTGTGGGCGAGCCTGTAGAAGACAAAATTTCCGAATTAGAAGAAATGGCAAGGTTATGCAGAATTGATATTGTAAAGATGACTCATGCCGCAAAGTCGGGCCATCCGGGGGGTTCTCTATCTGCGATTGACAGCATGGTGGCACTATATGGGACCATCATGAGGTTCGAAACGAACAACCCCGATTGGGAAGATCGTGACAGATTTGTCATGAGCAAGGGGCATGCAAGCCCAGCGATGTATGCTCTTCTCCATCAGATGGGTGTTCTCGAAGAAAACGATCTGATGACCTTCAGGACCCTAGGCTCTGTTTGCCAGGGCCATGTAGATATGAATTGGACAGACGGAGTAGATTTTTCCGCTGGTAGTCTTGGAATGGGCCTTTCTTTCGGACTCGGTTGCGCTTTATCGGCCAGGATGGATGAAAGCGAAAGGCGGATCTGGGTTATGCTCGGTGATGGGGAAACTCAGGAAGGTCAAGTTTGGGAGGCAGTAATGGCAGCAAATTATCACAATGTGAATAATCTGAGAGTAATAGTTGACAGGAATAGGATACAGAATGATGACTTCATGGAAGTTCAAATGGAAATTGGAGATATAGGGAATAAATTCCATTCCTTTGGCTGGAGTGTACGAGAGGTTGATGGGCACAATATGACTGAACTAGTTGAGGCTATGCATTGGACTGAAAACACCGATTCTGGACCCATTGCAATAATTGCAAACACTACGAAAGGCAGAGGTGTTTCTTTCATGGAGGATAATCCAGAATTCCACGGAAAGGCCCCCAATAATGAGGAGTTGGAAATTGCCTTGGAGGAATTATCATGAGTGCTCCATCGAGCGGAGGAGCCTCCCGTGATGGATATGGGAAGGCATTGCTTAGGCTGTCGGATGATCCACGGGTCGTAGTATTGGAGGCCGATTTAGGAAAGTCAACTAAATCGTGTCACTTTCGTGAAAAGTTCCCAGATAGAACATTTTCGATGGGTATCGCAGAGCAAAATATGATGCTCGTTGCTGCGGGAATGGCCTCCTCTGGAAAGGTCCCATTTGCAAGCACATTCGCAGTTTTCACTGAGAGGGCATTCGAGCAGGTTCGCAATGGGATTGCGAGGCCGGGCCTAAATGTGCACATATGTGGGAGCCATGGTGGCATACATACGGGCTCTGATGGAAGCAGTGCCCAGACTGTAGAAGATTTATCCATTTACCGAACAATACCAAAAATGACAGTCATTCACCCTTGCGATGATTTATCCGCAGAAGAGTTGACTGTACAACTATTGGACATCTCAGGGCCCTCATACATGAGGACTGCAAGGAACAAAGTTCCCAGGATGTATGATGACCAAAGTAAACTGAGTTTGAAAATTGGAGTTGGTTCAATCCTGGAAGAAGGAGCCGATGTTGCGATAATCGCATGTGGGGTAATGGTTGAGCTGGCTCGCAAAGCATCATCTACACTTGCGAATGAAGGAATCAATTGCACCGTAGTAGACATGCATACTATCAAACCGTTGGATACTGAAATGATCTCAATGCTCGCGGAAAGATGCGGATGTTTTGTCTCGGCAGAGGATCACTCAGTTATTGGGGGACTCGGAAGTGCGATATCAGAGTGGATTTCCACAAACAAACCAGTCCCATTGGAGATGGTTGGAGTCAGAGATAGGTTCGGGGAAAGCGGGAGCACATCGCAGCTAATGCAAGAAGTGGGTTTGACAAGTGAATCGATATGCCAGGCGGCGAGAAAATCGATAGACAGGAAAAACTCCTCTTGAGTGCGCTCTAAATGGGGTTCATTTGATACGTCCATTGATTCCGAGAAATTTTCATATGCCCGATCCAGAGTCCGTCAGACGACTTCTAGAAGGTGAAATAGACCCCATCGAAATAGAGGATGATGCTGCTCTCTACTCAATGGCAGAGAGGATTTACGGCAGTGAGGCCCTGGAGGAACTGGGCGTCCAACCACCAGAAATTGGATCCCTTGAAACAGAGGAAAATCTTGGTCTGATACCTGGAGATGTTAGCCTCCCTGATTTCCTTCCGGAAATCTCTGAAATTAAGGATATTGAGATAGGGACTAGAGTACGTAGACGATGGTTCGTATTCTTTACTGGTTTTTTTGGTATAGTAGTGACGATTTTCAACATGGCAATAGGCATGGGTACTGCCCTATGTTCTGTTGGAGTTGCTAATATGAGGCAAATCTGCAATGATGATTATGGCCTGACCAAGGTTGTGTGGACAGAGGGTTATACCTACGATCGACTGCATGATGTAGACTCTTGGACCAAGCCAATGAGCGAGATTTTAATTGGCGATCTGGCTCTGGTCGTAATTTTCACCATCGTTTCTGTATTCGGGATACTTTCGAAGAAGAAATGACTAGTACATCCTTGCTAGGTATTGTCTCTTTGTAGTTTTATCCGGGCTGTTGGCAATGTCTGTCTGCGACTCTTGGAAGGGTTCATCGCTCTCTCCCAAAAGGGTCAGGCCGGTAGTCTTCTCGATATGCTCTGCATCGGAGTCATTTCCATCGAAGGCGATCTCGTAAACTACCCCATCCTCCAACGAATCGCGAACATCTTTACCATCTATTGTACTTAGAGGAAATTTCTGAACAAGTCCCGATACAACAGAATTAGCCCGATTGCGCAATTCATCGGAAATATCCGAAAGCATTTGCATTATCTTCAACGAAGCCCCTTCTAGATCGACCTCGATCTTTCCTCCGGTCCTCAGATTAGCAATACATTTGCTAGATTTCAGGTCTCGTGGCCCTAGTTCAACTCTGATTGGGACTCCCTTAATCTCCCAATCATAGTGCTTCACCCCGGGTCTGACATCTCTTGAGTCAATCTTAGTTCGAATGCCACTTGAGTTTAGTTCGGAGGCTAGAGCCTCGACTGCGGGCAATACGTTTTCATCCGCATGCGATGCAACGGGCATTACTACAACTTGGAATGGAGCTATCGATGGAGGCATGATCAGACCTTTATCATCACCGTGAGTTCCGACTACAGCACCCAATAGCCTCTCAGACATTCCGAATGTCGTTTGATGGCACATTTTCGTCTCCCCGGTAGCATCTTCGTACGACAAATCGAATGCATCGGCCCACTGATCTCGGTAGTGGTGGTAGGTTGCCACCTGAAGAGTCCTACCATTTGGCATCACTACGTCTGCAGCCATGGTGTACCATGCCCCTGGAAAGGTATCCCAAACCGGTCTCTTGGAAACCAAAGTTGGGAGACAGAGTTCATGCATAATATTCTGAATCATTTCTGCATCCTCCTCAATCTGCAAGTCGGCCCCATGCTGATCGGCATGTACTGTATGGGCCTCGAAGAAGTGAATCTCTCGAACTCTGATGAAAGAGCGAGTCTGCTTTGTCTCATATCTGAATGTATTAACAATCTGGAAGGTCTTCAATGGTAAATCTGAATGGCTCCTCACCCACAGTGAGAACATTGTATACATTGGAGTCTCGGAAGTTGGCCTCAGGAACATAGGAGTATCCAGTTTATTTTCTCCCCCATGAGTTACCCAGTACACTTCTTTCTTGAATCCTGAATCCTCTTCATCAAGTCGTAATTCAGAGGGGTCGACCCCTGCCTCACGAGCGGCCTTCAACCTGGATACTAGTTTGTTCTCTTTGTCAAGCAGCCCCTCGGGTACCAATAGGGGGAATCGGTACTCGCTATGCCCAGTTCGCGACATCTCACTTCTAGCCAATTGGTCGATTAACCCCATTGCGGAAAGCCCGTATGGCTTCCAGACGTCCATTCCCTTGATGGGATACCTCTTGTCAACGAGNTCCGCTATCTCGACAATTGCAGGGTACCATGAATTGAAATCAGACTTGGGGGGAATCCCCCTCTTAGCCTTGGAATGATTCGCCACGTTCTTTTCCCATATGGAGTAGTGCTTGAATTATTCGTTTTGGCCGGATACTCAGTTTGAAGAGATTATATCCTCGATTGATTCACATAATCCTGACAAATCCTGGATACTTTTCACATCTCCATTTGAGAATACTATCCTACACCTTTTGTTTGAATACCCATTAACCTCGTCCAGTAGATTAGCTACTACGGCTTCTAATCCATTCTCGGAGATTAGATTCCTAGATTTTGAGATTAGCGTTTCTTCGTCTACTCCGACCTCGAGCTTGAAACCAATTCTTCTTGAGCCTTCGACATGATCCTTTAGAGTCCGCAGATGCTTCTTTGTTGGTTGGAGGTCGATTTTCCAATTTTCGTTACCACTGGGAGTTTTTCCTTCATTGTAATCCGGCTCATAGTCCAAAACTGCGGCTGCATGCACCCATATTTCTGGCGATGGAGTAGATTTTGCAAGGTGAATTGATTCATTTAGCATCCCCTCTGGAGATTCGGCCAATATTACTTCAGGTAGTGGAAACGTCGGATTGCTGGAAGTATTGCCGACCAAGCACACTACGTCATGCCCCATTCTATGCAGATGCTCGGCTATTGCCCAACCGGTTTTACCAGTGGAAGTGTTCACGATGCTTCTCACTGAATCGATAGGAGCAGTGTTTCCCCCCAAAGACACAGCCACCCTCTTACGATTTTCCAGACTTCTATTTGTTATATTGCAGAATCGCGCTACAATTTTTGTAGCACTGGGTTGTTTCATCCTTCCCTCCGAAGGTTCATCCAACAGCACTTCAACCCCTAGCCCTTCCAATGATGAAAGTAGGTCTTTTGTAACGGCGTCATGGAACAGATCGTTATGCATTGATGGTACAAACATAATTGGTATTCCACGACCAGATGCTGCAGAGAGCGCCATCATCATTGGAGAATCGAGCAAACCATGAGTGAATTTAGCAATTGAGTTTCGTGTTGCTGGAGCGAGTATTAGTCCGTCAAAACTACTCAATTGTGACATTTCTGGATCCCACTCGGTGATCACCTTGTCTCCAGACCCCCATGACAAGGCAAGAGGTGAAACTATGCGCTCTGCAGACTTGCTCATTATCGGATAAACGACTGCTCCATGTCTTCTTAGCTCCCTTGCCAACTTAATCGACTCTGTGGCGGCAATTCCTCCCGAAACGGCCAGTATGATGCTTTTTCCTTCTAGACTAGACCCTTTTACGGAGACTCCGGTATCCTCACTCACGTGCTCGCTATTGGTGGGTCATTGATGAGGGCGTCGATATTATTACAAGGCTTCGAGGGCAATGGAAATGCCCATTCCCCCGCCTATACACATAGAGGCAATCGCCCTTTGACTGCCTGTCCTATGCAATATGCTCGCTGCTTTACAAGATATTCTTGCCCCTGATGCACCTAGGGGGTGACCTATTGCAAGGGCACCGCCATCAATATTTACAGTCTCAGGGTTCAAACCTAACTCCCTGATGCATGCAATACTCTGAGAGGAGAACGCTTCGTTCAATTCGAAAACATCAATGTCAGGAACCTCCCAACCCGCCCTCTCCAGAGCCAGTTTGGTTGAGGATATAGGGCCAAGTCCCATTAATTCTGGATGGCACCCGGTCACTGCTCCTGATACGATCGTAGCAATCGGGCTTAGTGAGTGAGATATGGCAAACTCCTCACTACAAATGAGAGAAAATACTACTCCATCGGTAAGTGGAGATGATGTAGCAGCAGTAACTGAGCCGCCTTCGATAAATGCTGCTTTGAGGTTTGACATTGATTCAAGTGTGGAGTCTGGCCTGATGCAATCGTCTTGGAAGACCTCATTACCGTTGGATGTAATAGGAACCAATTCATTTGAGAAATTCCCCTCTAAATTGGCCCTTGTAGCCTTTAGATGGGATTTGAGGGCGAATTCTTCTTGTTCTTCCCTAGAAATTCCGTAAAGATCTGCAACATTTTCAGCGGTTATTCCCATGTTTATGTATGCGTTTGGAAGTTCTTTCTCCAGAGTAGGATTTGGGCTCCAGTTGAATCCCCTTCTTTTGACCCTGGACATTGACTCGATACCTCCACACAGGAAGCAATCTCCCCAACCCGCGGAAATATGAGCTGATGCTGTAAGGATCGCCTGCATTGATGACCCGCATAGCCTGTTGATGGTAGAACCGGGAACTTCTGTCGTTAGCCCCCCAAGAAAGGTCATCAGTCGACCTATATTGTAACCTTGTTCTCCCTCCGGATAGGCACATCCTACGATGATGTCGTCGATTTCATTTGCCTCAATAGATGAGTTTCGAATTAGTTCGCGCATTACCTGCCCTGCAATGTCATCGGGTCTTTCGACGGAAAGTGCACCTTTGTGAGCCTTGGTAAATGGGGACCTTCGCCAATCGACAATTACCGACCGCACGAGCCTTCCTCGCGAGTCTGGCCCATAACGATTCCCGGAAAGACGAGTCATCTAATGACCGTGGGGTTCTTGAATAATCGACATCGAGGTGCATATATGATTAGGGAATGCTCGATGCATGGATATTTCTCCGATGACGATCTTTGTCCGGCATGCAACTCTGAGGGCAAGTTCATCTTGAGCACCAGAGAAAGGGATGGGATGGCTAGGAAACTGGCACTTGTGCTCAGACACGCGCCGGAAAAGTTCGATTTGGAAATGGATATCAACGGCTGGATAGACGTTAGAGATATTGTTAGGAAATTCAAGGAAGGAGGCAGGAGGCCCCAACATTGGCTAAGACCGCACCATCTCAGGGCTATTTCAGAGACCGATAGCAAGGGAAGGTATGAAGTTCGAGGAAATATGATGCGAGCAACATACGGCCATACGGTGGAAATTGAGTTGGACCTCCCCTCGAACGATATACCAGATTCTCTTTACTATCCATCTGATCCGGCCCAGGCCGAGAATCTTGTCGAAGTAGGAATAAGCCCTGGAGATCGCTCCCATGTCCATCTCTCGGCTTCAATTAGGTATGCAGCAGAAGCCGGCAGAATACACCACAATTCCCCTGCAATTATTGAGGTAGACACAGCAAGAATGGTGGCATCTGGAGAGACAATTTGGCACGCTGGGGTTACTGTTTTCCTAACTGACAGCGTTGCTGGCGAGTACTTATCCATAGTAGATGATGATGATCCAGAGCTCTCTTTACTAAGGGAGACCTGGGTAGAGGAAGAGTAGTCAGAACTCTCCGCAAACCGGACAGAACTGCAAGTCACTGATTTTCTCTGCTCCACAAGAGTGGCACTCGCCAATTTTCGTGACCGGTTTAACATCGGAATTGTTCTGTTCCCTAACTGCCGAATCTCTTTCTACAAATGGTGAAGATGTAGTACTTTCCAGGCTACTTAGGACCTCTCGATATCGAACTACCTCCGAAATGGCAATGTCAATCTGGAGTAGTCTTCTCTCCCTATCGGTTTTGTCTTCAATTGAAGAGGCGGTTGCTAGTTCTGATTGCAGCCATCGCTGGAACCTTTCAAGTTCGGTTGTGTCAATCACATTAATTCCAGCGAGCACTATGCGTTAAACTGTATGTTTTCATTTGAAAACGTTAGAATACATGTCTCTAGACCTTGTGGGTGGAAATGGCACTCAGAGTGGCGATAAAATTGGGCGGTGGACTAATCACTGACAAGGGTTCTATGAAGAAATTTGATCAAAAGGCTGTTGAAAAGGTGGTGGAGACACTATTTTCTGTTTATGAACTTGGAGCTTCACTCGTACTAGTCCACGGGGCTGGCTCTTTTGGGCATCTGCTGGCAAAGAAATGGGGAATTGCCAATGGATTGGATATTCAAAAAGAGAGGGAGCAGTGGGAAGCGGTGAGAGTGATTCGTTCAGATATGAGAGAATTGAATAATCTGATCATAGGAAAGATGGAAGAAAGAGGCTTGGAATGCATTGGCTATCCACCCTCTGATTGGGCCAAGGGCACTGGAGCACGTTTTACCGGTGATATTTCAATTTTCGAAGAGAAGCACGGTCGGCCAATTCCAGTAACATTTGGCGACGTTGTAGATACTAATGATGAGTCTAAATTTGGGATATTATCAGGAGACGATTTGATGCTACGTTTGTCGACTGAATTACAAGTCACCCATAGCATTTTTCTGATTGGAGATTCAGAGGGTGTCTTGACTGGTCCTCCTGATGAAAGTGATTCAGAATTGATTACACAATTAGGTCCTGATACGAAAGTCAAGGGCGAGCATGATGTCGAAATCGATGTTACTGGCGGAATCGGGTTAAAAATTGAAAGGTCCCTTGAAATCGCAAAGGTAGTTGAAGAGGTGTGGATAATTGATGGCAGAGAGCCGGGTAGAGTCCTTGAATTATTAGCATCTGGAGAAACTACAGGGACCAAGATTCTGAACGGTTGAGTCTTCATATACACGTCTCTCCCCGATGCGTATTGATGGTCCCTGAAATCAGTGAGTTAGGAGACCACGATGAGGTTCAGTCAGAGATGATGGCGGAAATGTGCTTGATTGTAGATGAGCAGGATAATGTCATAGGTTCAGAGACTAAGAGAACCTGCCATTGGGGCAGAGGAATTAGACATCGTGCGTTCAGTGTACTAATTTTTGATTCTCAGGGGTGTCTTTTAGTCCAGAAAAGATCTGCTGAGAAAATTACATTCCCAGGGGTATGGGCCAATAGCTGCTGTAGTCACCCCCTAGATATGAAATCAGAAAATGATGGTTCGGATGGGGTAGAGAATGCCGCTAGGAGGAAACTAGACCAAGAGCTAGGGATTCCATTAGAAATTACAGAAACCTGGTCTTTCCACCACATAGGAAAGATGGAATATTCTTGCAGATGGGATGAAGATTGGATAGAGAGGGAAATAGATCATATCATGGTAGTTCAAGCCGATACAGAAGTTAATCACAATGAAAATGAAATCTCAGATGTCCTCTGGGTAGATCCATTAGAAATCAGCAGAATGATGGACGGCAAGGGAAAATGGAATGATGAAGTCGTTGCTCCGTGGTTCAGATTGATTTGGGAGAAATTTGCCATCCCTCAAGATTGTGATGTAAGTTCCATAGCAAGTTCGATAAATAACGATATAACATACTGTGGGGAAGTGGACATGGAGGGAGAGTCAATCATTCCGGGACAGGTTCTGCTAGATGCCCTCTCTGATCATAGAGAAAGAGTTGAGCAGGAGATAATGAAAAGCCTAGGAAAAATGGAGCAGAATAATCTTCATGGCGCCATGACACACTTATTCAAAGGAGGGGGAAAGAGGCTTAGAGCCATTCTTCCCAGACTGGTTGGAGAGGCTGTAGGAGGAGCAAATGAAGGTCACTATACACTAGGGGCATCAATAGAAATAATTCACAACTTTACTTTAATTCACGATGACATCATCGACCAGGATCCCATCAGGAGGGGGCTGGATGCGGTTCATGTACAGTACGACGATGCAACGGCAATCAATGCTGGTGATGCAATGCTGGCTGTAGGATTCGAAATCCTAGCAGAATCAGAAGATATCCCGGAGAATCGTCTTAGTCACCTCATTCGATCGATCGGCGAGATGGTTAGGAAGGTTGCAGAGGGGCAACAAGAAGATATTGAATTTGAGACTAGGGAAGAGGTCTCTGAGCAAGACTACATCGATATGATCGCGGGTAAGACTAGTGCGATGTTTGAGACATGTGCCAGAACAGGCGCGATACTAGGAAATGCAGATGAAGAGACAGTGGAAAATATGGCGCAATGGGGTCTAAATCTAGGATTATGCTTCCAATTGATGGATGACCTAATCGATATTACTGGAGACACTGAGACTCTCGGGAAGCCCGCTGGTTCTGACATAGTTCAGGGAAAAATGACACTGATTGCGATACATGCAAAGAAAACTGGAGAAGATTTACCGAATTTTGATTCCGTCTTTGGATCAGGGGGCTCAGATTCTGATAAATTATCGAGGGCCGTATCGGAATTGGAAGATTCGGGGTCGATAGAATATGCAAGAGGAAGAGCGATGCATCACCATTCTTTGGCTCACCAATGCCTAGACAATCTTCCTAGTTCGCAAGCAGTAGAGATTCTGAGAGAGTTGACTGACTTCCAATTGATTAGAATCAGCTAATCAGTCGGTGTACTGGGCCTCAACTGGAATATCTTCTTTGAGGCCTTTCCTCTGTCTAATTTCGCCCACTATCTTGTGGAAGAGTTCTGGCGGCACCTGGTCATAACCGGCATTCTCAGTATTCCAAACAGCCCTACCTTGCGTTGCGGCTCTAATGTCGTTTGAGAATCCGAATGATTCGGCGACGGGCATCTTACCAATCACGCATGTGACGTCATTTTCCACAGGCATATCTTCAATGACGCCTCTTCTAGTGATCAATTGCCTGGTAATCCCCCCAGCCCACTCAGTTGGGGCATCGATCCTTATTTTCTGAATTGGTTCGAAGAGCACCGAATTTGCCCTGAGAAGAGCGCCCTTGATTGAATTCCTCACTGCTGGTATTGTCTGAGCAGGTCCTCTGTGTATTGCGTCCTCGTGTAACTTTGCGTCCACGAGTCTAACCATGACACCTGTTAGTGGCTCGTCTGCGATAGGTCCCTTCTTGCATACATCGTTGAAAGCCTCGATGATGAGTTCCCTCGTTTCATGGAGGTTCTGAATGCCCTTTGTATCATTGACCAGCACGGTAGTGGCATTAATGGCGTATATCTTCCTCATCAGATCCTTATCCATTCCAAGCTCACCGAACTTATTGCCGACCTCCTTGGCATCCTTGGCCCTAACTGGCCCGTCTCCGAGATCACCACCCCTCAATGCGTTGATGACATCCTCAGGAAGTTGCTCCACTTCCACATAGAATCTGTTGTGTCTGTTAGGAGACTTGCCCTCGAAGGCCCTACCCTTGTTGTCGCTGCCTATGGACTCCCTGTAAACCACTATCGGATTGCTCTGGTTTACCTTGATTCCCTGTTCCTCCTCAAGTCGATAAATCGTTATCTCTAGGTGGAGTTCGCCCATTCCGGAGAGTAGTGCCTCACCGGTCTCGTGGTTTGTATCCACTGATAGAGAGGCGTCTGATTTGGCTAAACTTCTCAGTGCGCCGATGAATTTGGGCAGATCCTTCATTGATTTAGGCTCAATTGCCACTGTAACTACTGGCTCTGAGTAGTGTCTGATTGCCTCAAATGGAGTCTCGTCCTTGTCCCTTGAAATTGTGACACCTGCAGCAGCACTCCTCACGCCGGTCAATGCCGCAATGTTGCCTGCTGATACTCCTGGCACCTGGATCCTATCACCACCCACCATCATGCTAACCTGCTGAACACGCTCAGCCTTACCGGCGCCACTAGCCCAAACCGTCTCTCCTTGCTTTATTGTGCCTGAGTACACTCTTCCGACGGCTACCTCGCCTGCATGAGGGTCCATCCAAATTTTCGTGATCATCAGAGAAAGTGGGCCATCTGCATCGCAATTGACCATAGTCTTGCCTACTTCTGACTCAAGATCACCCTGCCAAATATTAGGGATCCTGTATTCCTGGGCAATCAACGGGGATGGGAGTTTTTCCACGGCCATATCGAGTAATACTTCGTGCACTGGTGCCTTCTTTGCCAACTCCTTCTGTTGCTCGTTGTTACAGTACTCGAATATCTGAGTGAAGTTTACCCCAGTCTTCTGCATAAATGGGACTGTGATGCCCCAATTATGGTATGCAGAACCGAAAGCAACTGTTCCTTTCGCGACGTCTACTTGCCAACTGGACTTGTGCTGTTCAGGTGCGAAGGTCCTAATCAGATCATTTACCTTCTTGATTTGCTCTTGAAACCGTGCCATCATGTCCTCCGGAGTTACCTGGAGCTCGTTGATTAGGCGGTCTACCTTGTTGATGAATAGCACTGGCCTCACTTTCTCCTTCAGGGCCTGTCTGACCACTGTCTCGGTTTGGGGCATTGCTCCCTCGACGGCGCAGGTGAGTATGATGCACCCATCTACGGCCCTCATTGCTCGGGTTACGTCACCTCCGAAATCTACGTGACCCGGGGTGTCAATCAGGTTGATCAGGTAGTCTTCTCCATTCACCCCGTGTACCATGGATGCACTGGCGGCATTGATTGTTATACCTCGGGCGCTTTCTTGGTCGTCGAAGTCCAATACTCGTGATTTTCCTGCTAACTCTTCGGACATCATCCCAGCCCCGGCGATCAAGTTGTCGGATAGCGTGGTCTTTCCGTGATCTATATGTGCGGCGATAGCTAGATTCCTAATTCGCTCACGGACGTGCATTACCTCTGTAGCGCGCTTAATGTTGTCTTCCTTACGACCCATATTCTCAACCAGTATTTTTTCCGACCTGAAAACGGTTCATAAAGACAATTGAGCAGTTTCAGGGAATGGGATTAATGTTGGATATAAATCGACTCATCGGGCAGATGCTGCAATCCTCTCTACTTCGTGCCTCTTTCCTACTGCAAAAGAATTGACATCGCCCTCTGATGCCTTCGATATCTCTGAAATTATTCCTTCAGTAAGAGACTTCTTACTCTTCATTGTCGCAGAAGCAGAGCCTATAGCAAGGTTCCGAAGTGCTACGTCAAGCCTTCTGCTTGGTGAAGAGTCCACTGCCTTTGGCTGACTGACGGCGCCAATTCTTACTCTCGTAGTCTCCTCACAAGGCGCTGCTTCGGTAATTGCATCTATGAATTTCTGAAGTGGGTTTTCACCGCTCTTAGCATTGATTCTATCGAATGCCTCGTCCAGAGATTTGGCACAGTACTGCTTCTTTCCGCTGTACTTTCCAGATCTCATTAGATTGTTGATGAATCTCTCAGTCACAGAGAGGTCTTGCTTGCCGAACCATGCATTGGCGTGACGACCTCCCGTATGTGGGGCTCCAATCATCTTGAGATTGACATATCGAGAAATTCCTGGGTCGCTGCAAACTACCTCGCTAGCATCCCATTTTCCAAACACCATGGTCCCAATGCCGGCAATGGGCACCTCGACATCTTCAGTCTGCACTTCAGGCTCGACGTTATCTTCTGAATCAATCATTTGAAATCACCTCAGCGAATTGGTTTCTCCTTACGCCCTCTCACCATTTCGTCTAGTGCAACCCCATTGACCTTGATTACCTTGTACCTGACACCTGGCAGATCTCCATAGGAGCGCCCTTTGCTTCCACCGATTCCTTCGACCATGACTTCGTCATGTTCGTCGATAAATGAAATTGCACCGTCCCCAGGTGCGAACGCAGTTAGCCTGTTACCAGTCCTAATCAGGCTAATCTTCACTGCCTTCCTGATAGCAGAGTTTGGTTGCTTGGCTTCGAAGCCCACCTTCTCAATTACAATTCCCTTTGCCTGAGGGCTTCCCCTTAGTGGGTCGTGCTTCAGAACTCCTCCATGCTTTCGCTTGGCTTGTCTGTTGCGGAATTTCCTCTCCTTCCACCTGTATCTCTTACGATCAGACTTCATCTTCGAACCGGAAAATAGACCTCGTCCCAAGCATATACCTCAAAATGACGACTCGGCGACCTACCACCCATTTATGATACTGACGGGAGCAACATACTGTAGAATCGCACTGCAGGTAGTAATGTGAGCCTAACATTGAAGCGGCTTATATTTCCGGGACATAGTGTGGGATTCAGGGAACTAGTCGATGGCAGTCGAGTAATTGATACGCCAGTCAGCGTCAACTTTGGCATGCGAGAAGAGTCTGAAACATCGGGAAATGAGGCAATATTATTCACTGATATTATTGAGGCTCCGGGGCATAGGGCATCCATGAACGTACTTACTCGTCAGAGACTTTGTGAAGCATTCGAAGTGCAGCCTGGTGAGCTGATAGACATACTATCATGGGCAATGGAGAATCCATCGGAGCCGATAATGATAGACAAGAGAAAGGCACCGGTTTTGGATAATTCAATGGTTGAACCTGATCTTTTGGGAATCCCGATTCCGTGGCACTATAGAGAAGATGGAGGCAGGTATCAGTCTGCTTCGATAATTATTGCACAATATGGTGGAATACGAAACACCTCCTTCCATAGGCAACTGGTTAAAGCCAAAGATTCCACTTGTGTCAGACTAGTGCCCAGGCATCTGAGAACAATGGTCAATGTTGCTCAGGAGGAAAATGATGAGGTCCCTATTGCTGTGGTCAATGGTCCTGATCCGGTAGTACTACTGGCGGCCGCAATGTCATTTGATGAACCTCTGGACGAGTTGAGAGTCGCTGCAGCGCTTCATGAAAGACTGTACGACTCCCAATTGGAAGTTGTAGAGCTATCAAATGGCATTGTTGTCCCAGCAATTTCTGAATATGCCATGGAAGCACGAATAACCACTTCCACGGGTGAAGAAGGCCCCTATGTGGATATTACCGGAACAGTTGATGATGTTAGACTTGAACCAGTGATTCAGTACGATAAGATTCACCATAGGGATTCCCCAATTTTCCATGCACTTATCCCGGCTGGTGTGGAGCATATGACTCTGATGGGGATGCCCAGAGCGCCAACCATCAAAACCGCAGTATCAGAAGTAGTTACCTGTACTGACGTATATCTCACGGATGGCGGTAGTGGATGGCTATCATCTGTCGTCCAGATCATCCCCGAGGAAAAAGGAGATGGCATGAAGGCCATTAAAGCCGCATTGGACGGTCATAAATCGATGAAGCAAGTTATTGTGGTCGATGGTGATATCGATGTGGCTAACTCATCCAGAGTAGAATGGGCACTGATGACTCGGTGGCAGCCCGATAAGGATACCCTAATTCTTTCTAGGCAGAAAGGATCCAGTCTGGATCCAAGTCGTTCTTCAGATGGCACTACAAGCAAGATTGGCCTGGATGCAACCATAGAGCCCGGTATTGATCGATCGCCATATGAGTCTGTTCTGTGAGAGAGGGGATAATGCGAGAAGAGGCCTTTCTATCTGAGGCACTTCAACACCCTAGAAGGAGTCTAGGAAATAGATACAGGAGCCAAGCTGAAAAGTTCCTAAGAATAATTGAAGGGAGCGATAAAAATCTCTCCTGGGCAGAACAGAGCGCCAAACAAAGTGTCCTCTACGACTTCACGAATGAAGAGAATTGGAAGATACTAATCAAAATCAAAGTATTGATGCGTGATTCAGATGGGGCTAGAGCTGTTCTAGCAGATCTCTTTTCAGTTCTAGGTCGAGATCCTGATTTAATGGAGCAATTGGCGGACAGGGACATCATAGACTCTTGTGAAGGAATGTTGGATGCTGCTTTTTCCAATGACCCCCTAGATCCGGACAGATGGTGGGAAAAGATTGGGGAGAAAGATGAGGGGATGGAGGAATTTTCTGAAAGACTGAAAGGACTTGATGTTACAGATCATAGAGCTAATATCCTATTCTCGAGAAGACTCGAGCGAGTCAGGAGGGGCGGTTTGGAAGAGGATTTTCTAGAATTAACAAGGATTCTTCTTTCACAGAGGCCAATTAATCACGAGGCATGGGAAGAATTGGGTATGATGTACGAGAGAAGGTCTCAGTACGACGAAGCATGGCTTTGTTATGATCAGTCTAAGAGTGTTAGTCCCAATTCAAGGGCGATAGAGAGATTCAAGTCCCGAATGGAGTCAATTGTTGATGGTGAGGGCGGGAAACCCTGGAGGGAGCCATCTATCTCAGACAGGACTACCTTCCTCGATAAACTGGGGAGTCTGACGAAAACACATCAATTCTCCGAAGCTGAAGAAATCGTACATGATGACGAACATGACCCATTCTCGAAGATTGAAAGGCTGAGGTCTGTTGGTCAAATTACAGAAGCCTTCTTTCTAGCCAGAAGAATGGCTGCTGAAGGAGCTGACGGTGCTGAAGAAAAGGTCGCTGAAATACTGAAAGATTTGGAGGTTTGATAGGTGTTTGTAGTTGTATGGGCGGTTTCCTCTCGAGAAGATGGATGCTGGATAATGGTAAAGAATCGATCTAGAGGATGGGAGTTGCCTGGAGGCAGAATAGGACAAGGTGAGGCGCCGGAGGAAGCTGCACTTAGGGAGTTATACGAAGAAACTGGTGCTCTAGGAACTGCTAAGGCAATTGATTCTGATTTGATTGAGGGAGGGCATGTGGTACTAGTCGAAATCGACATTCCAGTTAGCCCGGATCCTTGGAAATCGATGGATGATTCCATAGAGGAAGTTGGATGGTGTCTAGAGGTGCCAGATAATTCCGCTTGGGGGAGTGCCGAGATTGAGAGGATTATCAATCATGATTGGAGCACCTCAATCAGTCTTGGATCTTGAATTTCGCTTCGCCTTTCTTCTATAGCTTCCCTCCACTTTGGTTCTTCGATTGTTTCGCTAGCATCCAAGACCAAACCCAGATCGTCCCTATTGTCTCCTGAGACGTCTTTTAGAGCGATTGATAGTATTAACTCCACTGACTCCTTAATGTCATTTGGATTTGAGGGGATCGTCGTCATTCCCGGCTTTTCCCTGGGTTTTGCACCCAATATTCGCTCATCCATAGTTGGAGAATCTGGATCAACCTCGTCTAATGCAATGTCTAGCCATTCCATGGCACAAACGACTGCCTCGGTGCGCATTTCTGATGATGAAAGCCTCCTCATGGCCATCCATAGATGCCTCATCGCCGGTTCAAGGTCTCCGATCGAGGATAGTATCCTACCTGACTCTAGCCGCGAGAGGCCAATCAGATCCACTGGGTGCCCGGCGTCCGAGGAAATATCCGCCAGCGTAACTAAGGCCATCATCCGCTCATTGGAATTTCTATGCCATGATGCCAGATTTAGCAGAGCAAGCCCGTGCAGTGGTGATCCTGGTTTAATCGAGGCAAATCTATCGACGCACCAACGTAGCTCGTTTCCCACATTTGCTGGTTCAATCGCCCCCAGCAGGGCTCTTTCCATCCTAATCCAGGCCTCTGCCTCAAAATCCCTCTCTTCCAGATTCCTTGATTCTTGCAGGATCTTCTCACTGAGTTCCAATGCTTTCTCTGTATTTCCTTCTGATAATAATGCCTGGAAAAGAAGAGAGTCTGGAGGGTTTTTGTCTTTGGAAGTCGAATGTTTGCTCATCCAATATTCACGCCCTCTCGTAACTCTCAACCATTTCTTCGTACCTTTTACGAATACTTTCCTCCCTCTCGACGAGTCTAGAGAGATGCTCCTTAAGTGCATCTTGGGCATCCTTCAACTCCGATTCCAATGATTGGCGATCATCGACCTCGAGGAGGATGTTCCCTAGAGAGCGGTAAACTGGTCTTTCTGGATCTTGATTGGATAGCGCTTCTACAGTGATCCCGTACTCTGAATTCTGGGAGGAAATTGTTTGTATCTGGCTCCTCAGAATCTGCAATTCCCTTGCTAGAGACTGTATTTCTTCGGCTGACGCTTCCTCGCTGATTCTAATCGCCCCCACCGGTTGCTTCAAGAGACTGTTCGGAAGCAATTAGTGCCCTCATTATCGAGTTCCACCTTGCTCTGATATCACTGAATGAGTTAGCGGTCAGAATTAAAGAAATCTCGTTCTCATGATGAGAGAATTCTGCCTCTGTTACCAGAGAGGACGAGAGTGGCCCGGAATCGCTATGCTCCAATAGCAACTGCAGTGAAACCGAGTCATTCCTCTTCTGTTGATGCATCTGAATCTCTCTCGGAAATCTTCCTCTCGAAGTCAAGTGCAGCCTGCTGGGCGATTACCGCCATATCAGTAGCAGTGGCCCCTTCCATTGACCTCCTGACTATCCTCTTATTGGCATCGCTGGCCCTTGTGTAGGGCTCCCAAACGCCGCCAGAGAATGTATGGTCGCACTTTCTGCATTCCCAGATTCCGGCTGCCTTCCTCCTAACCTTCGGGTAGTGGCAACTGGGACAGGTATATTTCCTCGATTTCTTTGAAAGTGCTGACCCGGCTCTACGTCTTACGCTCACGCCGTACCTAGCGCCATATCTTGCCGTTGCGCCAGCCTTCTGAGTTCTCTTAGCCATAATTTAACCTACATCGAATCTACTATCTTTCTGAGTTCCTTAGTCCTTTCTCGGGCGTTAGTCATGATTTCAGAGAATTCCTCCGGTGAGAAAATTCCCTTTAGACCCTTCTGGAGCGAGTGAACATTGTCATCATCTCCGAGGGTAATGTGGATTCTCTCGTCCCCTCCTAGCTCCTCCCTGGAACAGGCATCGTAGACAAAACGCCCTCCAACCTTGTGGTATGAGCACATGATTGGGGTCTTGGACACCGGTAGAGCGTAGTCTTCACCTACCTCAAAGCGTTCTGCGGGCACAGTAGCGTTCCTGAGAGCAGCTATCCCAGCCAATGCAAAGGCATCGAATAGATTCCCATCATCAGATACTGCGAAGAGGTCTAGAATTACCTGCCAAGCCTTCTCGCCAGGGATGATGCATAGAGAATCGACATCGATACAACCGGATTCTCTGATTCCCCTGTCTACCACCCTGCCGAGCTCGATCGCCTCGGGGCTGGGAGGTCCAGCTTCCCAATTTCTTCCTGCAATGGGTCGGACATCAGCTGAACACATCAAACCGCCTTGATTTGGCCGGTCCGGATATGGCTGCATAATCTGGAACTTCACTCCAGCTAGGACGATTGTGTCTCCCATTCTAACCCTGGCTGAACCTTCAGCCCTAGGCAAAATAGAATGCTCAACCACTAGATTTCTTCCTTCCCACTGTGATCTGCCGTCTATCCTAGCATTATTCGCGGAGAGATCAGAAAGATGGGCACGTAGAAGTTTTGGAACAATTGGTATGCTCATTGTGAACCGCCTCCTTTCAGTGCCTCGACCATCATACCATGGACTACTTGGGCGGCTTCCATATTATACTCCCAGGCTTGGCTGAACTCTTCTTGGGATAAATCTCCATCCATCTGTAAAAATACTAGCTCTCCAGAATTCGGAAGGATTCCCATCGGCAAGTCCGCTTCTCCGTAGTTGTCCTCTTCTTTGTTTAGATCGCAAACTACCACGTCATTTATTTTGCCGCTAGCAACACTGACAACCAAATCGGTCATTGGAATTCCTGCATCGGCTAAAGCAACTGAGGCAGCGGTCAGCCCGACACAGCGGGTTCCGGCCTCTGCTGACACTATCTCAATAGTTACTCTAATCTTCGAACGGGGGTAGAGTTCAAGCATTACTACACTTTCAAGTGCGTCCTTAGTGACCTTGCTAATCTCCCTGCTTCGGCGATTGAAGCCTGGACGAATCCTGTCTGTAGTGGAGAATGGCGCCATATTGTATGCAACATCCAGAACTGCTCTATCCTGCCTCTGAATCTTTCGTGGGTGGGCCTCCATAGGCCCATATACGGCTACAATAGCCTCATTTGTCCCCCAAGTCATCCTGCATGAACCATCAGCTACCGGAATGACTCCGGTCTCTATTGTGACTTCTCGGATGTCTCCTGGTGAGCGCCCATCCATGCGCAGACCATTCTCGTCTATCATTTGCACATCTCCGTAACCACCCATCAGTTCTCACCGCCATTTTTTCTATCGGATATTACAGAAAGTTTGTTTCGGACGTCAAGAATTCCATCGAGTTCTCCGTCGATCCACATCCGGCCGTTGTCTGCCACGACTATGCGGCAATCTGCTTCTGCTTTCAGCCTTCTTAATGACTCGCCGCCCTTTCCTATTAGTCTACCTAGCAGGTGAGGGTCAATTTCTTCGACTACACCAGACCTAATCTTCCGCAGCCCCATTCCTTTCATTGTAACTACGCTCGAGTGTGTCTCCTCTACTTCCTGTATTCTACAGAGGACAGCATCGCCAATGTCCATCACGGACCTGGTGCCTCCGAAGTCAACCTTCCCCGGTCCGAGGCTCATTGGGAGAATTGCGTTAAACGGAGCTCCCAGTTCAATGAACCAAAGGTTATTCGTACATCCCTCGATATATCCAATCACCAGATCTCCTGGCCTAGGGATGTATCTGGTGTGTGTTGGATCAACCGAAATTGACCCTCCCTTTTCCCTTAGTCTTCCTTGCTTTACTGCCTTGAGGCGCCCGGAGATAGCGATTACGCCATGTCCTGCCTCAAAATCTTCTGAATCGCCTAGGTCTTCACCAGGCACAACGAGGTTTTGCCCTCGAATATTTCCTCGCGGCCCCGCCGCGCCATTCTTTTTTGCCATGTTATCGGGCCGCGCGACCGGCCCACTGTTCATAACCATTGATGCTGGCGATATTAGCAGAATCAGGCCAATTCTCTTACTTCAACATCGGACGCCCTAGATGCAACTTTGTCGATAATATCGTTCTTCATCCCACCAGGGACAGAAACGATACATACCCAATTCCCATCACTGGTCCATTCTTCCTTCTCAATCGAATCTCTGAGCATTTGGCTTACACCTCCGTAGTCATTTCCTTGGACCTTGAATGCAAGACGTACCGTAATGAACTGTAGAGGAATTACTGGGCGGAGTACAGAGACTGCTTCTGCAACCTGACTTTCTACAGATTTGAAGGGATCGATGGAAAATCTGATCTCTTCTAGTGCGTTTTCTATTCTAGTCCTCGGATGGGGCATTTTTGTCTTTGGATCTGTAGCAGTACTGGCTATTTCATTGATTATCTGAAGCTTTTTCGCCGCTACCATTTGCTTCCTTTGCGCTGTGGTAAGTTGGATGCCTCCCTTTTCTAGTATAATCATTGCACAGGACAAAATGTCAGTCGTTCCGAAGGCTTTCTCCAGGGCCTCTCCTGTTGGCCTCTCACCTGCTCTTGCATCGGACCAAACCTCTTCGATTGCAAGGAGTTCCCCAAGTTCGACAGATTCTCGGTCTTCTTTCCAGTTATCGACCAAATCGGGATCTACGAGTATTTCGTACCTACTACCGCCCTTCTCGAGTCGGGCCAATACAGCATCATCCAGACTTACCATGACTACCGATATGGCAATTGGCTTATCATAGTGGGGTTCAAGACAGTTTTCCGAGATGCTTCAGAGTCGCTTCTCTTCCCAGTTTTTCATAGCCATCCTTATCCACGCATCCAATTTCAACGGTTTCCGAGTTCAAATCTTCTTCTAGTGATTCTCGGAGTGCTTCGAGTCCCATCTTGATTGCAGCATTCTGGGTTAGGCCACTCTTCCACTTAGCCTCGAAGTAGTCGATAGCAGTGGCCTTTCCACGGCCTATTGCACCAGCATTGTATGACTGGTAGGCGCCAGATGGATCTGTTTCGAACAAGTGAGCGCCTTCATCGTCAAAGCCGGCTATCAGAAGTGCTGTTCCGAACGGTCTTGCACCACCATACTGGGTGAACGACTGCTTGTAGTCACACATCTTCTTGACTAATGTGGATACTGGGATGTCGTCGCCGTATGTCATTCGATTTACTTGGCACTGAACCCTTGCCCTGTCAACCAATTGGCGAGCATCTGCCACCAGTCCAGATGTGGTGATTCCAACATGATTGTCTATCTGGTACATCTTCTCAATTGAGTCAGTAATTACCAACTTGCTCTGTACCCTCTTATCGACGATTAGAACTACGCCGCCCTTGTAGACCAAACCCACCGTCGTTGTCCCTCTTTTCACCGATTCACGCGCATATTCTACCTGATACAGACGTCCGTCTGGAGAAAAGGTCGAGACGCCGTGATCGTATCCTCGTCCGCTTGGCTGCATCGCAATCACCCCCATGCCATAACGGACTCTTATCAATCTTGGTCGGGGGAAGACTCAATCGGGAGTCCATTATGAGCAAACTAGTTCGGTGGAAGAATGAAGGTCGCGATTTTGGCTTCTGGGGGCAAGGACTCAACATATGCATCTTGGTGGGCTGGACTCCAGGGATGGGATGTTGTTTCAATGGTAACCGTACTGGTTAGGGGTGAAGACTCGATGATGTTCCAATTGCAGAACTCATGGATTGCTGGACTTCAGGCCGCCTCCATTGGTACTTCGTGGAAACCTGTGTTTTCAGATGGACAAGAGGAAAAGGAGATTGGTGATCTGGAGCTGGCTTTAGGAGGCAAAACCGATAGCTCTCTCTCGATTGAGGATGTGTTTCCGAAAGGAGTTGTGGTTCCGGAAGATCTTGAGATTCGCAGCGGGCCTTTAGAAATTGATGGCTTGGTTGTGGGGGCTCTTCGATCCGACTACCAGAAGACGAGAATAGAAAGAATGTGTGAAAGACTGGGGATTCGATCTTTTTGTCCCCTTTGGCACAAGGATCAAGCCAATCACATGGAGTCATTAGTTGAGCATGGTTTCCAAGTAGTCTTCACCTCAGTTTCAACCGAGGGAATGGATGAACGATGGCTTGGTAGAGAACTAGACGAGGAGTCTTTGCGAACATTGGAGAGGGCCTCCAGTAAATACAGGTTCAACCTTGATGGCGAGGGTGGGGAATTCGAGACCATTGTTACAGGCGCACCTCACATGAAAAGGAAGATCATGATAGACGGCGAAGTTATTTGGCAGGGGCAAAGAGGCGTCTTGGAACTCAAATCTTGCAGGCTTATCTGAAATCGCTAGACTCAAACAGGAGACCCCGGTCGGGAGTCTCGTAGTTATGCCAGTTTCCCCCTTGGATTACAGGTATGGAAGGGACGTTTCCAAGGAAATCTGGTCGCGAGAAGGGAGGCATGCCCGTTCTTTGGAAGTGGAGAGGGCATTGATCTGGGCCCACAGCAAGATGGGTCGAGTTTCGCCGGAAGACTACGATGCGATAGCAGAAATTGCGGATCCAGGCATTGTTACAGCCGATCGGGTAGATGAGCTCGAGGCGGAGACTAAACATGACATTATGGCACTAACCAAGGCTATGGCTGAAGCCGCTGGCGAAGCCGGATGGTGCGTCCACCTCGGAGCAACGAGCAATGATATTGTTGACTCAGCGGTGGCCTTACAGATCAAAGACAGCATTACGTTGCAGGAGAAATCAACCATCAAGCTGATTGAGACTTTGTGTGAAATAGCCGAGAGGGAAAAGGATACTGTGATGCTGGGTAGAACCCACGGGCAGGCGGCTGTTCCAATTACGTTCGGATTGAAGGTCGCAGTGTGGATCGATGAAATGAGGCGCCATCTGGAGAGGTTGAGAGAGTTACGTCCTCGATGCATAACGGGGAAATTCCTAGGCGCGGTGGGTACTGGTGCAGCACAGGGGGAAAGAGCACTCGAATTGCAGGACTTAGTGCTAGAGGAGCTCGGTTTGGAGGTTCCTGTTGCTACGACCCAGGTAGTTGGAAGGGATCGGTACATAGAATGGGTAGGATGGATGGCAAATGTTGCAACCACCATAGAGAAGATTCTGCAAGAAATTAGGAATCTTCAGAGAACTGAGATAGGGGAGGTTGCAGAGGCTTTCGATTCAAAGAAGCAAGTGGGCTCATCGACTATGGCTCACAAGAAGAATCCCATTACGGCTGAGAATGCGTGCGGTCTAGCGAGAATCGTGCGATCGATGATTATCCCCTCGTACGAAAACGCTCTTCTTTGGCACGAGAGGGACCTAGCGAACTCCTCGAGCGAGAGATTCACACTTTCCCATTCGATGATACTTCTTGACGATGTGATTGCAAAGTGTGACAAGGTACTCTCCGGTTTGGTGGTCGATAAGAATAGGATGAGGGAGAATATAGAGTCGCAAAATGGATTGATTATGGCAGAGAAGATCATGCTTGAATTGGTCGATCGCGGGATGCCCAGGGATATGGCTCACGAGGAGCTTAGGACGGCTTCAATGGTTGCAGTAGAGACTGGCTCTAATCTTGAGGAAGTTTGCAGAAATTCAGAATCGATAATGAAACTATTTGACGAGAGGGATTTTTCTGGACTATTCGAGCCTGAGTCGCATCTCGGATCATCGATCCAGATAGTGAATAGGTCAATTGCAATTGCAAGGGATCAAGCATCACAGAAGTGATGCAGCCAGTAGAATAATCGCGGTAACTGAAGCAACGGCGAAGAGTAGCATAATCATAGCATGTGGGCCATACTGGTTGGCATCATCAAGTGCTACATTGAGAAATCCGTCCTCCATGACTCCTCCGATCATGGAAGATTCTGATTCTTGGAACTCAGGAGGCGGACGGCGAGGTATCCTCTCGGCGGGCATTACTCCCTTTGGCACATAACTCGCAGGAGACTAAGAGAGATTATCCTTACTGACTATTCTTCCTCGGGCATAGTGAATCCGGCCTGTTGCAATAAGTTATCCATGTCATCCAATGCTTCTTCGTTTGGTCTAGTTAGAGCCTCGGGCTCTTTTGCCTCCCCGCTGTAGTCGTCTCCGCCTTCAGCAGCAAATTTCATCCTTCGTTGTCTGATTCCCAGAAGGGTCCAGACCAAATAACCTGAAATCGCAATCATTACCAATGTAGCAAGAATCTCACTAAGCCCGACCATAGTCCCGGATTCGGGGGACTCGTTTCAGTTTGTCCCCGGTAAACCGTGGGAAAGGGGCCTAGAAAGGTGTCTTCGGTTGGATGGCGAAGGTTCTATCCATTCACCAATAGAAAAACTCATTGTAGTCTCGAAATCTATGCATTGCCATGATCTACTCTCAATTCGCCCACAAGATAGGCAGCGAATACCCTGGCCACGCCCAGAACTCCTCATCGTCCTAGAGCAGCATAACGGCCTACCTACAATCCTAGCGGTTGCAAAGTCTAGTTTTATTTTCTCCAGATGAATCGAACCATCTGGCGAAAGTAACCCCGACCACGTAATTCTATCACCTGGGATTAGCGATCTAAGAAGCCTGTTTACTGGCCCCCCTTCGGAGAAGGCAACGATTTTCAATGCACTTCCAGAAGAGAATACGGAAATGTTCGCATGTCCCCCTTTGGTCTCCTCTGGTAATGAGATTACAGTACCTGTTGTGGAGGATTCTATATGGTCGTCACTAAGCTGATTTGTTCTATGAATTGCGAAAGAGTGACTCCTCTCCACATCCTCACGGGATTGGAGCCACCGATGCGCCCTTTCGACAGCTGTGTATGTTGACCCACGAATTCCGTATAGGACGGGACATGGGGTCCTAGGGGCAATCATCCCCTTACCTTTGGTAGGATCCCGATTGAGGAAGGTTTGAGGATGAGCCTTTTCAAGCTCCAAGACTGATTCTGATGAGAGAATTCTCTGAGTTCCAATCCTAGACTCATCCCTCCAAGAGATAAGTTCCCATGAAGAGTTGTCATCGTTATTCCAAGAGATTGCAGCACAGGCCCCCACAACTCCGAACGAGGATTCAGAACGAAGCACTATGGCGCCCCTTTGAAGCGCATCTTCTAGCAATTCTTCGGAATCAGTATATTTTCTGACCGCATTCCAGTACCAATAATCGGGAGTCTCATCAAACGAGATAACTAGACAAGGGGAGGCTTTGAAAACGGATGGTGGGTGATTTCTAACCTGAACTAGCAAAATAGAGAACCATTCGGTACAGATTTTCTCAAGATCCTTAGCACCATTTTCAGGAATCTCTAGAATCGCTCCAAGAGCGCCATTTCCACGAGTTCTTCTTGGAGCGAATGGCCACAGACGTACTAGCCTTCTTTCGATTACTTTGCAATCCATCAAACTACAAATCTCTTCTAAGAGGTGATCGAAACTAGAAGTTGTGCAACCAAAATCAACATGATCGGTATCATCGAGGCCGATTCGGCAAAGTCCCAATTCCTCACCCCTCTACATAATCCAAGATCGTTTCGAAAACTCCTGAAATTCCGGATTCTGAGTCACATAGAATACCTTTGACTCCGAATCTCTCTGCGGCAGAGATGTCTGATTGTCTATCGCCGACTAACATGGAGCCGGATTCGCTTGGCCGATCGGTCCAGTCATCCCCGAATAAGAGAATATTAGACTTCCCGGGAAATCTGTGAGCATTGTCAATAATTTGCCTTCCTGCTTCAAGCATTCCTGGATTGGGCTTTCTCGACCAAGCATCGTCAGAAGGGGCGTATGGGCTATACAGAATCAAGTCTATTTCCGCTCCTTGGTCCTCTTCCAGGAGAAGTTCCTGTAATTTATCATTAATCTGAGTCAATACGTCATGGCCCCAAAGTCCGCGTCCTATAGGTGACTGGTTAGTGACGACACAAATCCTGAAGCCCATTTTTCTTAGGATAGCAATTGCCTTTCCCGAACCGACTAGTGTCTCCATTTCGTCGGGGGAGCTGACATAATTCTCTTTCCATCTGTTTAA
>QQSB01000036.1:0-26942 GCA_003602515.1 Candidatus Poseidoniales archaeon | reverse complement strand
CTTTACTGCCTCTTTTATGATATGATTGATTATCAACTGTAAATCCTCAATCCTCTCCATTGATTGTGAAGGGATCAGGACGCACAAATCTGCGATTTTTGTCAATTTTCCCCCTCCTGAACCCTTGTAGTCACCAGTTATCGCAACTGTTTTGCAGCCGTTCTCTTTTGAGTATTCAATCCCTTTAATGACGTTGTCTGAATTGCCTGAACCACTGAATCCTACGACCAAATCCCCTGATCTGATAAATGTCGAAAGTTGTCCGACAAAGACGTTTTCGTAATCCGTATCATTCGCCCACGCAGTCAGTGATGATGCATTGTCAGAGTGAGAAATTGTTCGGAGGGAGAGTTCCTTTGACCAGTCGCCTGCACTATGGGACGGGGTTCCGGCGCTTCCTCCGTTTCCAATGAAGTGGACGGTCGAGCCCGATTTACGGGTATTCTCAACTAGAAGCCAGAATTCTTCTATCTGGGACATGGGCAAGTTGCCTATTGTCTCGACTAGGGAAGAGGCGTAATCTTCGGCGAATTCGGTGAAGTCGAAACTCATATGTCCGATTGTTCGGGAGGGGGCATCCTATTTACGGGTTGATGAAAGCAAGGGGGTTGTGGAGGACCCGATAGCTGCATTGGTTGGGTCATTCGCGGCCAGTTTTGGAATCTCTGATGTTACCATGCAGCTATTAATCGGCTCGCTTGGATTAGTGATGATGGCATTTTCATTTCATCGTCATTCTGAGAATTATTCGAAGGGGCTCGCCATAATCTCATGGCCATTTATCGGCCTCTTCTTCTATCTGTACTCTGGCTATTTCGTAGAGATATCCGATCCCGTATTGGTTTTCATGACTGCTGGTGCCCTTCCTGCAGCTCTAGCGATTTCGTATTGGGAGTGGATTTCCGACGGTAGAGAGGATGAAACCATTGTCTGGCTGAGAGGATTCGTGGTTTGGTCGATGATTCCTTACTATCTTGTTTTTGGAGTCCCTCATCTAAATATGGCATTCGTACAGTTCACTGCGGTTAGTGCTGAGTTGATGCTTGAGTTTGCTGGTTTTGGTGGTTACGAAATTGGTTCAATGATGATCGAGAGACACGATCAAGTCGCCATCCCTGTTTCTGATTGGGAGGGAAATCGATTCGTACTTAGCGAGCCACTCGGAGAGGGTGGCTTCTACGCGCCTATGGTCAACGGAGAAGGGGCATCCGTGGTTGCGTTCATTCTGGCTTGCTCTGCTCTCCAGTCTATGGCAGTCTTCATTGGGGCTATTGTGGCATTAAAATCGGTTCATTGGAAGAGGCGCATGCGAGCACTGGTAATCGCAATTCCAACTATACATGTTCTGAACGTATTCAGGAATGCTGGAATTGTCTGGCTCACGGACACGTATCCTTCTTGGAGCCTAGCTGGCATTGGAATCTTTGATTTCGCCCATAGCTATGCAGCTAAGGTGGCGAGCCTGTTTGCAATGTTCCTCATGGCCCTGGCCCTATTCGACCTCCTGCCTGAGCTTCATAAACACGTAATGAAGGTAATGAGCCCGATAGTGAAGCTCAGACAATTCTTGACCTGATTCTATCGAAAAGCTTCCCAGAAAGAGGCATATCGTGCTCCCATGCGAACTCCTTCATCACTCTGATTGCTTCCTTTTCCAACTCAGAGTCTCCAACGAAGTCTGTTAGCTCAATCTTGTTATTCCTAGTATTGGCCTTAAATGCCGCTATTGGGTTTTCTTTGTGGAATACAAGGTATGCAGATCCAAAGCCGAATCTCTCCCGGAGTAGGCTTCCGAAATAGTGAATCAGGGGATCCGAGGGGGGGATGACCAAGTCTCGTGTTGGGGCAATCCTCTCCTCGCCCTCAAGCATATCGAGCCTGCCCCAGCATATGTCCTGGAGATCATCCACCAGGAATCCCTTGATCAATGTCCCATCATCCTCGAAATCATGCATAACATCGCTAATCTCCTCGGGAGTGAAGGACGATCCAGCGAGCCTCTCGACCTGCTTCAGAGTGATCACTGGGTAATCCTCCACGAGGGTTCGCAAGTATCTTCTTTTTGAGTCCCACAAATCCAAATTCCGCAAGGGTTCAACAGTCCTAAAGCCCCCACGATAGTCTTGTATCAGGTGTCCGCTTCTAACTAGTGGTGACACGATTTTGCGGAACTCTGATCTCGACATCGCATTCCTTTCCATGAATAAATCAGGATCGTTCGTGTCTCTGAAGAACTGGAGAATATCTTCATCCTCAGGATCCGTGGGTACGTTCCTAATCGATAGAAGCCTCTGGAAGTGTTGATATCTGGCCCAAACAAGGTGACCACGAAGATTTGATCCTTGATGCAACTGATGAGCCGCGACCATTGAGTCGAGGTTAACTCTGAACATCTCGCACCTGCCCCTGAGAGAAAAGTCGTCACGTAGTTCTGTGGAGTTCTCGAGAGCGATCGTCTCATTCTCCCACCTGCTGTTTTGGTGTATTGAATGGTGGTAGAAAAGCATCCTATTGATTTCCTTTCTTGATCTTGGTTCTACCACTCCCCCTCTGATGTACCTTTCTCCATCGCCCATTGATGAGAAGCCCAATTCGGCTAGGATTTGCTGGATGTTGTCGTCGCAGTCGTGGACGGGCACCCCATTGAAGGCATGGAGTACAGAGACATCTACGAGTCGGTCCCTATAGTTCTCTAGCAACTCAGCGAAAGTATTCTTGAAGTCATCCAGATAAGAGTGTGGGATGTTTATGTCCTTTATTTCCAAGTAGTCGTTTACTACGAACATAAGGACCCTGCCAATTGGGTCAACCCCCTTGAAGACAGGGTAGTACCATCCTTGCTTCAGGAGTAGTCGGACCTCCTGTATGAATCGGCTGCTGAATGGGTCTGATTGTGCGAGGATTCTCATCTTCCTATCCTCTGGTAGAGGCGAGAGTAGGCTTTCTGCGTCTTCGTGGGATGAATAGTAGTCCGTAGGATCGGGTTGTAGGGCTACAACCCTGGCAATTGAACCCCTGTGCTCTAGTTCCCGGAGTGTGTCGGCCAGTTCCTCCACCGGCCTAGAAACGAAGAGTCTCAAGGTATGCAGCCTAACGGGCCCTACTCGGGCAATTAATTCGGTTAGTGCTTTGTCGAAAGGCAATGGTTTGATTCTGCCGTGGAGTCTCTTGAAGATGGCCATTGACCTCTTACGGTTGGGGACGTCGACGAACTGCTTAGCCACAACGAGCTGCCTCTCCATATTCGAGAGTGCAGACTTGAGGCTCCTCTGGATATGTGCATTCTCCTTGCCCTTGGGATAATCAGAAAATAGATCGTTCCTTGAAATCCCCGCCTCGGGAATTTTCTCAATCAACTCCTCTTCTAGGGGTCCGAACCAAGGCTCAGAACGAAGGCCCATCAGCATGGGTAGTTTTTCACTGAGTGTGTATCCGACCCTATTATGCAGTAGTCTGCCATTGTAAACATCAGAATCGTGTTTAATGTCCTTCCAATCACGGAACCTATAGTTCTCAACCCGATGAAGTAACTCCTCCCTCCTCTGAACAAATGTAAGATTGCGAATTGCATCTGCCGGTTCTTCGAACCTAGAAAACGACTTGTTCAAAATCAATGTCTGGAGGGTTCGATAGTCGATGACATTGAATTCTCCGCCTGTGATCCTGTACTCGTCTATTCTGAGGATGAACTCTCCCTCGTCTGTTTGAGTGAAGAAGCCAATTGAGACAAGGTTCCTCATCTCGAGTTCCTGAAGGACAGATTCTACCTGGGCAGTAGGGAAGGGGAGACGGGAGCTGAGTGATTCAATTGTCTGTGGGCCCTCTGAACCTAGCATATCCAGAAGTTTTAGCCTCAGACAGTCCATTGGGTCTGAGAGTGATTTCTTCTTCCAATTGGATGGTTCCCCGCCAACATAATCTTCTCCTATCTCATAGTTCAGACCGCCGGTATACAATTCTCTGAGATCATCCATCTCAGCGGCCCCAGCAACAGCCAGACAACCAAGGGTCCCGTGTACCTCGGTCATCCTCATCGAGAACCACTTGCCGTCTATCTTCTCTAGACCAGTCCCCCTTACTTTGGTAATTAGGCCCCTCTCTGCGAGATCGTGGACCCAGGAGCGCATCTTTTCGAATTCTATGCCCTGCAGCTTTTCGCTATACAAGGGATGAGTGAGTTGCCTCTCCAGCCCCCCACCCATGTCCATGAGCCTGAGTAGTTCATTGGCGTTTGTTGGTATCGAGACCTTGGATTGGTAGTAGTCGCTGAGCTTTTCCTTGTCGAGTTCAGTTGCTAGTGATCTTGCCCCCAGAAGACGCCTGAGTATCTCAGGATCGACGTCCTTGATCAGATATGCCCGAGTCCTTAGGGAAAGAAGATCCTCGAAAGAGGACATGAATAGGGTCAGCCCCAATGGAGAAGGAATCTTTACCCTGCGATGGACTATGCGGACGTCCTCAGCATCCATCCTGTCTATGAATTGCCTGAGTTGCCCCATTCCCAAGTCTGTTGTGAGTATCTCACTCATCGCCTCTCTAACGATTACAGAATCATCCATCTTCCTATGTTTGTTCATAATCTGCTCTGCCTTTACCTGGAATTGCTTGGGACTCACTTCCTCTGCCCCTATCCTCCTAGGATTCAGCATACTCCTGGAAGAGACCTCTCGGAAACGTTTTGCAAAAAGCTGTGAATCGATGAGGTACTTGTTTAGAATTTCCTCGCTACGTTTGCCACGGAAAACCTCTGGAATTAGTGAAACCTCGATCTCATGGCTCAGTTTTGCCATGAATCCATTCTCATCGAAAGAGAGTTCGTGCACGATGATATCGTCCCTGGTCGCCATTCCAGCGAATAGGTAACCTAGTGCTAGATTGAATGATCTACCCCTACATGTTGTAACAACATAAGTAGGCAGTGGAGCTTCAACCTGCTCAACAAGGATTCGATCCTGGGAAGGGACCTGGAAGGTAGTGGCGGAGTGCTCATCAAGGAACTGTGACAATGCATTGGCTACCGGTTTGTTGAGCCCCATGACATCGACTAGGAACGGAGTGATCGAATTACCAGTCCTATACTGGATGGATAGAATGTCCAATAATCCGAGAACTTCGTTACTGAGTTCACTTGTCCTGCTCATCGCCTCCCCAGTCCACGAAGGTATTGTGGGGCGGAATCCAGTCGCTGGAGTAACGTTCACCCTCGTTCCGATTACGCTAGCAACCCTGTATGTCGACCCCCCCAGTAGGAAAACGTCACCATTCCTCATACTGGAAACGAATGAAGAGGAGAGTTGTCCGACTAGAGTGCCATCTGAAGTGAAAACGAGGTAGTTATTGTCTGGAGAGATAGTCCCTATGTTTGTGTAGTATATCATTTGGGCATAGCCCCTCTTTCCGAATCGATTCTCCTCCCAATCGACCCATACCCTTCTCTCCTCTTCCAATAGATCTAGGACTTCGATATAATCTTCGTAAGGGAGATTCCGATATGGCCAAGATGCCTGCACTAATTCGTAGGCTTCGTCGATGTCCCATTCCCTGATTATTGTTAGACCAATGAGGAACTGTGCTAGAACGTCAAGGCAATTCTGTGGGAATTTTAACAGATCCATATTTCCCGATAGTATGCCATTCTGAAGCGCGACAATCTCAAGCAGATCGTGGGAAGATGTAGGGAGAAAACGAGCCCTTGGTAGGCCTCCCACCTGATGACCTGCTCTACCAATCCTCTGTAGAGCAGTAGCAATGGACCCCGGGGAGCCAACTTGTATGACCAAGTCAACAGATCCGATATCAATCCCCATCTCAAGGCTCGAGGAGGAAACGACGCACCTCAGTTTTCCATCTTTCAGCCTCTGTTCCACATCAAGACGAATCGATTTATCCATTGATCCGTGATGGCCCTCAACACCAGCAACTCCTGCAACTTTCAGACGTTGTACGAACGTCTCGGTCATGTTCCTCGTATTCACGAAAACAAGAGTTGTGGTATGTGCCTCCACTAATTCCTTGATTCGATCTATATTATGATCGAGAACCTCCTTGACGGGTATTGATGTGAATCTTGGGGTGGGGAGGATGATATCCAGATCGAGTTTTCTAGAACCTGAAATCTTAGCTATCGAAACTCTCTGTTGATCTCCCTTTTCTTCCCTGGAATCACTGGCAACTAGGAATTCTGCCACTTCGCTGAGGGGTTCCATTGTAGCGCTAATACCGATCCTCTGAACATCAGAATCCACTACAGTGTCCATTAGCGCAAGACTCAGAGACAGATGAGTCCCCCTCTTTGTAGGAACAAGTGAGTGCATCTCGTCGACAATCAACCATTGCAGGTCATTGAGAAGTGGACGAAACCTCTTCGAGGCGAGGGCGAGGGCCAATGATTCGGGCGTAGTAATCAGAATGTGAGGGGGTTTCCTCAGCATCCTCTCCCTTTCTTTCTGTGGCGTGTCACCTGTTCTGAGTCCTACTTTGATCTCCTGGGCCCTGCCAGGTAGGAACCTCTCCTTAATTTCTGTAAGAGGCCCGATTAGATTTTTTTGGATGTCATTTGCCAGGGCCTTGATCGGTGAGATGTAGATACATTGTACAGAATCAGTTAGCTTCCCATCCAGAGATTTCCTAACTAGGTCATCAATAATTGAAAGAAATGCGGTCAATGTCTTTCCGGATCCGGTAGGAGAGCACAGTAGCAGATGCTCTCCTGACAAAATCTGAGGAATAGCAACTTTCTGGGGCTCAGTGAAATCCGGAAACTTGTCTTGAAACCAATTTCTCACAGGGGCTGAGAGTTGACTCAGGATGTCCTCGGTCTCAGAAATCTCTGAGACATACGTAATTTCTGGCATTTTTTTCAGACCACCTTGCGTTTCAGGGTATCGATTGTATAGATTAATGCTTCTCAATAATTAGTCTGTAATTAGTCAAAAGTGTCTGATAGACTCTGCATGACAACTCAATCGGGATAATGGCCCTCGACACTAGGATGGCTTGAAAACCACGATTGGTTGTCGTTGGCATATGGACGACAAAGGAAGACTGTCGAGATTGACCTCTCTGCTCCGCAGGAGAGGCATTGTGCTTCCATCTTTTGAGATATATGGTGGCGTATCTGGACTGGTTGACTACGGCCCTGTGGGTGCCAGAATAAAGCGAAGAGTGGTTAATTCATGGATTGAACACTGGGGAAAAGTTCCGAATGTGGTGGAGATAGACTCGCCAACAATTACCCCTGAGTCGGTTCTTGTAGCAAGTGGGCATGTGGGGGAATTCAATGATAAGATGTCTGAATGCAAATCCTGCGGCGGTGTATTCAGGAGTGATCACCTTCTTGATGGATTACACGAAAACCCGGACACCTTGGATTCATCAGAACTCGATGAGTTGATTTCGAAGATGGGGGTTAAATGCCCAAGTTGTGATTCCCAAGACTGGTTAGGTGCTAGTTCGATGAATCTGATGTTCCAAACGAGCATAGGTGCAATGGGGGGTTCGAGGACCGCTTTCATGAGGCCGGAAACAGCGCAAGGGATGTTCATGCTCTACCCAGCACTATACAGGCATTTTAGGCAGAGGTTGCCGTTCGGTGCTATGCAAACTGGCAAGGGATACAGGAATGAAATTAGTCCTCGGCAGGGGATGATTAGGCTCAGAGAGTTCAATATGGCCGAATTAGAGTATTTCATTGATCCGGAAGAGCCTCCTGCTGTCGATTTGAGCAGATGGGAGAGAAGGATCCACATGCTGCCCGATCCCGATGGCCCTCACCCAAGTGAGGTTGAAGTTACAATCGAAGAAGCGTTCGAATCGGGAATTGTGAAGCACCCAACTGTGGCTTGGTTCCTAGCTATGACAATGCATTTCCTGGAAGATGTCGGGGTTGAGCCCTCGAAAGTTAGGTTCAGGCAGCACGCAAGTTCTGAGATGGCTCATTACGCATCTGACTGCTGGGACTGCGAACTCAGTGGGGAGCACGGGTGGATTGAGGTTGTCGGGATAGCCAATAGAACGTGTCATGATTTGGAATCACACGAGAAGAATTCCAAATCTGGTCTATTGAAGGGATGGAGGAGCTTCGAAACACCCGTAAAAGAGAGTCGTGAAGTCCTCAAGCCCGATGGAGCGGTAATTGGTCCCGCTTTCAGGGAAAGAGCTTCTGATGTTTCAAAAGCATTGTCAGAACTGAAAGATTTGCCGGAAAGACTTCCCTTTACGCTATCACTTGCCGATGGCACAACAGTAGAGATCGAAGAGGGGATGGTGACAAGAGTTCTCCAAGAGTCAGTAGTATCAGGAGAGTACTTCACACCCCATGTAATTGAGCCGGCATTCGGGATAGACAGGATCATCTGGCATATCCTCGATCACAACTATCTAGAATTAGAAAAAGAAGGGGAGGAGTACACAATCTTGACTCTAGATCCTTCTTTGGCTCCCTATGATGTAGTCGTGCTGCCTCTTTTTGCAAAGAATGGCATGGATATTATGGCTAGGGAGGTTTTGGAGCGGATTACCTCAATTTCTGGTATTATCGCTGAAATTGATACTAGCAGATCAATCGGCAGAAGGTATGCAAGGGCAGATGAGATTGGTATCCCTTGGGCTGTGACGATTGACCACCAATCTCTCGATGACGCGACAGTGACAGTCAGAAGAAGGGATGACCAAAAGCAGATTCGTGTTGACGTCAATGCTCTGATTGAGAGCATTAATTCAGGCTCTCTGCAGTCCCTATTCTAGGCTAATCTTCAAGAGTCGCCGAGCGCATCTATGCTCGTGGAAGGAGACAACGGTCCAGATGATTGGACAGAGCGATATCGCCCTTCCACACTATCGGAGATGGAAGGCAATGGGGACAAGTTGAGGAGGGTCAAGTTGTGGTTAGATGGTTGGTCTGAGGGAAGGGTACCAAGAAAGAGAGGTTTGCTTCTCTCGGGGCCACCTGGTGTCGGGAAGACCACTCTAGCACATGCTTTGGCCAAAGAAAGAGGATGGAATGTTGTCGAGCTGAATGCCTCTGAGCAAAGAAATGCAGCTGCGATAAGGGAGTCAGCAACTAGAGGGTCTCAGAATTTCTCGCTCGATAATTTCTCAATGGACTCATCCGAGACGATTAGGACGGTAGTCCTGCTTGACGAAGTAGATCATCTCAGTGGGGGATTCGCGAAGGTCTCTGATGAGCGAATTGAGAAGTCTATTGTTGCCGAAGAGGGCGTATTATTGAAGGGAGACTCAGGAGGTAAAGCGGAGCTTCTCAACCTGCTAAGAAATACCAAAAATCCTGTGATAATGACTTGTAATGATCCGATGAGGCTATGGGGGAGGGGTGGGAATTGGAGATCCAACAGAGATAGAGTATTGAGGGCCTCGGAGAATGTCATTTTCGAGAGGGTGGACAGGTCTGACCTCAGGAAAATAGCCCTCAGGATTCTAGATTCCGAGGGTATCGGCATTGATCCCGAGTCACTAAATGCCCTTATTGACGGAAATCCAGGTGATCTGAGAGCCCTGGTCCGAGATCTGCAGTCACTTTCTTGCATAGTCGAAGGGCACATCGAAATGAGTGCGGTTCGAGACCTCTCAGATGCAGTAGTCAGGGACTCTCAGATCAACGTTTTCAACTCCCTAAAGAAAGCCTACATGGCTCGAACGGGCGAAGCAGTTTCGGAGATTGTCCGAAACTCAGACAAGGACCCAGATGAGATGCTAGCTTGGTTCGCTTGGAACAATCAGTCGGTAATGGCAGTATCAAGCTTGGAGTCGGTATCCGTGGCCATGTGTAGGTCAGATTCATTTCTCGCTACGAAATTCTACAATCGGGCTTTCAGGTCATGGTACTGGGGCTCAGCGTTGCCTTCCCATGCGATAGCCTCTGTCTCTACTGGTGAGGGCGGGAGAGAGGTATTCGTCAGTTTCCCCGACTTTCTTCGGAGGGGGGGCGAAACCTGGCGAACAGGGAGTGTTATCTCCGGTCTTTCGGAGAAATTTGGGTCCAGTCGCGCTTCGATTAGGGAGGACCTGTGGCCCACACTACTTGCAACCCATAACTCCGACCTGGGGGGGTCTGAGACTGATTTCAGAGTGGCGAAGAAGATTGGGTTATCCGCAGAGGATCACCTTGCGATGCACGGGATTCCGAAATCTAGCAAGAGTGCAAAGGAGATAATGAAGAATTTCGGGGAAGAGGAATTAGACAGAGATGGTCAGATACTAGTGGCGGAGACTACGGATAATCAAGTTGTAGACGATGACCAGCCGACTCTAGACAGATTCGGCTAGTCCGATTCCCATGTTCTTGGGTGGAGAAGCACCAGAACTGTGAGCAATTCGAGACGGCCTAGCCACATCAGGATGGTGGAAGCCAGTAGTGATGGGGTACTCATGGCAGCCCATGAGGCAGCTGCTCCGGAAGGTCCGAAATCACCCAATGCAGGGCCCGTATTTCCGAGTAATGATATGGATACTGACAATACGTCATCCATGTCCAAATTTGGTTCAAGGAAAGAAATGGTTAGCATTGATGCAGTGACTACGACCATCCATGAACTAACCATGCCCAGAATGATCCATACCCTTTCCTCGTCAACCACGGAACGGTTGAATCTGATGGCAACAACCCTTCTGGGTTGAATGATTTTCATGACTTCCCTCTTTGCCAATTCAAATGCAATTCTGATTCGGAGAACCTTGAGTCCTCCGCCAGTGGATCCTGCACTAGCCCCAATTATCATCAAGAGAAGCAGGACGAACTGGCTGAAGACTGGCCAATCAGAGAAGTTAGAGCTAGAATAACCAGTACTAGTAATAGAAATAGCCTGGAAAATAGAGTGTCTGATTGATTCCAAGAGTCCGTACCCCAAATCATCCGAGCGATAGATGTTAACCGCCATAGCGATCCATGCTACGAAAACGATAAGCAAATATGTTCGGAGTTCTTCGTCCTTCCAGATCTCATTTGATCTACCTGAGAATGCAAAATATAGCAGGCTGAAGTTTATGCATGTGAGTAGCATAAAAACCATCACTATTGATTCGATAATGGCGTCGTCGAAGTGCATTATTCCAGCATCAGTTGTTCCGAATCCGCCTGATGGCATTGTCGTAAGAGCATAGTTAATTGAGTCGAAAGAGCCCATCTTAGTTAGCTGGAACAGGAGAATTGCCTCGATAAGCGTGAGGCCGACGTAAATGGCCCAAAGTTTGCGAGCGGTGCTCTCGAGGGTTGTTCCGAGATTCGAGACCGAGGGCCCTGTTAGTTCGGCCCGGGCCAACGCCATACCCCCGCCAAGGGCCCTGGAGAAGATTAGAAGCCCGAGCATAATTACTCCCATTCCGCCGATCCACTGCGAAATTGAGCGCCAAAGAATGAGGCTTTTCCTCTGACTCCCCAAGCAATCCCCTTCAAACTCATTGATGGTGGCTAAACCGGAACCGCAAACTGGACTAGTGGCAGGATCAACAAGTGATGCACCGGTAGTCGTGAAGCCCGACATTGACTCAAACCACGAGTGGAGTAGTCCGTACGAAATCTGGCTAATCGAATTCTCATTTCCTGGATGCCAGTATTCTCCGAAGGGACCATGGAACATGCCTCCCAGCCAGAGAGGCAATGCCCCGACTATAACCACCGGGATCCATCCTAAAGCAACGGAGGCAAATGCTTCCCTGTCCCTTACACGTGCTGAGGGGTCAGAAACGCGAGAATGGAAGACGAGAGCATAGCCCGCCGACATAGAAATGAGGGTGGGTATAGCAAATGTACGAATTGCAGGCTCTATGCCCTCCGAATATAGGCTGTAAAATCCAACTACAGCCAGAGGTAATGAAACCAATCCGATGGTCCAACCTAGAACTAGGCTTACAACCTCCCAGCGCATACTAACTCCGTAGTGTCTCCTCGGCCTTCCCTACATCGTCAATTTCCAGAATCAGATATATGCGATCCCCTTCTTCCAGGGTGCCAATCTTCTCTTCCACGATGTTGTTGAAGGTCCCATCTAATCCCATCCTCTCGAGCATTACTAGATTTGCCCCGATGATATCCTCGACTTCTTCCATTTCTTTGCCCAATAGTGAACTGCCGGGATTGATTTCGGCGGACATCGAAACAAGGGATGGGATTCTCGGTATTGGTTCGTATAGCCCTGGAACATGCATGTGGATTGCTTTGAGTATTGACTTCACAGCAACTCTACGCTTGCTGATAGGCCTTAGGCCGATTCTCTGAATAGCCTCCACTAGTGCTCTATCCTTGAGAATCAATCCAGTTCTGGAGACGCCCTTATCAAAGGTTCTCATTGCGATTGAAATATTCAGATTGTCGTCACTGAGTGTTGAAACTGCAATATCGTGATCCTCTACTGCTAGTTCCCTTAGTAGATCTTCATCCTGGGGGTCGCCGTGAATCACATCCAGCCGCTTGTTTACTCCTATTCGTGAGCCGACGATTGCATTTGCTGCATCCAGATCTGGTTCGATTATCACCACATTCGAACCTTTGCCAAGATAGTGCTCGGCCAGCTTGCTACCAAAGCTTGTTGCTCCGAAAACGGCTACTCTGGGCTTCTCTGGCATCTCTGAGTCGACATCTCCGACCATTCTAGCAACATCGCCGAAGAATTGCATGGCTCCGATGACGAAAACGAGCATGTCGCCTTGCTGGATGATTTCATTTCCTGAAACTATGCGCCCCTTCTTTCCACGGCCTTTCATAGCGATAATCCTGGGGTAATCGGGGTCAGAACGAGCATTAGAGTTGGCATCGTCGATTGTTGACCCGATTAATGGGGAGTCTAGTGATACGCTAGATTCGACAATCCATGCATTGTCTCCCAGGGGAATAATGTCGGAAAGAGACGGTGCGACCAAACCGGAAATCAATTGCTCCACTACATCGGTGGAGGGTGAAACTACGAAGTTCGTCCTGGCCCAGTTCTCCAATGGCCCCGCCCCCCTAGTCGGATGGGTGATTTCAGAATCTCGAACATTTGCTATCGTAATCAGCCCTGAAGCGGTCCTATCTCCTACCTGCTCACTGAATACTCTCTTGGCGAATGCACAACCCAATATGTTCACGTTGTCATCATTTGTGGCGAAAACGATTATCTCAGCATCGCTTATTCCGGCCCTAACCAATGAATCTCTAGATAGGGCGTTTCCGGTTATCAAAAGACAATCCAAAGACTGCGAGTCACTGATTGCATTGGGATCTGGATCTATCATCGCTACGCCCCTCTTCTCACCACGAAGCGCGGCGGCGACACCCCGGCCGACCTCGCCGGCACCTGCGATAATTACTCGCATTCAGCCAAATGAATATGTGAATTGGATATAATCCTGCGCCATGAATGAAAAATTGTTAATTTGGCTATTTTACAGCACTACTCCTCGGAATCGACTAATTTTCCCCTGATTCTACTGTCTGCTCTCGATTTGATTATTTCCGCCTGCCGAATTGTTCTCCTATATGCCTGTCTTGCGGCGGGAGTTAATCCAGATGGCAACCATGATTCCTGGGCGGGGAACCAAGACCAGGCAACAATGGGAGCGACCAGTGCGAGTGTGGGAGGGAAGAAAACCGTCAGAACTGTAGCAAGAATCAGACCAGAACGTGCGATGGAAGCGTAAACTATTGGTCGGAATCTACTGTTCTCAATGATTCTAGAGCCTTGCCATGTTGTGATTGATGCATGGCCAAGGCAGGTTATCACTGTTAGGACAAAGGCCAATGCGATGTTCACCATGCTGAAGCCAGTTCCCTCCCATACAACTGGATCGAATAATCGAACGTTCATGTGAGCGGATCGCATTGCCCCAAAACCCAAACCCAGCGTCCACCCATATGGAGCACAGGCCCTCAGCCCAACGGTTCTTGAGCGTCCTAGAACGAATAGAGTGAATGAAGACTCGGCCAGGGCTATCACCAGTGCAATCGCACTAATCGAGATGATGTTCTGAGTCTCATTTCTGATTTCTGACAATATCAAGACATCTATGGCAGAAGCTGCCAAGACTCCCGAGATTATACCGTACAACAGAGTCTTTACTGCTCCGGACAGGTCATAGAATCCTGTCATTTTTGCTATAGTTCCTCGCCAGCCGATGTATACCCCAAGCAGGCCGATTGCGAAGGCGATCTGCATCTCCCACATCTCAATGGGCGCTTCTGCCATATGCACTCCAATGATCGATTCCCTTTCAGTACAGCGGATATCAGGAGTCTGTCGAAACCCATGGTAACCAGACAATGTTCAAACCACACGATTGGTGCCGAAACTCATGGCGCTGGAGGGCTTCAAGCGAAGAGTTCTCGGTTCGATAGGCCTTCTGAAGGGCAAGAGGAAGGTCGACGAAGAAACCGTCAAGGACCTAAGCAAATCTCTCAGAAGGGCCCTTCTAGAGGCCGATTTCAATGTCAGGCAGGCCAAGGAGCTAACGGAACGAGTAGAAAGGGGGATGATCGAGGAAGAGCCACGTCCGGGGGTTAAACTAGAGACTCATGCGATGAATCTGATTTACTCGGAGCTAGTGAGGATTCTTGGTCTGCCGAGGGAAATCAAGCCCCACAATCAGACGATACTAATGGTTGGACTGTATGGCCAGGGAAAAACCACAACCACTGCCAAACTAGCAGATTGGTGGAGGAGGAGCCATGGTGCAAAGGTAGCTGTGATAGAGGCGGATGTGCATCGTCCCGGTGCATTCGAGCAATTGAGTCAGATGCTAGAAGATACGGGTGTAGAAGTATACGGGGAGCCTGAATCCAAGGTTGCGTCGGAAATAGTCAGAAACGGCCTGAAGAAAGTTGGAACGTCTGATATCGTAATCATCGATACTGCTGGTAGGGACAGCCTTGACGGGGAGCTAAAGGATGAGTTGCTAGATATTGCCCGTATTGCAAATGCCTCTGAGAGGTTCCTAGTCATTGATGCGCAGGTTGGGCAAGCTGCCGGCCCAATGGCCGAAACATTCCACGAACTAGTGGGAGTTACTGGGACAATAGTGACCAAGTTAGACGGTACTGCTAGAGGTGGTGGCGCACTAAGCGCGGTTTCCACGACCGGTGCTCCGATTGTCTTCGTTGGAGAGGGAGAGAAGATAGGGGATATAGAGAAATTCGAGTCTGATAGGTTCATTTCGCGTTTGCTCGGAATGGGCGATATCAAGGGGCTAATCGATCTGGCCCCAGAGGATCTGGATGAGCAAGAAGCAATGCGCCTGACCAAGAGGCTGATGTCAGGTAGATTCACTCTCACAGACATGTATGCCCAGATGGAGATGATGAGTAAGATTGGGACGCTAGACAAGGTACTATCCCATCTGCCAGATACTATGTTCGGCGGCATGGGGAACATGGGAGTCGCACAGAAGAGGCAGATGCAGTCAAATCTAGACAAGTATCGAATTGTGATGGACTCAATGACGCAAGAGGAAAAAGACGACCCATTGCTACTCAAGTCGAGTAGGATTAGGCGTATTGCACGTGGTTCTGGTTGTGAGGAGAGAGAGGTCAAGGAGCTCCTTACCCAGTGGAATAGGAGCAAGAAGATGATGCGCGGCTTCAGGGGCGACAGGAAGATGAGGCGTCAGATGCAATCTATGATGGGTATCGATGACGATCTCGATTTGGGGTGAGGAAATGGAAAGATGGTTCGCCATCATTGGCCATAGGGCACCAAGTTCAGGATCTCTGAACCTGAATGATCTTGCCGGTTCTGGAGGGAGGATGGACGTACTTGCTAGAGCGGTGAATTCGGCACTTTTCATTTCCCATGGGATTAGGGAAGACAGCCATGTTCTGCTTCATCTGATGGGTGGCGATGGGCCAAGCAGGAGGATTTGGTTCAACGGTTCCTCGCTTGGCGGAGTTAGACCTGACGAGAGATCAATCTCTGGACAGATTAAGGCCATAATGAAGGAGTCAATACCCCCTAGAGGCCAATTCAGGGAGTACAGTAGTGGAATCTCGCACTCCGGGGGAGATATTGAACAGACCATCGAAGAATGGGAATCTAAGGGCGTTTGCCCGATTATTCTGGATGCTGATGGAGGTGATTTCTCTGTTGTCCCCACTTCGGTGGATTTGGGATTCATCATCTCCGATGACAAGCCATTGTCCGAACAGGACACTCGATCGCTCATGGCACCTGTTTCTCTTTCACTTGGCGATAGATGGCTCCAGGGCCACTCTTGTATTGCTATTCTGCACTATCTGCTCGATGGGTGCTAGAACCACTCTGGCATCCCGTCTTTGCCCATCTTGTTTGATTCGTCCATCACTGACTGAGGGACTCCAAGAGGGTGATTCTGAGGCCAGCTTGCTAGAGGGGTTAATGCTGCCTCTCCGGAGATTATGGCATTGCAATCGGTCATTTCTATTTCCTCGTCCACTATTCGGGCCGCGCCCACCTCGAAGGCGATTCCGATTGAGTCCCTTTGAATCATGTCCGTTGCATTGTGATACCATCTAGCCCCAAGCGGAACTGTCTGGAAGGAGCCACCCCATGTCTCAGGGACATTCAGATTCAGAAACAGGTTGCCCTGTAGAAACCACGATTGTATGGCGTCGGAGCCGAGACCCTGTGGGGGTTTCTTCTTGGAACCCTGTGGCCTCAGTAGATTATCAGGCTTATTTGTCACAAATGAGGAGAGGCCAGCAATAACATCCAGAGTTGCTCGAATTGAGTCTGAGTAGTCCTCATGCGAGTAGGTGGCGAGGCTGACCGAGAGCGATGGCAATCCGTACAAAGCGGATTCGCGTGCCGCAGAGACCGTCCCGGAGTGGAGGACGTCGACGGATAGGTTTGGACCCCTGTTGATGCCTGAGATGCACATCCATGGCTCGATCTCTGGTGCCCACGCCCTAAGGCCCCCGTCTATGGCCACGATTACGCAATCGCATGGGGATCCATCGAGGGAGAAAACTCGGAGTGGGGCTTCCTCATTAACTCTGATAGAATCTGCTATATCGGTGTGCTCATGGAAGGCCATGTCGTCTCGGAGGGTCAGTTTCATCCCGACGGCGGATTGCTCAGTGAGCGGAGCGAGGACGACAAGTGGGTGACCTCGGGCATTCAGTGATGATGCCAACTCCTGAAGCCCGGGTGAGTTGATGCCATCGTCATTTGTCAGGAGAATGGGGAATGCCATCGGCATGCCGTGCAGAAATCATGTTATCAAACCGATTCATCGGAATTCTGCCCCCTCTCCTGGAGGGTGACGGTTATCGCGCCGGCCATCATCATCAATCCGCCGATCACCGTGGGCAGTCCTATCACGACCTCATCAGTCCACAGCCAACCGATAATCGCGCCGAATACCGGCTCCATCAGCATGGCAATGGACACTACGATTGGCGATATCCACCGCAGTACCGTGTTTACCCCTGTGTGGCCACATAGCCCCGGACCCAATGAGAGGTATCCGATCCATACTATCCAAATTGGGTCTGACCATCCGAACAGTGAGTCCGATGGCTCTACGGATGAGAATGAGGTTCCTTCTAACAATACGGTTGCGAACGAGAGCCATATCCCAGCTGCTAGGGTTACTGGGAAGGCGTAAATGAAAATCGGCATTCCTCTCTTGGACCTGAGTTGCCTTCCGACCAGGATGTATCCCACCACGGTGACTGCGCCGATGAATGCTGCGAAGTCTCCGACTAGTGATACCTGTCCGCCATCTCCGAGGTCCATCAGAGATATCGTCGCACCCCCGAAACCCAATGCAACGCCACGAATGTGCCCTCTGCGTACTACTTCTCCCAAGAATGGCATAACTGCGACTACCACCAATGGGTGCGTGTTCACGAACAGGAGGCTATGGACTAGGCTAGTATTGTCCAGCGACCAGACCCAACTCCCGAAGTGAACAGCAAGGAAAAGGCTCGAGGCGAGGATTAGTTGTGTGTCATTTCGGTTTAACTCGAAGTCTGAGTTTCGGGATAACTGATAGAGAAATCCAGGAAGGAGGAGCAGAGCGGTTCCTTGCATCCTCCAAGAGGCCCTGAGTATCGGTGGTACCTCGGACATCTGCTGGAGGACTATTCCGGCGCTTGAGACTGCGATTACTGCAACGGACAATATCAGCCATGCTGCAGCAGGGGGCTCCTTGGCATCATCCATGGTCAGTCCGCCAGCTCGGCGTCCAGAACACCCGTGCCCTTGTTTGTCGCCTTGCCCGGTGCACTAACCATAGTGGGCCTGGGTGGCTCATCTCCCGGGCCTCCGCCGATGATGCCGGCCCTGCTGAAAAGTGCGTATATGATCAGTCCGAGAATGGCGTTAATCATCACGAACCCTCCCAGTCTAGCGTATGGCCACCAAGAGTAGAGGGAGAGCGCCTGCCCACTAACCTCGATACCATCCAGAACGGCTAGAATAGCAGCTTCGACCCCGTAGAATGCCTCTCCAGTCAGTGCACCGGCTGCTATCATGAAGGTCAGAAGGAGCATCTGCGCGCTCTTCTTCTCTGCAGCGGGCCCGCCCTCCTCTTTTCTTACCGACTCTACGACAGGCTTGAGCCTACGCTCCTCCCACCATGATCGGTATGCGCCCCCAATCAGCATCGGGAATGTCGCTGGCGTTGGCAGGTACATCCCCAACCCGAATGAGGTCCCCATACCAGTGGCCCATTCGGCGAACGCCCCGAGGGCCATGCCAATCAGCAGTGCGGTCCAATTTCCCTGCCCCTCTGCCAGTATAGTGGTGAAGTAAGCGAATGCGTTTGCTTGTGGGGCCAGGAGCTCTATGGTGCCATCTGCGAGAAGCTTGGAGAGGAAGATTGCGACGCCTGCGCCTAGTATGGCACCGGGAACGACGCCCATTATATTGCCCTTGGAGATGTGATATGGCCTGTTTCCGATGTACAGGCTGTTCTTGTAGTCCCCTACCACGGTTCCGCTCATACTGATCGCTGACCCGAACACGGTAGTCCCGACTAGAGACATCAGTATCGACTCCTCCTTGGTCAGGCCCACGTCGAAGTTCAGGAAAATCATGAGCAGGATTAGCAGTACGATGAACGAGGTTCCCGAGACGGGTTCGATTCCGGTCTCGCCCATCACCCGAACGGCGATTGCGCCCAGGAGGAATGTCGTCGAAAGGAGCACGATAGAGAAAATCAGCGATGGGACGGCCGGATATCCACCTAGGACGAAGATGAGCGTTATTGCAAAGAGAGAAATCAACATGAAAATTGGGATGTGGTAGAGTGGCCATTCGTACCATCCCTTCCCATCGACGAATTCCTCGCCCTGCTCTCCGGTGAATGCCTGGGTGATGTCCCCGAAAATCCCGATGAACGTGGGAGCCATCTTGAACAGGCCGAGGAATCCCCCTCCCAGAATCGCCCCTATAGCAACGGTCCTGACGATCGAACCGAATGCCTCCCATTGGACGATGGGGCCTAGTTGTGTGATGTTGACATAGGCACCCTGGCCAGGGTCGTAGACCGGTACATCCTGAAGCACGGCTAGGGGAATCAGCCAGAACCACGCCAGTATTGCTCCAAGATTCACCAGAAGCGCGGCTCTGAACTTCATGAACCAACCTATCGCAAATAGGGTCGGGCTGAGCTCTACCCCAAGGAACGTGTAAGACATCGGGTTGCCCTTCTCGTAGGTGGTAATCCCCCCATAGGGGGCATACTGCCCCTCCACAAGCTCGCTGGGCTGGTGGATCCACCGCTCCGTGTAGACCGAGGCGAGGCCCCACTTCTCCCCTGAAAGGGTCATTGCAACCCAGTCTGCGATGCTGCTTGGGACTCCTGCGATCTTCTTCGACCATCTTATTGGGTAGTCTATGACGAACATCAGACCCATGGTCAGGACGGTCCAGACGCCGACGGTGCGCAGTGACTCTCGTGCAGCTTCCGCGGATCCGGAGCTGACGTCGGAAGAGATGTCCAGCATCTTCAGCGTGGCTTCGAATCCCGGCATCGGGAGGGGGTCCTCGACGAGCCAGACTCGTCGGAAGATGATGAAGTACATCACGCCCAGGAAGCCGGCGAACATAGAGGCGATTATTCCGACGAATGCTAGGTTCAGGGTGTCCACAGAGCCAATTAGGTGGCCATCCGCGAGCTCGTATTTTTCAGAGTAAGCGAGCAGGAAGATGGCCGGGAATGTGAAAATGAAGCCGATGGAGGCATTTGTCGCCCCAGTTGTAGCACTGGTGGCGATGTTGACCTCTGATGGGGACCATTGCAGGGCCATTCCCAGCAGGTATGCCACGTACCATGCCGCCGACACCGCTAGGCCGATTTTGAGTCCGATGTAAGCGGTGACGCCGCTGAAGACCGCACCCACTAGTATCCCGATAAGCACCTTTCGAGTGTCCCAGTGGCTTACCTCGAAGGACTCGTTGAGGTTCTTCTCCTCCAGGTACTGCTCCAGCAGTCCCGTGTTCAGGTTGTTGTACATGTCCTCGTCGAGCCATGTTAGGGTGCCCGATTCGATGGCCTCTAGCCCCGAAGCGGTTACGGGTTGCCTGTAGGCCGAACGCTCCACGTCTGACATGTCTCTCGTTCTGAGGGTGCGAGAACGACGCTTATACTTCACGCGGCTGGGAAGGCGGCATATGGGGAAATGGGGGCTAGTGGTCGCGGCTGATCTTGAACCTGCCCATCGCTTCCATCCACTGGATCTCCCCTCCTGACTGCAGGTTCATTCCTTCCTCTACTGGCAGTATTAGGGTCTGGTAGGTCTTGTTGTCCATGGCATGGACCTCGTTCCCCTGTATGTGGGTGATTATCGCGGATCCCTTCTCTATCATTGGTATGTTGATCGTGTCGGTGACGGTACCGACGTGCGAGCGCTTCTGGCCGGTGAAGATGTCCTCCAGCTCGATCCGCGCCTTCGCAGAGCCGTGTTTTCCGGGTTTGGACTTGGACATGCTGAGGATCTTGTAGGCGTCTTCGTCGATCGCGACGTATCTCCCTACCTTCAGGGTCCTGATTTCTGCGCGAGTCGTGCCTGGCATGCCCCCCTTGTCCGATGGGGGACTTATCAGCATTGGGTTGTGGCCCCGAGCCGGGTGCCGGGTGGTCCCCGGCCCGGGGTTATGTTTTGCCGATCCTTGGATCAGTCGTCCTTGCGTCGTCCTAGCATGGCAGCGCCAAGCAGGGAGATGACCGCGAGCGCGGAAGCGAACCCTGGGGTGAACCCTGGTGCTTCCTGAGCGTCGTTCTCGATCGGGTTGTTCCCTGGCTCGCCTCTGTTGTCCTCGTCGTCGAGGGCGTCGCAGATTCCGTCGCCGTCGTAGTCCGATGGCACTGAGGCTGCGTTCTTCGAGTCAGTTCCGCACGAGTACTCATCCACGTCCAGCACGCCGTCACCGTCGTCGTCGTCGTCGGCGTTGTCGCCGGTTCCGTCGCCGTCGGTGTCGTCCCACTCGGCTGCGTCGGTCGGTGCCCAGTCGTCTGCGTTGAGCACGGAGTCGCCGTCTATGTCCGAGTCGGAGTTGTCGCCGACGTTGTCCCCGTCGGTGTCCAACCACTCGTTCTCGTTCATCGGGAACGCGTCGTCGGAGTTCAGGTATCCGTCCTCGTCCCTGTCCGCGTCGGCCACGTCGCCGATTCCATCGCCGTCGTAGTCCCTCTGCTCGTTGGCGTCGTTGGGGAACGCGTCAAGTCCGTCCGGTGTTCCGTCGTTGTCATCGTCGGGGTCGGCGTTGTCGCCCACTCCGTCCATGTCAGCGTCTGCGCTCTCACTGGCGTCCAGTGGGAATGCGTCGGATACGTCCTCTACTCCGTCATCGTCGTCGTCGGTGTCGGCGTTGTCGCCTGTGCCGTCGCCGTCTGTGTCGTACTGCTCGGTCGAGTCCATCGGTGCCCAGTCGGCAACGTCGGGTACGCCGTCGTTGTCGTCATCGGAGTCCGATGCGTCGTCGATTCCGTCGCCGTCGTTGTCGGCAGCTGCCGTTGGGTCGCTGTCGAAGTCGTCCTGGTCGTTGTCTATCCCGTCACCATCGGTGTCGTTGTCCGAGTTGTCGCCGATTCCGTCGCCGTCTAGGTCGGCGTCCTCGGTCGGGTCGTATGGGAACGCGTCCAGGCTGTCGGGCGTGCCGTCGTTGTCGTCGTCGCCGTCAGCGTTGTCGCCGATCCCGTCCATGTCCGTGTCGACTTGCTCGGATGGGTCGTATGGGAACTGGTCCCACTCTGTCGAGTCCGCGGTGTAGCCGGGGTTCTCGAAGTCGAAGCCCTCGTTGGTGTCGGTCGCGAACTGCCAGTACTCGTCGAAGCTGAACGAGGAGCTGTTGTCAGCGTCCCATTGCAGCAGGAAGCCTCCGATGCTCTCGTAGAAGGCGTCCCAGTCGTCCTGGGATGGCCATGGCTCCGGCTCTCCGGGTTCGTCTCCGTCACCGTCGTCTCCGTGGTCGTCCCCGTCTCCGTGNTCGTCCCCGTCTCCGTGATCGTCCCCGTCTCCGTGATCGTCCCCGTCTCCGTGATCGTCATCGTCGCCTGGCCCCATCATCGCTGCTACGCAGTCAGGTACTCCGTCCATGTCATCGTCGGTCGCGAAGGCGGGTCCTGCGATGATTGCATCGGCGTATCCATTGGCGCTGTTATCGGCAGCGTCGACCCAACCTGAGACTACGGCCAGGCACGTGTCGTTGGATATCTCCAACTCCCAGCCGATGTCCTCAGTCGATCCAGTGCTGTTGAATGAGAATGTTTCTCCTTCCTCATCCGACATATCTGACTCGTCTTCTCCATCTGCGCAGTCCCACATGCCGTCGTTCACCTGGTAGATCCATATCTGGGATCCATCCATGCAGTCGAACCAGTTGATCGGGTCGCCGTTGTCATCGTACTGCTGCTCGTCCGCACCATCCTCGCAGTCGGTGTAGCCGTCGTTCACCCATTCGAACGGAATCTCGTCACCGTTTCCACAGATGAACGTGGTTCCGGTTTCGCCAGATTCAATCCAGACCATTGAGACTAGGTAGTATGACGTGTTGTTCATCAAACCGCCAAGATGCCATTGCATGTCCCAGATCCCTTCACCGAGGTCGTACCCGATGTTGCTTAGGATGAATTGCAGCTCCTCATCCATGGTGATGTTTTCATCTTCCATTTCAGAGAAGTCCACCAGGTCGATGTTCTGGAAACCGCCATCATCTACGTGAAGCTCGATGTCGATATGGGAAGAGTTGTGGCTCGTGGTGCCGATGTCATCGCCATCGTCGGTTCCCTCGTCGCCATCGTCGGTTCCCTCGTCGTCGGCGTCGCCGCCATCATCGTNATCGAGGTCGTCGGCGCAGTCGGCACAGCCTCCCCACTGGAAGGTCCATGCGTGCATGAGCTCCATGAGGGAGCCCTCGCCGTCGCCGTTCGCGTCCACGGTGTGGAAGCCGTCTGCGATGCAGTCGACGAACGCCGCGGTTTCGTCCATTGAAAGGAACAGTCCGCAGTTGTTCACCGGGTTGATCGCTCCGTCGTTGTCGAGGTCGTCGTCGAGGTCGTCGCACACCCAGTCCTGGTCGAGGTCCGCTGGGGACTCTTCGCCATCCAGGTGGTTGGATCCGCACAGCCACTCTTCGTCGTCGCCCCATCCGTCGCCATCATCGTCCCAGTCCTCGTACCACATCGTCATGTCGCAGTCGACGGTGAAGTTCTCGTCACCGGTTCCGCTCATGTCTATGACTCCGGTCATGACCCAGTCGGGCAGGCCGTCGCCATCGGTGTCCAGGCTCACGCATGGGTCCACCGGGTCCAGGTCGAACTCGTCGTAGACGCCGTCGTTGTCGTCGTCTGGGTCCATGTTGGTCAGGTTCTGCGAGATGGGCAGGGTGACGTCGTCGATCCATACCGTGTCCGCGTTGCTGCTGACGCTGCCGTCCTTGTAGTACATCCACTCGAATGTGTGCCATCCGGCGCTCACCGTGGTGGTGTACGTTCCGGAGGTCACTCCGGACCAGCTCTGGGTCAGGCTTCCGTCCACGTAGAACCTCAGGTAGTCCCAGAAGCCCTCTGTGGAGGTCTCGTAGTCGAATGACACGTCGCCCGCGAAGGTGTCCATGGTGACCTCGACCGAGCTCGTCTCCGAGTCGGAGATGTCACCGGACTCCGCCATGTGGGAGCCGTTGATCGGGTTGCCCGATGGGCTCCCGCAGGACCCCATTCCGCACACGAACCAGTCTGCATCGCCGTAGGTGGTCCAGCCGGCGGGTATCGCTCCTCCCTCGAAGTTTCCGAGGAACGGAGGGTCGCCTGTGAAGTCCGCGATCCCGTCACCGTCGTTATCGGCCCATGCGGTCCCGTCCAGCGGGAATGGGTCGTCTACGTCCATGACGTTGTCGCCGTCGTCGTCGGGGTCCGTGAGGTCGCCGACGCCGTCGCCGTCCATGTCGTTGCAGTCGGTCTCGTCGTAAGGCAGGTCGTCGTCCTCGTCGAGGCAGCCGTCGTTGTCGTCGTCGGTGTCGGCGTTGTCGCCTATTCCGTCTCCGTCGCTGTCGGTGGTCTCGTTGGGGTCGAGGGGCATGTCGTCGTTGTAGTCGTACGTGCCGTCGTTGTCGTCGTCCGCGTCAGCGTTGTCGCAGAATCCGTCGCCGTCGGAGTCGATCTGCTCTCCGGAGTCGGTCGGGCAGTCGTCGCTCAGGTCCTCTATGCCGTCGTTGTCGTCGTCCATGTCCTCGATGTTGCAGTCGTCCGTGCTATCGGAGCACTCGCCTTCTCCCATCATACCGTATGGGATTACGATGTTATCGAAGTACGCCCGATCGCTTCCACCTGCAGCAGAGCCGTCCTTTGCGTATGTCCATGTCAGAGTGTGGTTTCCTTCATCGACCCATGCTCCAAACGTTCCCTCTACTAACGAATACCAGTTGTTCAGACCCTCATCGTCAGAGGTTCCGTCACCATCGGTGTCGCCGCAGTCAGAATATCCGTCATTCACCCAGTTTCCTGGGATCGAACCATCGTTCAGTGATCCTGCCTCCCAAGAGAGATCCGAGTATGATCCAGCGGTTGTGCAGATGAACTCCCAATGGTATTCCTGCCCGCTTACGGACATGTACTCCATGCCATCTATGCTGAATGACAATAGGTCGTACCTCTCTTCTGAAGAGACCATGTAGTCGAATGAAACATATCCCTCTGATGTGTAGATATCTAGTTCAAGTGTTGAAGACTCGTTGTCAGAGACGATTCCTGCCCTGGCAGCGTATCCATCGAATGCTGTCCCTGATGCCAGACCGAACAGTGAGTCTCCGGATCGATCCCAACCATTGTCGCTGAAGTCGTCCATTCCGGAGAAGTTTCCAATTTCGAAGGTTTCTTCGATTTCGCTATCTGTCCATCCGATCTCGTCGGGCATGCCGTCGCCGTCGGTGTCCGTGTCAGCGTGTGCGTGCCTCGGGAAGTCGTCCAGGCCGTCGTTGGTGCCGTCGCCGTCGTCGTCGTTGTCGGCGTTCGAGCCGATCCCGTCGCCGTCCATGTCGTCCCACTCGGAGTCGTCCAGCGGGAACGCGTCATCCGCGTCGTCCCAGCCGTCGTTGTCGTCGTCGTCGTCCACGGTACCGGTGTGGTACTCGTCGGCGTCGAGGCTGACTGTCGCTCCGTGGCCGTTGCTCAGCACTACCTCGCCGGCTACGGGCTGCATCTCGGTGCCCTGGTGGGCGAATGAGTAAGAGTCCGTGGCGAAGTCTGCGGAGTTTCCGTATGATAGAGCGGTTCCGTTGGGGAGGGTGATCACCATCGTCCCCTCGCTGCCCCAGGTGTCGGTAGACGTGAAGTCGACGTCTAGCACGGAGTCAGCGTAGCCGGTTGCCGTGAAGGTGCAGCTGTCGCTGGCTATTCCACCGGGGTCGGTCGTTAGCGAGCAGACCTCTACTCCGTCGAACCATGCCATTGCATCTTGGCCGCCATCTGCGTAGACGTCAGATATCTCGATCGTGTATGTGCCTTCTATCGGCAGTAGCACGTCACCCACGTGGGCGTAGCTGAATGATGTGTCAGAGGACCATGTCTCGACTGCAGTACTGCCGTCATCGAAGGTCACCGTCAGGGTTCCCTCGGTGGGCCAGCTGTCGGAGTCTACCGCGATGTCTATCTCCTCGTCGGAGAAGGCAACCAGGTCGAAAGTGCAGCTGGATGTCGAACTGTAGTCATCCGCTATGGTGCACAGTGTCGTCGTGCCGCTAGTCACGGTAATCGCGTGACCGCCATCTCCGTACGAGTCGTCGATCTGGACAGTGTAAGAACCATCCAGTAGGCTTGGCGAGGATGGGGTCGTGTAGACGCCCATCTCCTCCACCGAGTCCTCGAAGGTGATCATCGAGATCACGTCCCAGTTGCTGTCGTGGTAGGCTATGTTGTCGACCCCGATTAGCTCGGCGTCGTCGTCTGTGCTCATCTCGAGCATCAGGTAGCCGTCCTCGGTTGGGACTTCCACGACCCACTGGCCCCAGAAGCCCTCGCACTGGCAGTTGTCGATGTCGCCCCACGAGTTCAGGGAGTTCCCGAGCTCGGTGGTCGTTATCGTGTTGCCATCGTCGCTGACCCAGTACGATGCGTAGTAGTCCTCGGCCTCGTACTCGGTGCTGGCTATTCCGATCCACATGGACACAGCAGACACTCCTGACTCTCCGTCCACGTACATCCTGAACACGCCGTCGGTGTCAGATGCCTGGAACCACTGGTTACCGTCAGCGGCGCCTCCGAAGTGCATGGTGTCGTCCGTGATTCCAACGGCGTCTCCGTCGTTGAATCCGTCCGTGCCATCCGAGTTCAGGGTGGTGTAGAATCCGATGTCGGAGCAGTCGTCGTAGGAGTCGGTCAGGCCGTCGCCGTCGGTGTCCGTGCTGGAGCACCTGTCGGTTGGGTCGGAGTCGTCCTCGTCGGCCGTCCCGTCGCCGTCGGCGTCATCGTCCTCGTTGTCGCCTACGCCGTCGTTGTCGGTGTCGGCCCACTCGGATGGGTCGTATGGCATCCAGTCG
>QQSB01000035.1 GCA_003602515.1 Candidatus Poseidoniales archaeon | reverse complement strand
CCAGACAGCGGAAGAATCGCAGCACTGGGCCTTTCTAGCGCATTGGGGATACCCTATCGAGAAGGTTTCGTTAAGAATCGTTACATTGGGCGGACATTCATAATGCCCGGACAGCGGGTTAGAAAGGACTCAGTTAGGAAAAAACTCAATACAATAGACGAGGAGTTTGAAGGAAAGACAGTCCTGATTGTGGACGATAGCATAGTTAGAGGAAATACATCCAGGAGAATCGTCCAGATGGCGAGGGATGCTGGGGCAGCAAGAGTGCTGTTCGCTTCATCATCCCCTCCCATCATCCATCCGAACGTTTACGGGATCGATATGCCGGCTAGGGAGGAATACGTCGCTTATGGGAAGACAACTGAGGAGATATGCAACTCTATAGGGGCTGATTGGCTCATCTATCAGGATCTAGGGGATCTTGTAGTCTCCTGCACCGGAGCAGGCATAGACTCTCCTGCTGATTTCGATTGCTCTTGCTTCAATGGGATATATGTCACCGGAGGGGTTACTGAGGAGTATCTCAGTAGGATTGGACAGACAAGGGCCGACTCAGAGAAGGAGCAGGCATCAGTTTGACAGTAGTTCCGCAAGTTGCTCTTTCAAAACTGGAAGCGCATCTTCCCACGTGGAAACTATTCCGTAATCCGCGACACCAAAGATTGGCGCTTCGGGATCTTTGTTTATCGCCAGGATAAACTTGCTAGAACGCATCCCAGCAAGATGCTGGATAGCCCCACTTATGCCAACTGCGATGTATAGATTAGGAGTCACAGTTTTTCCCGTCTGTCCGACTTGCATGCTGTGTGGTATCTCATCCCAAGTATCCACTGCAGCCCTACTTGCCCCAACAGCGGCACCAAGTACGTCTGCGATTTCGTTCAGGTGAGAGAAGTTTGCCGGCTCCCCCAACCCTCTCCCTCCTGAGATGATGATATCGGCCTCGGAGACATCGAGCCTCTCACTCGCCTTGGTTAGTGCCTTTTTTACTGCAACGGCAATCTCCTGGCTGACATTAACCGTCGATAGTTCTGCGCTACCGCCCTCTCCAGCAGAATCGAATGAATTGGACCTTAGGCTGATGGCACAAGGGGGTGAAATACTAACTTCCTCGATCACCTTTCCCGAGTAAATCGTCCTAGTTGCAGAAAAACCATCTTTTAGGCTAGTAACATCTTGTACGACCGGAATACCCTTTGATGCTGATATTGACGATATCAGCTCCCTTCCAATTGCGGACGAGGAAGAGAGTATGAGGTCACCTTCGATCAGAGGTGATAGGGATTTTGACCAAGCTGAGCAATCGTAGGTATCGAAGCAATCCCCTTCCACCGAGATGACCTTTGTAACGCCATAAATCTCTGCTGCATCGGCAGAACCCACGCCTCCCGGGCAGATCACCGTGATGGGGCCACCTAGTGAGGATGCGGCCCCGACTAGTTGTGCTGTAACTGGGTGTAGGGCGCCATCGATGGATTCTGAAATAACTGTAGTACTCATATTCTCGCCTCTAGATAACGTTCGCCTCTTCCCTCAATTTTCCAACTACCTCGGGAACCGATTCAGAACCAACGAATTTCTGACCCGGTTGCTTCTCCGGAGGTGCAGAATGGTCGTTGATGATGACCATTGATTTGCTGTCATCGACTCCCAAACCCTCTGGCGATAGACTGTCTATTGACTTCTTTTTTGCCATCATAATTCCCCTCACATTCGGCCTCCTTAGCTCGGATTCCCCTTTGTCAAACGTAAAAACGCAAGGCCCCCTAACTTCTACTTCCTCTAGACCCGAAGGTCCTAGACGAGTAGCAGAGGCCAGTTCCCCATTCATCGACACCCGGGTGACTCCACCCACGAAGGAAAATCCTAACCTACTAGCCAAGCCGGGCCCAGTGGAGCCGCTGTTTGTGTCTGCAGCTTGCTTTCCACACATTACCAAATCACACCCGATTTCCTTTACAGATTCTGATAGTAGTGATTGGACTTGGATGCTGTCCAGAGAGGATTCAGTCTGAATGTGGATTAATCGATCTGCCCCGACCGCTGCAGCCTCTGTGAGGCACTTTGCGGCTCGTGCAGGGCCGCAAGTAATACCCACTACTTCCCCGAAGCCTGACTCCTTCAACTGGATAGCATTCTCGAGGGCATACTCGTCGTATGGGCTAATTGTCCACTTTGTTATGGAGGACTCATCGACCCTGCCTCCACTAATACTGACCTTGGAAGTAGTATCCGGGACCTGCTTCAGAAGTACCGCCACTCGCATAATGATGCCTAATTAACGGGGCCGTAGGGGGCTCTTTCAACATTGGGTCGGCAGACTCTTTCGACTCAAGGCTCTCTCGTGAAGGACTGGATGCCCGTAATGTGCCTTCCCAGGATTAGATTGTGGATATCATGGGTTCCTTCGTAAGTCTTTACTGACTCCAGATTAGCCATATGCCTCATCACAGGATACTCATCTAGAATGCCATTGGCACCATGGATATCTCTGGACATGCGGGCGATTTCAAGGGCCATGTCTACGTTATTCATCTTGGCTAGAGAAATATGCTCTGGAATCCAACTTCCATCGTCTTTCTTTTTCCCAATGTGATATGCTAGTAATTGTCCTTTCGTAATTTCACGAAGCATCCAGGAGAGCTTATTCTGAACAAGTTGGAACGAAGCAATGGGGTGTCCAAATTGAATTCTACTAAGGGCATATTCTCTCGCAGAGTTGAAGCATGACTGAGCAGCACCAACGGCTCCCCAGGAGATTCCAAATCTTGCATTATTCAGACAGCTGAACGGCCCTCTTAGGCC
>QQSB01000034.1 GCA_003602515.1 Candidatus Poseidoniales archaeon | reverse complement strand
GTTCGAATCCTGCCGCCTGCACCAACCAGTCACTGACCGAGTAGAGTCTTGAGGAGCTCTATCGAACCGCTCTTGCCCCTTTCCTCGGTGATAGCGTCAGCGGAGGCCACAACTTCCGGATAGAGGTCGCTGACCGCAACCGAGAAGCCAACTAGATCGAACATAGGAATGTCATTGGGGGCATCCCCACAGGCGATAACTCGCTTGGGATCAATCCCCCTCTGCTCCATAGCGATGCTCAGTCCGAGGGATTTGTCCAATCCCGGATTGGCGATGTGAACCGCAAAACCGGTTGAGACCACTTCGAGATCAGACCACTCACTATCCGCGATCAGGCCCTTCATCTCTTCGAATGAGCCGGTATTACTCAGACACCACTCAGTCTCCCTCCATCTGTTGGACTCTATTCCTCTAGGATCCAGGCCCTCTATCTTCGTCGCCAGCCATTCCGCTGCTTCCCTCGCCCTGGAACCATCTGAGAGTGACCTGATTCCATGTCCCTGTATGCTATCCCAGACCATTCCTCCATTCTCGGCGACAATGAATCCCGAAGTCCCTATCGCCTGCATAATAGGAGTAACGTTGGGAAGAGTCCTCCCCGATGCAAGTGATACAGGCATCACATCCCTGTCAACCCTTTTTGCAAGACTCACCAATTCGTCATGAAAACCATCTCTATCGAGAAGCGTCCCATCGACATCGAATACAACCATGTCCCATTCTCCAAGATTGGGGACATCTACCATGCTCCCTCGAATTGGCGTACGTTCAAGATACCACCGACAGGGCTGCATTATGTTGAAGCGATACCCGATATTGGGAGTTACATGGTAGAGGACTCCGATGATTTCCTATACCTCGATGACGAGGAAGGTGACAACTCTTCGGAAAAGAACCCATCTAGGAAGATCTCACTCCCAAAGATCTCACTACCAAAGAGGAAGCCCGCAAAAAGAGTCCACTCCTCAGAACCACGGGAAGTAGAACCACGAGAATTCGATGGAATTGAGATTTCGTTAGATGGGGTTTTCCAGTTCGACTGGGGGATCAGGGGGATGGACTGCCCTGACTGCGCAATGAAGGCATCCCGGGCAGTCAAACGCCTACCTGGAATCCAGTCTTGTAGGATTTCAGTAGCCGAGGGCACGGTCGAGATATCTCAGGACATATCGGTTGGTACGGTTTCCAGGGCCTCCTCAGTCCTCGCCAGTCTTGGACATGAGCCAGATATTGGGTGGCTGAGAGCGGATGGCGCTAACCCTGAAAGAATTGCCCCGAGACTCGGTTTAGACAACAGGGGACTTCGGAACTCTATACTCAGTATTCCCGGGACATTGGATGCACGAACCGACAAAGGCCACATCGATGTTCAACGAGTTTGGATTTCCGATCCGGAACTGAGAGGGGCATCCGAACAGAAGATGTCCGAGATACTTGGAGAGGGTCACATGCTCTCTCCTGTCAGGGAATCTGGATTTAGGAAGGATCAGATCCAACTCCTTGCAGCTGTTCTGACAATACCTCTGATCATGCTAGTGGCAGCCTTAGAGGCATCCGAACAGATTCCCAAAGTAGTGGTCTGGGCACTATCTCTCGGGGGCGTCGCCTTTGCAGGAAACCAATTGTTCAAGGAAGCCATAGCAGGACTGAAAAATCGTGTTGTTGGATTCCAGGTCCTAACATCAATGGCAGTAATAGGGGCAATTGCACTTGGTGAGCTGATAGAGGCCCTGATGGTTGTATCACTGGTCGCATTTGCTTCCCACCTAGAGAACCGCGCATTGATTAGAGCGAGGCAATCGATGCAGGGAGGGCTCGACCGACTCCCGAGGAGGGCGAGAGTAGTTACCAGTGAAAAACCAATGGAGATCGAAGTGACTAGGTCTCTAAATGTGATTTCTACCGCTTCCTTGGATCCATCCTCTGCCATAGACTGTGACAATGACCTAGTCCCAGTGGAGGCACTCGAAGTCGGAGAGATGATCGAGGTAAGATCTGGGGAGAAAGTACCCGTAGACGGAGTAATCGTGGAAGGATCTGGTGCCATAGACAGAGCACCTCTGACCGGCGAACCAATCCCGGTTCCAGTAAAGGTAGGCGATAGGGTAGAGGCTGGTCTAGTATTGACTCGAGGGCCTCTAGTCATCCAGTCAGAGGCCACAGGCGATGATACTAGGCTTTCCAGTTTGATTGACCTAGTGAGGCACTACAAGGATCAACCAACAAGGACGCAGAGTGTGATTGAGAGGTTCACTCTAGTCTGGACCCCTCTCGTTGTCTTCGCTTCGCCAATAATCGGGTTCTTGTTCACCAACTCTACTGAACAGGCAATTCTGACAACGCTGCTTCTCTGGGTGGTTTCTTGCCCTTGCTCACTCCTACTAGCTTCCCCGGTTCCCCATGCAGCCGCACTTACTACTGCATCCGGTTTCGGATTGATAGCCAGGGGTGGAGATGTTCTAGAATCGGCAGCAGAGGTAAAACTCGCCTTGTTGGACAAGACTGGGACACTTACCAGTGGAACTCCCACAATCTCAGGCATTTCTGTTGCTAGGGGGGAGGACGAGTCTAGAGTGCTCAGAATTGCAGCAGGTCTTGAGGCCCGCTCCAATCACCCCTATGCAAAGACGATAATCCAGGAGGCTGAAGCCCGCTCTCTCAATCCAATGAGGGTAACTCAGATCAAGGATGGAGATGCAGGAGTGTTTGGGATATACAGGGGAGAATCAGTGATCCTGGGTAGAGCCGATTGGGTTCGATCACGCGAAGTTTCCATCCCAAATGAAATCGAGGAGGCACTAGAAGACTCCAGGGATGCAGGAAAGGGCGCAAGCATCCTTTCAGTGGAAGGCTCTGCTGTTGCTGCAATATCATTTGCCCACGATGATGCCCGAGAGGGAGTCCTGGAGACGATCAATGAACTCGGCTCCCATGGTGTCAGGATCGAGATTCTCAGTGGTGACGAGCAGGCCAGCGTGGAGGCTTTCGCTTTGGAGATCGGAATTGACCCATCACTATGCAAAGGTGGTGTCGACCCGGAGGGCAAGGCAGAGTACGTCACTCAGTTGTCCTCTGAGGGTCGGACGATGATGGCTGGAGACGGCTTCAATGATGCCGGCGCACTTGCGGCAGCAGACATCGGAGTAGCAGTTGGAAGCGGGGACCAGGTAAACCTGGATGCAGCTGACGTGCTAATTCCCGGGCAGGATCCCAGGGTACTTTCAAGAATGGTGGGACTAGCAAAGAGAACTCGTAGAATCGTATATGCCAACATAGCCATCTCTGTGATAGTCACAATGATTCTGGTCACTGCAGTACTGGCGGGTTTCGAGATAAACTTGGCTGCCGGTATAGCCCTTCACGAGGCTAGTGCAATAATCATCATACTGAATGGAATGTGGGTATCTGGAACGGGGACTCAGAGGCTATCTTCATTGGTCGAACTAGCTAGAGACATTTTCTCCGACCTCATGGAGATTTGGGCAATTTTCACCGGCAAAAATGACGACGATGCCTCAGCGACCGCTTGATTAACTTGTATTATTCCCCGCTATCATGGCACCTCCCGATGTCGAGTCAAGGATAGCACCGCCTTTGGTCAACTGTCCGCAGTGCGAAGGGATGCTTCCACAGGGTTTGGGAGAAATCGAATGCGTACTATGCGGGGCCCTATGCCGAGTATCCCATCAACCAACTATTATCGCCCTCAAGGAGGAGAAGGTACAGTGCCCACATTGTATGACAGTCGTCGAAGCAGGTTCCGAAAAGAGACCAGTCGAACTGTCCTGTGGAGCCTGCTCAGGAATTTTCACTCTAACTAGAAAGATAGTCAAGGTCGAGGTTCAATGCCCGTCCTGCGAAGCAAATCTGAGAATCAGACCTAGGCCTGGGAAGAGGGAATTGACGTGCCCCGGATGCCAGAATGACTTCTTCGTCACATTCTAGTTCCGAGAATCCGATAGTGGTTAGAAACCGCCATTTCTCACTATTTCCGACCCTCTTGTCTCAAATACCCCGAAAAGGGCGTCGAATTGGGGATGGGCACGTGAGTGAGAGCAAGTCGGCAGACTCTACCGAGTCAGAGAGTTTGGATGAACTAGATGCTCTGAGGGCAGAGCACGCACTATCCTCGACAGCAATGGGAGCAGCAGCTAGAGCTCGAGAAAGGCTGGATGAGGAGTCAACACTTCGATCTGGAATCAGGAGAGAACGAAGAATGAGAATTTCTGAGATGACAGAGAGAGTCTCAGGGATGCAAGGTGCAATGAGGAAGGCCAACGAGATTCTATTCGAAGAGCAATTACAGCAGATTGAGGCAGACCTCAGAGACGAGCTGGAGGATGAGCTTGAGAGGTTGGAGAAGGAATCATTGGAGAGAGAAGAGAGACTTCTCAGAGAAGAAATGCTACATCGCCTTCGCAGGGAGGAAAACAGACTTCGCGACCAACTCGACCTAGAGAGGGATAGGAGGACAGAGGCCCATTCGTCTAGGACTAGAGAAAGACTCAGAGAGGAAATGGAGGTTGAGTTCACTCGAAGGAAAGCATTCCTCGAGGAGAGGCTTGAGTTGGAGGCCAACCAGGGGATGGAGAGAATGGAAAGAAGGGTCGAGATGGATCTCCGAGAGGCAATGGAGTCCGAGGTCCATCGCAAGTCTGAGGCATTTAGACTAGAGCAGGAAATAAAAATGAGAGATAGCATTGCCAAGAAGAGGCGAAAATATGAGACCAAGATGGAGAAGCAGCTTGAGAGTGAGAGAGAGTCTCTAGAGAAGGAACTGAAATCAGACATCAGTGTCAGGACAAAGGCACTTCAGGAGGAATCCGAGAGAGCCGCCATTGGCGATCTAGACCGGAGGTTTAGGGCGGAGAAGGAGAGTATGGAGGCAGCACTCGGGCTCAGAAGACAAGAACTAGCCCTGGAGAGAGAGGTCGAGATGGAGCAGAGAGTTGCCGATTTCGTCAAGCAGAGGGAGTCCGAGATGATGTCAAACCTAGAGAAGCAGATGTCGAAGAGGGGAGACATGTCGAAGAAGGACATCAGGGAGATGCTCAAGACCATGGAATCGGAAATCCGGCTAAAGATGGAAACTGCTCTTCTTGACGCAAGGCACAGAGTGATGGAGCAATCCGGCTCCTAGTGGACTATAATTCAGTAATCGCTCTGATTCTACCATCTGCCTCTCTTGCAAACTCCCAGTATGATTGACTAGCACGGTTTGACTTGTTTGGCTTCTGTGCAATTACTATCGGAGCACCTTCCAGAGGTGATTCTGCTATGGCTACCGATCTTGGAATCTGCGATTCAAAGACTCTGTCCCCGAAGTGCTTTCGAGCATGCTCGGTAACAGTTTCGCATAACTTACTTCTTGATTGTACCATGGTCATCAGGATTCCCAAAAGGCCCAGACCCGGATTCACTGACCTCTGAACCTCCCTTATTGAGGAGATTAGCTGGCTCATTCCTTCTAAGGCATAGAACTCCGCTTGAATGGGAATCAGTAGCCAGTCTGCCGCGCACAGAGAATTTACTGTGAGCAGCCCCAGGGATGCAGGAGTGTCGATAATGATCACATCGAAATTACCTAATGCCTCGGAGAGGGCGAGCTTTAGCCTATTTTCCCTGCCGACCCTCGTCGCTAGGTCCACTTCGATTCCAGAAAGATCCAGATCCGCTGGTAGAATCCACAAGTTTCTGATTCCAATGTGCTTGGGGGGTCCCCTGGACTTCTCCGGGTTGTTCTTCCTCCAAGCAGCCTTCATCGATCTTGAGAGTAGATCCGGACCAAGTATGCAATCCTCCAGTTTCAGAGACTCATCGTCCACACCCCGAGCGAACAACTCATTCATTGTCGGCCCCACGCTCCTCTTGTCAACACCGAAGGTCGTTGCCACGTTTCCCTTCGGGTCCATGTCAACAAGCAGAACCTTCCTGCTTCGTATCCCGTAATCCTCGCTCCCCATTGCCAGAGATGAGGCCAGGTTCACTGCAGTGGTCGTCCGAGAACATCCGCCTTTGTGATTCACGCAGGCTATCACTACTGCCACGTGGCTGAATACGGCATCCGGTTAATTGGGATTCCCGATTACTGTATTACCGGGACCTGAACTTCACTGAGGATCTTGTTCACGACCCTCCTTCCAGTAACCCCTCTAATCTTGGACTCGGGCTTGAGGACAATCCTATGGCTGACCACATCCAGAGCGACCCCTTTCACGTCATCAGGGATCACGTAGTCCCTCCCATCGATTGCGGCAGACGCCCTTGATGCTTTGAAAAGGCCCTGGCTAGCCCTTGGTGAGGCCCCTGCCTCTATTCTTGGATCTGCCCTAGTTCTCTGGACGACTTGTACGATGTACCCTAGGATGCCTGGATCGATGTGAACGGTCTCCAGGGCCTTCTGCATCGCCACAACCTTTCGAGGCTCGACAATCTGTTCAACATCGTAGTTGTCTTTTCCTCGCAGCTTCCTTCTCTGCAGTATCGCCTTCTCTTCGTCCATCGATGGGTATCCCATGCTCATCTTCATGAGGAATCTATCCATTTGTGCCTCGGGAAGGGGATAGGTCCCCTCCTGCTCAATTGGGTTCTGAGTTGCCATCGTTACGAATGGTGCAGGGAGTTTGTGTGTAATCCCCTCAATTGTTACTTGCTTCTCTTCCATAGCCTCGAGGAGAGCAGCCTGAGTCTTCGGAGGGGCTCTGTTAATCTCGTCTGCTAGAAGTATGTTGGTGAATAGAGGGCCGAACCTAGGCCTGAACTCTCCAGTCTTCTGGTCATACATGTAGGTCCCGATTATATCCGCGGGAAGCAGGTCAGGGGTGAACTGCACTCTCTTGAACTTGCAACCGAGTGCTTCAGCGAAAGTATTCGACATCAGAGTCTTTGCCAGGCCCGGATTGTCTTCAATCAGGATGTTACCATTGGCCAGTATTCCAATTGCCACCTTTCGGATATTTTCCGGCTTACCAATAATGACCTTGGCAACCTCGCTCATGAGATTGTTAGCATGCCCAGAGACCGATCTAATGAGGTCCTTTGAGCTAGAACCACCACCCTGAGCAATCGCCACACTGAACCCTCTTACTCCATAGGCCAATTCGATGACTACTTGAGTGTTAGGTGCCTTTGCACATCCCTCGCTCTTGTCTTATCTGCCCCAGAAGTGGTCATCCTTCCTATGAATTGCCAGCAACTCCTCGTATACGTCCTTCTCCATAGAGGTCATCTCCATCTTCCTAAGCTTCCTGGCATGCGATTCCGGAATATCGACCAGGAGGACGTCTCCCTCGTCAATCTGCCTTCCTACAGTGACACCATCAACTGAAATTGCCACCTCAGCACCCTGCATCGCTTCCTTTAGGCTCTCTTGCCCTGATCTGATGGATTTTATTCGTCCAACCCGAACTCCATCTTTGAGAAGCCCCTGTCCAATGTGTATTCTGCCTCCGAGAACCCTTACTCCAACGACGGCTGGCTTCGAGATTCTGAATGTATGATCAGGGAGGAGCATAATTCTGCCAGGGTATACGACCAATTCTCTCCGCTCTTCCTCGAGCTCTGATTTCCGGGCTTCTACCCATTCTTCCCGCTCTTCCAGAATTCTGTAGATAATGTCGGATCCAATGTACATGACTCCCGCTTCTGAGGCTGCTACTTCTTCCTCTGCCTCTTCGAGAATCTCAGTGCTGAATGCCATGATCAGTCGGTTCAGGGGGTCTGTGGACGCCTCAGCGCTACGAACATCCCTACGACTGACCTTTCCAATGGATGCATCTCTGATTGGCACGCCTATCTCCCTGAGCTCCTTTGCCAGAGCCTCTAGCCCTCCAACCGTGTCCGACTTGATGCAGACGCCTTCTTCGTCTAGATCAATCGAGAGATTAGCCTCTTCGTCCGCTGCTGCCAATGCAGCGTCCCTCTCCTCGTCGGATGAAACTACTCGAAGCGTAGTTCCCACCAAGACGCCCTCCAAAGATGGTGCGCTAATCTTGATTCCAGCAGCCGCGTAAGCAGCTTCTGCGTTATCCCATCTGTCCCCGGCATCTCGCATCTCGCTCATCCCTCTTGGCGAGAATAACCCCTTCACGTGGGTGCTGACCCCTCCTCTATCGCCGACCAGTACTATCTCATCCCCCTTGCGGATAGATCCCCTATGCAGGATAAGGTCCAGCGTCTTGCCAAGCCCCCTCTCCTCCTTCATCTCCAAGACGGTCGCTTCTCCAGAACCATCAACATCTGTCAACTGGTCGGAGAGGTATCGCTCTGCTAGGCCTATCACAACCGCTAATAGGTCCTGAATGCCCTCTCCCTCCCTAGCAGAAACTGGGACCATTGCGATCTCCTTGGTGAAGTCCTTAATTCTCTCATACCTCTCTAGGTTGAATCCTTCCTCGGCAAACTGACCTACGAGTTCCCAGTACTTCTGGTCGAATAGGCCCTGAACCTCCTTCGTCTGGTCTCTCATCGAGATGGCCATCGACCTCCCTTCTTGGCACTGCCATCCATGAATCCTGTCCACCTTGTTCCCTGCGACAACGAAGGGAGTCTTCGATTGCTTCAGGATTCTCAGAGACTCCCTTGTCTGTGGCCTGCAGCCCTCCATAACATCAACAATTAGAATTGCAATATCTGCCAGAGATCCCCCTCTTGCACGGAGCGAGGAAAACGAATGGTGCCCCGGGGTATCAATGAAGAGTAGTCCGGGGGAGTCGAATTTCTTCCCCCCCAATAGCGGGGCACACAAATCATTGAGGATTTCCGACGGAACTTCTGTGGCTCCGATATGCTGGGTAATCCCTCCAGCCTCCCTGTCCATTACCGAGGATCGACCCTGCTCACCTAGTGATCTCACATGATCTAGCAAGGAGGTCTTACCATGATCAACATGGCCTAGGACAGCGACGATGGGTTGTCTGCGTTCTGACATTTAACCCACCTCATGCTCCTTCCCCTTCAGAATTGATTTACTCACTCGTAGATGTGCGCCTCTGCGTCTCGGGTCCAGTCGACAAGCCCGTCTGGGAACCACAGGCCCAACTCGAATGAGGCCGTGTCCTCTCCATCAGAGCCATGAATCACATTGTGACCTATGTCCATCGCGAAGTCCCCCCTTATGGTGCCGGGAGCGGCAGTACGACCGTCGGTAGGACCGATTATGTTCCGAGCCACGCTGATTGCGTCAACCCCTGACCATGCCATTGCCACCACGGGACCAGATGTGATGAAATCGATGAGGCCCGCGTAGAAGGGACGCTCGTTGTGAACCTCATAGTGTGCTTCTGCTAACTCCAGAGGGGGAGTTAGTTGCCTAAGGCCCACTAGTCGTAGACCCTTTGTTTCGAATCTGCCAATAATTTCGGCTACCAAGCCTCTCTGTACTCCATCAGGTTTGATCATCACGAAGGTTGTCTGCATTTCTCCCATGTCCCGGCGAAACACCCTCCCTATTTCAACGAAGTCACCAGAGCAAATGCTTGATGAGCCTAGTATCAAGTCGGAATGCCATGAAAATACAAATCCCGTTACTTTTGACGGTTTGTCTGTTGCTGCCAGGATGCGTGGATAGCGTAAATGACACAGTGAACCCAGAGAGAGAACTCTTCGATGACAACACATTCGTCAACGAAGACGAGCACATCAAGCTAACTTGGACAACCGAATCAGTATCCACGATCAGGATCGCCCTGGAAAAGCAGGAGGGTCCGAACATCGACCTCTACACCATGACCGAGGTGAATTATCAGAAGTACGAGGATTGCGACAGTTTCGTCTACCTTGCTGACCTCAGTGATCCAAACACCGATGCTGCAAACCTAGAGGCTACAATCGATGCTGGGACGTACGTCACTGTAATCGACAATACAGACTGCGGGGATGCTCAGCCACCAGACCAAGGAGGCCTACTATCCAGTGATGAGAACGACAGGGCAAGGGTCGACTACAGAATCACTGCTCAGTGACGTAGTTAGGCTTATTTTTCCCTCTAGATATGCGGAAAAGTAGCCTCGAGATTACTTGATTCCGCCCTTCTCATAGCGACGAGTCCACTTGAGTCTCCTCGCATTTCTCTTCAGCTTGAGCATGTTCTTTCGGGACTTACTGTCCTTGAACCAGTATACTGAACCATCCCTCTTGACAAACATCATGCCAGTTCCTGGCTCGATCTCCTCATTTGTGAAACTACAAATACGCTGCTCTGGCATCATAATCACCTAGTGCCTATCCTTCTGGCCTCTCGACCAGTATCTCTTAGCATCAGGATGTCGCCAGCCTCTCCAGTCACAGGATCAGGGCCTCTTACAGGTCCTAGCACGTTCCTTGTGATGATTCTTCCAACGTCTCTAGGGTTGTCTGAGTCTAGAACTCTTACCTTGACCTGCATTGCCTCCCCAGTTAGGCCCGTTCTACCTACAATCTCAACGACTTCAGCGGGCCATGCTTCGGTTGCCATCCCTCAAACCTCCAAATCATGACGAGAGGGTCTCGAAGTGCGACTTTACCTCGTTGAATCGATCCATGCCCTCTTTCTCGACCTGCATTACCGCGATTGCAGCCGTCCTGGTCCCGGTGCTCATCCCAGCGGCCTCAGCCAGGTATGCTTGATCCTCAACGTAGATGAATGGAATTTCCTTCTCCTTGCAAATCATCGGGATATGTGCGAGCAACTCCCCTGGATTCACATTCTCTGCCATGACGACCATCTGCGCAGTGCCTCTCTCTGCCGACTTGGTGACCTCGTTGGCCCCCTTCTTTAGCCGGCCCTTGCCATCCTTGCCCAGGCTCTTGACCATCTCGTAAACTTGCTCTTGTACGTCTTGGGGTGTTTCGAAATCAATATGTACACTCATTGGAACATCTCCTCGTGTTAGTAGCCGCCGCACGGCATGACCGATATAAACGCAGCGTATTGCCTCCAGTCAGCCGTTATGAGTGACTTTCTCCATGAGGCTACTCAAACCCCGGGCCAATGCGGGTGCTGCGGATACGCAGGCCCTGGGATTTGGCAGGGAATCTGTTGTGTATACTCCATCCACGTGATTTGCCAGCCTGGACAACGCCCCCCCAGTGAACAGGCCATGCGTACATGCTGCGTGGACCTCCGTGGCACCCTGCCTTCTCAGTGCGTCACTAGCCCTGCAAATCGTCCCTCCCGTGCTGATCATGTCATCGACTATCGCCACGACCTTGCCAGAGACGTCTAGGTCCTTCGGGGTGTGCTCGATTGTGTGGGCATCAATCCTGGTCTTTTCGAGATATGAAAACTCGCACCCGATTAGACCAGAAACCTCAGTCGCTCTGTCGATAGCCCCCTTGTCAGGACTGAGGATGAAGTCAGGGGAGACTCCGTTCTGCAGTCTTTCCGCTATCTCGGGCATCGAGCTGACGAATTCAATTGGCACTTCCATCCCATCCAGAACTTCTGGAGCATGCAGGTCCAGAATTGCAATCCCATCACAGTATTTTGAAACAACTTCCGTCACTATTTTCGCGGAAATAGACTCTCCAGCTGAGAATCGCTTGTCTTGTCTAGCATAGCCGTAGTAGGGAATTGCTAGGAAAACCCCAGGCCCGACGTCTTCGGTATCTCCCGACCATTCTCCCTTCAAGCTAGACAGGTCCCCCCTCCTAACGTCTCGAATTGCCCCCAGAAGTAAGAGAGTCTGCAAGATCCCCGAATCGGGGAACGTATTGGAAACAAGAACAACTGCTTCTGATCTGACTGACTCTATTGATTCGGGAGGGACTCTGACGTATGCTTCTCCGTCGGGGAATCTCCTACTCTCCAGTGCCACGTGCTCCATGTCAAGGATTGGAGCTAGTTTCTCAGCAATCCCAGCGCCTGAGGCACCGCTAAGGACAGGCATTTGAGGACAGGGAAAGGCAGTCCCTTCATGATGCTTCTTATCACTAACAAAAACAGAAAATGATGAATTTTGGTGGGCACGACAGGATTTGAACCTGTGACCTCCCGGTTATCAGCCGGGTGCTCCAGCCAAACTAAGCTACGCGCCCTTAAGCAACATCGGCACATGTGATTGTGATTTGAAGGCTACTCAAGGCTTCACTCACTCTTCTTCGTAGTCTTCGCCATTCAATTTCAGGAAACTGGGCAGAGTCACCAACCTGGAAAAGGTGCACTTCAGAATGACTTCATCCAGTCTGGATGTGGTCTTGGCCAATTGCCCACAAGGTACGGCTATTGTCTCTGGAAGGCCATGCCTGGCTCTAACCATGAAATGAGGCTTCACTAGGAGACCCTTGTATGTACGCTTTATTTTGATTAACTCAACAACATTTCCGATATCCATGCCATCATTATCCAGCACTGCTCTGTCCAACAACTCATCCGGAGCATAGAGATCCTCTTGGATCCTAACCGTGTTCCTCCATCTTCTCTGCAATTCCCTCATTGATTTTGAAAGCTTTATCCCCCCGTCTGGTCTAATGCTGTGAACCAACTCTTTGGCTAGAGGCGCCAAATCCGCAGGCTTCCTCATGAATTCAGTAGCAACTTCGTCTTCCACTTTGATCCTCAGAGATCGCACGAACTCGTCCCTGGGGTGGAATCTCTCGCCAACCACCACTCCCACGTGTTTTTCTCCAACATAGACATCTCTGTGTATCATTTCCTGTATTTCGTAATCCTCTACCATTTCTCTCCCTCAGCGAGAGCGCATCCCCCGTGCTTCTCCAAAGCCTCAGACAATGGAGTGGCACTTATATTATTCGTTAATCAAGACTGATAATCCAATTGAAATTTTTTTTTAGTAATGAATTTTTCAATTAGAAAATTAATTTTAGTTTAATTTTTAATATGATTATCAGAAAAGCGAGTTTTCATTTTTCGCCAGTTATTTTCTCGAACTCAGACCGTTTACGGAGAATGTTGATGTGCATCGCTCCTCTGCCATGCACGTGGACGACAAACTAGCTTCTCTTGCCGAAATCCGCTCTCGAACCGGGAAAGCTCAGACCAACGGCCTAAAGGACTCAGTTATCTCTGATTTCTTAGAGACTGATCCGTCCCTAAGTCGGGCTATTGAGGAGGCAACTGAAAACTTCCAGAGTCTAATCAACGACATGGGGGATGAACTATTTTCTATGAAAGAGGGCGATTTGGTCGCATATCTCCAATCGGATTATGTCAATTTCTATTCTGCCGCCACTGTAAATCCATACGTCGCAATCGCTGCTCGAGGACCCTGGATAATCACCTCTCATGGTGCTGTTCTCCACGATAACGGCGGATATGGAATGCTTGGAATGGGACATGGGCCCGATGACATAATTCAATCAATGCAGCAGAATTGGGTCATGGCCAATGTCATGACGCCTTCTTTCAGCCAGAAGAGACTCTCTGAACGACTTAGGAAGGAAGTGGGGCATACTAGGGGAAGTTGCCCATTCTCCAGATTCGTCTGTTTGAATAGCGGTTCAGAATCTGTTACAATCTCCATACGAATTGCAGATGCGAACACTCTCAGAGTTACTGGCAAGGGCGGAAAGCACGAGGGTAAGCCAACCAAGATGCTGGCGCTAGTCGAGGCCTTCCATGGAAGGACACACAGACCCGCTCAGATTTCAGACTCGTGCAGCGAGAAGTATGAGAAGAATCTAGCCTCATTCCGTGAGAGGGATAACGTTATCTTCGTACCAAGCAACGATCTAGACTCTCTAAGATCTACCTTTGAACGAGCGGATGAAGAGGGCTTCTTCATTGAATTCATGGCACTGGAACCAGTGATGGGCGAGGGCAATCCTGGGCTATGCGTAACGAGAGAATTCTATGATCTCGCCAGAACTCTATGTACCGAGCATGGGAGTATGCTAATCGTCGACTCAATCCAAGCAGGACTGAGGGGTCAAGGATGCCTTAGCATAGTTGATTACGATGGCTTCGAGGACTGTTTGGTCCCTGACATGGAGACCTGGTCGAAGGCTCTCAATGCGGGCCAATACCCACTCTCAGTAGTTGGTCTCTCTGAGAGAGCCGCTGAATTGTACGTCGTAGGAATTTATGGCAATACTATGACTACGAATCCAAGAGCTTTGGAAACCGCAGTCTCAGTCCTTGATCGAGTAACCCCAGAATTGAGAAATAATATCAAGGAAAGAGGCGTTGAATTCGTTGCTAAATTGAGAGCACTCGCAGAAGAGATGCCAGGCACGATTACCGAGGTCCAAGGAACTGGCCTCCTTCTTTGCGCAGAATTAGATCCAGACAAACTCCCTGTGATAGGATTCGGATTCGTCGAAGAGTGGTGCAGGAACAATGGGCTCGGCGTAATCCACGGGGGCCAGAATGCTCTAAGATTCACTCCTCACTTCGGAATAACCTCCCAGGAGATAGATATGATTGTAGATATTCTTAGGGAAGCACTGCTAAACTTCACGTCTAAGACTATCGAAGCCAACTAAAAGATGCGTTTCCATGCCTAAAAGCGTGCATGTTTCAGGTTCATCAGACGGACTAAGAGAAGCCCTAGAGGAAAGACTGGAGAGGGCTGGAGCGGAACTCGTTGCCGAGCCAGAGAAGGCAGAAATAACCATTCAGATTGACACTCAAGAGAGATGCGATTTCGCTATAGTCCCCCCTGGATCCAGATCCTCTGGTTCGGGTATTGTAATCGAACTGTCCGATGTCATAATCCCAAATGGCGGGAGAAAATGGGGTAATGGAGTCATGGCCGATTGGATTCGGAAAATAATGAATGGAGAAAAGCCAGATCCAGAAGCCAAGATAAGATTCTGGGTAAACGTAAGGGATGTAGTTGACGCTATTTCTACAATTTGCCTTAGTGAGGGAGAAAAATTGCCAATTGGAAACTATTCTATCTGCGGCAGAAGAGCTTGGGAGATGAGCGACGTAACAGATGAAATCAGAATACTATGGGAGCGTTACAATCATTCAATCAACCATTCACATACCATTGAATCTTTGTCCGAAGTACCCAGCCCAGTAAGGGGGCTACATTCGGAGATTGAAGAAAGACCAGACCTAAGCAAAATCCACGATGCCCTGGTAATGTCTGGAGGAGAAGGTTGGCACCCATTGGTTCCAATGAGAGTCTCTCTGATGGAAATGATTGCCAGCGCAAAGTAACTCAACGTGAGTTTTTGTCGCCCTGAACCTTCACCCTGACTTCCTGTGCAAGACCTTTGCAAGTCTGCATAACCTTCCGAATTCTAGTTCCAGCGGCATTATTCCCAGAGTCATGCTTCTCAGCGTCGCCGAGAGCTTCGGTCAATTCGTTTATCATGTCCTGAATCTTTTCTCTAACTGACATATCACCCATCAGAAAAAGCAGACTAATAGCCGTTTCTCCGGCGCGCTTCTAATCGCTTCCAAACAGATCAGAACCTAGAAGTGGGAGGATTAGGCTAGCTTCACCCTCGACGACTATCTGCTCCGCCTCAGGTCTAATCTTTCCCCAAGAAATCGCTTCCTTTAGCCTAGCACCAGATAGTGAACCATCATATTCCGGTGCAGTTGTAATTGAAACAGCCGAATCCATCCCCGAATCCTCCCTGAATTGGTTCCACCAGATTACGTGATGCTTCGAGATTCCCCCTCCAATCATCAGTCCATGACTCTCGCTCGCTGTCCAAATCAGGTCAGATAGAATCTGCTCATCTGCTAGAACGTCCACCATGAAATCGGGGCTTCTTTGTCTGTGCATGAATAATTGCGAACCTATTGATCCATCAGTTATGCCTGGGATGACCATCGGAATTCTGTTCTTTGCGGCCCAGTACAATAGTGAGCTTTGGTCTTCTATCCTGTCTCCTATTGCCCAGCAAAGCTCCACCGATCCGAATCCCCTCCAGGGATTGGTGCTGTCCTTCGCCTTCCTCTCATCCTCAATCTCACTTAGCCAAGGCAGAAGGACCTTCTCCAGTATCTCTCCATAGCATTCGTTAGGAATTACTACGTTGCCCAGTCTGTTCAGACCTTCCCTGCCCAAGGCAATGTCATCTAGGCTGAAATCGCCGTGGAAGTAGTCTCTGAATGCCCTTGCTATATCGTGATCAAGAGTTCCACAGGTGGTGACCACAACGTTGTACGCCCTTCTCTTCAGTGCTTCTACGAAGAATCCCCTGGTTCCTGTAGCGCACAGACAGGCTGGGAAAGAAAGCCAATTGAGATTCCCATCGCTATCGGATTTAGAAATCGCCTTACTCAGAATATCCCTAGCACGAGACAACTTAGATGCCGTGAAACCACCAGCCCTGCCCATCTGGTCTATCAGAGTGCGAACGTCGGATACTCTAGAGAAGTCATAGTCCTCTACTGGGACGTCAAAGTCATCCCGCGAGTATCCGTCCATGGGAACCGCACTGGACACTTGGCTTCAATTGGTCGCATTCTGGAGATTGAATATCCTGTCCCTTAGGTTAGCTGCTCTCTCGAAGTCAAGCCTATCAGCAGCCTGCTTCATCTCCTTCTCCAACCTCGAAATGAGGGTCGACTGATCTTCACTCTGATCTTCCGTCAATCCTTCAGGATCCCCGATCCACTCCGGCTGGCTCACATTCTCGAGTACGGAATCCGAAGAATTCCAAACCCCTGCACCCAATCCGAATCTTTTGGCGAGACCCTCCAAACCCTTCTTCCCCGGGGGCTTGGCGACCATTCTCCTACCGCCGCTGCTACCCGTTCCAGCAACACCTGAGAGGAGGTCTTCCATCTCGGCTCCCATTTCTGGAAGAGCCTTCTGGATGGTCTGTGGCACGATTCCATTATCTTCGTTGTGCTTTCTCTGTAGGGATCTTCTTCTCACGGTCTGGCTTATTGCAGCCTCCATTGCCGGGGAGATCGAGTCTGCATAGAGAATAACGGATCCATCCACATTCCTAGAAGCCCTTCCAATCGTCTGTAGCAACGATCGTTCGTTCCTGAGGAAACCCTGCTTGTCAGCATCGAAGATTGCAACTAAGGAGACTTCGGGAATGTCCAGCCCCTCCCTCAGCAAATTGATGCCAACTACCACGTCAATCAGACCTAACCTTAGGGCCTTGATTATCTCTGTACGCTCTAGCGTGTCAATCTCACTATGAAGGTAGTGCGCCTTGACTCCCATTCTCTCCAAGTACTCTGCGACTTCTTCTGCAAACTTGATCGTCATTACGGTGACGAGAACCCTCTGATCACGGCTAACTCGATCTCCGATTTCGCTTAGCAGGTCCTGGACCTGACCTTCGGTCGACCTAACTTCTATCCCAGGGTCTAGAAGGCCCGTTGGGCGAATCTCCATCTTTGCTATTCCGTCTATCTCACCTAGCAATTCCTCCATACTATGCTTCGATTTGGGTTTCCCGATTTCGGACTTCTTAGCCCCTCCTCCACTATCAACATGAATTAGCCCCTCGGGGACTTCTTGTCCCGTAATCTCCGCCAGGTGCCTCAGCTCCCTCTCGCCAGGAGTCGCACTGACATACAACATCTGGGGAATCAGATCTTGAAACTCATCAACTCGGAGCGGACGATTGTCATATGCAGAAGGTAACCTGAATCCATGGTCGACCAAGTTCTTCTTCCTCGAGAAATCCCCGCCATACATGCCTCCAACCTGGGGGAGTGTGACGTGAGATTCATCCATGATGACCAGGTATCTTTCCGAATCACCATGGAATTGCTCTGCATTGCTTGCGAAGAAGTCTAGAAGGCAGTAAGACCTCTCTCCTCTGGTTCGTCCATCGAAGTGCATGGAATAGTTTTCCACACCCTTGCATGACCCAACTTCATTCAGCATTTCCAGGTCGAACCTCGTTCTCTGTTCGAGCCTGTGTGCCTCCAAACCACCATCATTTGAATCGAACCAGTCCACTCTCGTGTCCAATTCGTGCTCAATGTCCTCTAGCGCCTGATTGAATCTCTCTTCGCTTGTCATGTAGAACTCTCTAGGATGGATCCAAGCCTCTTCGAAGTCATCCAGGGGTTCCCATGAGACTGCCTCGCAGACTTGTATTCTCTCAATCCCATCCCAACCGAACCTTACTCTAAGGGGGTCGTCTCTACTAGGCATCCATACGTCAAGAACCTCGCCCCTGAGACGGACATCACCTCTGGCAATCTCACCGGTCGTCCTCCTATACTGCAGATCGACAAGGCCTCTGACGACTTCCTGAGGGTCTGCCTTCTGGCCAACGTGAAGTCTGAGGTGATTCTGCTGGAATACCTCGGGTGGGTTGAGGCCGTAGATCGTCGAGACGGTTCCTACCGTGATGACATCAGGCCTAGAAACCAGAGAGGCTACTGTCGAGAACCTCTCCTGTTCGATGCGTTCGTTCATCTGGAGCTCCTTGTCGATGTACAGGTCTCGACCGGGGATGTACGCCTCTGGTTGGTAGTAGTCGTAGTAGCTGACGAAGTACTCAACCGAGTTTTCCGGGAAAAGTCCTGACATCTCTTGCCAGATCTGTCGTGCCAGCGTCTTGTTATGGGAAAGAATCAATGTCGGAAGTTGTAACTCCTCAATGACCTTGGCCATTGCGAAGGTCTTCCCCGACCCAGTCACACCAAGTAGGACGCATCTTTCCTGTCCCTCGTTCAGTTGCTCGACTAACTGGTCAATAGCCTGCTGCTGGTCACCAGCGGTCTCATAATCTGCCTGAAGTCTAAACATCCCAACGCCTCAATCAATTAAACCGTCACTGAAGTAGTCTACGAATGCCATACTAGCAAGCAGAACCCACCCCGTTAGCATGGACGAACGAAATAGAATCTTCTGATAACGCTCCATGCTCTCATCAGATCCTGAGGCGGATTCGGCAGACTTCGTCATCACGAAGATGTTTAGCAGCGCCATACCAATTACTGAAACGATCCAGAGGGTATGACGAAACCTCCTGGTTTCCGTGAATTCATGCATCCCTGTAAGGAGAAAGCACACCATCCACCCTACAGTCAGAGCAACGCTAAGATTTCTGGTTGCTACATCCCCATAACTCGCAGGGAACGATCGAATCCCCTGCTTCCGATCTACATCCTTGTCCATTAGTGCGTAGTTGATGTCGAAAGCAGATATCCAGAGGGCGACTCCCAATGAAATGAAGAAGACCTCTGGGAACCATAGGAACTCCGTCCTACCATCATACATTCCAGTGATGGATGCCCAACCATGCGTGTCTGCTGCGATAGCGACCCATGCACCTGCTGGAGCAAGGGCCAGGCAGAAACCTATCCAGAAGTGACAAATCCACGAGAATCTCTTCGTATACGGGTAGATTACGAATGCAATGACCGGAAGCCAAGCCATCTTCAGGGCCACTTCGTTCAACATCCCTGCAGCAAACAATAGCATCCCGAGAAATGCTGCTGAGAGCGTCCAAGCTGTCTGTGTTGACATTGTTCCGGATGGCAGATGTCTGGAGGAAGTTCTAGGGTTAGAAGAGTCGATTTCTCGATCAATGATCCTGTTCAAGGCCATTGCTAGACCCCTAGCGCCAACTGCTGCAATCATTATCCAGAAGATGTCCATTCTCTCGCTTCCGAACTGATTGTCTGCTAGAACAAAGCCGATTAGAACGAAGGGGAGCGAGAACAGGGTGTGTTCAACCTTGACGAACTCAAGTATCTCCTTCAGGCCCATATTACAACCTCTTTGAGAGCCATGAATCTATCCTCTGAACGAGCTCAGGATCGTGGAGAGTCACCGCAGGCCATCTCCGAACTGGCAAAGGACCTCCTTCTGAAGGAATCGGAGCGGTTGCATCCCATGCCACCCTAGACATCGATTCGTCGAAGTGCAAGTCTCTTCCTACGTCGAATCTGCAGAATAGCTGCCATAGCAGCGTTCGCTTCCAGCCATCACTCTCCAAGTCCGCATCCGAGTCTGTGATGAACAACCATCTCAATCCCTTTGACGCCTCCAAACCCCAAATCGAGTCTCTTATTTCAGCAATCGTCTCCCTCTGGAGTTCGGCCAGATCCTCGTTCGCATCCTCCATGCTCTCCTCTGGTCTTGGCCCTCCTTGGATTTCAGTAGTAATCACCATCATAGAAGGACGTAGCATTCTTGCCTGAACAACCCCCTCAATCGCGGATGCTGAAATTACCAGTGAATTGCTCACAGTAGGAGAATCGACATGTCCTATCGGATCTCCATCCGCAGGTGATGTCGCGTCGATAATCAGTTTGTCATGGATGTTCTCCCACGGGGAAGTGTGTGCCAATGAGTCAGCTACCATTCCCTTGAGAGTAACCAGGTCGCCAGGGATGCTCACCCTCAGCTCAAGAGCATCAAGTAGGGAGTCGAGATTCTTCACGAGATGATCTTCATCCACAACAACGACCACCTTGAGGAACATCATCTGACCGGCACCTAGTAGACCCAGTGCGGTTTTCCTGGCCTGACGAGGAAATCTTTGCTTAGAGGAAACGATAGCTAGATTGTGAAAGCCAGTCTCCAAGGGTAGGAAGGTGTCAATCACGTCACGGTGTTGAAACTTCAGGACAGGTAGAAGCGCATCTCCAATAGCCTCACCGAGGTATCCATCCTCCATGGGGGGGACTCCCACTATTGTCATCGGAACTATCGGGTCCTTCTTGTGAGTGATTGCAGTAACGTGCATCACTGGGTACTCGTCTTCAAGGGAGTAGTGACCGAAATGGTCACCGAACGGGCCTTCGGTCCTAGTCTCGCCTGGGATAGTGTAACCCTCGATAACGAAGTCACAATCCGCGGGAACCCAGAGATCGTTTGTTAGGCATTTTGTGATTCTAAACCTCTTCCCACTTAGAAGACCTGCAAACTCGTATTCCGATAGATTATCCGGTAGTGGGGAGATAGAGCTGAAAATTACCTGAGGTGGTCCTCCAAGGCATATTGCCACTGGCATTTTGCCTTCAGAGGAATCAGCATGGTCCGCCCCATGTTTGTGCTTCTGCCAATGAAGTCCGACTTCCTTTGGTCCGAAGACCTGACTCCGATACATTCCCATGTTGTGTGCTCCAGACTCCGGGTCCGCGGTTACAACTAGGGGGAGGGTCATGAATGGTCCCCCATCATCCGGCCAAGTGATAGGGATCGGGAGTTTCGTCACATCAGGGTCATCGATTCTTACCTGCTGGCACTTTCCCTTCGAGACCTTATTTGGAGCCATTGAGATTCCTTGTCTGAGTAGTTTGATTCCGGTCCACGGCCTCTTCATAATTCCACCAATATCGGGTTTCATCAGACCGACCATCATTTCTCCAATCTCACTCGGCTCATTCACTCCCAGGGCTAGGTTTGTCCGCTCCCTGGTTCCAAAGAGATTCATAGCAAGTGGGAATCTGCTAATGCTTCCGTCATCAAGTCTAGGTTGATCGAAGACCACCGCTGGACCACCCATCTTGACCAAACGGTCAGCTATACAACCGGCTTCGAACCTCACATCAACGGGATGGCCGACCCTTAGCAACTCGCCCCTAATCTCTAGGGCTCTGATGAACTCTTCGAGACTCCTCCAGCCCATGGTGATTCGTGATGCCTCTGACATGAGAAGGTTCGCCTCCTAGGGATACCAGCAAACCGACGGATTCTTTGATGGGTACTCTACCGATAATCCGTGGAAGACGCTGGAACCGTATGCGACGTTCTTGTTGTGGGAGCGGGACCGGGCGGTGGTAACGCTGCTCTACAGTGCTCTCGACAAGGGCTCTCGACCATCATTATCGAGGATCACCCAGAGATCGGGACCCCAGTCCATTGCGGAGAGTGCATCTCCGAGATTGCGTGCCAGAACCTCAACCTTGATCTCCCCGAGGAAGTGATAAGCATGAGTGTCAAGGGAATCCGCGTAATATTCCCCGATGGCACCGAGAAGTGCCTGACTGAGGAGGGATACGTCCTGGAGAAGCACCTCTTTGAGAGATGGATAGCTGAAGAAGCGGTTTCTGCGGGTGCAAGCCTCCATCTCAGTCACAAACTCCTCTCGATGGAGAGGGTGGAGGACGACTCCTTCGGAGGTTGGATATGTGATGGCAAGGGTGATCAGTTCCCCATCAGAGCCAAGATAGTAATAGATGCCTCAGGAGTGGCTGCAGTCTGCTCTCGTTTGGTTAAGCCCGATGGAGATGCACCATTGAACCCTAAGGGCAAGGTCGTCGCAGGTATGCAGTACGAGATGCTGGATGTTCCTACCGATGGATATCTGGATTTCTATATCTGGCCAAAATATGCCGAGAAGGGTTATCTATGGATGATTCCCAAATGCGAAGGACGTGCTAACGTTGGTCTAGTTACCGAGGACAAGCCTAGGACAAAGAAGGCCCTGGACGAGTTCATAGCGGACACTCATTTCTCCGGCTTGGAGCAAACCCTCCCTCCCTGGAAGGAGAAGGGAAGTCCGGCTTTCGGCGGGACAATACCCATCTCTGGACCATTCGATAGAACCCATCACGACGGGCTGATGCTCATCGGTGACGCTGCCGGTTTCACTTCACCCCTATTCGAGGGGGGATCCCACCTAGCTCTGAAATCAGCGGTTTTCGCTGCCCAGACTGCTGCCAAAGCAATATCGGAGGGAGACCTCAGCTCAGAGAGACTGTCAGAGTATACCAGGCTGTGGAAGGCCGAGTTCCCACCCTACGACAAGATTCTGAGAGGCAAGACCGCTCTCTTCGAACTATCTGACGACGAGATGTCGGTGATGGCTACATGCTTCCCGGATGAGATGTCAGATATGGGTGCTACAGGAAAGGCAATGGTAGGATTCAGGCTACTGCTGAGAAGTCCGGGACTATACTTCAAGAGGATCGTCCCAGCGATGCTGGCCTTTGGATACAGCAGGGCGAAGTATTACGGATGGTGAACAATGCTCACCTTTCTTGGATATACCCTGGTCCTCCTAGCACTGCTCGTCAGCGTGTATCTAGTCATTCGTCCCGAGGCTAGCTCCGAGCCCCTCGTCCGAACAACGTCAATGGCTGCACAATCGGCACCATTCCTACTTCTTGCTGCTTCCTTCCTTATCGAAGCGAAGACACTGGACCTTGTCTCTAGATATGTGGGAGACGGACTCCCTCTTTCCTATCGTATTTCTGCCGTGTGGGGAAGCAGATCCGGTCCTCTCCTGATGTGGGTCTCTATGATGAGTGTGATTTCATGGATGATGTCAAGGGATCATAGGATGGATAGAACGACGATCCGAGTCATGCACTCCTGGACAACCATACTTCTACTGGTATCAGCAGGACTACGCCCCTTCGCCCCTGCCGTAGCAGGCTCTACAGGAGAAATCAGTCCATTGCTACAGACTGATTTGATGGTAATCCACCCACCAGTGGTTTTCGTATACTACTCACTGTGTCTGGCAACCGCTAGCATCGCCCTGTCCGGTCTGATCACCTCCCGCCCATCTAAGGAGACGCATGCCTCGATGATTCGATGGGCTAGGTACTCATTCCTGGCAGGTACCGTCGGTATAGGGCTCGGAGGTCTTTGGGCATACACGGTTCTGGATTGGGGAGGTTACTGGGCATGGGATCCAGTTGAGACCGGCTCTCTGCTTCCATGGCTCGCACTCCTAGCAATTTTGCACTCCAGAGCTAGGACCAGCGCATCTAATCCCTTTGCATTCACACCCGCGCTGGCGTTGATCTGCGGGGCACTGGTAATGCATGCAACCCTAGTGACTAGGGCAAATGGGGTCTGGGCATCGGTCCATGCCTTCGTAGGCGATGGGGAGAATTCGCTTCCGCAGGATCCCTATTTCCGGATAGTCGAGATCATCGACTTCAGCGCCGTCGGATTCGAGGTCATGGTCTACCTACTCGCAGTTGTGGGTCTCCTCTGCCTATCGGTTACTCACATTTTGAGAGAGCAGAGGGCTCAAGTCGCTGCTAAGGGCTCACAGACCCTGTTCGAGACTAACAGGATACTAGCCATCTCTCTGATGGTCTACTATGCTGCAGTGGGTCTTTGGATTGGCTCATCAGCAGTTCTCTTTTTCGGACTCGCTATCATGGTCCTATTGATCTTTGGAGATCGAGAAGAACCTCCAGTGCATTGGATCTCCATGGGAGTACTACTGATGCTTTTCTCAGGATGGGCTTGGGTTTCAGAATGGTATCAGTCCTTAGCTGGAATCGCCCCATTCCTTCTAGTTTGGGTCATCCCCGAGGAGGAGAAGGATGACTTTTCATGGATTATCGGCTCAATCACTGATGCCAAAAAGAGAGCCATTTCCTCTCGCTCCTTCCCGTGGTACCTATCCTTGGCATTCCTCTTGCTGACATGGATACTGTTGACAGTTGAGATTGAAGGTACCAACATTGCAGCGCACGAGTACTACGGAGCCCCTCTAATTTCATTACTAGCAGTTGGCTTGGCACTTTACGCATGGGGTGAGAAAATTAGTGGCAAGACTGGGACCATTTCATTGGTGGTTACAATCATAATATCGGTACTTCTGGCAGCAAACTCTGGAAAATTCGATCTCCCAGGAAACCAGGAACAGCCGATAACCGATATTATTTCCAGAGGGGCACTTTCCTTATTCATCCTAACTTGGCTAGTCTTCGCTATCCCCCCAACATTTGCTAGACTCTGGAGTAAATCTAGAGAGATTCTCCCAGATCTACTCAGTAATGGAATCACCTCTAAGCCATCAAAGACCAGATTACTCGGAACCCATGTTGCTCATGCTGGAATACTTTTACTCCTAGTCGGACATGTTCTGACTACCACTCTGGTAGATCGTACAGACCCTACTCATTTTGTTACACTAGAGAAGGACATCCCAACTGAGCATCAGGGCTTGGAACTAATGTACACTGGGGTCGAAATGTTCTCTGCTGAGGAAGATGGATATGAGTACGAAATTGGGGACGGCTACGTCGGAGTTGTTATCGAGGTCAGGGACGATGGTGAACCTCTTGGCACGATCAGACCTGGTATGCTAAGATTTGACTCTCCATCTGGATCTGTTTCGGCCAGGTCGGAAGTGGACCGATTGTCCGGGATGACAGGAGACACGATTGTAATCCTAGACCTACTTCAGTCCAATGACCTTCTTTCTTCAATGATTCTGGGACAGACCGATCAAGTCAATGAGGTAAGGGTCACAATTCATCACCTTCCAGGGAGTCATCTTGTCTGGTCAGGATGGCTTCTAGTAATCCTAGGTAGTGCTCTCTCATCTTTGTCAAGACCTAGCGTCGGAACGAGAAATAGCCCACCGTTTGAATGAAAAAGGGGGAGCCGGTCGCGAGGCTCCTGAGGTGCTATGATGGATAATGGCTCAATCGTTCATATCGACTATGATCTGTACAATGCTAGCAATGACAAGTTGATCGAAACAACAAGGGATGAGGTTGCCAAGGAGCATGATCTCCATGATGAGAACAGGGAGTACTCACCGATGATTACTACAATTGGCGACGGGCGTTTGATTCCTGGTTTCGAAGCCCATCTGGCCGAGGCTGAGTCTGGTAAGGAATACGAGTTCGACATTGAGCCGGAGGAAGCATATGGGGAAAGAGATCAGAACAAGATCGAGACAATTTCTCAGAACGTACTCCTTCGTAGCGTTAGGGATCCGAACACTCTAGCGATTGGCGCTCCTGTGGAGATTGGCGGTAGGAACGGAATCCTCCAGTTCATGAGCGCTGGCAGGGCGAGAATTGACTACAATCACCCACTTGCGGGAGTCACTCTGAGATACAGTTACCAGATCGTAAAGGTTGTTGAGGACAGGGAGGAGAAGGTCCAGACTCTCATGAAGATGAACACCGGTAGGGAAGATTTCGAAATCGACTTCGATGGCGATGACCTAACGATGACACTGCCGGAGGAGATGGCATACGATCAGAACTGGGCGTTCACCAAGTTCTCATTGGTCACAACTCTGAGGGAGAATGCCGGAGTGGCAAAGGTAGTTTTCCGAGAAGTACACGAACCTAGGAAAATCGATGAAGAAGAGTGACCTAGATTATCCGCGGGAGAATTACCGGAATCAGTAGCACTAGAAGGATGAAGATGCTGCTGAGACTGCTTATTCTATTGGAAAGAACCTCTATTCGCATTGGATGAGACTTCTTTCTCAACTTCCTAAGTAAGGAGTGTACCCCATCCCTAACCAGGTGCCCTCCGTCAAAAGGAATCATTGGAATCAGATTTGCGAAACCAAGTAGGAAGTTTATCCACACGAGCCAGAAAAGAAAGTCGAACACCATCAACATCCCCTCAGTCCCCATCATTGACGCAATCGCCCCATTCCCTGCAACCAGCATCACCCTCTCCTGTTGGATCATGGTTTGTCCATCATTTGCAATTGGAACATTGAGCATCAAGAGGGGTCTTGCGACCGTGCTTAGCACCGTGCCGAATGCCGAATACTCGCCCTGGACAATATTAGCATAACCATCCACTCCTCCTGTAGAGGACACTAGGTTGGAAACTCCCAAGAATGCGTCTCCAGGCTCAATTCCCCAGAAATCTAGCAAAGCTGTCGTATCTTCGATACACGCTTCGTCTCCACCACATTCATCGATGTAGTATTGGTATCGATCACCCATTGTGACAACTATCGTCCTTTCAGACCACGTCTCACTATCATCAGACCATGATAGAACCGTCAAAATAGCCTCATCCCCCGCAGCAATCTCGCCCATCTCACTAGAGAACTCCGAGTAACCCCCAATCCGACCCCCATCAATGTGGGTTATCGTCTCGAATGGGAGTAAGCCAGCTTCTTCTGCTCCTCCTCCAACAACAATGCCTCTGGCATGGACTCCCTCGTTTTCTGCTACCATTCCACTGGCTACAGAAGATAGAAGGATCAGTACGATGTACGTCGCGAAGATATTGATAGAAGGGCCCGCTGCAAAAAGCCTCAACCTCTCCCTCCTTGGTGCTCTCCACATCTCGGACTCCTCTGGTTCTGCGAATGCCCCCATCGGCAACGGGCCCAGTTGTAGAACACCGAAGCTCCTAAGCCTCATACCGTGCACTCTTGCCTGGATTCCATGGCTATACTCGTGAATTACAATTGCCACGATCAGAGCCAATGCCGGCCACCAGAAAGGGACGAAGCTCGTTACACCAGGAATCAGGAGAAGATCACTTGCGGGCAACGGGTCTTCCGGGGGGCTTACTGCTACTGCTATGGCGCTAAGGAACAGTAGTAGGACCACCATGAACATTACAAAGAAGCAGAGCCAAATCGAGAGTTCCCCAAACCCCCGCCAGAACCTCTTAGGCCTGGAAACGTAATCTAGCAACCTCATCCCCCTCCTGGTTCTAATCATCAGAATAACGCCCATAGCTCTAGTAGCATCTAATCTGTCCAGTAGCCCAGAAGACTCAGCGTATACCAGCCCTGAATACCAGATTCCGATGATTACCAACAACCAAATCGGGGCACCTAGAGAGTGGGCAAGAAGCAGTAGCAGAAGTGGGACGAGAATTCCCCTGCTGCCTGCTTCCTCTGCCATAACAAGGCACGTCCGCCCTTCTCTCTTCAACCTGCTCTCAAACGCAAGAGAGAATACTACCAACCGTTTCCCAGATTCATGCCTCTCGGGACAACTAATGCCTCAAGGAGTACTAACAGGAGGATAGACTCCCTTTCCAGAGAGAGAGAAAGCATCATCAGGATACTCGCTCAAGCAGGTTTGGAGCGGATTGAGCAAGATATCGGGACGCTTAAGGAAAAACTTGACTCGATCGAAGAACTCCTCTCCGGTCGTTGAAACTAGCCTAATGTCGACTCCTTTGAATTGGCAATCCTAGTCTCCGATACGATACCACCCGCTCCATTTGACTTACAAACCAATGACAAGAATCGGTGAACAGGCATACCTGCATTCCAGTCCAGATGCGGTGATCCCCTACTTGTCAGGGGGAGCGAGGGGATGCTCCTTGAGAGATGCCTTAGTTTTCCAGTAAGACCTTCAACCTCAACTCTCATTATTCTCCAACTGTCACCCCTGACTCCCTTAAGTCTGAATGCGTATAGCGGCAGCAGACCACACTTCTCACCAGTAGACTTCAGTGCCTTGTACTGGTCCATCGTCCTACCTGAGAGGTAAATCCTGTCGCTCTTAGAGGTCTTGACTTCAATGGGGAAGCACATATCCCCCCTCAGAGCCAGTAAATCGCCAGTTCCCTCCGAACCGCTACCGGCTGCCCTGACTACCAAGAATGGCCTCTGTGTAACATTCATCGCCTTGGCTCTCTCTACCTCACTGCATGACCTCGTTACTGCACGAACACCCTTCAATTCACCAGCAAGAACAGAACGCAGTTCCCGCTCATAGCTGGTTCCCACGACTCTATCCAATTCTCAGGGTTATTGAGGACACCGGTCCCAATCACTGAAACTTTCCCTTTCTGTAGTCCCTAGTCCTATCTACGCCAGGGAACTGATCCTCACTTTCTCTGTAGACCGTCTTCATGTTGTTTAGGAAATTATCTTCGTTAGTAACAATCAGAACCATGTCCACTCCGGGATCCTCTTCTCCATCCATCCATGGGAGGATTATTTCCATGGTCATTCTCGCACCTTCTCGATGTGGATATGCGAACACGTCCATTCCTAGGGGAGGAAGGACCAGGGTATTTCTGGGCTTGAGATTCTCCACTGCTTCGAAAAGAGCATCGTAGGAGTTCCTCATCAGTTCCCTTCTGAAGTTATCCTGAGTCGGCCTCCTGCAATCAGGACCAACTACGTGAACAAGATTGGATGCTGGAAGGTCAAAGGCCGGTGTGGTCACTGCTTCCCCCACTCCGCATGGTTGTAGATTTGACTTCCTCCTTTCCTTGGCAATATTGGCACATGCCTCCCTCAGACCTTCTCCCGCAGCTTGCTGCATTCTTTCATCTAGCCCTTCTCTTCCAGCTAGTCTACTATTGGCAGGAATGACCATTATGTCCCCTTCCACACCAACGATATCCCCATAGAGAACGCGAACCTGCCCGTGCCTGCATTCTCTAACGATAACTACGTCGGCCATAAGAACAGGAAGAGAGGCCATCTGATATGTATCCATCGTAGACAAAATCTTCTAAATTTGGGAACATTAATCGTCACCGACCTCTTCCCAAGGCTATGTCAACCGGATATGTTTTGCTCGATGTGGAGCCAGGAACCGAGTATTCAGTTTTCGAGAAGGCATCTTCTCTTCCCTTTGTTTCGGATGCACAAGTTCTGTTCGGGGATCATGATATGATTCTCAAAATTGAGGCAGAGAGCATGGGTGAAATTGCGAAACTCGTTGTTGATTCTGTTCGTTCAATCCCTGGAGTAACCAACACAAAGACGCTCGCTTGTGCGGAATTATAGAATCTGGCAGTTCATATTTCCGGAAAACATTGCCCCAGTATCCCGAAATTTCGGCTCAACTTTATTATCTATGCAGTTCCTCATGGAGCCGGAGGAATCCAATTATGGCAGACAAGAAATATTTCGTGTTGATGCAGAACGGCAAGGACACTGCTCAAGTGTTCCACAGCAAGCAGCCCAGAGGAGCAGCTTTGAAGGCGGCTTCAAGAGGTGTCACAGACATCCACCTAAGGGAAAGAGGGACAAACAGAGTACACGTGTTCTCTGGCTCAAAGAGCAAGGTCCCAAAGGGAGCAAACGCACCCGACTGGCTACCTGACATGATCAATAAGGCCAATGTGAAGAAACTACGAATAGACCGAGTCTGAGAATAGTCGTTTCCGACTTCAGGAGGTCTTCGTTGTAACTCAGCGTAGCGTATACAACGAACAGTAGTTCCCCATTCATTTTTCACATATTGGAAATACGGTATTGTATGAGCGATTCCCATACCATTCTGGCAAAGGTGTCTCACTGGGGCTTCATAATCCTCTATGCATATGGGATATTCAAGCAAGTAGATGACATATCTCAGCTAGAGGATTCAGGCTTGCTCGCCTTCGAGGTGGCATTTGCAAGTATTTTCCTAGTCATTGTTATCGTTCGATATTATTACATGAGGAAATTTGAGACGTTTCTTGGGGCTGTAGAACCTGTCCCCATAGCCCATAGATATCTCGCAAAATCGATTCACGTCTCCATGTATCTGTGCCTGATTCTCCTCCCACTATCTGGCTTGTTGATCGCAGGTTTGTTCTCACAAGGAATCACTGATGGCCCAATGCAGGACTTCGCACTTACTGTGCATGAGTTCTCAGCCGATCTCAGCTATCTCCTCATAGCAATGCATGTCGGTGCGGCACTATGGTCACGAATCAAGGGGGAAGGAGTTTGGACTTCCATGGTCCCCATTTGGAAGGAAGAGGGAGCCCCAAGAAACGAAATAGTCGCAAGCTTGTCACGAATGGAAAATGACCTTTTCATTAAGTTAGGGAAAATTTTCTTTTCATCGAAGGAATAAGCATTAGTCGAGCTGACAATCTCTATTCCGATTTGAATCTCTTTCGGGCCCTTTCTGTCCTCTCGGAATCCATCTTCTTCGCTTCCTCGATTCGACTACGCTCTTCCTCCAGAGCTGTTTTCGCCTTCTTTGTATTCCCTGGATCTGATGTCTTTGAGAAATTGTCAGTAAAGTAGCTTAGAACACCAGAAGTGAGGTTCAATGCTGTATTCACTGGGTCGATGATTGGGTCAAAGTATTCAGTCACAACCCTTTCCTTTAGAGGTATGATTGCATTGTCTGTAATCTGGATGCCTGCAGGGCAGACCTCCGTACAACACCTGGTAATATTGCAATAACCAATCCCGAAGTCCTCTTTGATCTCTGGTACCCTGCTCTCAATGTCTAGAGGGTGCATTTCTAGGCTGGCAAGGCGAACAAAGAATCTAGGCCCAGCAAAATCTTCGAACATCTGATGTTCTCTTAGTACATGGCAAGTGTTCACGCAGAGCATGCACTCGATACATGATCTGAACTCTTGCAACCTGTCTGCTTCTTCTTGATGGAATACCCAATCTGGCTCTTCAGGGCCATTAATTGGCTTGATCTGGCGATCAGTCTTGTATGCCCAGGAAGTATCTGTAACTAGATCCTTGGTTAGCGGGAATGCTTGCATCGGCTTAATGAGAACAGGCTCATCGCTAGGAGTCTCATCGAGGATATCCTCCATTCTCGTCATACACATTAGCCTAGCCTTACCATTCACTTCTGCACTGCAAGAACCGCATTTCCCCGCCTTGCAATTCCAACGACATGCTAGATCTGGTGCATGTTCAGCTTGAATTCTGTGAATTACATCCAACACCACCATGCCCTCGTCTAGATCGACTTTGTAATCCACCATTTTTCCAAATGGGTCTCCATCAGAGTCTGGCTCCCCCCTGAAAACCCTAAACGTCACTTTTTCCGACATTTCACTCCTCCTCCTGCAGGTCGTCAGAATCCAGCAGCGATCTCAATTCCTTCGGAATCTTTGGGTAAGATACGAAATCAATACCCATGGAGCCATCCTCCGCCATCAAAATTACGCTGTTTATTTTACCCCAGTGACTATCATCGGTTTCGGGGAAATCATCTCTCGTATGGGCCCCTCTACTTTCCTCCCTCCTAAGTGCTGCAATTGTACACATCTTACTGACGTCCACCATAGCTCCTATCTCAAGTGCTTGATGCCATCCTGGATTGTACGTTCTCCCTCCTCCAGGCGAGGTCAAGGCAGACCTAGCTCTCAGCTCCTCAAGATCGTCTAGTGCTTCTTCAAGGAGATTACCAGTTCTAATTATCCCCGCTTTATTCTGCATCATTTCTCTAAGATCGTTAACCACCTCGGCTGGGTTTTCGCCATCTTCTCTGCTCAGTGGTTCCAACGTCTCTTCAATTAACTCATCAATATCGGATTGGCTGATGTCAGCGAAATCCTGCTGTTTAGAGTATTTCGCGGCACTCTCTCCAGCAATCTTTCCGAAAACAATCAAGTCCGAGAGTGAGTTTCCGCCTAGCCTATTTGCACCGTGTAATCCAGTAGCTACCTCCCCAGCGGCGAAAAGTCCTCCTACAGTCGTCTCTTGGCTGTAGGGGTCAACTTTGACACCACCCATGACGTAGTGGGCAGTTGGGCCCACCTCCATGGGTTGTTTGGTTATATCCACTGCAGCTAATTCCTTGAACTGGTGGTACATTCCCGGCAACTTCTTCTTCACTTCCTCTGGATCTCTCCAGGAGATGTCGAGGTATGCCCCTCCATGCTCAGAGGCTCTTCCTGCTGCTCTCTCGCTGTTTATCGCCTTAGCCACAACATCTCTGGTTAGGAGCTCAGGCGGTCTCCTCTTTGTAGCTAATTTTCCACTCACGACCTCTTCGACCCAAGCCTCTGCCTCACCAATAGTATCGGCAAACTCGTCTGCATACATCTCAGGGACATAGTTGAACATGAACCTCTCACCCTTCTTGTTCTTCAGAATGCCACCTTCTCCACGCACTCCTTCAGTAACGAGAATTCCTTTCACAGAAGGTGGCCAGATCATCCCTGTTGGATGGAACTGGACGAATTCCATATCTCCCATTTCAGCTCCAGCCCAATAGGCCAATGCATGTCCTTCGCCTGAATACTCCCATGATCCGGAGCATACTTCCCAGCAGCGAGTAATACCACCCGTTGCCAGTACAATCGTCTTAGCCTTGAAAACATGAAGTGAACCGTCGTTTCTGTCGTAGGCAAAGCAACCCGAAACCTTCCCATCAGTCTTGAATATTCTACGAACGGTATATTCCATGAACACCTGCATTCCTTCGTGGATACCTTTCTGTTGGAGGGTTCGAATTAACTCAAGGCCAGTAGCATCTCCAATATGGGCTAGTCTGGGGTATGTGTGGCCCCCGAAGTTCCTCTGACTTGTCAGGCCCTTCGGGGTCCTGTCGAAAACCGCCCCCCACTGTTCCAACTCTCTGATTCTATCAGGTGCCTCCTGGGCGTGGATCTGTGCCATTCTCCAGTCTCCAAGATACTTGCCTCCTTTCATGGTGTCTCTGAAGTGAGTCTGCCAAGAATCGCGGGGATCTTTGTTCGCCAGAGCCGCAGCAGCTCCTCCCTCGGCCATTACTGTGTGGGCCTTACCCAGCATCGACTTGCAAATCATACCAACGCTTACTCCTGCTCGACTCGCCTCAATAGCTGCCCTTAGTCCAGCTCCTCCAGCCCCGATAACGATGACATCAAACTCGTGATGAGTAATACTTTCCCCCACTTACAAACCCCCAATTAGAACGTAATCAGTAAAACCGAAATCTTGACAAATCCAGATGTAGAAGTCAGCGAACATCACCCAGAATAGACTGAATAATGCCCAGTCTTTGTGTTTCTCGTTTAGTTTGGTGGAAAACTTCCACATTTTGTACTTGAAACGACTCATCATTGAACCCGTCCAATCGTTAGAACCTCCGCCAACCACATGCCTGAAAGCGTGACACCCAAATGTGTATCCGGAGAGTAGAATGACATTCAATAGGAGGATTAGAGAACCAACGGAGACGCCAAATGCATCTCCTGTTGCATCATGGAAATTTACTGAGAGCCATAGATCGTAAGTCAGGATAGGCAGGTAAATCACTGCAATATACATGAAAATCCTATGCAGATTCTGCACTACGAGAATCCCCCTCTCTCCACTATATTCGTTCCATGGCTTTGACACTGCACAACCGGTAGGCTGCTGGAAGAAGGCACGATAGTATGCCTTGCGATAGTAGTAGCATGTTGCGCGAAATCCAGCCGGGAAAATCAAGATGAACATCGCCGGACTCATCCACCACAATTCTATGGGAATCCACGAAGACTGAGGGAAGATTAGAGGGCTGTAAAGAGGGGAGAGAACGTGACTACCTTGTTCGATTGACATGGTTTGGCATTCTGAAACGTCCTTGAAAGATTTAGCAGAATCCCAATTCTCACACGATGAAGCTCCAAAATCACTGAAAAACAAGAAGTCTGACTCCATGAACCCTCTCCAAGTAGCGTACATTATCATGAATCCAAGATAAGCCGCCATTGCAGTCGGACCCTTCCACCAATCATCACTACGATCGGTCTTCCCAAATCCCTTTTTCAGGGGGAGCTTCACATTGCCGTCTATCTGCACCACGCCCGATTCATTTGCGTATGTATGTGGGCAATAAGTCATTGCTTTCTAAAATCACACAAAGTTTTTCTGAACTATTATTTCTTGGTATCCATGGTCGAAGATAGTTTGGAGTCTTCCATCTGCCCCAAATGCAGCTACTTGCCCGGAGCATGGCTTCCGGGACTGCCATGCCCGAAATGCGGAGAGACGCTCCTCTAAGCTAGTGAAGAGTAGTCCGCATCCGCCTCTTCGATATGGATCTCATCCACGTCCATCTGCGCAAGTTGCAGCTTACCTGATAACTCATCATTTACTGCATGCCAATAGGAATAAGCTTCTAGGACCCATATTCCAGATTCCCTAGTTCCATTTCCACTTTCCTTGACGCCTCCAAAGGGAAGATGGGCTTCGGCTCCGGTAGTCGAGTTGTTTATGCCGGTCATTCCCGCCTTTATCCCTATCTTGAAACGATACGCTTCTAGCCTATCATTGGTGTAGCAAGCACTTGAAAGTCCGTATGGGGAAGCATTGGCCAAATGTAGGGCATTTTCGAAATCCTTAGCCTTAACAATCGTGACAACTGGTCCAAAGATCTCCTCTTGGAAGCATCGCATATCTTCAGTAACATCCGCATATACATGTGGCCACATGTAAACCCCCTCGGATGCATCCCCTAGGAAGTTTGTAGGCTTGTTTTCATTGGTAATCAGCCCCTCTCCCCAGAGTTTTGTAGCTCCGTCAGATTCACACATCCCCAGATCCCGGATGAAATCGTCTGCATATTTCTCAGAAAGCATAGGTCCATACAGAACGTCTTCGTTCCTTAGAGAGTCTCCAATCCGGGTCTCTTCGACCTTTACCATGAACTTGCTCATGAATTCATCATAGACATCTTCGTGGATAATCAGGTTCCCTAGACTGGTACACCTCTGTCCAGCGGTTCCAAATGACGCCCAATATGCCCCTTCGACAGCATTGTCAATATTAGCTGATGGCATTACTACCAATGGATTCTTGCCCCCTAGCTCCAGAGAGCAGGAAACGAGGTTCCTACCGCACACCTCACCAATCATCTTCCCTACCGGGGTGGAACCAGTGAAACTAATCTTGTTGACCAGCCCTTCTTCCGCAGAATCAACAAGGAATTGCCCTGCCCCGCTGCCTTTTCCGTGAATTAGATTGATCACTCCATTCGGTAGACCCGCCTCATACATTATCCTAGTCAACATGAATGACAGAAGTGGAGAGTCCTGAGGGCTCTTCCATACGCAAGTATTTCCACACATTATTGCTGGAATCATTTTCCAGAAAGGAACAGCCGATGGGAAGTTGCTTGCATTGATGATTCCACATACGCCAAGTGGTCTTCTGTATGTGAAAAGCTCCTTGTCTGGCAATTCTGAGTTTACTGTCTGGCCATATAGCCTCCTTCCCTCCGACTGGAAGAATAGGCATGTGTCGATTGCTTCCTGGACTTCTCCTGCACTCTCCTTGAGAGTCTTCCCGATCTCCCTCGTTTCGACTCTAACAATATCATCCTTGTACTCCATCAGCAATCTACCCATGTTGCCAATGATTTGCCCCCTTGAGGGGGCCGGAGTCATAGACCACTCGGCGAATGCTTTTCTAGCCGATTCCAAAGCATCGTGTACATCTTTCTTGGTAGAAAGTGGAAACACCCCGAGGCAGTCATCTGTCCATGCAGGATTCCTACTTTCGAAGGTTTTACCATCACTGGAAGAGCGCAACTCCCCGTTGATTATGTTGTAACCCATCACTGTAGGACTACCATTGGGGTTCTCTCTTTCTAAAATCTCGAATCCAGCCTCAAGTACGTGTGCCATGGTGTTCGCGGGTACTACTTCTGAAATGAATTATGCGCATCGCACCTCTTTGTTCCGATAACCATTTTATCTCATGGAGAATCCAAGATTGCAGGGTTTAACAACCCCCAATGCACGAGAAGAAGTGGTAGGGAGCAGAAAATGACAACTGATACATCAGAATCACTAACATTGAGGGTTGCGAAAGCAATACCCAGCGATGTCGGTCACGGCCGAGCCAGAGTCCCCTTTGATAACGATCTAAATCTGAAGCCTGGGGACATTATAGAGATCGAGGGCGAGAGGAAGACAGCAGCCATAGTATGGAGATGTAGGCCTGAAGATGCCAACCTTGGAGTAATCAGGGTTGATGGAATAATTAGGAAAAACGCTGGTGTGAGCCTCGGTGACAGAGCCGAGATTAGAAAAGTTGACATCGAGTCATGTACCAAACTGGTCCTAAGCCCAGTGATGGCAAAACAACAGAAGGTTCGATTCGGACCTGGAATAGAAGGGTTTGCTAGAAGGGGGCTAAACAAAAGGCCAGTTGTAGCAGGAGATCGAATTTTCATCCCAGGAATGACCCTTTTCGCCGAGGCCCTCCCATTTGCAATCGTACAAACTACCCCTAAGGGAATTGTCCAGGTTCTGCCAGACACTGAGATTGTAATCAAGGAAGATGCAGTTGATCAAGAAGAAGAGAATCTAGTTCCCACCATCTCATACGAAGATATCGGAGGCATAGGGAATCAATTACAGAAAGTCAGAGAAATGATAGAACTCCCGCTAAAGCACCCCATTCTTTTCCGCCGTCTTGGTATTGATCCTCCCAGGGGGGTCCTTCTTCACGGGCCTCCAGGAACCGGGAAGACACTAATCGCAAAGGCCGTTGCATCCGAGACTAAAGCCCACTTTACATCAATCAACGGCCCAGAGATAATTTCGAAGTATTACGGCGAGAGTGAGAAACAACTTCGAGAGATTTTCGATGAGGCCGCAGCAAACGCACCAGCAATTATCTTCATCGACGAGCTGGATAGTATTGCTCCAAAGAGAGAAGATGTAACCGGAGAAGTTGAGAGAAGAGTTGTCGCCCAACTTCTAACCCTCCTAGATGGAATGGGGGGCAGGGATAACGTCGTAGTGATTGGTGCCACAAACAGAAGAGACGCCATTGATCAGGCCCTTAGGAGGCCAGGCAGATTTGATAGAGAATTGGAAATAGGGGTCCCCGACAAAGTAGGAAGGGGAGAGATCCTTGAAATTCACACCAGGGACATGCCCATAAGTGACGATTACAATCTAGATTGGCTTCTTGATAACACCCACGGTTTTGTTGGGGCCGACATCTCGGCTTTGGTTAGAGAGGCAGCAATGAAGGCACTGCGGAGATATCTCCCAGAGATTGACTTGGAGGAAGAAGAGATCGCTCCAGAAGTCATTGAAAAAATGGAGGTGAGGATGTCCGACTTCCAAGAAGCAGTCAAGGAGATAGAACCCAGTGCTCTGAGAGAGATTTATGTTGAGGTTCCAGAAGTTTCATGGAATCAGGTCGGTGGTCTGGAGGACGTCAAGGAGAGGCTGAAGGAGAGTGTAGAATGGCCATTGAATATGCCAGAAAAATTCGTTCATTTTGGAATCAGTCCTCCAAGGGGGATAATGTTGTTCGGCGCCCCGGGTACCGGAAAGACGCTGATTGCGAAGGCAATTGCCAATGAGGCCAAGGCTAACTTCATTTCAATCAAAGGACCCGAATTAATTTCTAAGTGGGTAGGGGAGTCAGAAAAAGCAGTCAGAGAGGTTTTCAAGAAAGCAAAGCAGTCAAGCCCCTCGATAGTTTTCCT
>QQSB01000033.1 GCA_003602515.1 Candidatus Poseidoniales archaeon | reverse complement strand
TGATGGAAGACGTCATGGCACTAGGTGCTCGGTCTCCAACGCCAGCTCGACGCAGCGTCTCGCCGACCTTCATGCCGTATAAGAACGTGACGAGGGGTCAGATGACTCTTAACTCAGCAGAGCGCTAGTCTGCTCCGAAGAACTCTCGCAGGACTGGATGCATCTCCATGGCCTGCTCCTTCTGTATCTGCTCGTATGTCCTGAGTATGATTCCGACCGCCAGTAGGAGTCCTGTTCCGGTGGCATTGCCCACCGTTCCGAGCAAGTCCGCTCCTGCGGCTAGGAGACCGACGAAGGCACCGGAGAAGAGCGTCACTGGGGGTATGTAACGTTCCAGAATGCGCTCCAGGACCACCGGGTTCTTCCTGAATCCTGGGATCTGCATGCCGGTCCTCTCGATCTGCTTCGCTACGTCCTTGGCACCCATGTTTGTGGTCTCGATCCAGAACTTTGCGAATACCGTGGAACCCGCTGTCATGAAGAAAACGTAGACGAACACGTGCATCATGATCTGCCCCAGGGAGTGCCCATGGACGTCTCCCTGCTGCTCGAGCAGCGGAATAAGCCAATCGCCGACACCGTTGACCATCGAACTGTACCATGCGAAACCGTCGTGCGGTGTCGTTGAGCCCTCGTAGTACGAGCCGAACCACTCTGACTGGCTGAAAGCCCCGTTTGACCCTACTATCGGAACGGTAGAGAGTGTCGGATGGCTGTGGAATAGGAGGGTGAACATGTTGACGTTTGCGAGAAGGGCGGCCATCAGAATCACTGGGATGTTGCTTGCGTAAACAAGCCTGATCGGGTACTGCCCCCTATGTCCTCTGACCTTTCCGTGCGTTAGTGGCAGCTCTAGCTTACTCGACTCCGCATAGGCGACGACCAGGAATACTATGATCGAAGAAATCAGAGCGACGATTGGGTTCGCATGCTCCAGGAGCATCATCTCGAAGCCGTTCTCGCTGACCAGCTGTGAGTTGCTAGCGGTCCTGAGGGTGTAGAAAATCATGGGTAGGGTGCCTGATGGAGGGTTTTCGAAAGACAATGGCTGCCCTTCGTAGGTGGCCAGCGGTGAAAGTGTCCCCACGAACGTCGATTGGGCGACCCCGGCCGCGATGAAGAGAGATATTCCGCTACCTATTCCCCACTTGCTGACGAGTTCGTCGAGAAGGAAGACTAGGAGTGAGCCCAGGAAGAGTTGGATTACGATTATTGCACCGGCCCAGCCCTCTCCGTAGTCAATAATCAGCGATGGCGATGGGTCGAGGAATCCATACACCTGTGGTATCGACTCGATTGGTATCATTATCAGGACCAGTATCTTCTGCACCCCTTGGTACAGCTGCTTGTCCGCTGAGTCCTGGAGGTCGAGTTGGATTATCTTGGCTCCAGAGAACAGTTGCATTATGATGGAACCCGTAACAATGGGCCCTATCCCCAGGTGCATGATCGAACCTGATGCTCCGGCCATTATGGCCCGGAATGAGGAGAAGACGTCCAGGGTGGTGTCTGAAAGGCCGTAAATCATCACGTTGGTCATCATGAAGTAGATGATCAGGACTAGGGTAGTGGTCCAGAGTTTCTGGTTGAATCTGACGTGACCCTCTGGCTTGGAGATACTGGGGTAGACGTCTACTAGTCTCTTCAGGCCGTAGAGTCTGCTACCACCGTCTCCCGAGTAGAGTAGGCATGACAGCGCCAGTCCGACTGCTAGGCCGAACAGTGCGACGCCTACCAGCAGGAACCCCATTGCTGCCTTGTCAACCCATCCCCAGTACGAAAATGCAAGGACTATGGCCAACCATGAGTAAGCCTTTGCGTACTTGCCTATCACTGGAATCTGACTCACCGACTCGGGCATGTCGGTCATGGTGCCCCACATAACGAAGGCGACGTAGGGGATCGATGTTGCAAGCAGAATCAGGGCCCAGCTCTGTTGTTCGCCACCTGCGGAGAGATCATCCTTTACCCAGTAGTAGAGAGCTCCCCAGTACAACGCACACATGGCGATGACGCCGAACCAATTCGGGCCTCTATTTACCATCCTCTAGCCTCCAATGGGGAGAAGCTACTCCTCTTCCCACTCACCCCAGTCTTCGCCTTCGCCGGCCTCGATGGAGCCGCCTGCAGCCTCTACTTTCTGGATTGCCTTGGCGCTGGCCTCGTTTACCGTAATCGAAAGTGGCCTGTCTATGCTGCCCCTTCCAAGGAGCTTGTCGAATCCCATCTCGGTGAGGTTGATCGAGTCGCCCTCGGCTATCTCGGCGACCTTCCCTAGGTTGATGGATGAGTTTACCACCCTTAGACCTGGGTGGCGATTGAATCCGTGCATGCCCCAGTGCCCTGGCATGTACTTCAGCCTAGTCATCACCTTGTGCTTGTTCAATCCTGCGTTCCCCCTGCCGCCCCTCTTGCCGGCTCCTCTGCCGGCCTTCTTGCCGCGGCCGTGGTATCTGCTCCTGCCTCTGAATTTGTTAGTCCTTGAAACCATTTTTTCCCCTCAGTACATCCTCGTTGCTAGTTCGACTATCTTCTCTCCTCGGAAGCCCAGTGCGCCCCCTACAGAGTAAGCCCTCTTGATTCCGCCCCATCCCTTCGAACCCCTTGGAGGATGTAGCCTGAAAACTGGCTTCATCCCCTCTACGTCCTTGGTGGTGGCTTCTCCTGAGGCAATGGCCTTTGACAGGGACTTGATTGTTGAGTGCTCGCTGGCGGACTTGACCACTGAGTCAGTGACTTGGTGGTTTCCGGACATCCTCCCCCTCTCATTGATCAGGGTGCTAATAGTATCTGCATCTACCTCACCCCATGTGACGTAGTCCTTTACCTTCTGCAGCATTCCATCGTAGGAATCGGTCTTTGGGACTAGGACAGCGTGATTGACGCGAGTCAGGTTAAGCATCGTCATTGTATCTCGGATCTTCTTTGTGACCCCACGGTCGCTACGGACTCTGATTACCAGGTATGTCATGCGTTTCTCCTCCCTATGGTGATGTGAAGCTTCTCCCTGACCTGGTCATTGACCTTTGCTTGTCCGAGAACCTCCAATGCGTTGAATGTGGCCTTTGCGAAGTTGATCGTCGACCTGGTCTGCCCGGAGGATCGTGACCAGACGTCTTCCACGCCGGCTAGTTTCAGGACCCGCCTTCCATAGTCCCCGATGACCAGGCCCTTGCCTGATGGGGCTGGGAGCAGGGTCACTCTGGTCGATCCCGAGCGTCCCTTTGCCTTGAATGGGATACTGTTTCCAGGGCCTTCGGCAGATTCCCAGGAGCCATTGCCCCTGAATACTGGTATTAGGTTGAGTTTGGCCTGCGTGATCGCCTTCTGGATTGTGCTGGCTACCTCCTTGCCCTTGCAAATGGATAGTCCCACGTAGCCATCCCCGTTCCCAACGGCGCAGAGGACGTTGAACCTAACACGCCGGCCGGAGTCTGTCATCCTCTGGATCATGTTTACGCTAAGGACATCGTCCTCCATCTCTGGCAGCAGTGCGTCGACTATCTCCACCTCCCTGACTGGGAATCCTGTTGCAAGTGCTTCCTCGAAGGTGAGTATCTCCCCGTTCATGACCATTCGTCCAAGCCTAGTCCTAGGGGTCCAGTTCCTTAGGGCGGCTAGCGGATCGGGACCGCGCCTTCTAGGTGCGTCTTCCTCCACTGGTGCGAGTGCCATTGCTAAACCTGGTGCGATAGGTGCGCTATTCTCTTCAGCACTGGATTCCTCGGCCATCACTTTCCACCTCCTATGGACTTCTTAGTCGTGGCAACTGCCTTAGCAATGCCTTCTCCGATATGCTCGCCGTTGATTCTTTCCTCTGATGGAAGGACCTCCTCTGAGTGTGGGATTTCCATGCCTGCATCGACCATCCCCTTGAGAGCTGCATAGGCCCTGTTTCCGGATGATGAGGCTGCCAGTCCTATGTCCATTATGGCCTGCGAGTGGCCGCTCGATACTGCCGAGGTTGCCATCGCGAATCCGGCTAGGTAGCATGCGGGGACGGACTTTCTTGACGCGTCTGAGGGCCACTTGTGGGAGTCTACCAGGGACTTTCCTGTGATTGACTCCAGAACTCTGTCGCCTTCTGGCTCGTAGGCCACTAGTTGACAGGTGACTTGGGTGTTCGATATACGAACCACTGCTCGGGGAACGCCCCCTCGGAGCATTCTCGACCTTCGATAGTAGTCAGTCTCAGCGTTTCTCCTTCTCTTGAATCTAAGTCTCTGGTTTCTTCCCTTTGCCATCACTCATCACCTCCCAGTGAAATCCCATCCAGTTCTATGTTGCTCCTCAGATGAGATGTGGAACGGTATGAACCGCCCTTCGCCTTTCGGTAGAAGTAACGATATTGGGAGGGGGTAATCTTGCTCTCGCCTCTGAGTTCCTTGAGAACCCTTCTCTGGGCCCTAATCTTGGACATCCAACGATTCTTTCGGGGGCTACGGGAGTTCGCGCTACCGCTTCTTGACCCGTGGCCCTTCCTCCTGCCCTTGGACTTCTGGAATGCGGACTTTCGAGCCCTTGAGCGGCTCGTCCCCTTGATTGGCTTGGCTTTGATTATGCCATCCTCTATTAGGAGTCTGACATCGTTCCTCTGGACTGCATCGGCGACTTCGCTGAGGTAGTCTGGGTTGACCCATATCCTGTGGATCCCCACGGTCTTGCCCTCCTTCCTAGACAGTATCTCGGCTGCCATCCTCTTCTGATTTGACAGGAACATCAGAGATCACCCCTCTTGTCTATCTGACGGCGGTTCAGAACCCTCAGTCCCAACTCATCCGCCCTTTCGTGGATTCGTGATCTCTTCCTGTTCCCTACGCTGGATCCTATTCTCACGGCTTGCTTCTCGGGGTCGATACCGTCTAGTTGGTCTGCCTTGTGGACGAGGACCTCCTCGAATCCGGACGGGTGTAGCCCTCTAGCGGCCGCGACCTTGCCATAGCCTACGCGTGCCATTGGGGAGCGATACTTCCTATTCTTCCTCATGCTTGAGTCGTCCCCCTTTGGCTTCCTATATCCTGTCTTGGACAGTCTCCTGTACCTGAACCACTCTTGCCGACGGAACTTGGGCTGCTTCTTGCTCTGCTCCGAGCGCATCTTGAGTGCTGATTTTGTAGAGTCGTCCAGGACTGGCTTCTGCCTTGCTGTGTGCAGTTCATCCCACTCCTCGAAGTCTCCCTCTTCCTCGAAGTCTCCCTCTTCCTCGTAGTCTTCTCCCTCATCTGAGGATTCTTCTCCCATGTCGTCGTCCTGAGGCTCCTCCGGGGTTATCTCCTCATGGGCCTCGTCAGTTGGGCCCTTGTCCTCGCTTAGCCTGGCGATTAGGTCTGCCTTCTTGCCGGATACCGGCAGTCCCCTTTCTCTGAGTAGTTCCTTCAACTCAGCGACTGTCAGATTCTCGTATGCCATTCTCATGCCCCCTTGGAAGTGATGTATACCCCGTCCTGGAATACTCTTGGATCTCTATTCTTGACCTTGCAGGCCTTCTCTATGTTTGCTGCAGACTGGCCCACCTTCTCTCGGTCTGACCCTGTGATGATGATGTCGGACTTCCCCTCGATCTTCACTTGTACCTCGGATGGGGTCCATGGTAGCTTTGCTACCCTGGGCACCTTCTCCCCGAGCATATTGGTGATTGTGAACTTGTTTCCCTCGACCTTGAGCGTCATAGGGAAGTGGCTGAATACTGCCTTCAGGCGGTATTCGAATCCTTCATCGAGGCCCTTGACCATGTTCCTTAGGTGGGCAGCCCATGTTCCGGCTATTGCCTTCTCGGACCTCCTGGGCAGTTTGCAGTGGACCTCAATTCCGCCGTCAATCTCCTTCACAGAGACGCTATTGTGGTTGAATTCCCGTGAGATGCTGTCACCGTCCTTGGTGAGTGTCACGGTATTGCCATCCATGCTTGCTCCCATTCCGTCGGGCATGATGATGCTGTGGGATACGTTGGCTACTCTTGGCATTCTTATTCCTCCTAGAAAACATATGCGAGCAGTCTTCCGCCCACCCTCTCCTTCTTCGCTTCTGAGTGAACCATTATCCCCTGGTTTGTTGTCAGGATTAGGAGACCGAAGTCCCTTGCAGGCAGGTACCTGGACTCCCACTTGTCGAAGTCAGACCTCTTGACCGAGTGCCTGGGCTTGATTACCCCGCACTTGTTGATTGCTCCAATTAGGGAGACTCTGAATGCTCCCCCTCTGCCGTCATCTAGCTTCTCGAACTCTCCGAGATAACCGGATGTCTGCATTATGGACAGCATGCTGCCGAGGAGTTTGCTTGCTGGTCGCACGGTAACTTCGTACTTGCCTGCGCTCTCCGCATTGTATATCGTCGTGAAGGCATCATTTAATGGGTCAAACTGCATCTTTAATCACCTCATGAGTATTTCTTGAATCCTATGTCCGGGGCAACGTCTCGGAAGCACTGTCTGCAGAGCCTCAGGCCATGTCTTCGAATCATTCCTCTCTTTCGGCCGCAGCGTCTGCAGCCTATGCTTCTTCCAATCTTCTCTCCGTGATCGCGTGCCATACTACTACTCCTCCACAATTTTCAGATCGAACTTTCCTGTGAACCAGTCCTTCGACTCGTCTCGACCGACTCTATGAGGGATGGAAACTCTCGACTTCCGTCGCCTTCTCCTGGATACCCTATGACCTGGCCTCTCGAGGACTACGTTGACGTCCATTCCGAAGATTCCGATGTCTGGATCATATTTCTGATCGGGGAAGTCTGTGTAGTCAGAAATGCCGAATGAAAGGTTTCCTGAGATGTCGAAGTTGTAAGCTGGGAGGGTGTTGTCTCGGACCCATAATGCGTCCTTTAGGAAGGACTCTGCCTTGTCCTGGTCCCTAATGGTCACCTTGCACCCTATTGGTGCCCCCTTCCTCGTACCGAGATCTCGGTTAGTCTTCGTGGAAAGAGTCCTCGAAGGGGTCATTCCGGTCAGTACTTCCAATACCCTCTCTGCCAATTGGAGGCGCCTGCCTCCCTCTCCGACTCCAATGTTCACAGTCACCTTGGTTATGGAGGGGGAAAGCATGGGGTTGGATGATTCGCTCATGACTCATCCCCCAGCGGTATATCAGTCTCCTTGCCGATGATGAATACGTAGTCAGTGATCGTCCCGAAGTCCTCGAAAATAGTCTCATTTGGCTTGGATGACCTCTTGATGTCTTGGTCCTTTATCACAGCAGTCTCTCCGATGTGGCTCCCACCAGTCAGGTATGCCTTAGCGCCCTTCTTCATCTCGATGTGCGAGGTTACCTTTTGCTCTGGGAGGGAAATCACCAGGGAGTCCCCTGTCTTGTAGTCAGGAGAATCGTCCATGAGGATGTTCCTTCCATCATGCAGGTGGATCTGGGTCTTGCCTCCCTTGACGGTGGTCTTGCCCCTGACTCTGCAGATCTTGCTTCCTGAGGCCTTCTTTGGAATTGGTCTGTATCTCAGTTTACCGTTGGTGTCGAGGATGCATCGGTAATTCTCCTCTCCGACGGTTAGCACGTCCATCAGGCCCACTCCACGGGACCTGTCTGTCTCCACCTTTCCATCCACCATTACGCTTCGTGCGTGAAGTATCCTCTTTGCCTCCCTCATGTTGTGGGCAACGCCAAGGACGTCCCTGAGAATTATTCCCAGAGGCATGCACATCTCTATCTGGTGACCGCTAGGGTTTGGCTTCTGTGCCCAGATATTGGTTTTCCTGGTCAATGGCCATGTTCGAGGCATGACTAGCCTCTTGTGGTGGCTCCTGCTCATTCTGAGTCGCCCCCTGTGGACCTATCGGCGATCCTCTTGATTCGTAATGGATCGCCCTCGAAAAGTTTCGTCACAATGACGTTTGATGGGCTGACGGGGATGGCTTCTTCCTTCCCGTCGGCAGTAGACTGAGTTAGTCCATCTACGAAGATGAAGCCCCTCTTTGTGTCTACCGAAGCGACCTTGGCCTTCACTCCCGCCCTTCCTCTTGGCTGTCCTAGCCTCTTTCCTCTGGAGTCGGCCTTGACGCTGTTAGGGTGGCTGAAATCCCCTCTGGTGACCTCTACCTCGTCCCCAACCCTGATGGTCACTGAGCGTACCTGCCTTAGGTCTGGATCGTCAGAAATCAGGCGGGCTCGCATCCTCTTCCTCTTTACGTGAGTAGGGGCATCCCTCTGAGACATTCTCTGTTTTCCTGCTTTCTTGCTAACCATTCTAATCACCTACACTATCTGCTTGGCCGTAGCCGCTATCCTAGGCCACCTCTCGGCAGCTTCCCTACTGACTGGGCCTTTGATGTCAGAACCCTGAACGTCCCCTCTTTCATTCGTTATTACGCAGGCGTTGTCCTCGAACTGGACCCATGTCCCATCGACCCTTCTGAAAGGTCTCGTCTGTCGTACTATCACTGCGGTGTATATCTGGCGCCTGGTCTCGGGGGTGCCTCTCCTGACGGTGACTCTGATCATGTCTCCCACGCCTGCTGATGGATACCTTCTGGCAACTCCTCCCTTCTTCAGGACGGTGATGAGTTGGACGACCTTGGCACCGGTGTTGTCGACGCACTCAAGCCGTGCCTGTGTCGGTAGACCTGAGGTCACTCTGCCGGCTATCCCCTTCATTCGCTCGCCTCCTTCTCGATTACGCAGAACTTCACGGTCTTGGACAGGGGCCTGCACTCCATGATGCGGACGTTGTCTCCTGGGTTTAGTTCCCCGATGCAACTGGGGAGGTGGGCCGAATAGCGCCTTGTGCGCTTCTCGTACCTTTCGAACTTCTGCATGTACCGTGTAGTCTCCCTCTCGACGACTACGGTGTCTGTCATTCCCTGCGAAGAGACGACTCCGCTGATAATCTGACCTCGAAGCCTCAGTGTACCATAGAATGGGCAGTTCTTGCTACCATCCCATTCCGCCTCGGGCTTGATGACGTCTACACCTATATCTCTCATTTCATGACCTCCTGTATGCCTTGCCGATTCTTTCCTCGGGCCTCTGCCCGACTAGAGAACCGTCGATCTCCTCATCGTCGATTGTGAATCTGATAGTGTCCTTGGCCAGGGTGACTTCCTTGCTTCCGGTATTGACCAGTATGGTGCGCCTGGTTTCGTCCATCACCATGCCTGATATGCCCACTAGGTTCGGGTCAGTGGAGTTTGTGACCTCGAGGTTCCTGGAAAGCCAAGGGAGGTTAGCGATCTTACTCATTCAGCGCACCTCCACCTGGTAGCCATTCTGCTCTAGAACCCTAGCTGCCTTCTTCTTGTGGTCCCCTTGGAGTTCGATGGTGCGCCCCTTGACCGTACCACCACTGGCGCATGCGCCCTTCAGTATCTTTGCCAGTTGGCCGATGTCGATTGCGGTGTCCTCTATTCCCTCGACCATAGTTACCATCTTTCCGTATCTTCTTCTAACCACTGAAATCACCGCCTTCTGTTGTTCTTTGGCTATCTCCTGACAAATGCATAGGTCATCTGGAAGAGCACACATGTTGCAAATTCCCGCCAAATCACTCCTCCTTTTCCTGGTTCATCTTGGTTAGGAGCCTTGCGATGCTCCTGCGAGTTTGCTTGTAGGCGCCTGAGTTCGAAGCAGAGCCTCCGAGTGCCTGCTGGGACCTGAGTTGTAGCATCTCGTCTCTGAGTTCACCAAGGGTGATCTCGCGCTGCTCTTGATTCATCTCGTCAATCTCCTTTGAACTGACGTGTGACATTTCACTCCTCCTCCCGTGCTGCCCTCTCGAGGGCTTCCTCTAAGTCAAGAGGGACGAATCCTGATGCCTCTACCAGTTCAGGTAGCCCGGACTCGCTTCTCTCGTGGATAGTGATCTCATGAGGGAGCTTTGACCCTGGCCTCATGATTCTCACGGTGCAGCCAACTGTTCCCAGCTTCTTCACAGCAGTTGAAAATCCAACATCCATGAGCTGGAGGGCAGTTTCACCGCAGTACTTGATGTGTCCCTTCTGGAACTTCTCGACTCTGTGCCTGGCCCC
>QQSB01000032.1 GCA_003602515.1 Candidatus Poseidoniales archaeon | reverse complement strand
ACATAGGGCTAGCATGCCCAGTACGCTTAGAATCTACACACGAGGAGACCCTCCAAGTGGTTTCTCTAGATCAGTTGAGAGAGCATGCCCTGATAATGACCGAGTGAGGCGATACTATTACCGAGAGGTTCGCTGAGAATATGCCTTGGGCGTATCACTGTATTCCGTTTGTAACAGCATTTCTGGGTCTCGTTACCGGTGACTATCTGGTGTCCTCACTAGGTCCTCTGGCCAACACCATTTTCCCTCCAACTACCATGATAATTGGAGGATTTGCAGGCCTGACTATCCTTGGAGAGATATCTGACAGGAGGTCGGATTAGACATCGAAACCGATCCAAGACCACGAACACCCACTCATATACCAAGGTACAATTCCGAGCACATGGAAAATATTGACGTGATATACGCAATTCTGGGTACCGTTGCTGTTGCTATGTCGGTTCTAATAGCCAGTAAGAGACTGTCAAAGAGGCAGAAACCCACCAAAACCGATCCCTGGGGAGGAATCGGCAAAGGTGTACGGACTTCCGATTACTTCTACACCGAAGACTAGCTCCGGATTCACTGAACATCAGCAATACATGAATTCAAGGACGGCCTCTCACAGGACCATACGTAAAGCAGGGCTGTCGATGGGTGCGATTAGGAAAGAAGGCGATACCGCCGAAGAGTGGATAGAGGTCAAGGGGGCCAGGACTCACAACCTCAGAAACGTGGACGTCAGTCTGCCTAGGGGTAAGTTTGTAGTAATATCAGGAGTATCAGGTTCAGGAAAGTCAAGCCTAGCTTTTGACACCCTCTATGCAGAGGGTCAGAGGAGATATGTCGAGAGCCTCAGCTCTTACGCAAGGCAGTTCCTGGGACAGATGAAGAAACCCGACTGCGACAGTATAGACGGCCTCTCCCCCGCTATTAGTATCGATCAGAAGCAAGGTAGCCATAATCCTCGATCCACAGTGGCGACTGTAACCGAGATCATGGATTACCTTCGTCTCCTATGGGCTAGGGTGGGCCTGCCTCACTGTCCCGAGTGCGGGCGAGAGGTATCCCGTAGGACCGTTCAAGAGATAGTCGATGATGTACTGTGGAGGTTCGAGGGTCACGCAATTGCGATATGGAGCCCAGCCGTCAGGAACCGAAAGGGAACCCACTCAGATCTCTTCAAGGGCTTTGTTGAACAAGGCTTCCTAGCGGGGAAGGTGAACGGCAGAGAGGCCGACTTCGAGAATCCACCAGTTCTAGAAAAGAACCTCAGGCATGATATTGACGTTAGGCTAGACAGACTTCTCCTCCATCTGTCTAACCGACAGCGCTTAACTGAGGCCATAGAAATCGGCTTACGCTTAGGAGGGGGGTCCATCGCGGTAGAGAGTGTAAGTGCGCCCAAGCCCGGGGCAGATAATTCAGAGGAGCAGAGGTTCAAGACCAAGGAGGGGGAGATTATCCCATACTCCGAGGAGTTCGCATGTCCCGAGCACGGAGCCTTTCTTCCTGAGATGAGCCCTAGGGTATTCTCATTCAACAACCCGTTGGGGGCCTGCCCCTCCTGCCAAGGCCTAGGGGTCCAGAGGTCGTTCTCTCACGATCTCGTCGTCGATAGGAATGCTACTGTGGAGGAGGGGTGTATTAGGCCCTTCAGGAGATCGATGATGTCAGGATGGTATAGGAGCCAGATGATACAGACCTGTCAGCACTATGGAATCCCCATAGACATCCCATTCCAAGAGCTCGACGAAGACGATCGAGATATTCTGATCAACGGCTCTGGGAGCACCGCGATAGACTTCCAGTTCACATCACAGAAAGGGTCATCTTACAGGATGAGTAAGCCATGGGAGGGAGTTTTCGCTAGACTGAGGAGGACATACACAGACACTTCCTCTGACAGAACGAGATCAAGGATATCTTCGTTCATGACCGATGAGCCGTGCTCGGACTGCAACGGAAGGAAGCTGAATAGAGCCGTGAGCGGAGTCACCGTCGGATCCACCACCCTGCCCGGTATTTCCTCGTGCAGTGTGCTCGAAGCCCTGGCTACTGTCCAGCATTGGAGGATAGGGGGCCTTGACGATACTTGGGAGAGGCTCGACAGGGAACCGCCACCAAAGGAGGCGATCCAAGCAGAGAGGCTCGATGAGAGATCCATGTACATTGCAACCGAGATAATCAAGGAGATTGAAGCCAGACTGCGGTTCCTGGCTCTGGTGGGACTGGACTACCTGACTCTCGACAGGAGGGCAAACACACTATCAGGGGGAGAATCCCAGAGAATCAGACTAGCCACTCAGATAGGCACTAGGCTGACAGGCGTGATGTACGTACTGGATGAGCCCAGCATAGGGCTCCATCCTAGGGATAATGGAAGGCTACTTGAGACCCTCAGAGAGCTTACTGACTTGGGCAACACCCTAATCGTAGTCGAGCATGACGAGGCCACCCTTAGGCAGGCCGATTGGATAGTCGACATCGGTCCGGGTGCAGGCAAGGAAGGGGGGGAGATAGTCGTCAGTGGAACATTCGATGAATTAATGGCCAGCGAGGAGAGCATCACAGGCGCATATCTATCAGGTAAGTCAGAGATTCCCCTACCTGATGACAGATCTGACCCCGAAGAGGACCGATGGCTCGTGATAAGGGGTGCGAGGCAGAACAATCTCCAAGACATAGATGTCAAGATTCCACTCGGTTGCATGGTAGC
>QQSB01000031.1:1606-4338 GCA_003602515.1 Candidatus Poseidoniales archaeon | reverse complement strand
ATATTGGCGCATCTTCCGCATAATATCGAAGTTCGGATTGGTTCGTCCAAGGTAGTGTCTATTCTGAACATTGGACGACCTGCATCGGACATCAATGAGGCGTCTGGAGTCCAAGAGTCATGTGCCCTCATTTTTCCCTCGTCATCGCCGACCATGCTAAGTCCAATAATGAGCAAGATTATTCCCCCAATAGACAAGGGCACAGATATTGACATCGAGAAGGCCGAATTATCATACAGAATGATACTGGACCCCAATGCTATGCATATCCAAGCTGAAATAACGATATTCAGTCGACGATTAGATACCCCTGGCAGTGCACCCATGTGTTTTGGAGGGTGGGGTTGGATATCAGCACTATTGAGGAGATAAGGCATGTGCAGGGTTCAAGTGGAAAGTAGTCTAGCCGAGGGTACGCCTCAGTAGCTCAGCTCGGTAGAGCATCTGATTTGTAATCAGACGGCCGGGGGTTCAAATCCCTCCTGGGGCTCCAAATTGCAACTTCTTGCCATCTCCAACAACTAGGATTATCGGGGAATTGTATAGTAAGTGAAAACTCCCCTTTATGTACCTAAATCACTACTCAGGATTATGGCTTTGGAATGTAATATCGATGCAGCGGGGAAATACGTCAGACTATTACTAGGTATCTCGGCAATAATTTCTTCCATCCCAGTAGTGATATTAACTATGTTTGGAGTACTGGATCAAACGATCGGTTTAGCATTGATTTCCTGCATGTGGGCAGGGGGTTCATTCGCTATTTTTGAGGGTTGGACGGGTTGGTGCGTTGTCCGTTCAATGGGCATGAAAACTCCACTTTGAGCCAATTGTCAAATGCCTGATGATTCACCACCGTGTGTGGGCGCGGATATTGTAGATGGGAAATCACTCGCTGAGAGTATTCAAAAAAAGGTTGCCGAGGGCGTTTCTGAAATTACCTCAAGAGGAGTAAAGCCCCATCTTGCTGTCATCATCGCAGGCGATGACCAGGCTAGTCATGTGTATGTCAGGAACAAGGAGCGGGCCTGTCAGAAATGTGGAATCGAGAGTACTAAGATCGAGATGCCGGCGAGTTCAAATCTCGATGAAATTATCGAAGTGGTTGAAGGTCTAAATTCAGATTCTAGCGTCCATGGGATTCTAGTGCAGAGTCCGGCACCGGATGGTGTAGACGAATTGCAAATTGCATCTTCNATCCTACCGCAAAAGGACGTTGATGGTTTTCATCCATCTAATCTAGGTCGTCTCGTTCAGGGATATTCAGACGGACTTCTTCCATGCACGCCGTCGGGAGTAATGAGCATGCTGGAGTCCACCGGCGTTCAATTAGAGGGTGCTAGAGCCGTGGTTCTTGGGCGGTCCAGAATTGTGGGGATGCCGATGTCGCTGATGTTGGCCCAGAAGGGCAGTGATGCCACTGTAACTATTGTACATTCAAGAACCTCTGAAATTGAGTCCGTGTGTAGAGAGGCTGACATCCTAGTTGCGGCAGTTGGTTCTGCACACATGGTCGGTCGGGATTGGGTTAAGCCGGGGGCTTTCGTAGTCGATGTCGGAATTTCCAGGACTGAGTCAGGACTTGCAGGTGACGTTTCGCCCGAGGTATCCGAGGTAGCTGGGTGGCTCACTCCGGTTCCCGGGGGAGTGGGGCCGATGACCATAGCCATGCTGATGAAGAATACCTTAGCCGCCGCTGAAATGCAAGTTTCTTAGTCGAATATTCCCATCTCAAACTTGGCATCTTCTGAAGCGTGCACTCTCGGATCCCATGGCGGCGAGAATGTCAGATTAACATGGACACTGTCAATTCCTTCCGTTGCCAGCGCAGCCCTATGTACTGCAGCCATCAGCTCTGGAGCAACGGGGCACCCGGGACTGGTCAGAGTCATGTCGACCTCAACATGCGCCGATTCAATCCTAACCGAGTAGATCAGACCCAATTCCGTGACCTTGAGTTTCAACTCTGGATCCTCGACATTGGATAGTGAAGCCATGACCTCGGACTCACTGGACATCTATTCGCCTCCGGACAACATGGATGCCTCATCTTGCACCCTCTTGAACATATTCAGGAAACCATTTGCCCTACTGGGTGTCAGAGATGATCTGATCCCCATTTCCTCAGCGAAAACCGGGGACATTGCTGATACGTAGGATGGGGCCATCCCATTCACTGCGATTGATGTTATTGCTATCAAACCCTGAACTATCTGAGCATCGGCACCACCGCTGAGGACAAAATTTCCTTCTTCGTCGAGAGCGCATGAAACATGTGCGCGGGATTGGCAGCCGTGAACCTGGTTCCCTTCGTCCCATTCCTCAGGAGGAAGCGGGGACGGGTTCCTTTTCGCATATTGAAAAAGAAGCTCATACCTCTCCATCGAGTCAAAGCATGCAGAGAACTCCTCCACTATTGGGTCAAGCTTGGCAGGCCAGTCCCTGGACTCGGTCATGAATTGGCGTCAAGGTACCCAACTTGAAGGTGCTCATCACTTGTCGGAAAATCTATCGACAACATACTCCAGGTGTTTTACGAAGGCCTCCGCCTCCCCCATAGTGTTGTAAATCCAGAATGACGCTCTGTTTGTTGAGGGGACGCCGAGTGCATCCATCAGGGGCTGTGCGCAATGATGGCCAGTCCTAACCGCGAAGCCTCCTTCGTCAAGGAGAAGAGCGAGGTCCTGGGACTGTATCGAGTCATGAAGGAAGGACACTGCTCCGCTACTATC
>QQSB01000031.1:0-1560 GCA_003602515.1 Candidatus Poseidoniales archaeon | reverse complement strand
ATACTCTCAGCGGTCCATGAGGCTATCTTGTTGACGTGGGATTGGACTTCTTCCATGTCAAACCTATCCAGCCATTCTACTGCAGCGCCCCAACCGATTGCCTCTGCTATCCTAGGGGTTCCCGTCTCGAACAGTGCATGGCCCTCTTGGAAGGTTGATCCATCGGTACTGACGGTCTTGATCATCGAACCCCCTGTCATGAAAGGGCCCATCTGACTCATGACCTCTTTCTTTACGAGGAGGCATCCAATCCCAGTAGGGCCTCCCATCTTGTGTGCAGAAATTGCTACAAAATCGACTCCTGAATCATCGAATCTTATCCTCTCATGAGGAGCACCCTGTGCACAATCAAGCAGGACCCTAGCACCCTGGGCGTGAGATATCTCGATGATCCTCTCGATTGGATTCCTAATTCCGAGAACGTTGCTAGTGTGTACAACGCAGACCAGCGATGCCCCCTCAACAGCGACTTCGAAGGCATCCATGTCAAGAGTGAATGAACTAGTGTCAATGGGGACGTACCTGACCTCGACCCCCTTCTCCTTCGATAGTTGCTGCCATGGTACGATATCGGCGTGATGTTCCATCTCGGTTAGAACAATCACATCATCGGCAGAGAGGTTGTCCCTAGCCCATGCATAAGAAACGAGGTTGATCGCCTCTGTGGCACCGCTGGTGTAAACCATCTGATCGGGAGAGGTACCAAAGTAAGCCGAAATGGAGCTCCTTGCTCCCTCAAGGGCAGTGGTAGCCTCATCTGCCAGGGTGTGGTTAGCCCTATGTGCATTGGAGTTGTACTCGCTGTAGTATTCCGACATTGCGTCGATTACGCTCTGTGGCTTCTGGGACGTTGCTGCATTGTCGAAGTAGACCAATTGCTTGCCATTTGGAAGTTTCCTGCCCAGTATTGGGAAGTCAGCACGAATAGAATCTAAGTCCAGCGACATGTCAATACCAACCAACGCCAGATAGTGATGTGATTTCAAGTCGTGTGTAGTGCCGTTAGTCAATGTTGATTTCAGAATTGGTGCTCCTGCCGGGATTTGAACCCGGGTCGCCGGGATGAAAACCCGGAATGATGGACCGTACTACACCACAGGAGCGGCATATTTCCGAGTTGCTGCTTTCTCATAATCAGTTCTATTGCAGATGCTCTTCTACTGGCTTATCCAAGCTATTCCACCAATTGTTCAATGGAACGAATATCACGATTGAAAATACACCGACTACAATCCAGAATAGTGGTTCTTTGAGCATCTGAACGAATTCCTCGCCCCAGTACCCAACAATTAGGACCTCCATCCCGAATCTGATGCTCCTTCCAAAAATACCAGCTGCAATGAAGGTGCGTATTTCCATCCTTCCGGCTCCTGCCATCCAGGCGAGGAGTTTGTAGGGGATAGGGGATACTGCAGCGATGAAAACGCCTGCATCCCCATATCTAGCAATCAGTTCATCGAGCTTCCTTGAGAGTGATGATTTCGCGATTTTCTCAATGGCCGGCCTTCCGGCATAGAGGCCGATTCCATACCCCCCCAATGACCCTATGACGCTGAATAA
>QQSB01000030.1 GCA_003602515.1 Candidatus Poseidoniales archaeon | reverse complement strand
GAGTCCCAGTCGTCCTCCCCAAACGGGTCCTCGATGGACACTATGGGGTAGTCATCAAGCCACTTGGAGTATATATGCCCCAGTTCTGCTCCAGAGATTCCTGCTCCGTCTATGTGGTAATTCGTTCCGTCAAAGAACTCCTGTGCTGCAACGTCCAATGCTATTGAGACCTGCTTGCCTGGAGAATATCCAGCCCTCTCTATGGCCTCCTTGACCAGCCTCAGTCCCTCCTCGTTTCTAGGGAGGTTCGGTGCGAAGCCGCCTTCGTCACCTACGCCCCCAAGCAGTCCTTCCTGCTTTAGTGTGGACTTGAGCGCATGATAAATCTCGACGCCGGCACGGAGAGCGTCGGAGAATTCTTCGAAGCCATGTGGAACCACCATGAATTCCTGGACGTCGACGTTCGACTCAGCGTGGGCACCTCCATTCAGGATATTCATCAGCGGGACGGGGAGGGTGACCTGGCCATCCTGGCCAATGTGGTTCCAAAGATCCCCATGGGATGCTGCTCTGAGGCAGGATAGGGAGGCCCCTAGCGTGGCGTTTGCGCCTAGGACCCCTTTGTTATCTGATCCATCCAGGTCGATGAGGAGGGCGTCGATCTCCCGTTGGTTTGATGGATCCATCCCGATTAGTGCCTCGCGAATTGGTCCGTTCACATTGTTCACGGCTTCTTGCACCCCCTTCCCCATCCATCGGTCCCCACCATCTCTCAGTTCCACGGCTTCGTGGGTCCCTGTACTCGCTCCGGATGGGACGGCTGCCCTGCCCATCAATGAGCCATCGACGTAGCAGTCGACTTCCACAGTAGGATTGCCGCGCGAATCGATAATTGCCCGAGCGAAGATGTCGCTGATAGCGGCACCCATTGGCACTCCCACGGGCACTTGGCTTCTCAAGGTAGCGATGTTGCCCCTATGTGTTCAGCCAGCTCAGCCACCGGGAGACCTTGCTCTGTATCTCCGGTACTTCCAATTCCGATCTGCAACAGCATTCCCAGCAGAGCTGCTCCTCGTTGGGGGAGATTGAGAATAGCTCTGCCCTCATCAGCACCCCATCCGCCTCGTTAGACTTGGAGCGATTGTCATCGACGAAGCAATGCAGCAGATGCTTGGGGTAGTGGTGAATTCGTCCGGATTCCGGACAGCAGAGCATCACGCTCCTAGAGAGGAATATCAGCGAAGAACCCGTTGATGGGTCGAGTTCATGCCCCTCTATCCTGGAACCGTTCAACAGCGCTGCGACATCGATGTTGTACCACTGGGAATGAGATGGGGGCATGTCTAGTCCCGAGACGTCATCCAAGTACTCCTGAATCTTGAGTTGGGAGACTGACTCCTCCTGACTCATAGTAGTGCAATGAAGCCATCCCATTTGAACGCAACCAAGAGTACGTGATTTAATGATGGTCGAAAAATAGCAAGTTTCACGGCAGATATAATGACAAAACATCAAGAAATAACCATAAGTTGTACGTTTTTCGGAGGAGACGATGAGTAATGTAGATTCCCTTGACAGGGCTATCCTCTCATTCCTGAGAGAGTCCGCTAGAGCCCCATACGTAGAGATCGCCAAGGGAGTAGGGGTCACCGAGAGGACGGTTCGGACTCGCATCAAGCGACTTGAGGACGAGGGCGTGATCAGGGGCTATACGGTTCGAGAATCGGGGATCGGACTGACTGCCCTGATTCGACTCAAGGTTGGCCCTGGCACCGAGATCGGCTCCCTTGCTGGAGAATTCTCCGGTTGGACTGGGGTCGAATGCGTGTACGAGATCAGCGGGGACGCAGACTTGGTCGCCGTGGTTCACGTGGATGACACGGTCGCTCTCAGGGACATGCTGGACCGGATGTGGCTGGCGGCTCCTGGAGACATCAGCTCGACTCAGACGGAACTCGTGCTGGAGCAGTACTAGCCGCTGACTCTCATGAAAATAATAATACATTCTCTCTATCGAAAAACTGCATGGATCTGGAGACAGCGGCCAATATTGGCGAGGCCCTAGGGGGCCTCGCGATCCTAGTGACACTACTATTCGGGCTCAGACAGATTAGGGATTGGAATCAGACCAGGAGATTTGAGATCGCCCAGTCTGTTGCCACTAGGTTCGAGAGCCCCCTGTTCCAGTATGGGATCGTGGTAGTGGTGCTAAAAGTCCGAGAGGATATGACCTTGGAGGAACTATCTGATCTTTCCAGAGAAGAGAAGGACGCGCTTAACTCGTTTAGCTTGGGTCTGAACAGTCTCGGAATCCAGGTCTTCAACAGACTCGTCCCCATCGAAATAGTCGCAACTTACCTTCAGCCATTTACAACCATAATGGGACCAAGGTTGCGAGTCCTCTCGTCTCTTTTGATGGAGAACGCATACGCTAATCAGTTGGGAGAGGGGATTCAAGATTATGGAAATGGGAGAATGGCAGATGCAGGGCTTGACTGGATGATCTGGCTCGTGGACAGATTGGATGAATACCCCTATCCAGAAGCACCTGCGCATGTGTTGCACAAGGATTGGGAATATTAGTTTCAGATACTAGTCTCTGTTCCTACTACTTTCCATAGATTACCGCGTGGGCGGGGAATACTGAAGCCCTCCCTCGGACTACTGGTGATTGGGATCTCCGATGCTAAATCGAAACAAGGTGTAAATAGTCAGATTGCCTAGTAGCGGATATGAGAATGCTTCCAGTAACTGCCATTCTCATGTTGGCAATACTCACCACCGGTACGATAGGGGAGCGAGGT
>QQSB01000003.1:79674-80437 GCA_003602515.1 Candidatus Poseidoniales archaeon | reverse complement strand
CCTGGCTCGTAGTCAAGGAACATCCTCGCCAGATGCAAACCCACGTCCCTCCACGGCAGCCAGAGGTTGTACGAGGCTGCCGACATCAACATCGCCCTCATCCGGAAGTTGATCCAGCCAGTCGCGATGAGGCTCCTCATGCAGGCGTCGAAGAACGGCCATCCCGTCCTCCCCTCGGCCCAGGCGGCGAACCTCTCCCCATCCAGCTCCCTGGCTAGGTTCCGGTCTATCAGTGGGTTCTGCGCCACGTTGTCCAGGGTCGGCTCGTTCTCCAGCTTCTGCATGAAGTGGCAGTGCCAGGCGAGTCTGCTCTGGAACGATGAGAGGCTCTTCAGCCAGCCACCTATCTCCTCCCCGCCCGACCTCAGTTCCCTCAGCTCCCTCATCCGGGCGGAGGTCTCTTGGACCACCCTCCTCATCGATATGCATCCCACGCTGAGGTACGGTGAGAGCCTGGAGCAGTGGACAATCGCCTGCGAGGGACCGGACATTGACCACCTGTATGGCTCCCCACGTTCATTGAGGAACGACTGGAGAGTTTCCCATGCAGCTGACTGCCCGGGCTCGGGCCGGTGGACCAGGCCCCTACTCACGATTCCCAACGACTCCAACGTCGGGGCCTCGGTCCCCAGAACCGGTCCGTTGATCTCCTCGGGGGGCTCGAGCAGCTCGAGGCGCATCCTCCTATCCCTGGAGTACTTCCACTTGTCTCTATCAGTCAGTCCCCTGATCACTCCGTTGGACGGGTACTCGACCCACTCGA
>QQSB01000003.1:13893-79653 GCA_003602515.1 Candidatus Poseidoniales archaeon | reverse complement strand
TTTTCACCCGCTTGTCCCTTTCGAAGGACCATTCCGTACCGGTTTCCTCGTGGCTCCTGATTGTGGAAATCCCGTATCCCGAGTGAATCGCCTCCAATGCCGTCAGGGCGTCCTCGTGCCGTATGTCCAGGCTCCCGCCAAGCACCTTCAGCTCCCGTACGAGGGCCCGAGCGCAATCCAGCTCCCACTCCACATGGATCGGATCGCAGTCCGGCTGGGCCAGACGCTCCGGCTCGACCAGGAATATGCATACTACATCCTCCCCGGAATTCGAGGCATCCACCAGTGCCTGGTTGTCGTGGACCCTCAAGTCCCTCTTGAACCAGACCAACTCGATAGCCATGGGTCCGTGCGGTCGACCGATGATATGAACGGGTGTTTCGTACTCATCTAGGACACAGGGTACCCTGTGAGCCTCATACGAGTCATAGAGACTATGCAACAACTCCTCTGACTGGAGGGCAGCAGAATTCAGAATATGGCTAGAAAAAGAAGGTAATTCGCAATAATTCCAATCCTAGTAATTTGCAACCCATTGAGAGCACAGTATTGTCAGAGGGGTAGTTACCTAGTCCCTCTCAGGCTGGAGAGCCGCTAAATGTTGCAAATAACAGTAACCAGGCCAATGGGACGACAATCGAGAGAATATGCAATATTGAGACAGAAGAGGTAAGCGTCCCGTCTTTGAATCGTTGCCAAGTGAGCCGGACAAGATAGACCGCGTAAAGCGGCAGTAGAAACACTAGACATATGCCACTGTAGATGAAAAGATAGTATCCGGCGAATGTATCTGAGCCCAATGATGTTAGAAACAACAGAAACCAGACAAATGGGACGTAGCCCAAAGCAATCTTGGGTATCAGCAAAGGATCAGTTCTGATTACCGATTCCGGGCGCTTCTTCTCGGGATTTTCGGAGTAACGAGATTTCTCGTACGGCAAACCTCCCTTATGTCGGAGGCAATACCCGGATGTCCTAAACTCCAATGCATTACAGCCATCGAATTCGCACCTCCTCTCACCCATGTTTCGGAGCGATTAGGGTGACGAATAGTCATTGTTACGTCGGCATAATCATCCAGGGAATGTGATGCTCGCATCGGCAAGCGTGAGAAACTAGGGGCATAGACTAAATTCAACTCGCGAGGCGGCGACCTGATGACAGGTTGGATCAAGGCAATGACTGAGGGCGGAATGACGAGAATAAGGATGGATGCAATATGTGCATACCAGGAAACTGAGGGCGGTGGCAAACTACTCGTTTACACCAAGGATAATTCACTTTTCGAGATTGTAGAGGATATTCAGGATACAATGAACAAACTAGACTCTGAATTCGGAGTAAACTGATTCTATTCGAACCTCTATGGTACGAATTAGCATCTATCAATAAGATGGCTTGCTGTATAACTTAACAGCAATCATCGCACGAACAAGTAGGACCACAGGGGTCGCAGTCGCAGCAGTCACAAGGCATGATGTTTGGAAAGCATATTATTATTTTAAGGTATTCAAATTAATATTTCCATAGTTAGGAGTTTGATGTGGTGCCAAGTACTACCAGTTTTCGACAAGGTCACGACTAAGTGTAGGGAATGGCTGCTTGGCAATGATCTGATGGACGAGACCCCGAGCACTACATTGAATCGAGGAGTTCTAGGAAGCAAAGCGTTGCGGGCTTTGTTAGTCTTCTCTGCATTTCGCGCGGTCTACGGAGCAGGAATTCTGGCTGTAACCTATCTGCTCGCGACTAGCGGTGAAGCCCCTCTATGGGCATCAGTTGCCTTCCTACTCACTTCTATGGTAGTCTCCAGGGTGATTTTCAGAGCCATTAAGAGGAAGTGGCCCGTTTTGTTCTCATAGGGCCTCACCGAGCCTCCTCATTATCGTGGTCGCCGACTCAACGCTTTCGATAGTCTCCACACTCTTGCCTGCCGACCAAATGTCGGATGACTTCGCCCCGCTGGACATCCTCCTCCAGCGTCTGAATGATATCGTGTTCATCAGCCATCGGGTCCTATGCTTGAATCGGCCTGATAGGAGGGCTCGGACGAACCATGGATTCTCCCTGCGGTACTTTGGGGTCTTGATGACCGAGACAGGGATTCCAGTGAGCTTGACAGTCCAGTCGATATCGCCCTCACTTGCTCCCACTATGGCCTGCTTGTATCCTTCTGGCATAGAGCACTCTTCGGTAGCGATGAACCGAGTCCCCATCTGGACTCCCTCATAGCCGATCTTGAGAGCATCTGTCAACTCCTCCTCACTGCCAATGCCCCCAGCGCAAATCAGGGGCAATCCTAGGTCGGAGAGGGATTCGTACATCTCCTCCATGCTGCCGGTACCCAGATGCCCTCCTGCCCTGTCGTTGACACAAATCAGACCATCAACACCACACTCGACCCCCTTCTCGGCATGGAATCGGGTCGTTACATCGTGGTAGACGAAGCCACCCCTTGAGTGCACCCTATCGCATACCCAGTCTGGCTTCCCCAGGGAGGTCACGAAGAACCTGATTCCCTCGTCTAGCGCGATGTCAATCCATTCGGACATCCTCTGCAGGTACTTGTCGTTGCCCTTCTCTATCAGGGCATTGAACCCAATCGGCCTATTCGTCTTGGACCTGATGTAACGGATGCCATCTATCAGGCCCTGATTCAGGTCGGGCTTGTCAAAGCCGTGTACCACAGTCAAAGAGACTGGTTGAATGATGGCCATCCCCCCGCCATTTGCTGCTGCTGCGACCAGCTCAGGATTCGAACATGGGTACATTGCCCCGCAGATTATCGGGAACTCGGACCCGGTGTGCTCGATTAGCCTATTTTCCACCATGCAATCAAATTCCGGAAGAAAGGATGAGAAATAACAGTTGATGTGAAAGAGCGCATCCCGAAACTACTCAAGTAGTGCTATTCGCTGGATGATGCATGGTCGACTTCCGCCTCAACGAAGAGCAGATGATGATACGTGATATGGCAAGGGAGTTCTGTGACGAGGAAGTAATCCCCAATGCAGAGGAATGGGACAAGAGCGGCACATATCCACTAGATGCGATTGCGAAGGCCCATGAGTTGGGTCTACTGAATGTTACAATCCCAGAGAAGTACGGCGGTGCTGGCATGTCCACTGTTGATGAGATGATAATCTGCGAGGAGCTCTCCCGAGGAGACCCGGGTTTCGGCACCGCTTCATACCACACTATGCTTGCATCATTCCCGATCCTGACAGGAGGTACTGAGGAACAGAAGTCGGAATACCTAGGGAGGGTTGCTTCAGGAAAGCTGGCGGCATATTGTGTGACTGAGCCAGATGCTGGTTCGGATGTCCAATCCCTGAAGACCGAGGCAGTCAGAGATGGCGATGGCTATCTGATCAATGGAAGCAAGGCATGGATCTCCGGTGCTGGATACGCTGACTGGTTCTTCGTCCTAGCATACACAGACAAAGAAGCCGGATACGGGGGCCTAAGTGGATTCATCGTCGATGCCGATTCGCCAGGAATTGAGCTCGGCAAGAAAGAGGAGAACATGGGTCAGAGATGCTCCGACACCAGAGGCGTGAATTTCACCGATGTCAGAGTCCCGGCGTCAAATCTGATCGGAGGGGTGGAGAATGGCGGATGGATGAACGCGATGAAGGCATTTGATCACTCTAGGCCCGCAGTTGCGGCGGCCGCTGTAGGGAACGCCAGGGGAGCGATGGAGGAGGCATGGACATACGCCAAGGAGAGGAAGACCTTCGGGAAGCCGATTTCCAAGCACCAGTCGATCTCGTTCATCCTGGCAGACATGGCTACCAAGATAGAGGCCGCTAGGCTGCTAACCCTCAGTGCTGCCAATGCCCTAGACACAGGAGAAAGGGCGACTCTGAAGTCGGCGCATGCGAAGAGATTCGCTGCGGACATGTGCATGGAGGTAACTACCGATGCAGTCCAAGTCCTTGGCGGGTACGGCTACTCAGAGGAGTACCCAGTAGCCAGGAGAATGAGGGGGGCTAAGATCTACCAGATATTCGAGGGGACCAGCCAAATCCAGAGAATGATCATCAGCAGAGAGCTAGAGGATTCATTCTAGACCTCTGGATTCCTCTGCCTGAGAGCCTCGGCGGCTACTACTGCCATTGGCGCCTGTAGGTTGTACGAAGGGACAAAGCCAGACATTGGGACTCTAATCACCGAGTCGGATTCCTTCAGTATGTAGTCGGATATACCGTCACGCTCGCCCCCAACTACAAGGAGTATGTCCCCAGTCAGATCCTCGTCCCATGGACCTAATTCGCCATTATCCTCCAATGAGATGACCCGGAAGCCAGCCTCCTTAGCCATGAGGGTGATTTCCCCCCCATCCACCCAATGCACTGGCATGAACCTGTGAGCCTTCATTGAAGCCCGTCTCGCAGCCTTCTTCTCTACGTGATTCAGTGATCCGTCGACGAAAACAGCCTGTGCCCCGCTTACCTCTGCAGTTCTGATTGTGAAGCCGATGTTCACCGGATATCTTGCTCCATCGATAAGCCAGCACAGCCCCCCGGAGGACAGGATTTCGTCGACTGTTGCGTCTGGCCTCCTCCCTACTAGGGCAAGTATCGGTGGTGGACTTTCGCCATCGTTGACACGGGACATCCTCCACATATCCGACTTGGAAGACTCCCGAACTGTAATTCCTCGTTCCTCGGCCAAATCCCTCAGCCTCATGGCTTCGGTGTCATTGGAGCCCTTATGGAAGAGGACGAGGGTGACTTCCTCGGATTCCAGGGCTTTGGAGACTTCTATCACGCCACAACGCTGCACGTACCGCTGGTTCGGCTCTGGATTAATCTGCTTTCGGTTTCACTCTCTAACGATTGTGTTGGTGGGGACAGTTCCGTAGTCGTTGATCTGAGGTTGCCCGTCAACCATCATTAGGACTATTATGACTAGGCCGATTATCGACCCCAAGCAGGGAATAAACACCAACAAAATATACCATCCGGAGTATCCGATATCATGGAATCGCCTCACTGTTACCGCCAGATTCGGGATGATTAGCCCCAAGAAGACAATGGTGCCGAAGATATCTCCTGGGCCATCGTGAATGGTACTGATCATCACATCGATGGAATCGGCAATCAAGAGGGCAACGAAGAAGAAGAGCTGGAACCACCAATACTCCGACCTCGAGGCTCGATCGCTGAAATTCAGGAAGTTTCGGATTACGTTGTCTATGGAGTCCATGAACGACATAGTGTGTTCTGGCCTGGGAGAGAATTCGAAATCTTGGAATGGATTGGTTTTTGGAGGGCTGATCATTATCGGCTCGGGGGCTCCTTCAACAGCACCCTGCTTCCACCATTCTACCGGGGGGTCTTCGTCCATTGGCTGGTGGACAATACGAGGGGTAATCGAATTATCCCATAATTCTCCGACTAGTCATGGATAGGGATTAGGATCTCGTTCCTCCGCAAGAAGGGCAGGGTGGTGTTTGGATTGTCGTAAACTGCCAGCATCGCCGGACCCGATGATTCGAGTCCAGTTTTGGATACTAGACTCATGAGTCGTTTCTTGAGGCGATCCGTCTTCCTTGAACCCGAAAGTCCAGTGAACTTGAGAGCGGCGAATGATCTCCCTGATGTATTGACCAAATGAACTCCACCATCGTTTGGACTGGGGAGATCTTCGATTGCGTACTCTGAAGGCATCGTGAATGCCATCATGGTACCATCTCCCTCCTCCCAGATGTGCACCGGGGCGGTCATTGCAATCATCTGCTTCTTCTCGTTCCTGCCGAAGATGTACCCGGCAATCCTACGAAACCCACCGCTGGAACCGCGCCAGTTCGTCCCTTCTGTCCTCACCCTGGCCTGAATAGTGTCAGAATATCTCCTGACCTCGAATCCTGAATGAGACGCTGTCACCTCGTAATCTGGCTCCTCCAATTGCTCGGGCACGATTCTACGAAAGCGTGTATGGCTTTGATTTTATGACTGACTGCACGTGCGACGAGCATGGAAATCACCCGCAAACTGGTTCTTGCCTTCACCTTCGTTTTCGGACCCGTTGTTCTCGCTTCGTACGTATATGGCGTATCTCACGCTGAGAATCCGATGGATCTGTGGGGGGGAGTTCCTGAGACCTGGAGGGATTACATCGTCCCATTCATGTTCGTGGCTGCACTTGGTTTCCTGATTTACTGGTACATCGTTTTCTTCCAGTTGGAAGAGTCTGTGGTAAGTTCCCTGAGGTGGCCCTGGGCTGAGTCTGACGGAAATGGCGATACCCGTTTACTACTTGCATATGCATTATTTCTGATCCCCTCTGCAATGTGGATAGAGAGTACAATTCTGCATATCGAAAATGACTACGTATGGACTCAATACCTCGTTATAGGGACGCTTTTGTTCGCATCTATCGGGAACATAATGCTAGGCCTACTTGCATTTGGGGCATACCGGGATGGAGTCGAGGGATCCGTGATGATGATTATCGGTTCGATAATGCTGGCAATCCAATGCATCCTGAATGACTTCGTGATTTGGGTATACAAGTTCCCATGGTGACGAGCAAGCAGAGACAGTCAAGATAATGCTGGTATCCCCCATGGCGTTGACGTGGCTTCTGCTTGGCTGATAGTCGGCGGTTATGCGATAGCAATGGTGGCATTCGCCATTTGGGCACGACGCGACCTAGGCAAGGAGGACGAGTCATACTACCTCGCTGGGAGGAGCCTTTCTGGACCCATCCTATTGATAACCATGGCAGCGACAAACTTCAGTGCCTTCACGGTATATGGCTCGAGTGGGGCTTCTTACAGGATCGGGCTTTCTTTCCTACCGATAATGGCATTCGGAACCGGTTTTATGGCGGTTTCGATGTACCTGCTAGGCAGGAAGGTCAGGGCTCGTTCGGTGGAACACGGGGCGATGACGGCGCCAGAGATGATTCTGGGGCAGACTGGTTCCCGTAATGCACAGCTTACCATGGCCTCGGTTCTGGTGATCGCTACGATTCCGTATCTTGCCCTGCAGCCTCGGGCTGCGGGGATTGTCGTCTCGGCGCTGTTCGGCGGGCCAGAGTGGATCGGAGCCGTGCTGGTCACAGCCCTAGTGGTTGGCTACACCATAACTGGCGGATTGAAGGCAGTAGTTAGGACGGATGCTGTGCAGGGCGCGATCGCACTGGCGCTTCTCTGGCTCGGACTTGCAATGGTGATCAACGATGCAGGTGGACTCGACGTTGCTCTGGAATCGATTTCATCTTCCGAAGAGACATCTGGATTGCTAGGCAGGGATGGCAACTACACACTGCTGATCTGGTCGAGCACGATGCTTCTCTGGCTTTTTGCAGACCCGATGTTCCCCCAGCTGTATCAGAGGCTTTGTGCCGCGGAAAGTGATTACGCAATTGGCAGGATGGCTACATTGTATCCCGCTGTGGCATGGTTGGCATTCCTACCTCCAATATTGATTGGTACGTTGGGCCATCTGGATAATCCAGGACTCGATAGGCCGGGTTCAGACAATATCCTGCCCACGATGATCATGGATGTTGGTGGGGAATGGCTAGGAGGCCTGGTTCTTGTGGCCGGACTAGCAGCACTGATGTCCACGATGGACTCGCAGCTTCTCGCTACGGGTTCACTAGTTACCAGGGATCTGGCCCCCAAGGGAAATAGTGGGGTTTTGTCTAGGGAATCTGTTATCGTCTCTCTGGCAATTTTAGGCCTTCTTCTTTCACTATGGTCTGATTTGTCGATTCTGGATCTAGGGCTACTTGCCTTCTCAATGTACGCCGTTATGTTCCCCTCCGTTTTCGCGGCGTCCCATTTCAACAATATCGATGGTAGAGCAGTAATGGCATCTATTGCTGCAGGGGAATCTGTCGTATTGCTAGCGGTTCTCTCTCCCGAGTCGTTTGATGGATGGTGGGTGGAGCCGGTGAAGGGGGCCGTTCCCACTGCTGTTATCCCATCACTTGTGGCTGCCATCATTGGTTTGGCCTCTGTCCAGTATGCATGCAACAGGAATATCGGGTTAGATTGGTTTGGGAAAATTGTCCCTGAAGAGGCTGCTCCTATGTTTGGACTAGTGGTGGTTTTCGTCCTTGCTCAGGACTTCTGGTGGTGGGATGATAGTGAGGCATGGGCATTGGGGCTCCCCAGGTGGATCTGGTGGGCAGCGCTACTTTCCATGGTCCAGACGGCAATTATGGCGAAATGGGTAGTGAGAGAGAAGGCCCGTTAGAGTCAAGTCTGTTAGTGTCTCGTTGAGGGCATGGGACTTGGCAGGGCTATGTTGTTCGGCACTCTTGCGATGGTTCCGGGAGCCCTGCTATCCCTATCTGGGTGGATCCTGAGTGGAAGCCCAGAGGATTGGAGTGCCAAGCTATGGTTGTCCTGCTATGTGCCGTTTTTCGGATGCGTCGCTGCTGGGGTGATAATCGGTTGGAGAGATGAAAGGAGTCCGGATCTGGAGGTCTGAGGTTGCGCCGAGCGGAGAAGGCCGGCATTATCGGTGACAAACTCGACGAGATGTACCCGGAGACGCCGATTCCGCTGGACCATGCCGATCCATACACGCTACTTGTTGCAGTGATGCTGTCTGCTCAGACGACTGATAAGAAGGTGAATGAGGTTACCCCGAGGTTGTTCGAGGCTGCTGGTAGGCCCGAAGAAATGGCCTTGCTGGAAGTAGAGGAGATTCATAGCATCATTCGTGAAATTGGATTGGCCCCAACCAAGTCAAAGAACCTTCGAAGGATGGCAGAGCAGATTATGGAAGATGGAGGGGGTGTGAGGCCCGATTGGGACTTCCTAGAGTCCTTGGCGGGAGTAGGGCACAAGACGGCAAGCGTGGTCATGAGCCAGGCCTTCGGAGTCCCTGCTTTCCCCATAGATACCCACATTCACAGATTGGCAGCCAGATGGGGCCTTTCTGATGGAAGTAATGTGACGAAGACCGAGAGGGACCTGAAAGTAGTCTTCCCAGAGGAGACTTGGAATAGGAGACATCTGCAAATTATCTACTTCGGAAGAGAGCACTGTCCAGCACTGAGGCACGATCTTAGAGGGTGCCCGATTTGTTCGTGGGCAGCCACGAAGAAGAGGATCAAGGAGGAGATGGGTGGTTGAATGGACGTCTTTGTTGGAAGGATAACATCTACTGGCTTCTCTACTGGTGACAGGATAGTCATAGGGGACTGGAGAGAATCCCCTTTGGGGAGTTTCACCAATATCATGTGGGCTAAGCCAGATGGGAGTAGGGTTCTGCTATCGCCATCTGAGATGCATGCTGAGTACGTCTCGGAACTATACAACTTTGAAGACGTGAGAGTAACAGAGATTACAGTAGAGAGGGGAAAGAGGGGGATCTCGATCAATGGAGGGGGGCTAGATATCAAAATCGGCTGGGGTATAGCATTACCCATCCCCTTCTGGAGGCCGCTATGGTTCATCGCCAGTTTCGAGGCCCTTTTCAGTCGGATTCTCTTCGGAACTAGAACCCACGGAATCACGAAGAATGGGAGAAGAGAGTGGTATTCCGTGAGATCTCTTTCCCGTATTCTGAAGGCTGAAGCGAGCTTTGAGGGAGAAGATCTGGGTATGAAAAGGGATTTCGAGATCGATGCATGCTTCGGGTTCAGTGAACCCCCATCAATTCCTGCATCGGTCACTCTGAAATCATATATCGAATGATGGTAGCCTTCATGAGTCTGGTTCGACACGCGAACACATGACAACAGTAGAGTTGGAGGTTGGAGACATGGCCCCAGACTTCGAGGTGGAAGTTACCGATGGTTCGAAGATCTCGCTTTCGGGGATTCTATCGAATGGAGGGAAGGCAATTCTGTACTTCTACCCTAGAGATAACACTCCCGGTTGTACCGTACAAGCCTGTGACTTCAGAGACAGTTTCGGTAGATTCGAGGGAAGCGGTTGGAAAGTCATCGGAGTCTCTACTGACGGCGCAAAGTCTCACCAGAAGTTCATCGACAAGCATGAGTTGCCATTTGACCTGATTTTGGACGAGGAGGCTTCTCTTCACGAGAAGTATGGCACTTGGAGAGAGAAGAACATGTACGGAAAGACGTACATGGGGACTCTGAGGTCGACCTTTGCAATTGAGACAGACGGAACTATCGTATGGGCAGGTTACGGAGTGAGGGCTAAGGGGCACGTAGATACTCTGATTGACGCTCTGAAGGTTGGATGACATGAGCATAGAACAGCGCAGGAACCTAGTAGTTTCATTTCTTAAGAAATGCGTCAAATACGCGAACGACTCCATTGACAGAAAGACCGAGAGGGGTGTCGAAGAGGAAGAGATATCCAGATGGTCGGCGTATCGCGATTTCACCGAGCATGCGGTAATGGAGGTCTCCAGAGGCGACCTTGATTCATGGTTAGAAGAGGAATGAAGATCTTGGCCGAGAGACAGGACCTGTGGCAACCCAGAAAGCCAACAGTGCCGACTAAGAGGATGTCATCGGGATTGCACCTGCTCCCCTTTCACCTTCTAGCAATCACGATGTGCTATTTCTTAGTTAGTGGCTTATTTGCGATTGTTGATTGGTTGTCTAGGATGTGGGGGATTGGAATCATTCCCGATGATTCTCCGTGGTGGACCATCCCCGCTGCCACTATGGTAATTTACCCACTTTTGTGGGTCGCATACAAAGAAGAAATAGAAGACTAGTCCTAACCCTTGTTCTGACTAGTTTTCTATCGCCCTGTCCAAGGCGGGTGAGCCTAATCTGTGCTTATGTGTGTCGACCCTCATTTTAGCCCCAGCGATCATCAGGAGGGAGTCGTCTTCATTCAGTGCGAAGACGGGTAGGTTTGTCCTATCTCCCAGTTCCTGGGCCCTCCTGGAGCAGACCGATTGCTGGCTAGGCATGTGGTTCAGGGAATTCAAATCTATGATCACCATATCTCCGACTGATAGGTTCCCCTCAACGCCATCCAGCTGAAGCCGGTGAAGATTATCTGGTTCCATGTAGATAACTCTCCTGGACGGTCTCTCAGTAACTCTCTCTGTTCTTTCTGACCACCTTGACTCCCCTAGATCATGGAATCTGTTTCCGACTTTCGGTCCCGGTTCGGTTGCGCCCAAACCAAATCCGGGTTTCGCCTTCGGAGTAGTGTTCGGGTTGGGGAGTCCTAGAAGTCTGAAGAGGTTGACCACGTACGGTCCGAGGACTACTCCTCAAAGAGTGCTTCTATATCTGCGAGATCAAGATCGGCCTTTTTCTCGTAGAGATTGGGTGCCGAGGGCAAATCTGAAGCTGGATCCACCTCTTGTTTGCTCCCAGTGAGCTCTTCGAGGACATCTTCCAGCCCCTCCAGAATCGTTGGGTCCTCTAGGTGTTGGTCGGCCCGGGGGGGCGATTCGAACGGACTAGTGTCCACCAATGGTTCCGCGGGCTCGTCAAATGCAGCGTCAATGTCGATCTCATGGGGGATTTTGGACATCTCTTTCTCACCTCTAGGATTTGGTCTTAGGAAGGTCCAAGCGACTAATGAGATTGCTGCAAGCACCATGATTATCGGACCGATGTTTGATTGGATGGTGCCTGAAATCGTGATGGGTTTTTCTGCTACCTCCAAGTCCATGATTACTGAGTGACTGGAGCTATCGTCTAGCACGGTAAGCTGTGCCTTTTTCGGCCCTCCTGAGTCATACGAGAACTCTATCCATCTGCCCGTATAGTCGATATCGTTTCCAGGGTTTCCGTCCCCATCCGAGTCGAAGGTGATGTCGATGTCCCACTGGAAAACCAAGGAGTCCATGTCTGCCTGTGAGTCGATTGTACCGTTGGCCGATAGTATGACCGAGTCTCCCTCTGTTGGATTAGCGACACTTGCTGATGCGAATGCCTCTGGAGGCGAATTGACGACGACAAAAGTGAACTCCATCGATTCTGATGCCCCGTCATCGTCGGTGACATGGAAAAGTATCGAATCGGGTGCTGAATAAGAGTCCGGCCATGAGTGAACCAGGGTGGCCGACTGAACGTCGCAGTCATTCTCGGGAACACCATCCGAGTCATGATCGGTTGAGGGGTCTAGATCGAAGCAGTGTACTAGAGAATCTGAGTCATTTCCGGTATCAGAAACTATTGGGCTGATGGTGAACTCTTGGTCCTCCTCTAGATCGCCAAGGATGGTTGTCATTGGAGTAATCTCCGGGATTACATTGACCACCTGTATTGGCACTATCAGGACCTCGGTCCCCTCTCCGTCATCATCGAAGACCTGTAGAGTGGCCAGGTGCATTCCTGATGTGTTGTACGAGACACCAGAGAGGGTGCTCCTGAAGCCGGTACTGGTTGAGTTAATATCGGGTTGATACTCTGCATCTGGCTTCCATACGTGGACGAGGCTTTCGATGTCGTTTGACGAATCATCTGCCTGGCCCCAGAATGTAATTTCATCGCCTTCGTAGACTGTGAAGACTCCACGGCTATCAGGGAAGAGTCTCTCCTCCCCTCGGTAGAGTTCTGCGACTGGGTTTGAGGGGGCAATGTTGGTTACTTGGACGGAGTAATCCGCGACGGTGGTTGCGCCATCATCATCGGTTGCCATGACTTCGATGGTCAGCAATCCCTCGACCATTGGGATAACAGTGCATGACTGGCCGACCTGTCCCTCTGAGCAAACTGCTCCCCACAGTAACTCGGCAGGTGCGGAAGGATTCCTCGTGTCATTGTCACTAATGTCTGTCACGGAGAATGTGATTGGCGTAGTGACCACTACCTCATCAGAATTAGATCCGAGAGTGATTACAGGAGGGCGATTGATGACCGAAATCGTAGACTCGATAGATGACTGGTCGCTCTCCTCGTCCGTGATTAGGACTGAAACTGCGAAGACACCATCGTCTACCCAAGACCATTCGACAATGCAGTCATCATCTGATAACTCTGCATAAGACCCATCGACCTTTTCGATATTGAATTCGCAGTCTACGCTCCCCCCGTCTGAGTCGTAAGACGCGCTTGCATCGAATGTCACCGCCTCATTAGTCAGAGTCTCATTTAGCATGGAGAGATCCGAGACTGGGAGGCCCCCTACATAGAGAACGAACGATCCTTGGTTGTTTGATCTGTTGCCTTCCTGAGTTATTTCCTCCAAGGGGTCAACCTCGAAGAACAGGTAGACGTTTCCGAAAGGCTGGGATTCGGGGACCGTCCAGTTGACAAGGACCCGGGATTCCTGCAGACTCCCCAGTGGGGGAACCGTGCCTGAAACTTCTGATCCGTCTGGGGCGCTGATGACGATCGTGGAGTATGGCGACTGGATCAAACCACGGTTCGAGACCGGTACTGAGAAGGTTAGGATATCTCCAGAAATGGCCGTAAATCCAATGGACGAGTCGAGTGTAACCTCGTTTCCACTTGATGGACGCAGCCTCTGAACAGTTACTGCAGAAGATCTGGCGACCAAGTCTATCTCATGAACTTCTGAGTCTATTACCAGGGACTTTGTTCCCAGGGCATTGCCGCCAAGGTATGTCCAAGCGATCAAACCGTGGCTGCCGAGTTCTCCTGAGCCATGGGTATCATCGGGGTTGTCTCCAGAATTGAAGGTCAAATGGTAGGAGCCATTTTCATCCGTAGTTACGTTCTGTACCTCATCCTCGGATTCATAGCGGAACTGAAGATCTTGGTTTGCGACTGCTTGCCCCTGTTCCGTGATATTAAGCCATGCGGATATCTCGATTCCAGTAGGCGAAAGTGGGTATTCGATGTCTATCGAAATCTCCTTCCCTCTAGTAACAGGTTGGTAACTGACCAACTCATGGACTGCGATGAATCCGAATGCCTGTTCGATAGAGCTCTTCACCTCGCCTCGAACTGCCGGGCAGTACCAGTTGAATCCGACCTCATCACCGTCCGAGTCGTATGATGTCACGTTAAATGACTGGTAGCAACCAGGGTATGCGACTCCGGAGCCACCCTGGCTAACGACAGCCCAACTGGTGGAGTTTGTGTCACTAGTGTCATCGGGGATGTCTACGTAATTGCTGGAGCCACTGTATTCGGTTTCCTGGCTGTAGTCCATTCCCCAAGTTTCCCCAACAGAGAGAGGGAAGTCGTAGTTCTCCAGAGGGGGTCGGAACGTGTTGTCCACACTCAGCTCACCGATATCCTGCCTAAGCCAATCGACGCAGTTACCCCAGAAGGAAGGGTCGAAGTATACGTCAATCGTGACATCCTGAGAGTAAGTAGCCAAGTCCGAGACGCGAATTATTTCAGTAGTCTGCATATCCAGGTATAGGCAGCCATTGGTTCCGTCTATCTCAATGACGCCGTCTGACTCGTAAGCGCCTATCGACTCTACTTCGTAGACGAGGGTCTCATTACCATCGATATCGTACAGATATATGTCTGACACCGTCCTATCGAGCGATCCCTCGAGGGTCTCGGCATTCGTGGAGACGCCAGAGTCTGCTACGAAATCAACAACATCCAGGTACCCGTCGTACATCCAGTTGTCGTTGACTCTCCAGTTAGGTACATCGACGGAACCCGTATTTCTGGCTTGCACCGATGATTCTGCCGTGTATGAATCGGAGTTTGAAAGGTCTGCCACGGTCAGCGAGCAGGCTAACGGTGCCAATGCCAAGGCTGCAATCATCATGATGGCTCTGGAGGGCCCGTACATGGCATTCGCATGCCGGTCTGCTCAATAACGTTGGTTCATCGCCTACAGCAGATCTGCTAGCTCGTCTTTGATCTGTTCAACTGCCTCGAGAATCTCGTCCTTGTGCCTAGCTCCGGTAATCACCATCTTGCCGCTACCGAATATCAGGCATACCACACGAGGGTAGTCAAGTCTGTAGATTAGGCCAGGGAACTGCTCTGGCTCGTATTCGACTTTGTCGAAGGGAAGGTGGAAGGTCAGGTTGTTCAGATTGAGTTTCCTGGGAAGGGCTGCTAGTGGCTCACCCTGTAGGATTCCCCTGATTCTAGGGTCCTCATTCTCTACCTCCTCGTCGGTGGCTGCTCTAATTCCGCCGCCATCCTCGTCAATGACCTTGGTGTTGATATCGTCCATTCTAGCGACTTCACCATAGTCCTCTGGATAGAAGAGGGAGTAGGTTGCGACCATATTCTGGACTTCTATCTCCACATCCTTCAGTTCCCAAGTTTCGATACCCGCGTTTCTGAGATCACCGATCATCCTCTCAATGCCAGTCTGGATGTTGTCCTCGTTCTTTCCACCGGTGCAAACAGCCCTGCCTGACCTAAACATAAGGATTGCAAGCTTGGGTTCCACTACCCTGTAAACCACGCCCGGGAACTGCTCTGGTTCGTATTCGCAGTTCAACTGGATGGCTATGTCCGGGAGGTCCAGTTCCTCCGCTACTCTGGTAGAGGCTACTACATTCACTACGGTGAGTCTTTCTTCATCGCTGAGCATAGGTTGTCGACCATCATTTCCCTTATAAATGGTTATATAAGGAGATATTGTTTTTACAGATGTGATTTCAGAACTCTCGTTATACGAATCTGACCCCTTGTGCACCCAGTCTGGTCATCAATGGTCTGCCTCCAGCGACTTCAATCGCCTCGGAAACCCTGGTAGGATCGTGCGTGAGGGCCACCATGCAACCCCCGCCTCCGGCTCCGGTCAGTTTTGCCCCAAGTGAGTGGGTCCTTGCTGAGTTGACCATCTGGTCTAGCTTACTGCTACTTACTTCCAGTTTTCTTAGACTTTCGTGACAGGCATCCATGGCCATTCCCAATCCCTCTAGGTTTCCTGCTGAGAGAGCAGCTAATCCTGCCCTAGTAATGTTTGCAATTGATTCCAGCTCCTCCATCCTTTCTGGAGCTTCGGAAATTAGTTTTGCAACCTTGGCGACCATCCTTCCTGTTGGAGAACCAGTTCCCGAGTACCCAATCACTAGCCAAGCATCTCCAATTCCCTGGGGGATGTCAACGGTATTGATCGACCATTCTCTGGATCCCTCTGGTGTTTCCAGGCTAGTATCGAAAACATGCCTTGTTCCTGGCACTTCGGAGCCGGAAACGACTACGCACCCTCCAAGAGCACTAGTTGCTGTATCCGTTGGGCTCGCCCTTCCCTTCTGGGCGGTTGCCTCGGCCGAATGAGCGATTTTAGCCAGTTCCACAGCATCGAGTTCCGAGTCCGGCTTTAGGTGAGCCTGCATTGCAGCTCCAAATGCATTCGATAGTGCTGCAGAAGAGCCCATACCTGCGGCTGAGAAAAGAGAGCTATCCACGTCAATGTCAAGAGGAGGACCAGAGTACTGGAAGATGTTCTGAATAATATGTGAGATGTGAGGATGCCTTGATGGGACGAATGATGAACCCTCCAGTTTCCATATATCAGACTCCTCAATACTGACTCTCACGCCCTGATCGATAGCTACTGCCACGGCTGGATGACCGAATACAACAGCATGCTCCCCGAAGAGGATACATTTCCCGGGAGCAAAGGCACTCGGCATGACTGATGGCTGGCACATTAGGACATGAGTGTTGGCCTGTTTTGCGGTTGTTTCAAGGTCTTGTTTGTAGTCGAGTGATTCGGGAAAACCCCGGTGAGCACCAATGATCCACCCCCTTCTGCAGACTTACGGACCATTTGATGGTTGGATGATTCTTCTGTTAATAGCCTCTGTATCCATAGGATTCTTCACGTATCAGGTGCAGAAGGCGACGCGTCTGGTTCTGATTGGTACACCTGACTCGAGATTCGACTCCTGGGGCCCTAGAATCAAGGAGTTCATCGTAGGATGGCTTGGGCAAAAGAAGGTGCTTAGGGACAGAGTCGCAGGAACGATGCATGTTCTGATGTTCTGGGGCTTCTTGATGCTGGCATCGGATATGTTCGATCTCGCAACCGCGAATTACTTCTCTGGCGAGTTGCTACCTGAATTAGTCGTCGGACCCTGGAATGGGATGGTTGAACTGGGGTACACGATGGCACTCATCGGATGCGTCTCGGCATTAGTTCGTCGTGTGGCTTTCACCCCTGAGAAACTCAAGGGAAAGTCGCAACTAGAGGGTAATGCTATCTTATTGCTTATTTTCACCATTACGACGACTTCGTTCATGATTGAGTCTAAAGAAGACCCGAGTCCGTTCTGGGAGCCCATTGGTTACCAGTTCAGCGAGTATGGTTTGTCAGACAGGGCAGTAGTAGTTTCTTATTGGCTTCACATGCTGGCAATCTCGGTCTTTCTGTTCCTAATTCCTCTTTCCAAGCATATGCACTTGGTAATGGCAGTACCAAACGTATTCTTCCACGATACAGGTCCGGCTGGCAAGATGCGCCCCCTTGCGATGGGGGATGATGGGAAGGCAGTTCCACTTGAGGACTTGGATATCGATTCATTCGGAGTTAGTAGTTACACTCAGTACACTTGGAGGCAACTTATTGACGGGTGGTCATGTACTTCTTGCGCGAGATGCCAGGATGTTTGTCCGGCATACGCTTCCGGCAAGGGACTCAACCCGATGCAGGTCATTCATGACGTCAGGGACTATGCGAATGAGCATGCACCGCTTCTGCTGTCTGGAGAGGTGCCTGAGGAAACGATGATGCAGAGGATAACCGAAGAGGCGGTGTGGGCATGCACAACATGCAACGCTTGTGTAGACGTCTGCCCACTGTACATCGAGCACGTGCCCAAACTAACGGATCTGCGTAGGAATGCAATGATGGAGACGATGGAGTATCCGGACGTCCTCAATACAGCAATGGGCAACATAGAGTCAGCCTCGAACCCATATGGATATGGCGATCACGAAAGAGCCGACTGGGCTTCTGATCTGGATGTAAAAATAGGAGAACCGGCCGAATACATCTACTTCGTGGGATGTGCAGCCAGCTTCGATGAGAGGAATCAGAAGGTTGCAAGATCGACAATTTCCCTACTGAAGGAGGCTGGGCTAGATGTCGGTATTCTGGGAATGCAAGAGGGTTGCTCAGGTGATCCTGCACGTAGAGCTGGGAACGAGTACCTGTTTCAGATGCTCGCCGAGACAAATATGATGACTTTCCAGGAGTTGGGGGTTAAGCGAATTATTGCCTCATGCCCCCATTGCTTCCACACATTGGGCAAAGAGTACGGAGATTACGGAGGAGACGAACTGGAGGTCTTCCATCATTCTGAGATTCTTGCCAAATTGCAAGAGGAGGGTAGGTTGCCCCTAGTGGAGAAGAATGGCGAGAGTATTACTTTCCATGACCCATGCTACCTTGGACGCATTGGAGGGATCATAGACGAGCCTAGGGATGTAATCGGGGGTGTCGATGTTGAGGCTGAGAGGAGTGGTCGTGATTCGTTCTGTTGTGGGGCTGGAGGTGCTCAAATGTGGATGGAAGAGGAAGCAGACAAGCGAGTTAATGAAATTCGGGCAAAGGAGTTGTCTGAGACAGGTTGTGACACGGTGGCAGTAGGTTGCCCATTCTGCTCCATTATGGTGAAGGATGGGCTAGACGCTGTGGGAGCGGAGATGGATGTAAAGGACGTGGCTGAGATTCTCTGGGAGCAGATTGTCGCAAAGGACAATGAGGTCCAAGAGAAGATCGCCAATACCAATTGAGCGGGAGCGGGTACAGGCTCTCTGGGCGTGACAATCATTAGTCTCTTCTTCTAGGATTGGCCATGAGTGCAGAGTTCAGAGTGCTGGGGATTAGCGTCCCTCGGATTGCAATACTAAATGGATTGGTTCTATCTGGATGGGGAGTGATTGCTTACTTCGTCCAAAGCGCAGATCCCCGATCAATTACTGCACTGATTCCTGCATTCATGGGCATACCAATGCTAGTACTGGGTTTACTGTCTGAGAGTAATCCCCCCAATAGACACCACTTCATGCACGCGTGCATGGTGATGGCCCTACTCATGGCAATTGGTGGGGCGAGAGTAGTAACTGGATTTGGAGAAATGTCGTGGTTGGCAATTATTTCGCACCTTCTCCTTCTCCTAGTGGGAGTATCGTTCATAATTATTGGAGTTAGGTCATTCAAGCACGCTCGCCTACTTCGAGAGTCCTCGGTGGTCGAATGAAGCCAGTTATTGGCATTACTTGTTTCGTTAGGGAGGCAACCTACGGCAATTGGACAAGGGACGCTGCAATCCTTCCATCTGCATACATCACAATGGTCAGCAAGGCTGGAGGGGTTCCCCTAATCATCCCACCAGCTGGAGACATGACTTTGCTTCTGGATGCTATGGACGGCCTTATTGTGGCCGGGGGTCCAGACATCTCACCAGCTAGCTATGGCGAACAACCCGGGCCTATGACTACAGAATTCTACCCAGATCAGGATTTTTCCGAAATGGGCCTGATCAAGGAGGCAATAAACAGGGACATGCCGCTACTAGGAATCTGTAGAGGGATGCAAATCCTCAGTGTCTCTCATGGGGGGAAAATGCACCAGCATCTTGACACTACGCCGGGGCACGAAGGTCATGGCGGGTTCGCTGGTAAGTCTACAGAACATGGAGTTGTTGCCGAGGAAGGTACCCATCTATCCAGCCTAATGGGGAATTCGTTCACTGTTAACTCACTGCACCACCAAGGAGTCTCTGATGCTGGAAGTCTGGATATTTCTGCTAGAGCCGAGCATGATGGCCTCATAGAAGGGGTTGAGAGGAGAGACAAGAAGTTCTGCATTGGGGTCCAATGGCACCCAGAACGTAAGGGACATGACTTACTGTTCTCTGGCCTTATCGAAGCAGCGAGAGGTTGATGTTCAAAGTGCCATGTCAATAGGTAGTGGCAGTGAGGGTTTTCGACACTCGTTCTAGAAAAAAAAGAGAACTAGTGACGATCGAGGAAGGCAAAGTCAGCCTCTACGCATGTGGAATTACCCCCTACTCGCCGAGCCACATTGGACATGCTAGGCAGGCGATTTCCTTCGATATAATTGTGAGATGGCTCAGAAAGAGTGGCTTCGAAGTTAGTTACATCACTAACTTCACGGATGTGGATGACAAGATTATTGCTGCTGCCAATGAGGAGGGCGTAGATTTCCTGGAAGTGGCTAACAGGAATATAGCGGATTATTTTGAATCGATGGATTCACTTAACGTGATTAGAGCGGATGCTTATCCCAGAGTTACCGAGACAATTCCGGAAATCATTGAGATGATAGAGACGCTAATCGATAAGGGGCATGCATACCTGGCAGATGACGGCGTTTACTTCGAGATTGACACTTCACCAGAGAAGTACGGGCAGTTGACGGGTCAGACTCTCGAGATGGTTAGATCAGGGGCCGGTGGAAGGGTGGATAAGACCGGTTCCGGAAAGAGGGATCATCGAGATTTCGCCCTATGGAAGATGGCCAAGCCGGATGAGCCGTTCTGGGAAAGCCCGTGGGGTGAAGGGAGACCTGGTTGGCACATTGAATGCTCTGCGATGTCTCTCAAGCATCTAGGAGAGAGATTCGATATCCACGGAGGTGGTTCTGACTTGATTTTCCCCCATCACGAGGCGGAGATATTCCAATCTGAGTGTTGTCTAGGGCATGATCCAGTAGTCCAGTATTGGATTCATAATGGAATGATAAACATCGATGGGGAAAAGATGAGCAAGTCTCTGGGTAATTTCTGGACAATATCTGATGCTTTGCAACGTGTTGACCCTCTAGTGTTGAGATATACACTGATTAACGCACCTTATCGGCAACCAGTGGACTTTAATCAAATCATGATTGAGGACTCTGAGAATCACCACAAACGCCTCATCGACTGCTATGGCGAGGGTTTGTCAAAGCATGGCACTGGGGACTGGAGTGGCATCCCGGAGCTTGAAGGTGCGGCCAAGAGGCTAGTAGAGGGGATGAATGATGACTTCAACACCAGGGTTGCACTAGTGGAGGTTCAAGCGGTGGCCAAGTGGATACGAGGGCTACTCAGCTCGAGAGGGGACGAGGGGGGAATCTCTGGAGCAGTAGGATGGATTTCGGAATTCGCCGGAGATGTTCTCGGATTACTTCCGGCCGATGAGGAAGTACTAGCTAGAGTGAAAAGCCATGAGAACGTGAAAGTGGAAGTCTCCTCCAAAGTAGAGTCTCTTCTGGGTGAGAGGGAGGATGCAAGAAGCGCCAAGGATTGGTCCCGGGCTGACGAAATTAGGGACGAGTTGTCAGAGATGGGAGTAGTCGTCGAGGATGGTCCGGATGGGGCTACGTGGAGGATTGAGTAGGCATCAATTCTGTGAAAGTGCGATATAATACGACCATTACGGCAAATCATGCTCACATTGGCATCTAGACGCTCGATGGCCTCCTTGGCTATGTCATTGATGTTCATTTTACCGGGATGTCTTGATATTATCGACGAAGCTAGGGGATACGAGGACTGGGAGGATTGGGATAGCGATTTCTACCTGATTGATCCAATGGGGCATGAAGATCCGAGGGACTTCATAGTAGCTGATCCGATACAGAATCAGACATGGGGAAATGCCACTTGGACGGTATTCGGAAACGAGCACGGGGGGAACTGTTGTGAGCACTATCTAGCAGCGACAAAGGAAGGTTGGATCCTAAACTTCGGAGGAGAGTATCCCACATGGTCAGAGGACAGGGGTCTTACTTGGCAAGAGTATCGTCCCTCAATTTTCTCACAGATAGGCTGTATGGAGCCGAAGCCGACGGTCCCTGGACAAGAGGGCCTAGGAGAGGGCAGTATAGTACAAGCGACAAACGGGGACTTGATTTCCATGGGTTGGTTCCCATATCCCAGCACCAGTGGAGCAGATCAATTCTATGCCTTCTTCTACGATTCCGAGGATGCAGAATGGAGTTGGTGCTTCAACAGGACTCCGGAGCCATTCTACGACCGTTCGTGGCAGGTTGAGGTCGTCGGCCCGATTAATGGGGGTTTGTACGGGAACGGGCCCTGGGCGAGCTTGGTAATTTCCAACTTCTGGCATCAGGTTCAGAACGTCGGCGGTCAGATTTCCACCGATGGTCTGAACTACGACTACTTCGGTTTCCCTGATAGGGACGAAAGCCTAGATGTGATGGAAGTCGATCTTAATCCCGAAAGTCTTGGGGCTGAGTGGGACTTCACTAAGCCACACAAAGAGATGCGCGCTTTCCCAGTCCCATCGGGAGGCCTCTATTTCCCAAGTTACTTCCTAGATGGTAGTGATGCCTATCTAGATACTTCCCTTAATTGGTGGACTGGAGTTAACATGAATGGTTCCTCGCTACCATCACAGTACTGCTCTTTCGACTCCTCTACTGCCCTCCATTGCGTCACTGCAGGGCAGACATCCCTGGTGCACATGATGTCGTGGGATGGTGGGGAGACATGGGAGAACATGACTTACAATATTTCTGAGAAGGCTACGGAAATCGAGGAGTGGGAGTTCCACTCCAGTGGTGTGCATGATCTATTCGTGCTAAACATAAGATTCCAGAGTGCGGATGGCCCAGATGTCGATGTAGCATACCATGTCCGAGGATTCTCGGAGAGCCTGGAGCCTGACATGCTAACATACCTGGGTCAGGGCGACCTTGACTCAACATCTGGAGCAGGGAATGACATCAGATTCGACTTCGCTAGTATGGGGATTCTCCCGGATGGCGGTTCTTTCATCGCTTACCATGATTCGACTGATCCAGACCCTCTTTTCGGGGTTGAGATGCTGCTGCCGCAGTCATACCAATTGTTCTCAATCTAGATTACTGAATCTCGAATGACACTTTTGTCCCATCGACCTCGAAGACGTCTGCGGCACTGGATGGTTGTCCATCGTTCAGGGAGTTCTCGCCTGCCCTAGTCTCAGTTACTACATGCTCCCAGTCACTATCCTCCAGAACCATTCCTTCCACCCATACCGACAGGTTGATCGAAGACTCGACTTGGAGGTCCATTTCCTTGCGCTTGGCTTGGATTCTGCGTGTAATGTCCCTAGCCATGCCCTTGGAAAGGAGTTTCGAATCTGTGTGCATGTCGAGGACGATAGAAACGTCTCCCTCTTCGAATGAAAGGGTCTTCGCGGCGAATCCTTCTTTCTCGACCCTTCTGATCTCGATGTCATCCATCGTAATCTCATAACCTCCTAGTGCCGCTATTCCCGCCTCGATCTCGAGCAAGAGCTCCTCCGGACTGGTCAAATCCAACTGGGCTAGGACGGAAGGGAGGTCTGAGCGGCACTTTGCCCCCAGAACCTTTCTATTTGGCTCTAAAACTACCTTCTGGAATGCATCTAGATCGGACTCAGTGGTCAGGACCTCAACATTGAGTTCCTCGGCCAATATGTCGTTGAATCTTGAGATGTCTGGACCGCCAACGATCCACCCTGTTTGGCATGGGAGTCGTTGCCTCCTGTTGGATTCTACACGGATCCTCCTACCGGCCTCTGCCAAGGATCGAACGAGTGACATCTCCTGCTCGATTCCAAAGTCACGGTCCGGAAGGGATCTATCCACGAGTTCCGAGCCAGTGGGCCAATCTGCCAGATGGACCGAGTCCCCGGTTAGCCCTCTGTATATCTGATCAGGCATGAAGGGGGATATCGGTGCCATCAGCCTGCATACTATCAGCAGAACTTCGTGCAGGGTATGCTGGCAGGCCCTCTTGTCATTGCTGTCCGACTCTTCCCATAGCCTCCTCCTAGACCTCCTTACATACCAGTTTGAGAGATCGTTGACTACGTAGTCCTCCAAAATCCTGCCAGCCTTGTGAAAGTCCCAAGATACGAAGTTCTGATGGAATTCTTCGGCCATTTCTGTTGCCTTGGAAAGTATCCACCTATCAAGTGGGCTTCTGTCAGAAGGGCTAACCATTCCAGATTCTTCTTCTGGGTCGAAGCCATCTAGTGCTGCGTAATCGGCATGGAATCGATAGACGTTCCATAGGGTCAGGAACATCTTAGCATAGGACTCCCGAACACCGTTTGGATCAAAATTAGTAGGTGACCAAGGGGCGCTTTGAGTGGTCATGTACCACCTTATTGAGTCCGCTCCCTCCTTGCTGAAGTGATCCCAAGGATTGACGACGTTCCCCCTGGACTTACTCATTTTCTTCCCATCCTTATCGAGAATATGTCCTAGTGAAAGGCAACTTCTGAAGCAAGGCTCGTCAAACACCGTAGTAGCGACGGCTAGCAGAGAGTAGAACCAACCCCTAGTCTGATCGACCGCCTCGCAGATGTAGTCGACTGGGAAGGAGCCAGAGAAGAGATCCTCATTTTCGAACGGGTAGTGCCACTGGGCGAACGAAGCACAGCCGGAGTCGAACCAGCAGTCCATGACATAGGGCTCCCTAACCATCTCTCCAGAGCATCCGTCCGATGGGCATGACAGCTTGACATCATCGACATATGGTCTGTGCAACTCGGGAGGGTTTGGGGAGGAATCTGTCTTCATCGAGGACATCTCCTCGATGCTTCCGACGCAGTGCTCGATTCCACAATCTGGGCAAATCCAGACGGGAATTGGAGTACCCCAATAGCGCTCTCTGCTAATTGCCCAGTCCTTGATGTTGGATAGCCATTCGCCCATCCTCTTAGTGCCTGTCCACTCTGGAGCCCACTCAACACTCGCATTGTGAGAGAGTATCTGGTCCCTGACCGCAGTCATCCGGACGAACCAACTGTCCATTGCGTAGTACAGAAGGGGATGGTCGGTCCTCCAGCAGTGTGGGTAGTCGTGAGTGTACTCATGCTCCCTGTAAAGAAGTCCTTGGGATTCGAGGAGGGCGATTATCTGATCATCGCACTCCTTGACGTAGCGACCATCTAGGAGCTCATGAACGCCCTTGACGAAGGCACCGTCCATTCCGACGGTGTGCTGTGCAGGGAATCCGACATCCATCCCGAGCCTGTAGTCGTCCTCACCATACATCACTGCGGTGTGAACTACCCCAGTTCCATCTGTGGTTGTGACGAAATCCGCAGCAACGATCGTCCACGCTGTCTTGGAATCGCCCCTTTCGATTGCGCCGGGAAATAGTGGATTATAGGCCCTACCAACTAACTCAGAACCCTGGAATTCATCGATGATATCCGCATGATTCCTAAGTACGCTCCCGATCAGTTCTTTGGCTAGGATTAGCTCCTCACCAACCTCTGCTCCACCTCTGCCTTCCCATGATTCAGACGGGGGTTCCGTGACTCTGACTCTGCAGTATGTAACCTCGGGCCCGACAGCCAACCCAACATTTCCGGGAAGGGTCCAGGGAGTGGTGGTCCATGCCAGGACGGAAGCTTCGTCATCCTCAAGTTTGAATTTCACGAATACTGCTGGCTCGGAAACCTCCTTGTATCCCTGAGAGACTTCGTGAGTTGAGTAACTAGTACCTGTTTGGGGACAGTATGGGAGGACCTTGTGGCCCCGAAATAGGAGGCCCTTCTCGAACATCTGCTTAAGTGACCACCAAGCTGACTCAATGTAGTCGTCTTGCAGGGTGACGTATGGGTCCTCCATATCCACCCAAAAGCCCATTCTCTCGGTCATCTCCCTCCATGCCTCCTCGTAAGTCCAGACACTCTCCTTGCACTTCTGATTGAAAGCCTCCATTCCAAATTCCTCGATGGCTTCGTTAGACATCAGATCCAACTGCTTCTGTACCTCTATTTCGACGGGGAGTCCGTGCGTGTCCCAACCTCCCTTTCTCTCTACTACATGCCCCTCCATCGACTTCCACCTGCATACCATGTCCTTGAACAGCCGGGACAAGACATGGTGAATCCCTGGTCTGCCGTTCGCCGTTGGGGGACCTTCCAAGAAGGTGAAAGGGGAGTTTAGTTCCCTCCTAGAATCTATGGATTTGGAAAAGGTACCCTCATCTTGCCAGATTCCCATCAAGGAGTTCTCAAGTGCCACCGGGTCGAGTTCGCCGGGGGAAACGGGTACGCTCATCGGCCAAGCGACCTAGGAGTTCGTCTTGAACTTGAGGGGGCTAGTGAGAACAGTTTGACTGTAAATTGCAAGACTTCAAATGTCCTATGCACCAGTTGGAAGTATGGCAGAGACAATCCGACTAGAAGTCGGAGGGATGACTTGCGATGGTTGCTCGAATCGAGTAAAGAGCGCCCTGGAGGATCTACCTCGAGTAATCACAGCGGCAGTTAGCCACCAGGATGGGAGTGCAGAAGTCAGTCACGAGGGTGCAACCAGCGAGGAGTTAGGTGATGCTATCCGTTCAGTGGGCTACACTGTCGATGGTCGTGGAGAGGAGTTCAATTGGAGAGACAGGGCGGTCTGGAGGCAGTCGGCTAACAATACAAAATGGTGCCTAATTGGGTGTAGTATCGGAGACTTCGGAACTATTGCCGCTTTCCAATTCGTGTTCACAGAAACTGGTTGGAGTGCGATGATGATAATGGCCCTGGCAATGTTCAATGGAATTATGACTTCTATTGCCCTTGAGACATTCATTCTCCTAAGTCAGATGCCGCTTTACGAGGCATTTCGAGTTGCCATAGGGATGTCGCTAATCTCGATGTTATCCATGGAGGCTGCAATGAATATAGTCGATCTGGTTCTAACTGGTGGTGCTAAGCTTACTTGGTGGGTTATTGCGCCTATGCTAATCGCTGGATTCCTGACCCCGTGGCCTTACAACTACTGGCGGCTGAAGAAGTACGGGGTGGCTTGTCACTGAGGTTTCTATATGAATTGGAGAAATGTATCTGAGGAAATATCCGAGTGGATTGGGGATTATGCAAAAAGGAATGGCATACAGACCCTAGTTGTCGGAGTTTCCGGGGGTATCGACTCCGCGGTTACGTCTACTCTTTCGGCGATGACTGGAATTGACACAGTTGTTCTTAACATGCCAATCCATCAAGACGAATCGCAATTTGATCTGTCGAGTCGCCATATCGAATGGCTGAAGGCAGAGTGGGAAAATGTCAGCGGGGAGGTTCTGGACCTGTCTTCGACTTACGACGAGTTTCGCGCTGAGATGGGAGTATTGACCGATTTGTCACTGGCAAACTCCAGAGCGAGGTTGCGAATGACAACCTTGTATGCAATTGCTGGCTCAAACAATGGCATAGTTGTCGGGACAGGGAACAAGGTTGAGGACTTCGGTGTAGGCTTCTTCACAAAATATGGGGACGGGGGCGTGGACATCTCCCCCATAGCAGACCTGTACAAATCGGAGGTTTTTGCAATTGGAAACGAATTGGGGATTATCCAGGAAATCCTGGATGCAGCCCCGACTGACGGTCTGTGGGATGATGGGAGGACTGATGAAGAGCAAATAGGCGCTTCCTACGACGAGTTAGAGTGGGCCATGAAGGAGTTAGAAAAACCCTCGAATTCGGAAATGTCTGATCGAGAACGAGAAGTAATTGACCTGTACATCGATTTGCACGAGTCCAACTCTCACAAGATGGTCCCGATTCCAGTTTTCAAGCTGAATTCTGCATACAGGGGCGATTAGGTGGAAGAGGATGAGCCTCTCCGAATATACGTCGGCAAGGGTCGTACCCCGTACAGTGGGATGGTTCTAGACTCAATTTTCACGTATCTGCGTCGAGCACTGGTTGCCATGGTGGTGATAGGGATATTTCTGATGATGATGCCGCTCTTTCTATGAGCCATCCCTGTTACGGCGATCCTCGACCTTTTTCTTGTATGCAGCATCGGAATCTGCATCGGTCCACCCATCAAGGAAGAGTCCCCCAGACTTGTGAACGCCCCCTCTGACGTTCCCCTTTCTGGGCTTCCTGTAGATGTCCTTCTTCTCGGAGTGTCTGCTGAATGCCTTCGGGAGGCCATCTCCACCCCTCTCCTGTCCAGAAAGGGAGTAAGCACGCCATTCAGCGGTCGGTCCGCCTCTCTTCTTTTTCGGAGCCTCATCTTCCTCATCGGAAAGGAGTAGAGCAGAGATGAGGCCGAGTAAAAGCAAGGGGATGGAGCTACAAAGAAGTGTCCTGCCAGTGGACAAGCCTTCAGAAAACCAGTCAATAATTCCAGAAAGGATGGACCTATCGGAATTTTCCTCGAACTCCTGGGAAAGTTTGACGTATACATTTGACTCAAAGGTGTAATTTCCATCGGTGCACCTAGATGAAGATTCGTCGGCTGGGTTGTAGCATAGTTGTCCGACGTAAATCATGTCTGGGACATCTTCCCTCTGGGTGGAGTTTCCGCATTGGGGGTAGAAGTAGCTCACTCCTGATTCGTTGAGTAGCGAGATCTGTACTATTCCACAATCATCCCAGTTCCCATCGCCATCATCGTCCAAGTATTGTCCGAAAGAGTATATTGCCCATCCATTGTTGATTTTTGGTTCATTCTGTTCGAAGGTTAGATTGGTGTTCAGTCCAGAAAAAACGAATTCCACCTCGGCCTCTTCTTGGGAGTCAAATAGTGGCACTGGAGTTCCCGTCCCCATGAATAATGTCCCGACGAACAGCATTGTTGCTGAGATAGCGAGGATCACATTCGAAAGTGGGTGCATGGTACTCTCCAGTAGCCGCAGGGGAAAGTCACTCAAGTCAGTTGCGTAGCAAGGATAGATGCCAATAGCCAAATTCTCGCAATTCTCCGTCTACTCTTCGGGGCCTTTCCGGAGATGGAGACTCGCAACAGAAAGAGGAAGGATAACAATCCGAAAATGATAGTGACAAGGAGGGCGGACTCTCCCAAATCCCACACGGATGGTCCGTCCAGACTCTGCGAATCTGGAGAAACGGTGCCAGCGTAGAGCATGGACAATGTGACCATGCTGGTCAACTGACCGACCAAAAGCATTGGAGCCGAGGAGTCAGCCTTTGGCGCAGACCAGTCATTGGATCGGGACTTGATTTTGGCTTTGGACCTAGAATTACTCTCTTTGTATGAAGACTCGTCCCGATTGGACCATCTGGATCTAGGAGAAGTTCCCACATCAACTCATCCGTGGGGGGATATATTGCGTTATTGATTTTGCAGAAGATACTCAAACTGGCCCCCACAGGGGTTGTTATGGAATACCTAGAGTTCATCGAGGGAGCCTCGTTGGCGCTCTGCAGTTTGGCGACCTTCCTATGGATGGCGATTGGATCCCTTTCTAGGACTACTGAGAGTGAAGTTTTGGCACAGAGGGTGATTGCGGCAATCTGTCTTACCTCGGCAGTACTACTTTTCTCCCTACACTACTCGGGAGGAGAGATCTGGGGGTCATCGAAAATAGCTAGGCCGTTTGCGGTGATTGCGGTAATGATGGCATTAGCATCGGTAATGAACATTAAAGGCAAGGATGTCCAAGGAGAGGCTAACCCTCATAAAATAATGAAGAAAAACAACGATCGATAGTCTACTCTGAGTTTAGCTTGTCGTCTATGAAAGTCCGCATATATGCAGGGAGTTCCCCGTTAACGAAAACTACGTCCTCAACTTGATCCAGCTTCATCAGAGAGTAGTAAATCTGCATGGCGGTCATGGGAGTGGCGCTACAACCGGTACAACCACCTTCCAATGAGATCATTATCACCCCGTCCGTGGTATCCACCACGTTAACCACACCATCATGAGCGTCTAGAACGGCCTGTACAGGTCCGACTGAGTCTAGGATGAGTTGTTTGTCGACCATGTTGTTCATACCCCTTGAGGGGTGGGGGTCTTTCAAAGAATTGCCTCTTCGGAGTAATGTGAGCAGGCCTATCCGAGTCATACTAATCGACCTCTTGGTCGAAAGATCCGAGTTTGGTCATGGTGGCAATCAAGAGGTGATTCAGCCAATTGCGGAGAGGAGTACGGCAGAGGTTCTGCTAGTGACTCCGCAAATGCAGTCTGTAGAAGCGGGTTTACGGGCCCAGAAGGAGGGATTGGTCGGGATTTCCGAGAATGACGTACCAAATTGGGATTACGAATACCCATTCTGGGAAGAATGCAGCATGGAGATGCATGGGAATGAGGTGGTCTTCAAGAGGATAGCAATGCCCTTGCACGGGGATGATGAGTTGACCGAGGAGTGGATTCGGTCCATTGGACCGGATGCCGTAGTATGCAGCGGCTCCAGGAGGAACGTGACAATGTGGGAGGAGTGGATGGCTGGCGGCGAGTCGCTAATGAGGTGCTCATCGAGAATGGGAGTCCCCACACTCGGAATCTGCTTTGGTCACCAGCTTCTCTGCCATTCGCTTGGAGCCAAAGTGGAAAGGGCAGAATCAATGTCCAGTGGGGTCTGGGAACTTACACTAAATTCGTATGGCTCCTCTGACGAGTTGTTCGCTACCAGAGGAAGTGGAGAGGATGGGGCGCCCGTAGCGCTATACTCCCATCAGGATCATGTGATGACCATTCCAGAGAGTTGCTTGCTTCTTGGTTCGGCTGAGCATAACATGGTTACTGCGGTTCGGGTATTGGACGAGGATGGTCGGGAGCTTCCCGCCTGGGGAGTCCAGTTCCATCCCGAGGCAGCCAAGGCTAGGGTGGAAAGGGCATTCGATTGGGGGCATATTTCTGAGGAAGAAATGGCCTCCTTCCAACGCGAACACGATGGTGCGGGTGTTCTGAATTCGTTTGCCTCGGTAATCCATGCAAATATTGGCTAAACCGCAAAGGTAGTTTTGCAATTGGATTTGGATTAAATAGAGCACTCGATTCGGCGAGCCGAACTGATGGTGTAACTATGGATGGAGAACAACTAGGCATGATAGGAATTGCAGCGGGTCTTTTGGGGCTTGGTATTGCTTTCTTACTGTACAATAAGGTGAATTCAATTAAGATCGAAAACGAGACTGTCGCAAAGATAACCGGGCAAATCCAAGACGGCGCGATGGCATTCCTTTACGCAGAATACAGGTTACTCTCCGGATTCATTGTATTAGTGGCAATCCTCCTACTCCTAGGAGGAGAGGAAAATGGCCTCGGAATGGAGACCATGATAGCATTCATCATAGGAGCGCTGTGCAGCGTCGCTGCAGGATTCTCTGGAATGCGATCAGCAACCAGTGCGAACGGTCGTACTGCTCAGGCTGCTGCCGATGGCGGACAAGCAGCCGCGTTAACCACGTCATACAATGGCGGTGCAGTGATGGGGCTAGCCGTAGGGGGACTGGGGCTAGCTGGGATTTCTCTGATGTACTACCTGACTCAAACCGAGTTCCTGACCGTGGAAAACATTGCTGGATTCGGCATGGGTGCCTCTTCAATAGCCCTTTTCGCACGCGTAGGTGGCGGTATTTACACCAAGGCAGCAGACGTTGGTGCGGACTTGGTTGGCAAGGTTGAGGCAGGAATTCCTGAGGACGACCCAAGAAACCCCGGTGTGATTGCCGACAACGTCGGAGACAACGTCGGGGACGTTGCAGGGATGGGTGCGGATATCTTCGAGTCTTTCGTGGGCAGCATAATCGCAGCAATGGTGATTGCAGTGGCAATGGACAATGCTGTTTCAGAGGACTACCTGATGATTCCAATCGTACTGGCAGTAGTTGGTTACATCGCTTCGATTATTGGTGTATTCTCCATTACTGCAATGCAAAACATGGATCCCGGGGCTGCACTGAGGAATACCACGTTCATAGCTGCTGCACTTTTCATCGGTGGTGGCTACTTAGCCCTAGACTATCTTGAGTTGCCAACTACGGTAATACAAGCTGTCGCAATAGGTTCTCTGGTTGGGATTCTAATTGGGCTGGTTACCGAGTACTACACAGGAATAGAGGACGTTTTCTTCTTCAAGGTAAAGGCTATTCCCTACATCGGGGAAGCTAGCAAGACCGGTAGCGCAACCAACGCAATCGCAGGATTAGCAGTGGGTATGCAGTCGGTGTTCATCCCAGTCCTACTGATGGCTGCGGGGATCTTCGGAGCCAACCATGTGATGGGTGGCGGGGATCTAGGCCTGTATGGGATTGCAATGGCAGCAATGGGGATGCTGGGCACAGTTGGAGTAACCATGACAGTGGATGCCTATGGGCCTGTAGCAGACAATGCTGGTGGAATTGCAGAAATGTCCGGCCTGGGTGATGATGTCAGGGAGATAACAGATGGGCTTGACTCGATTGGGAACACGACTGCAGCAATCGGCAAGGGATTCGCAATTGGAAGTGCTGCTTTGACCGCCCTGGCTCTTTTCGCCGCCTTCAAGACCAGTGCTGATCTTCAGGCAGCAGATCTGAGTCTGACCGAGCCAATGGTTGTAATCGGACTCCTAATCGGCGCTGCACTACCATTCGTAGTTGCAGCTATGACGATGAAGTCGGTTGGACGTGCAGCCGAGGATATGATCACTGAGATAAGGAGGCAGTTCAAGGAGATTGATGGCCTCCTAGAGGGTCGCGAGGGAGTGGAGCCGGACAGTGCCACCTGCGTGGACATATCCACCAAGGCAGCCCTTAGGGAGATGGTGATGCCGGGTGTCGTGGCCGTATCAAGTCCGGTAGTCATTGGTTTGCTACTAGGTAGCGCAGCACTGGGTGGAACTCTGGCAGGTGCAACCGCTAGCGGAGTCCTGATGGCCCTATTCATGGCAAACGCAGGAGGGGCGTGGGACAACGCCAAGAAGGCAATCGAGCAAGGGCACATAGAGGGCGCTGCAAAGGGTGACGATGCTCACAGCGCCGCTGTAGTCGGTGACACGATTGGTGATCCATTCAAGGATACGAGTGGGCCTTCTCTGAACATCCTGATCAAGCTGATGAGCATAGTCAGCGTTGTGATTGCAGGGATGCTGTCAAAGACTGGCGAGCTAGGCGCTCTCTGAAGTCAAACGATAGAGCGTCAGGCTCTTGACAGGATCACCCTAGGGGTGGGTATGGGCAAGGGCCGCGCATGTGCAATCCTAGTGGTTCTGCTATCATCATCACTTGCAGGATGCTCGGGGGGGCAGTCGAGCGGGGATGACTCTGCGACGAGTGATTTTGAGGTGCCTATCTGGGAGACTGGAGATTGGTGGCTATACACTTTCTCAACTCCGGATTACAGCGATGACACGGCGAGATTGGTGGTGGCGAGCACAAGCGAGGAGGATGGTACTGCGTACATGTTAGCGATCTCCAGCCTTACCGAGGCGAGGCGGCATGCTGTTCTCAACCACAACCCATTCCTGGGGAGGATGACTCACTCCGATTTGGGTGCCTTCGAGAATGGGGTCGCGCAATCGGTTCTGAGTTTCCCCCTCGAGGAGGGGAACTCCTGGTCTTTCACTCTGTTCTCAATGGAATGGGATGCCTTTGTCTCCGACATCTCGGGGAGTACCGCAGTGATCATTGCTAGCTCGTCGGATGGTTCTAGACTGGATTACGTGTTCGATAGCGAAGTCGGTTTCTTCTACTCCTTCACATGGAAGGACGAGTTGGGAGGGACAAAACTCAGGATGATGCTCTCCGATAGCGGTACTGGGCACTCGGGGGATGTCTACTTCGTCAGAGGAGGAGACCTGTTCAGCGACACATGGGAGGATCCTGGGAACGACATCGAGATTCGCGACACGTTTCTCGTTAGCGACCACCCGAGTGATGGCGAGTGGGACGAGATGATCTACTTCATCGATGCAGATTGTGGCTCTGGTTCATCCATCTCACTTACCCTCAGGGATCACATGTCGGTATCGGCTCTAGAGAGGATATGGGGTCCGGGAGCGAGCGAGATGGGGACTCTCGGGACAATTCCCTATCCATCTGGAGAATACACCCTAACAGCCACCTTCACAGGTGGAACGACCTTCTTGAGAGTTAGAGTGGCCGGTGGAATAACCCAGTCTTGGTCCCTCTAGAGATATTCCATTAGGTGGTCTGAGCCACCTACGAAGACGGGGGCATCCCCTCGCATGTCGAATACCACGGGTACTGTCCTGTGGCCAGTTTCCTTTACAACCTCCTTTCGAAGGCCATCGAAGTTATCGAGGTTGATTTCGGAATAGGTTAGTCCCTTCGAATCGAGGGTCCTGAATGCCCGGGTGCAGTATGGGCAGATCGTCTGTGTGAAGACAAGAAAGTCATTCTCGGCGCCCATAATTATGTCATGTAATTGCGACAGGATTCCCGCCCCCTTCGTCGTTTTCCCAAAAAGGGGATTCTCCCAGATCATCAAATTCATCATCGTCATCCCACCTTCCCTCTAGGACCCGATCAGTCTCATTCTCATCGATGAAGGCTAGGAAGAAGGAGGTGACAAGAGTCAGGGCGGCACCGATGTAGATGGCTGTTGAATAGTTGAATACTGATATCATCCTCTCAGTCAGGGTGTAAGCGAAAACGACTGAGGTATTGAGAATAGACATATATGCGGTGAATTGGGTTCCACCCACCTTACTCCATGTTAGCCTCATGCACAACGAGATGATGCAAATCAAGGCTATTCCAGCAATGAAGTACTGGCCTATCAGATAAACCGTCATTACCCATGTATTTCCCCACTGCGGCTCCAGGAAGGCGAAAGTAGCGTTTGCCAGAGCCAGTACCAAGAAGGAGACCATAGCGACTCTGCGAATCCCAAACTTGTCTCCGAGGATACCCCCGATTATCTGCCCAGAAACGGATCCGAGCAAAGCGATCCCGCCGACTATCCCGTTATACTTCTCTTGCGACCATCCTGCCTCATTGATGAAAATGTCAACATAAATTGGGCTTGTGAAATAATATAACTCTCCGAGGAGTCCTGCAATTATCAGTAAGAATGCGGATCTGACAGAGAAAGCCTTAGTCAGGTAGAAGGAGGTTCTTGCGACTGTATTCCTGGTTGATTCTGGGATCAGCAGGAATGGGTTTGGTAATGATTCCTTTAGTTTCGAGCCATTCATCCTGGCATATCCAATCGAAGAAACCGATAGGAGGATTAGTGCTAGGCTTATCCTATTCGTTCCCGACCAAGGTTTTAGATCGAAGAAAAGCACTTCTTTGCCTTCGAGTGCAGGGAATCCTTCACGGACATACTTTCCAAAGCTCCAGTCCACAGTGAAAATGTCTATCACGAATCCGAATAGCCATATGCAGGCTCCCAAGATTGCAAAGAAGGAAGTCAATGTTGCCTTATTGTTAGCAATACTGTATCCGACAGTTCTGGCTACTCTGAATTCTTCCTCCTCAGTCCAAGGTGTAATTTCTGAATCCTCCACCATCTCTGCTACTAATGCCCCAGAGTCAGTCAACTCTTCAGAAGAGTCTGCTTCCAGTTCAGCACTTCTTGACCATGGGAATAGTTGGACGCCTGGCTTCTCAACCATTAGAAGAGGCACCACAATGATGAATGCAAGCATTACTAATTGGGCCGCTATTACTCCAGAGATTCCTATCTTGGTGATTAAAACTCCAAGAACTGCTCCTCCGAAGATAATTCCTACTCTCTTTGCCGCGAACATTAGTCCGTTGACTCTAGCTACCTCATCAGGCTCTAGCACCTCTACTGCTAGGGCATCCGTTGCTACGTCCTGCAGGGATGAGAAGATGTTGTGGATGAAAAGTATCCTGGCGACCAGATCAATCTGTCCATTCAAGTCCCTAACCAGAAGTAGGGACCCTAGGGTGATAGCCATTCCAGTTTGGGCGAAAAGTATCCATTGCCTTCTAGGACCGTATTTCTCAATGTACACTGAATCCACTAGAGGCCCCCAAATCCACTTGAATGTCCATGGAAGCGAGACCGTGGCGAACAGAATTGCAATCTCAGGCACTGAAACTCCATTGGCTACGAGGTAAGCTGCGAAGGTGACACTCGCGAAACCGGAGGGGAGCCCTTGGGCGAAGTAAAGTAGGCAAAGAGTGAGTACCCTCTTCACCGAGTTCTCGGTTATGGCTCCACCCTTGCCCAACTCGGCGAAGTTATTGGAAAGTCGCTCGGACAACGACAAAATTTCTTCTGACCCAGATTGCTCGGTTTCTGCTTCGGATTTATTACTTGATGATGGATCTGGGCTGAGTGACCATTCCTCTCTCCTACCTGTGTAGAATACCAGAACTATTGCAACTAGGAAGGGTACGAGGAAGACGATCGGGCCTAGGTCGGTCAATCCACCTGGTGACGAGGACGGGCCCGATGATTGGGCATCGAGTAATACCACCCTCCTAGCATCTACTGGAGAGATGCTGTCCTCAGAAACTACCAGCCTGGCATAGATTGTGGAGTTACCGGACTTTTCATGTGGGTCTAGTTTTATGCTCCATGATGACCAGTCTCCATCCTTGGAAAGGTCGGCTGCTCCAGACCATTCTCCACCACCTACCTTGACTTCCACCAGACCGGTACCTGTGGCTGCTCCACTCGAAGTTCCTTTGACGTAGCTCTCATTACCAATCTCTTCCAGAGTGGCGACTTCCATTGAGATGTTGAGTGATCTATCAATGCTCCCTGCGGCCTCTACGAATGCTGTAGGGTCGGCCTGTCCGAAACCGAACTCGTTGTCGGGACGAGTTTCTAGGAGGCTGCAGTCGTTGAAACCGGGATCGTTCAGTAATTGGATATCTCGTTCTATCGAATGCGCCGAAATGATCTCCTTGAACTCTGTAGGAGTCAGATCTGGGTTAGCTTGAACCATCAGTGCGGCGATTCCAGCCATCAGCGGGGTTGCCATACTCGTTCCCGACTTGCTGGTGTACCCGTCCTGGGTTGCTGCGTCGGGAGCCATGATATCGGAGCCGATTGTTGCAACGTCCGGTTTTACTCTGAGATCTGAGGTGTATCCCCTACTGCTGTATATTGCAAGTCCCAGATCCTTGTCCAGACTAGCCACTGTGACTGGCAGTTGCGCATCGCCGGGACTATCTATCGTATTACAACCAGCAAGGGTTGCTCCGCCGAATTCGTTCCCTGCCGAAAGAGTCGTGATGATTCCAGCTTCCACGACCATATCCATTTGACGGCTCCATGCTGAGCTCCCATCATTATCCACATGGAGCTCGAACTGCTGTTCCCCCAAGGAAGACGTGACAATGTCTATCCCGTACTTTTCCTTATTGTCGATTGCCCATTGGGCGCCTTGCATAACATCCTCAATATCACCATCACAGCAGGCTAGAAGGTTAATCAGATACGCTCCGGGAGCGGCTCCAACATATCTCAGGCCTGTTACAGGATCGGTCTGTCCCCCTCCTGAGCCGGCAGCTATACCTGCAACGTGGGTTCCATGTGTTCCGGAGTCATACGAGGTGGATGGGTCTTGCTCATCATCGGTGAATACCGCATCGAAGAATGCGATTATTTTGGGGTCGCAGTCCGCTGGAATGGGCTGCGGTTCAGGGTCCAGCGGATCTGGCTCGGGAGGGTCATCGATACAGGTGAACGGATCGTCGTCCATATCGTTGAGGCCTTCGTGATCCCCACGAACTCCGGTGTCCAGGATAGCGATAACAGAACCAGTACCATCGAGTCCGAAGTCTTCCCAAACTGTGTCGACCCCCATATTGGGAGCTGCCTCGTGCATGTTTGTCTCGGCAAGTCCAAGGTCCTCGATCATCACCACGCCATTGAGGGACCTGATGCCTCCTTCGTTGATGATGGGTGCAAATGGCGATGTGCCAGAAACCGTGTTCAAGTATCCGAATCTGAAGGTTACTTCAACCCCTAGTGACTCCAATGCTGAGATATCAGCATCTGTGGGGTGGTGGTCGTAGTCGACGAAAATACGAGCGCTTCCCTCGGGGGCTCTCTTCCACCAATCTCTCTGAGTTTGTTCTGGTTGCTCAATCAACCATTCCAATCTGTCGTCAATGGAGTTGGAATCCTTGTCTCGACTCCAATGGGTCCACCAATTCCAGTGGATGTCTGACTCTACGCTTGGAATCCAGTCTCCATTTGCATCGAATCCTCCTTGCCGCGATGGCTCAACAGAGATGGAAGAGGATGCCAATGGTGCGATTAAGACCAATAAGGCCAGTGAGGCGAACATATAGCGCCGGTCGGCCATGGATGGTCGGGCAAATGGTCATGTTTGAGATTTCTTACTAGAAATTCAATCGTGTATCATTACACCTGTGTTATCGAAATCCCAATCAATTATCTCCCATCTCGCTCTTTCTATTGCCTGAATAACCTCGTCACGCCCCATGGGAGAGCATAAAATTGCTGAACACCCTCCTCCTCCGGCCCCCAATGCCTTCCAAGCTACAGCAGAACCACTATCGATGAGAGGATCTACAACATCTCTGAATGGGTCATGGATTGCCCTGTCCATCAAGTCCACACCCTCGCAGATCTCATTCAATGAAGCGACCACCATGTCTCTACGGTCTTGTTGGAGTCCATTTGCCATTACCCTAGCAGCACCCCTAATCTTGTGGAGGCCGTTGATAACATCCTGGTCATCATTTGAGTATCTGGACCAAACGGATTCTTGCATATCTCCGGAATTCCTGCTTTTACCCGAGAATGAGATAACGAGGTGCTTCTTCAGCCAATTCAATGATGACCTCATTGGCTCAAATGGCATCCTCTCGACAGTGTCACCGATGAACAGTAGATGGTTGAAACCACCTAATGCCGAGGCCCACTGATCTTGCCTGCCACAATAATTTCCAGATTCTGACTCGAGAACGAAGGCCTCCTCGGCGAGTTTCTCCTGATCTTCAATTTGATCGGGTGAGATCAGTGCAGACAAGGCGACATTCATGGCAGAACTGGTCCCCAGACCAGAGCCCCTGGGTACTGGAAACTCAAAGTTAGTCTCTGTATTATCTGAATCTGAGCCAGCCCTAGCAAAAACTCTGAGATTTATGGCGAAGTTTACGACCTCACCTCCGAAGTCCCTAGGATATGGGCCCACGTCTGTCCAACCTCCGGCAAGATCGACTCGGACGGGAGAAGATGATGAGTTGGCTACTACCATCAACTCGCGGGGTTTGCCCCAAGACATCATTATTTCTGGACCGAAAGTATCGGGTATCAATGGCCCCTCCGCCTGACATGGACGACGGAGTGGCCAGAGCGATTGCCGCATTCAAGTCAGGGAATCCGGTAATGATCTTTGACTCAGATTTCAGAGAGAAGGAGACGGATCTTCTATGGCCTGCAACATCGACTACGCCAGAGATAATCAGGAGACTGCGGAACGACTGCGGGGGTCTACTATTCCTAGCTATTGGGAATGAAATCGGGGAGATGTTTGGACTCCCATGGCTACAGGACCTACATTCTCATGATTCCTTGATTAGAGAGAACCCCGTACTTGGTCATCTAGTTACAAACGATCTGCAGTACGATTCGAGATCTGCCTTCACTCTTTCTCTAAACCACAGAGAGACGTATACGGGAATTACCGATAGAGACAGGGCTCTGACAACAAGAAGGTTCGGGGAACTGTCTGGAGAATTGTTGGATAGTGGTTCTGGCGGCGAGTTCGCACTCTCTCAATTGGGCAAGGAATTCAGGACCCCTGGACATATCCCTGTGTGCAGAGAGTCTCCTGGGGGGCTAAAGACGAGGGAGGGGCACACTGAACTGGCTGTATCGATAGCCAGATTGGCAGGTTTGGTCCCCTGTACAATTGGTGCGGAAATGCTGGAGACCGATGGCGATGGTGCGTTGTCCTTGGAAGGAGCCAGGGATTATGCAGATAGGTATGGGATTCCGATGATTACTGGGGATCAGATTTCTACTGCTTTCGATGAAAAGGATTAGGCGAAGATATCAACGGGGACTCAATGATGGTCAGAGTAATGGCAGTTGGGATCTTCGACCTCCTGCATGCAGGCCATTTGCACTACGTTGAGCAAGCAAAATCACTTGGTGACGAGCTTATTGTAGTCATTGCCAATGATGAGACCGTAAGGAATCAGAAACATGAACCAGTCACAGGTCAGGAGTTGAGGAGAAGAATGGTGGAGGGGCTTAAGCCCGTAGACAAGGCAATTGTTGGGAATCCCCCGGGGGTGCCAATTTTCGAGATTTTGAGGGAAGTGAAGCCCGATCTTATTGCACTGGGATATGATCAGAAGCACTCGATTGACGCGATTAGATCTGGTCTTGACAATGCTGGCTTCGAAAAAGTCGAAGTGACTCGAGTCGAGGGTCTTTCAGATGATCTAGACGGGACTAGGAAGATTATTGCAAGGATTCTAGATTTGTGGCCAAACACAGAGGGTGGACCCTACGAGGAGGACTGAGTATGTTTACGGGAATTGTGTCTGGAACTGTACCTATTCTGAAGATTGTCGAAGGCGAGGGGATCCGCAAAATAACAGTGGATCTGGGAGATTTAGTGGACGGACTTGAATCTGGAGCAAGCGTATCCCTAGATGGCGTATGCATGACCGTGGTTAGCATGGACTCCGGAGAGGTGACCTTTGATGCGATTACAGAGACGCTGGATAGGACAACCCTAGCCGATAGGTCGGAGGGAGATCTGCTCAATGTCGAGAGGTCGATGAGGCTCGGAGACGAGTTAGGGGGCCATATCCTATCTGGGCATGTGATGGGGACGGCTGAAATATTAGAGATGAACACAGTTGGAGAGGGTTTGGACCTTCTAATATCCATTCCAGATGGATGCTCCCCATTCATACTAGAGAAGGGATACATTGCTGTTGATGGAATGTCCCTAACCGTGGGGAAATGTGATGAGGAGAGTTTCGGTTTGCACATTATTCCAGAGACTCTGAGAATTACCACACTGGATAAGAAGGTCATAGGGGACAGAGTAAACATTGAGATAGACTCGAGAACCCAAGCAGTTGTGGAGACGATGCTCAGGATGGGAAAATCATGAATCTTGGAGTTGTTTGTGGGTCTTTTCATCGTGAAGAAGTAGAGAGGATGCTTGAATTTGCCAGAGATGAGGCGGCTTCCAAGAACCTACTAGTTCGAGATGTCATTTGGGTTCCCGGTTCTATGGAGGCGCCCCTCGCTCTTGACAGGATGCTCCAGAATGAAGAAATCCATGGAGCGATTGTCTTGGGTATTATCGAACGCGGCCAGACTGATCATGGCCTTGTGATGGGAAATTCCGTAACTATGTCGATTATTGAATTGCAAATCAAGTACAACAAGCCGATCGGATTAGGAATAATTGGCCCTGGTGCCGAGCCTGAACACATCGAGCCGAGGCTGGAGCCCCATGCAAGGTCCGCAGTCGGTGCGGTCGCAGCGATGTCTGAGTGAACTAAGGCATCACTCGCCAGGAAGGCGCATCGAAGGCAACTCAGTGGAAGTGGCTTCTTCCATTGCCTCGACGGTGATTAGTGGCGTCAGCTTTCCGTTGAAAACTCCCGATGCTCCCACATGGAGGGAGAACTTCACAGCCATGGCCTCGGGGACGTCGGCGATCATCATGAAATCCATCTCTCCGAATGACCAATAGTAAGATTCCAGGGATCCACCCATAGCTTCCACTATTCTCTTGGCTTCTTCCTTCCTTGCCTTGCCCCCGTCCTTTAGCAGACCAGCGGCACCTTCCTTAGTGTAGTTTCCAGAATACATGTATTTTGGCATGATTCGTCCGCTGGATGGTCGTTATATTACGATTTCTTTCATTATTTTGCCGATTCGACATGGTGATTTGACTGTCAAGATTCAAGGGATGCCTTACACCGCGGTGACTTATGGGCGAGGACGTCAAGAGCGTGATCATCGTTGGATCGGGGCCTGCAGGTTACACTGCAGGACTGTACTCGGCTAGAGCGCTGCTGAGTCCACTGATGTTCGCCGGATACATGTCAGGAGGCCAACTAATGCTAACTTCGGATGTAGAGAACTTTCCAGGGTATCCAAAGGGAATTGGTGGGCCTGAGATGATGGTAGAAATGAGGGAACAAGCGGAAAGATTCGGTTTAGAGGTCCAAGACAAGAATGTGGAAAGAGTGGATCTTTCGCAACGCCCCTTTAGTGTCTGGGTAGAGGGAGAGGAGTTCAAGGCAGAGTCGCTGATAATTTGCACCGGTGCAGAAGCGATTTGGCTAGGGGCGGAAGGCGAGGAGGAGCAGAAGGGACGTGGAATATCGACTTGTGCCACTTGTGACGGGGCTTTCTTCCGAGACGAGGAGATTATTGTTGTTGGAGGAGGGGATTCTGCTATGGAGGAAGCGATTTTCCTGACTAGGTTTGCTAGCAAGGTTACTGTAATCCACAGACGGGAGGTTTTCAAGGCGTCTAAGGTGATGTACGAAAGGGCTGCTGAGCACCCAAAAATAGAGATCAAGACATTCAGGCAGGTGAAAAAATGGATTGCGGGCGATCAGGGCCTTATTGGGGCAGTCCTAGAGGACCCAAGAGATGGTTCGGAGGAGGAGATTAGCTGCTCTGGAGCATTTATCGCAATAGGGCATAAGCCAATTACCAGTTTCCTCGATGATCAGTTGGAAACTGACTCAGAAGGATACATAGTCCACAAGGAGAATACAATGACTGCAGTCCCAGGAGTATTTGCTGCAGGGGATGTTGTTGACAAAAGATATCGACAAGCGATTACTGCTGCTGGAATGGGATGCCAGGCAGCAATAGATGCGGAAAAGTGGTTGGAAGAGCAAGATTGAGGACCGAAGGTACCTTGATTGGACGCCCTTTCACAGTGACAATGTCAGGCTACTTGAGTTCAGAGCAGAGGGAGAGGTACGCAAGACACCTTGTTCTCCCGGGGGTAGAAGAAGAAGGGCAGGAGAAATTGCTGAAATCATCGGTCCTGGTTGTTGGAGCCGGAGGTTTGGGCTCTCCAGCATTGATGTATTTGGCTGCAGCTGGAGTCGGCAGAATAGGCATTATCGACAATGACACGGTTAGTTCATCCAATTTACAGAGGCAGATCATCCACAATTCTTCCTGGGTTGGCAAATCCAAGGTTGAGTCTGCTTCTAACTGGATCAAGGGACTTAATTCCGACATTGATGTCGTTGAGATGGAGGATAGGCTAACTCATGAAAATTCATTAGAAATATTGAGTGGTTATGATGTAATTATAGATGGGACGGATAATTTTCAATCTCGATATCTTATTGGGGACGCTTGTGAGATTCTGGATAAACCCTGGATTTTCGGCAGCATACATAGATTCGAGGGGCAAGTCTCCACATTCAACCATAACGGTGGTCCAAATTATCGTGATCTGTTTCCCACCCCCCCTCCTCCAGAATTGTCGCCAAATTGCACGGAAGCTGGTGTATTGGGCGTACTACCAGGAATTGTTGGAACGTTTCAGGCCTCAGAGGCACTGAAAGTAATCCTGGGAATTGGAGAAAATCTGAGAGGAAAACTACTGGTAATTGATGCTTTGACGATGGAAATGAGGTCACTATCATTTTCGAAAAATCCAGAAAGAGTTAGAGTCACAAGATTAGAAGACTCAGTGAGCAGAGATTTTGGAGAGATTGGTGCGAAGGATCTTTTCGAACGGAGACAGGCCGGTTGGAAACCATTCCTTCTAGATGTTAGAAGAGCGGATGAAGAGGCTATTGCTTCGATTGAAGGTACTGATGCCAGAATAATGCATCTTGAGATTCCTACGAGATTGTCTGAGCTGCCAATGCGAACTGACATCGTCGTATACTGCCGAAGTGGACAAAGGTCGGCTGCTGTGGCCAGATTCATCATAGAATCTGATTTGGAAATTGGACGTGTTTTCAACTTGACTGGAGGGATACTCTCTTGGTCTGACAATGTAGATCCAAGAATAGTTAAGTATTAATGTGGTATTATTACTTATTGTAAACCATTTTAATGTGGTATATTATTATTTTTTACTGATTTTAACAAAGTTTTAGATATAATGTGGTTATTTTAGATACAATATATCATTTTTATGTGGTATAATTAAGATAATATAGAAATTATTTTATAGAAATACCACATTAAATAAATAATTGTGGTTAAACTATCAAAAACATAGCCAATATTGTTGTACTATACCCTCTGGGGCAATCATGGTATTGGCAAGAATAGGGATTTGGAAGTGCCCTGGATGCGGCCTCCACCAGATTTGGAAAACTAGGTCTAGTAATACGAATAAATTGGACAGAAAGTGCTCCAAATGTGAAAAAAGGGTCAGGACCACGCTAGATAGATCATCCTCCGGCAAGGGGAGGACGAGGAGTGTGGAGATTTGGGAAAGAGATCCGCGTGCTAAGATTGAATTTCTCGAAGAAGAGGTTTCTAGAAGAAACGCTGGGTTATCTTTGGAGGAAGAAACTCCTGATATCGCTCTTTCAAATGATGGCCCCCAATCTCTATTACCGAAGATTTGGGGGTCTGGTTGGAAACCGGGACTTCCGTTAAAATTCCCATATAGAGTCCCTACTAATGACGTCAGAAATGACTTATTGGGGTTCATCGCAGAAAGGCACGATGGTCATTTGGATGCTGTTTCGGACTGTTGGGATAGTCTGAAGATGCCAAATCACCTGGACGGCGATGGCTTTCACGAATTCTCAGAAATACTGGTTTCTAAGTTGGAAATTAGATTGGCGGATCGTCTTCTTGGCCCGAATCTTTCATCTTTGGGCAAAACCGAAATCATTCCTCGAAGATCGGGAGAGGTATTCCTTGAAAGAAGGATGGAGAGGTTCCTAGTAGATGTTAAAATCTGTCTGAGGAGGATTGCCCATTACCACTCAATAACTGTAGAAGATAGGCTACAATGGCAGAGATGGATGATAAGAACCAGATTAGTTGATGAGCAATTAAAGGATCTATTCGCATCTGGATTACCGACACCAGATGGCGGTACTTTCGGCGGGAAGGGTTTCAGATCTACTTGGCAAGAGGGCGTGGCAGCTTGTGCTTCTGCAATGATTAGAGCGATTGATCTCCCCGAGGGAGAGAGGCAAAATGCAGACGTTGTGGCACCTATGATTCGGGATATGGGTCTTGCTCTAGCAATGGGGCAGACTCCGATTGAAGTTCTGGCAGCCCAAATGGGGAAGGCGGAATCATACATGGATGGAGGTATCGAGGGAGGCGGAGGGCGTGACCTGCACATTGGGAATTGGGATAAGAGAGTACTACCCCCAACAGCGCCCCTTCCAATAGCAAGTGCAACTACAACGGGAGTGGCATTGGCTGCGAAACAACTTGGTGTGAAGAGATTTCATCTAGCTCCGGTTGGAGAGGGTTGTAGCAGTAGTGGCGAGTTCTGGGAGGCTATGAATTTCGCTGGAGTACGTGGACTTCCAATATGCTTTATGATTCAGAATAATCAGATTGCTCTCGACACGTTCAATTCAGCACAATCTGGAGCAGAGACTTTTGGTGACAAGGGTCACGCAATGGGAATTCCCTCGTGGACTATTGATGGATCTGATCCAGGGATGTTCTACGCATCCTCAGCAGTAGCTAGAGAATTCGCCATGGCCGGTTGTGGGGCCACTCTGATTCACGTGGAGACGATGAGGGGTTGTGGTCATGCGCATCATCACGACGACCTATATCTCGGATCTTCAAGCGGGAATCCTCCTGGTTATGTTGATCGAGATTTGCTTCGATACTGGTCCGAGAAGGACCCACTTCCAAGCCACAGAGAATTGCTGATTAAATCAGGAGTGGGGGAACAGGTACTGAATCGAATACTACAGGAAGAGGAAGAGGAGATTGATCGAGCCAGGAGTGAATTGGAAGAAATGGAGTGGCCCGAGGGGAATTCAGTAGTAAGAGGAGTGACCTCACTGTTTGATGCAACAAGTCATGAGCAGCAGATAAGTAGAATCGAGCGAGGAGGAGAGATCCCGGAAGCGGTTCTAAGTTCTGGAGAATACGGAATCAAGTTTTCAGATGCTTCAAACTCATGGACATTCAGTAGATCCATACAGAATGCCATGGCGACACTGGCTGAACAATTTGGAGAGCAGATGTTGTTCATGGGGGAAGATATGGAAGTCGCTGGTGCTTTCGGGATGAATCTGGGACTTAGGGCAAAAGGGCATCAAGCAAAACTCCTGGATATGCCACTCTCTGAGGCAATAATCATTCATTCTGCAACAGGAGCTGCCTTGGGGGGTATGCGGCCACTGGCAGAGATTCAATTCGGCGGTTTTGCTTCACTGGCAATGAATCCATTGGTAAATAATGCAGCTCAGCTAAGATGGAGATGGGGTGCTGAAGTGCCCATGACTATCAGAATTCCACTTGGAGCAAAGACCCGTAGTGGACCATTCCACGCGAACATGATTGAGTCGTGGCTTACGAATGACCCGGGCCTGGTAATCGTCTTCCCAAGCAATCCACAAGATGCTTATGATCTTCTGATCGAATCGCATCACCTTCCTGATCCAGTTGTATACCTTGAGCATATTGGACTATACGGACTTAGGGGAGGGATGACTGGATGGGGTAATTCAATCAACCAAATCGTTGATACTAAATCGGTTGACCAGAGGCTTGAAAGTGGTAATATTTCCATTGGTTCTGCTCGAATAGTTCGTGGAGGGCGGGACATCACAATTGTCACATGGGGAGCGATGGTTCATGTTGCCCTTGATGCTGCTAGAGAGGCCTCCAAAAAGGGAACAGAAGTCGAAGTAGTCGATCTCAGAACTCTCGTTCCATTTGATTCCGAGACCTGTATAAATTCAGTATTGAGGACGGGTCGTCTGATAGTTCTGCAAGAGTCACAATGGACAGGGGGTTTCGGACACACGGTATCAAGTAGAATTGTTGAAGAGTCTTTCTGGAGGATGGAGTCTCCACCGATTGTAATTGGGGCTCTGGATACTCCAGTCCCATTTTCACCTACTCTGGAGGATCACACCATTCCCAGCGTAGGAGTAGTTGTCAGGCACATCGAGAGAGCGTGTACTTGATCAGGTTCCATAGCAGAATTAGCAAACAGTAATTTGTGAAATGTTCCGGGAATGAGATATGGATGGGACCATAGTAGACGTTCTATTCGTTCTTTCCGGATTCATATTGCTAATGGGGGGCGGGGAAGCATTGGTCCAAGGTGCGACCAGAATTTCGCAGAATCTCAGTATCTCCCCTCTTGTTGTTGGGTTCACTGTGGTGGCTGTGGGAACTTCGCTACCTGAGTTGGCTGTCGCAATTGAAGCCGTAGGGAATGACGCTCCGGACATAGCAATTGGTGGGGTACTCGGATCCAATGTTGCCAATGTGATGCTTGTACTTGGAACGGCAGCATTTCTTGGTGCGAGATCTGAAGGGGGAGAGGGCGTTAAGAGAGATTCTGTAGCAGTAATAGCGGCTACTGCTTTCATGGCTGTTTTCGTATTTGGAGGCGAGGTCCCCCTATCCGGGGGTGTTGTAATGCTATCTTGTCTAATCGCATACTATTACTACACATACTCGAAAGCAATAGCTGGAGATGACGAGTATGAGTTCGAAGACTCTTGGCTTCCAGGGAATATGTCTGTAGCAATACCAGCTTGCATAATTGGTGGGGTAATGATATGGTTGGGAGCTATACTTTTGGTGGATGGGTCGACTAATATTGCGGAGACTTTTGGTGTCTCGGAGGCAGTGATAGGTCTGACAATTGTTGCCCTGGGAACATCATTACCAGAGCTTGCTGTTACGGTAGTCGCGGGACTCAGGGGGCAGGGCGGAGTGGCAGTAGGAAACGTCCTCGGCTCCAATGTAATGAATATCATGGGAATAATTAGCATTGCCAGCATTTTCGGAGGCGGAATTGTAGTCGATGGTGAATTCACCAGAGACATCCTGGTAGTAATTGCAACATCTGGTTTCGTTGTTACTGCATTTCTCAGAGGGAAGGACTTCTCAAGACCTGTTGGTTCATTGATGATCCTTACCTATGTTTCTTACATGACTTATCTTAGTGGAATTCTAGACGGATTGGTATAGCACTATTACGAAGCCTCGTAACCGGACTCCATGGAGTTGCCTCGGATTGAGTGTGTGATTCTTGCAGCTGGTTCTAGCATTAGACTAGGGCAGGATAAAGCGCTAATCCAGGTAGGAAACAGCACTCTAGTAGGATGGCTGGCAGAAAGGGTCTCTAGTAGGGGAGTCGATGTCACCGTGGTGGCAAATGAGACGAATATTGCCAATATTTCCACTGAAATTCCCGGATCTAGTGTAGTTGAAAATGTAGAACCTCAGAAAGGAAGGACTGGTTCCCTCAAGGTAGGAATTTCTAGTATTGATTTCGCAAAGGGGCAGAACTACAGATTACTGGTAGTGCCAGTAGATAGGCCGGGATTCTCAGATTCTACACTTCAGCGACTACTCGATTCCGAACAGAGTTGCTGTCCAATGCGAGATGGGAAGGGAGGGCATCCTCTGCTATTATCGCCCGTGGACGTTGGAAGGGTGAGAGAGAGTCCCGAGGATTCGCCTCTGAGAGAAATCGTTGAACCAGTCAGGTTCGAAGTATTTGACGAAACCCTCCATCTAAACATCGATACGCCCGCAGATATTGAGGATTTGAATTGTAAATTAGATTCGATTATTGAAGAAAATTGAAAAGTATAATTTCAACCCACGGCCATGAGTCCTGAAGAGCTGCTCGATGGTTTTAGCCCTATTGAGCAGGCCTTGATAGCGGGTATGTTCACCTGGTTCATGACCGCAGCAGGAGCAGGTCTGGTATTTTTCTTTCACGAAATACACAGAAAGGCACTGGATGGAATGCTGGGTTTCGCTGCAGGTGTGATGATTGCAGCGAGTTGCTTCGGGCTTCTAAGTCCGGCGATCGATCAAACGGATGGAGAAGGTCTTTCGAAGGTACTTCCGGCGGCATTCGGATTCGTAATGGGTGGCGTGTGCATGAGGGTTATCGATGCCTACCTCCCCCACCTTCACCCGGGAGCCCCTCCAGAAGAGACTGAGGGGATCAAGACCAGTTGGCATAGGAGTAAGCTTCTGATTTCTGCCATCACACTGCATAACGTACCCGAAGGACTAGCAGTGGGAGTTGCCTTTGGGGCTGCTGCAACTGGAGATGGTTTTGGAGCAGCGATTGCATTGACTATCGGAATAGGAATTCAGAACTTCCCCGAAGGAGCTGCAGTCTCAGTCCCACTAAGAAGAGAGGGTTTGAGCAAGAAAGAGAGTTTCTGGTGGGGCCAGTTATCTGCAATGGTAGAGCCAATTGCAGCCGTATTGGGTGCAGCGACCATAGTCTATGTAGATCCGATTCTTCCCTATGCGCTTGCATTCGCTGCTGGCGCTATGATTTTCGTAGTAGTTGAAGAGTTGATACCTGAGGCCCATAGGGGGAAAAATGGAGACATTGCAACCATGGGAGTAATGATTGGTTTCACAATAATGATGATGCTAGATGTAGCATTGGGCTAGCAATAGTAACTCCAAAGGCAGAGTGCCCGGTCAGGTGGGCGTGAGCATTGCCGTATTGTCTTGGGCACTCGAGATGCTGAGAGGTGGTGAAAGAGTTGCAATCGCATCGGTAATCGAGGCTCAGGGTAGCGTTCCTGGAAAGCCGGGTGCGAAGCTCGCAATCAGTTCATCTGGAGCTACATTCGGGACGGTCGGCGGTGCTGGACTCGAGATGAAAGTGAGTCAGAAGTTGGAAGATATGCTATCTCCAGAGAATGTCTCGAATAGGAAGAAAGGTGGTTCTGTGGAGATTTTTCTGTTGCACAAAGACGGGAAGGGAAAAGAGGTGACAGCCTTGGACAGCCTATGTGGGGGGCGCGTGACTGTGGCTATGGAAGTGATTGATCCAAGGCCTCACATCTTGATTGCGGGTGGTGGACATGTGGGATTCGCAATAGCGAATGTTTGCGATAACCTGGATTGGTCATACAGTGTTTTCGACATAAGAGGGAATTACAGCAATTCCGAACGTTTTCCTAATGCTGAAAGAGTAATATGTTGCTCTGTAGAAGAGTTTCTTAGTGAAGAGGATAAGCAGTCTCTTCGAAGGTTCTCCGATATACTTCTTCTGAGTCATGACTGGGGAGTGGATGAAGACTTACTGATCGGACTACTTAGAGCCTCAGATGAAATCGAGAGGCCCAGGATCGGTGCAATTGGTTCAAAGAAGAAGTGGTCAGAATTCGAAAGATCTGGGATCGAACATGGAATCGAAAAGAGAGTCTTGGATTCTGTTAGGTGCCCGATTGGTTTGGAAATAGGAGCAGACACGCCCGAAGAGATTGCAATAGCCGTTTGCGCGGAAATTCTTTCATTGGAAAGGACAATCAGCCCAACCTAAGTATGAAATTCATGGTCAATTGCGGGACATTGTGAAGACTGTCGCTGCTCTCATTGCCGTGCTGATGCTATCGGTGTCCCTTGTTGGTTGTCTTGGTGGGCAGGACAAGGGAATGGAAACAGAAACTGAGGTTATCGAAGGATTCGGTTCATTTAGCGTGGTAGCGCCAATCGACACGGGCATCAACGTCTATCATGATCACTTCTCGATGAACGAGTCTTACCCGCAGTGGCTTCTTGATCAACTAGGGGTGAACATGGTGTGCAATATCACCAGTAATGGTACTTGGCAAGAGAGGTATGAGGCTGACAAGGAAAGTTGCTGGGACGTGATAGAATCTGGAGATATTGTTTGGTTTAGAGGTTCCAGAATAATCGGAACCACCCCCGATGATAACACCGAGATTCCGATTCTGGATGATCCTAGTGACGGGCATGGGACGGCAGTGACCGGAGCGGTTCTTAACGCAAATCCTGATGCGGTAATTTTCTTCGTCGAGGGATTCAGCGATGCTGCTGTTCTAGCAGCGGCGAACCAACCTTTGGTTGACATTATTACAACTAGTTTCGGCCCGATCCTCTCAGTTCCAGTGCCAGGGATTGAGGATGCAACAAAGGTGGCCGTGGTTCAAGAAAAGAAAATTCACACTGGGGCCGCTGACAACTCCCCTTCTCCGGCAATTCAAGACTCCACTGCAGGTCCTCCTTGGAGCATTGGAATTTCCGGCTACGCCGAAGAAGACGACGATCAGAAGGAGACTATGAGCGGCTCATACCCCGACATAGCGGCAGACTGGACACAGTTCTTGCCCAATCACGATGATATCGACGGCTACCATTGGACATCGGGAACTTCTTTTGCCACGCCTAGGACTGCTGGCCTACTCTCGGAGGTCTTGGAGAGTCTAAGATCGGAATTTGGGGACCTGTCTTCTGGAGCGGATCCGAATCTAAGAATGGGATTGATAGTGAATGGAACAAATTTCTCGTTGACAAATGACGATCTGCGAGATGCTCTGAATCTCTCTGCTTGGTATCCCTCCTTCACAACTTGGGACCCTCTTTCAGGGACAACTCCGATGTCTCCCGTAGCCCCGTGTACACAGGTCGGCTGGGGGGTTGTGAACGAAAGTAACGTCAAGCCAATTGTTGAGCATCTGAATGGTAGTTATGCAATGCAACAGAGGCCATTTGATGTCGAGATTTGTATGGAGTCGAATCAGGATATTCGAGAAGCATACTGGAACTAGGGTTGGCAATTATATAGAAAAAAGAACTTGCAAAGCCATGAGGAAGGTTCTCCTGAGATGGAAGGTTTCCTCTCTGAGCGGAATTGACGAGATCGACACGCTGATGGGAATCTGTGAAAGAATTGAGGTTCTTGGTCATCTTTCAACAGAATCCGATGGTGTTACCCAACTAGTCGAATTGAAAATTAAGGAAGGGCGTGAACTTTCCGAAATCTCAGAATTACACAGCTTTGAGGTTTTAGAGAAACACGAAGAAGACGAAAGCGGAATTCTTGTCAGTATTCGTTGTACTCATCCTCTGGCAATATCTGCAGTTGAGTTATCAAACATCTATGTCTATCCGCCATATGGAATTGACTCGAAAAATGGATTGGAGTTCAGAATCTTTGGAATTTCAAGCTCTATACGAAGTTTCTTGGAATTCGTCAGAACTGTGATGCCACCCGATACCATAAGCGTCCAGACAATAAAGAATGGATCTGAGAAGAGCTTGGATTTTCTAACGGAAAAGCAGAGGGAGGTTCTAGAGTTAGCCGTTCGTAGGGGTTACTACGAAGATGGCTCGGAAGTCACGCTGAAACAACTTGCAGATCAGTTGGGAATAGCTAGGAGCACCATCGGTGAGCACCTAAAAAGAGCCGAGTCAGAGGTTGTAAAGAAGGCAATCAGTGATTTCAACTAGGTAATGGCAGTAAACCGAATGCTCAAAGGATGAGTGCGGTTGGTCATAATGTGGTGCAGTTCCGACTCCCAATGCTCCCTCATCCCGACGAGGTCGAGTGGAATGCTACCGTGAACGGAGAAGACGCTTCAATTTTCATCGAAAGTAATGCAATTTTACTCGATGTCCTGAGAGACAGGGTAGGGAGTCTAGGGACCAAACGCGGATGCGACATGGGAACTTGTGGGTGCTGTTCTGTCCTCATCGATGGAGAACCTAGATTATCCTGCCTAACCTTAGCAATCGAAGCAAATGAGACGCATATTACCACAGTTGAAGGATTGGCTGACGGGCATCACCTACACCCAATTCAACAGACGTTCGCTGAATTTGGAGGTAGTCAATGCGGATTCTGCACCCCTGGATTTCTAGTCGTTATCTCGGCTCTACTTTCTGACAAACCCCAACCCGATGATGAAGAAATCAAGAGTGCGATTGAGGGCAATCTTTGCCGGTGTACAGGTTTCCAGCAGATTGTAGACTCAGTGAAAGCAGCATCAGATATTCTTGTCTCTGGAACTGGTGTTGAAGACTCAACGAGCGCCAAGAGTGACCCTCATCCAGGATTTGGTGGAAACTAGTATGTCCAAGAAGAAGGATAAGAGGTCAACGACGAGCGATGATGAGATTATCGGATATCGGCAACAACCGGGAAAACTTCCATTTTCCAGACCTGGTTCTGGTGGGAAGAATAGATTCTCCGAATCAACTAATCCAGAAATGATTCCCAGTTCACAGGGTGGATCATTGAAGCAACCCTGGGGGCCACACAGACATGACGAATTAGTAAGTGGCCAGATAATTGGAAAGCCGACTGCATTAGTGGACAGTTCTTGGAAAGTTACTGGTCGGGCGCATTACGGGGATGATGTACGCCTCCCGGGGGAGCTCATTGGCAGGATTGTTCGCTCACCACATCACTATGCAAGGGTCCTCTCGATAGACTGCTCCCAAGCGCTTGAATTGCCTGGAGTGATTGCAATTGCAACGGGGGATGACGCGAAAAACCGATTCGGAGTACTCCCAGTTACAAAGGATGAGCATGCAATGGCAGTCGAGAAAGTTCGACATGCTGGTGACTTGGTTGCCTGCGTAGCCGCAGTTGATGAGAGCACTGCGAGAGAGGCAGAAAGGCTAATCCAGGTCGAATACGAGATTCTGGAGCCGACTCATGATATGCGCAAGGGCCTGGAGGATAGCGAAGAGCCGATTCATGATCGTGGCAACTACCATATCGGTGAGTCGAACATCCAGAAGAGGGTCTTCCAAGAATTCGGAGACATCGATGGGATGATGCAAACCTCGGTCGCCAGTCACAAGAAAAGCTGGTTATTTGCGGGAGTCAATCATGCTTTCACGGAGCCACACGCGGTGGTTGCGGATTGGGACCCGACCGGAAGACTGACCTTGTACACGCCACAACAAGTTCCTCACTACCTTCACAGAGCGTTGGCTGATGTTTTGGAAATCCCAATGCATCAGATCAATGTGCATCGAACATTTGTCGGAGGAGGGTTCGGAGGGAAGTCGGATCCATTTCCACATGAGATGTGCGCAGCCATTCTTGCGAGAAAATGTGGCAGGCCGGTGAGAATCACTTTCGACAGGGAGGAGGTTTACTGGGTCAACAGGGGCCGTCACCCATCTAGGATTGAGATGAACCTACATGCTGACAAGGAAGGTAGGATTTGTGGGATTGAGACTGATGCACTAATTGATGGTGGAGCGTTTGCCTCTTTCGGACATGTGACCACTTACTACAATGGGGTGCTCCACACAGCACCATATGAGATTGGTGCTTTCCACTACACAGGAGCAAGAGTGTGGACGAATAAACCGGCCAGTGGGGCCATGAGAGGTCATGGAGCGGTAAACTCGAGGTGTGCAGTTGAAGTTGGCATGGATGACCTAGCCGAGAATCTTGGGGTTGACCCGATAACTCTCCGTCTTGCAAATCTGCTGCCCCCTCACTCAGCGACAATTACTGGATTTAGGGTAACCAGTATTGGCATGAGGGAGTGCCTTGAGAGGGTAAAGAAAGAGAGCGGCTGGGACGAGAAATTCAGAAAACAACCTTTGGGCAAAGGGATTGGGATAGGCTGTGGTTTCTTCATCTCCGGTAGTGGATTACCCATACACTGGGACCCGAATAAATTCCCACATGCAACCGTCCATCTGAAAGTAGACATGGACGGAGGTGTAACAGTACATACTGGTGCTGCAGACATTGGCCAGGGTTCAGATACAGTTGTCGCACAATCGGTAGCGGAGGTCTTGGGATTGCCTCTTGACATGATTCGAATAAGGTCCAGAGATTCGGATACTTCTCCCGTTGATCTAGGGTCTTACTCATCAAGAGTCACTTTCATGAATGCTAATGCAGCCATCTCCGCAGCGATGCAAATCAGGGACGAATTGCTTGATGCAACAGTGGAGATAACAGGGGCTGAAAGGAAGGGTTTGGTGATTGGAGATCGGAGGATTTTCCTGAAGAGCGACCCAGCAGTCGGCGTTTCATACCTGGAGGCACTGCACAAGGCACAAGAGGATCGAGGGGCACTGGTGTCATCTGGCGCATATAGGACGCCACCGATGGGGAAAACCCACAAGGGAGCGGCCGCAGGTTTAGCACCTGCATACTCATTCTCAGCATATGTTGCAGAAGTAACGGTGGACGTGGAGACAGGGCAGACCAAAGTCGACAAAGTATGGGCAGCGCATGATTGCGGCAAGGCCCTAAACCCACTGGCAGTGAAGGGACAGATAATCGGTTCCTGTCATATGGGAATGGGGCAAGTCCTCTCAGAAGAGATGCGATATGGGAGAAGCGGGAATCTGATGAATCCCGATCTCCTTGACTACAAAATACCGAGTGTTCATGAGATGCCCGAAGTAGTACCGATAATTGTAGAGTCAAATGACCCGGAAGGGCCCTTCGGAGCAAAGGAAGCGGGAGAGGGTCCGCTTCTACCAATTCTCCCCGCAGTTTGCAATGCGGTTTACGATGCGGTAGGTGTCAGAACCTCGGAACTCCCAATGACCCCAGAGAGGGTATTCAAAATGATTGAGAAGCGATGCAAGTCTGAAGGGGTCTCAGATCCGACAGATCTTGAATGCCCGTCACTTGAGTACTCAGAACTGCAGACAATTCTCGAAAAGCGAAGTGATGAGCATAAATTAAGGGACAGGGAAAGAAGATTGGATGAGGAGAGAATAGATTACTACAACGGAGCCCTATTCGGATTGGATCCCTCCACCCCGCCTGATGAAGTAGATCCCAGATGGGAGGTCAGAGTAACCCCTGACGAAGAATATCTAACTTCTCCTCGCCTTGCAGGCAGTGCTTGGAAGCATACCGAGAGGCGTCATATGGAGGATTCAAAATGAAGATGCCGCCATTCAAGGTACTATCGCCAAAGAGCCTTGATGAGGCTCTGGATATGTCAAAAGAGCTTTCTGAATCTGGAGAGGATTTTGACTGGATTGCTGGGGGGACCGATCTATTGCCTAACTACAAATGGCATATCAATGTGAAGAGTCATGTAATTTCGTTATCTTCGATTCCAGAATTAAGAGAGTTGAGTGAGACGCACATAGGTGCAATGGTTAGCGTTGCTGAATTGGCGGGAGCCGGATCCACCCATCCAGTTCTAGCCAAGGCAGCAAATTCCATTGCCAGCGTTCTAATTAGAAAATCTGGAACAGTTGGAGGAAACATTTGCTTGGATACGAGGTGCTATTGGATTAACCAATCTGAGACATGGCGTGAGTCGATCGACTGGTGTCACAAGTGCGATTGTGGAACAGGAGCAGATTGCAGGGTCATTCCCAATCAGAACACCCTATGTGTCGCGACATATCAAGCAGATCTGGCCCCAGTACTGATGTGTCTCGATGCAACGATACATCTGGCCTCACCAGCAGGGACTCGATCTCTTCCCCTTGGTGAGTTCTTTGAGTTAGATGGGATGAAAAGAAATATACTCGAAAAGAGTGAGTTGGTGACTCACATCACCATCCCAGAAGATTCCTCAGAATGGCATGGAGATTACCAGAAACTTAGGCAACGAGAGTCATGGGACTTCCCCGAAGCAGGCGTTGCCGTACTTTGGAGAGGAGGTTCGAGCGGAGCTCCTGAAAATCTACGAGTTGCGACGACTGGTCTCGAGTCTATCCCTAGTCTCCATTCGGAAGAGGCTGAGAAGGCCGTATCAAGTTGGCGCGGTGCTGAAACTGTTGAAGTCCTCGCGGAGTCTATCAGAAAGGCGGTAAAGCCAGTGCAGAACACTTGGTTCTCCCCATCATATAGAAGGAAGATGGTGAAGGTGTTGACGAAGAGGGCTTGTAGGGACTTACTGGTGGTTTGATGGTTTCTAGGTCTGCCTCAATTCTCCTAGGGGCCGTCCTGACATTGTCTCTTTTCGCGACTACTCCGGCTTCGTCACAAGAGCTAGATTCTTGGGAATTGGGCATTAACTACCCTGGAGAAGACTCAACAAACGCATTTATTCTATCGGATCAGGGTTCTACCAAGGTTGATTTCTTCGTAGAAAACTCCGGACTGACGGAAATAACCGTTGAGTTCGAGTTCAATATCCCATTCAGTGGAGATCTCGAGGCCCCCGATGGAGAGACCATATCAGCAGGTTCGAATGAGTCATTCGAACTCAAGATAAGCGGGATAGACGTTCTATCCCATGATGCGGAAAAGAAGGAGAAGTTCTCGATTACTGCGACGATAACGGCAAGGCAGGGAGTTCCTGACCCCCTATCATCCTCGCAGAACAAGGAAGGAGACCTCGAGATTCCATCTATTTTTGATCTAGCAGTAGAAATTGATGAGCCCTTCGGACCAATGAATGCAGGTTCGGACACAATCGTCACAGTCACTGTGACAAATAATGGAAATGCTCAGGACGGAGTCGGAGAAGTCGATGTCAAGGACGACTGCCCTCTAATGTCCACCGATAATGGCCTGGACTCACTACTTAGTGGGAACATCGAGGCAGGTAGTGAAAAGGATGCTAACCTCAAAGTTACGGCCTCGGAGAGCCATCCAAAGAGGCATTGTGATATCACGGTAACAGTGACTTCAAAGAGAGAGATGTCAGGAGGAGGAAATGCTATCGCAGAGGGAGAGGTGAGAATCACAGTTGAGCCACCTCCATCAGGAGATTCTGGTTCCTCCGACCAAGGAGGGGGAAGTAGTGATACTGAGGACTCAATTGAGTCTAATCTACCCGCACCAGGAGCAATTATGGCAATCTCAGGGTTTCTAGGGGCTCTATTCTTCGGCAGAGCGGAAGGGGAAAAAAAATTCTGAGCAAAACGCGATACCGGCTAGTAAAATGAACTTCGCTCAGCAACATATAACCGTGATTTGATTGTCCGGCAGTTGCTGCTTGGGCCAGTGGTCCTACTTAGAGGGGGTTTGAAGAATGCCAGATGAAGTGGATGGCGAAGATCGATTCAACAGGAATGTAATGTATGCCTTGGTAATTACATCGATTATGCTGCTAGTTCTGCCCATGTTCTTCGTAGTCGGAAAATCAACAAATTACTCGGCTTACGATGATAGCGGGCTGGGGCAATTATCCGATATGAGAGAGAGTTTCGAAGGCGAGTACGTGGAGAACAGGGACGATGGATACTATGTCGCCAATACTATGTCCACACCTATGCTCGTCAATGACTGGAAAGATCCACATCGTACACTTCTGACGATAATCGCACCTGAAAAGCCAATTGATCAAACTGAAGCGGATGAGATTTTCCGCTTTGTCACGGAAAAGGGAGGGAAGGTGATTGTTGCAGCTGATAACACGCAAGCCCATAACCTTGCCATTTTATTCGGCGTCAGGTACATGGATGCGCCATTGAAAGACGATAAGCAGCATTGGGTTTTCACTGAACAATCTGAACAATTCATCGACTGGGGGAACGTCTGGAGCGCATCTCCGGTAAATCAGAACATAGACGATATGTCCCCCGGAGCGCTAATGCAGGGTTGTACATCATTCCAAATCCAGAACCCAGATGGTTTGAATGATTGTAGGCTACCAGTGATGTACAAAGGCCCAACTGGAATGATGTTCGAACCTACAGACAGGGATATTGAAGATCCGGAGCACAGAAAAATAATGACTCTAGGTAGAGCGTCTCCTTCCGCCTTTATTGACAGAGCTGGCGATGGCGATCCTACAAATCCAGCGAATCCGGCTACTGGCGATCTGAGGCTAATGATGAGGTTCGACTACCCGGGGATAAAGGTCCTCGACAAGGTTGCTGATGAGAGCAGGGGGGCATTCTCAGCTGGAGTGGGGGAATTGGAAGTAACTGGAAGCATAGTTTTCGTCTCTGATGACGAGGCTTTCTCGAACCTGCTATGGGATTTAGCGGTTGCTCAGGATCAAGGTCTGAGCCAGGACTGCTCGGCTATCGGAGATTACACTCGGAACAACTGCTGGACCCAGGAGATCCTGAATAACAATGATTGGGGAGGTAATGAGAGGTTTTTCACGCTTCTAGTCTACGACATGATGGAATTCGACAATGTAGAGCTTAACGCCCCAATAAGATCAGATCCGGCCAACTTCCAAGTTGTTTTTGATGAGAGCAGGCACGTTACTGGGGTTCTCTCGGAACCATTTGTTCAGACTATGGGTACGGTCGTTCTGCTTACATCCAACCAGTTCCTGAAGTGGTTAGTCGTCCTCAATGTAGCCCTTCTTCTGCTCGTAGCCATGATGGTAGTTCCTGAAAAGGAGAACTGGAGGCACGTTTTCGACCTAACAAAATTCAACCAGCGTCCCGATAAGCTAGACCCGGCAACGTATAGGGACAGAGTGAGGAGGGCGCTTCTTACCAAGGTGAGGATTCACCATGATTTGACTCGGGACGAGATGGCAATGAGGCCTCCGCCGGAAGTTCAGGCGATGATTGGAGATCCACGTCTCGTGGAATTGGCTTATAGCCAAAGCCGGACGTACACGCCTCAAGAGTTGCGCAAGTTGATGCAAACCATTCGCCGATGGGGAAAAAATAACTAACAAATGGAGTGAAAAAAATGAGTGAAACAGAATCAGTAAAAGGGATGCAGGCACCCGATTCGGGTGCACATGATGCAGTATTGGCCAAGAAGGCACAGGAGGCACGTGGATCGAGTAAGAAAGACGAGGTATTAGCGGCTACCGGGGCAATGGGGTCGGCAATAAGCACAGAAGTCCAGAAGGTAATCATTGGGAAATCACATGTTATTGACAACGTTATGGTGGATATCCTGTCCAATGGAAATCTTCTGTTCGAGGATTTCCCTGGTCTAGCGAAGACTCTGATGACCAACACCTTCGCAGATGCGCTGGGATGCGACTTCAAAAGAGTGCAATTCACCCCTGACTTGCTTCCAGCTGACATCACAGGGACCAACATATACGATGCCAAGAAGGGTGAGTTTACCTTCAAACCTGGACCTATTTTCTGCAATCTCCTACTTTCGGACGAGATCAACAGAGCACCTCCGAAGACTCAGGCTGCTCTATTAGAGGCCATGCAAGAGAAGCAAGTGACAATAGGGGTTGTCACGCACAAACTCCCTTCTCCTTTCCTAACTATGGCTACTCAGAATCCGGTCGAGCAAGAGGGTACATACCCCCTACCAGAGGCTCAACTTGACAGATTCATGATGAAGATGATGGTCGGCTATCCTGACAGGGCTGACGAGAACGAGATACTCCAGAGAAGAATCAATCGTAAGACCGATGATGTGGAAGTAAACAGCATCACCGACCCAAGCATCGTAGTCAAGATGCAGAATTCCTGTGAGGAGGTGTATGTCGACAGGTCGGTCAGAGAGTACATGGTGGACATTGTGGCTAGGACTAGGGAGGATCCCAGAGTCCTCGTTGGTTCTTCGCCTCGAGGCTCACAGGCACTGTTGAAGACTAGCAGAGCGGTTGCAGCCATGCGAGGCAGGGACTTCGTCACCCCAGATGACGTGAAGTCGATTGCAGAACTGGCAGTTGCGCACAGAATCATACTAAAGCCAGAGCATCAGATTAAGGGACTGGAAACCGGAGAGGTCATCCGAGATATTCTACATGGGAAGAATGCAGCGAATGTCCCGACCGTCTGAGTGATGTCGGGGTGGAAAGGTGGCCTGGAGCCGAAAATCAGCGATGTTTGCATCGCTTTCGGTAGCGATGTATCTCCTTGGCCTAGTTCTGCGTAACCAGCAATTGGTGACAGTCGCAGTGGTTCTGCTTTCATTCCTGACCTGGGCGGCCCTGAGAACTGCCCATGGCGATGTTGCTTCCTCGGGAAGGAGGGTAGAAGAGGCAATTATGGACGAAGGTGTACAACTTCAGAGCATTGTAGCGATGAGGAAGACCTCGACCTCCAGAGTTTTCGAGGATGGGGAGATTGACGTAACCCTGAGAATCCAGAATAGATCAGGCTTGGCAAAGGTGCTCGAACTACGAGACAGGGTTCCGGAGGTCATGAGGATCAAGAAGGGATCCAACTACGTCCTAATGGAAATCGGACCGAAGAGAGAGACTGAGATATCTTACACCATCGAGACACCCCTCAGAGGCTTCTACACGATTGGCCCAGTTTGCATCAGAGTTCAGGATGAGCTTGGCCTATTCCACAATGAGAAAGAGGTTCAGCTATACGATGACTTCTTGGTTTTCCCAAAGATGGAAGATATCAAGGATGCGATGATAAAGAGCAGAGTGCCTAAGATTTTCACTGGAGCAGTGAACATCAGAAACCCCGGCGAGGGTTCTAATTTCTACAACCTCAGAGAATACCTGCCCGGCGACCCAATGAGGAAAATTAACTGGAAGGCTACTGCAAGGCAGGATGGGAAGATGATGGTGAACGAATTCGAAAGGGATGCTGTGAGCGATGTAATCATCCTAGTAGATAGCAGATCAGTTAGCGAAACTGGTCCTGTGAGCAGGAATTCGCTAGTTTACAGTACAAGAGCCGCGGCCAGTCTAACTCAGCACTTCCTCTCGAGGAGGGACTCGGTTGGACTGGTAGTATACGGGGATGAAATTGTTTCTGTAGACAGGGATACCGGAAAGAAGCAATTGTATGTCATCTTGACCAAGTTAGCAGGAGCCATGGCAAAGGGCAATACTCCCCTCAAGATTGTGACCACGAGAATAATGCCCCACATTCACCGGGGAAGCCCGATAATCATCCTTTCTCCTTTAGAAGACGATCCAACGATAGTGGATGCAGTCCGAGACCTCAGGGCTAGGAACTTCGAAGTTACTGTACTCTCACCAAGTAGTCTTGAGTTCGAATTCGATGCTAGGAGGATCGATAGGACGGGTTATGAGGTCCTAAAAACTGAGAGGGACATCTTGATGACCGAACTAAGAGGGCTCGGTGCTTATGTGATGGATTGGGAGCCTGACATGTTGCTTTTCACAGCATTGGCTGGAGCAAGGGGCTTCTGAGGTAGGTGGTTAGATGGCAGAACAAGGAAAGGGTCCTGTAGACACCTCTCACTTGTATGACGGGAAGGTTGTGAGATCTTCCGCACCCAGCAGGAAGAAGGCTGCAGGAACCATGAAGGCTGACTCCGGGATTCCTGATGATGCAGTTCCAGATGTCGAGATTCCGAATTGGATTGATGCCATATTCGGTGGACCGGTGCTGGTTAACCGAGAGTTTGTTTCACCAAATAGGATGGTCTTAACACTCCAAATGGGAGCTATTGGATCCCTTCTAGTCCTAAGTTTCCTAACATTCATGCTCACCCCAGTTTCCGGAACAGCATGGTTTGCCCTGACTAACTTGGTCGGAGTTGGTTTCCTAGGTCTATGGCTTCATCTGCTACTGATTCTTGTCGGACTGATATCTGGCTTCTGGGGAGTTTGGCAGAGGGATCAGAGAGCAATGCTGCTTTCATACGTAACCCTGATTCTAGTGACAATCAGGTTTGCAGGCAGCAAAGTTGAGTTTGGTCTGAGTTTCCTACCGGAGAATGAGGTAATCCAGAAACTGCTTCTAATCCTCTATGCTGTTTTCCTTGTTGTGTACATGGAGATATCAAGCGCAGTAATTCGTTTCTCCATGCTGGATACGTCCATTAGGACAGGAGAGGTTTACGTAATGAACGTGAAAAGCATCACTGATAGGTACAACAGGGCACTGGGATATACCCCTGCAGTTGCAGCAGTAGTGGCAACCCTTACTCTGTTCATTAATTTCTTTGTCCCTCTTTTCGTTCGTATTCTTGATCCTGTGGCTGCAAACAGGCTCGAGGAAAGTGTCGAGTTGACCAGCGTTTACGGGGTTGCTCTAGGAACAATTCTAGTTTTCATTGTGATTGCATCTATGTTCGCAATCAACCTTCCTCTTAGGATTCAAGAATATCTTGAGGGACAGTCCTAATCATAGGAATCCACCCATCAAACCCAGGTCTGCAATCACAAGCATTGCAACCGCCTCTACGACAGGAGCGGCTCTTGGCCCGATAACTGGGTCATGCCTACCTCCGACCTTGAGGGGTTTGGTTTCATTACTTGGAAGGTGGAGCGTGAACTGCTCTCTGGGAAGACTACTCGGTGGTTTGAAGTGGACCAGTACTCTAATCGGGGATCCTGTAGATCTCCCTCCCAGAGCCCCATCTGCTTCACCGGTTTCTGCACCCTCCAACTGTGGTGACTCGATTCCTGGAATCCACATGTCATTGTTCTCAGAGCCTCTCATCTGCGATGATTCTACACCGTTCGAGAACTCGATTGCCCTGGCTCCGGGAATTGCCATCAGGCCTCTTGCAAGAGACGGTTCGATGCCATCGAACCAAGGTTCTCCAACACCTATTGGCAATCCATGAATCAGCAACTCAACTACGGACCCGATAGAATCCCTCTCCCTCCGAATGCGTTTGATCAAATCTGCCATTCTTGGAGCAGCTTCGGGGTCACGACAATTGAGTCTGGACATTTCTGGCACGTCATCAGTTAGTTCTGTTTCCTCTAGTTCTATCAGTGGCCTTGCAGAGATATCCCCGACTCTGCTCAGATGAGCATGACAAGACCATCCAGCGTTTTCCAAGATTGTCCGGACTTGGCTTCCTGCTGACACTAGGCCCAATGTGAGTCTGGCTGATTGGGAGCCACCCCCACGAAGATCGCTGGATCCAGAGGATCTAATCTCCTCAACCATATCTGCATGTCCGGGGCGAGGATGGTCAGGTAGGAAAGCGTAGTCTGATGACCTAACATCAGAATTCCGAACTAGCATCAGAAGTGGCCATCCGGTGGCTTTACCCTCGTAGACTCCAGATAGTATCTCACATTCATCGGGTTCCAATCTTGCTGACAGCCCTTTCCTGCCCGGCCTCCTCCTAGAAAGATCATCTGAAAGGGTCTGTAAATCGATTTCGATTCCAGGAGGAATACCCTCTACTAAAGCTCCGATACACTTGCCATGACTCTCGCCGAATAGTGTCACCTTCAACTGATTACCCAACCCCATTCCCATCAAGATGCCTCCTCAACTGGTGAAGCATTGCTTACAAATCGTGTTTGTATAGAGGAATATCCCATTTCATCGATTATTTCGGATATGGATGCTATGTCATCTTCGAAGCAAACTACTGCGATTGCCGGACCGGAACCGCTGATTCCAGAAGCTACAGCGCCTGATGCAATACATAGGTTGCTTATCCTTAGAGCCTCGTGATCACCTGTAGCAGCAGAGACTGCCATTCCATTGGATGACAGGCAATCAAGAGCAGCGCCACTCATTATCGATGCCAATGACCTCTCGAAAATCTGACTTTGTTCTGAGAATCTGGTAAGAGATATTTCTCTAGAACGCTTGCCTCTGAGACAAACTAGTACCGACAGACTGTCATCTACCTCACCTTGGATGATAATGGAATCAGACGCTCCCAAACTCGGATCGACTAGTTTCCACCCGGGTTCTAGAGATGCCCAATTGTCATCCATACTTCCTGTGATTGCACAATTTGACATCAACTGGGACTTGGCAGATAGATCTGCAATTTCTGAATTGGATAGTCCCGTCCATGCGTAAGAATTCAGAGCCCTAAGGGCCGCACATGAAAGAGCTGAGCTGGACTTTAGTCCTTGTCCGATTGGAACCGTGCTCTCCACATTCCATCCAAATTTATCTGGAATTGGGAGTCCCTGCTCCCTCCAACAATACTCGACAGAGGCCAGAAGTCCATGACTGTCATCAGTTACTTCGTTTGACTGGTTAACGATCTGAACCTGTGTTTCTAGCTTGATCCCTACTGAGCACCCTCTGCCTGATCCCAAAGCATGGAGAATAGAAATGGCACCGTTTGACCTACCTGATCCCAATACTTTCATCTCTCATTCACCTCTGCATTTAGGGCGAATCCGACGTGTCTAGCCCTTTTGTCGGCGAGTACGAAGATCTTGTCATCTTCTTTTGCATTAGTTACTGAGATTGCACCTCCATCGGAGGAAATAAGTCTCACCGTCTCGGCTTGCTGGACCACTATCTGGCCCTGCGAACTAGGAACTTCGAATCTAATCAATAGTAATGGGCGAATCTCCACTTTCAAACGGCCGACTGTAGCCTTCTCTTGATTTCCAGAAGATGACAGGATCGCGACTTCATCCCCGGATGTCAATTCGCTCAGATACTTTGTTTTTCCATCCGCCATGAGTACGTAAGAATGGATTGCACCGGCATTTACCCTAAATGGGCGTGTTGGCACGTACTCAGATTTGATTGTCTCCCCATGAATTAGACAAAGCTTACCGGAGATCGAGCCAACTGCCATCCCCTGGCCATGATTAATCCTCCTTGTTAGATCAACACAAACCCTCTCCCCGACCCCTGCCCCTTCGATAGACAGGATTCTAGCTTCTTCGATGGTTACCTCGGAGTCTTCAGCTTCCTCCTTATCCCATCTGCCTCCGAGAACAGTGACCGCCCCATCGACTAGGTGGCTTGGAACTAGTATTGCGTCTACACCCCCGCCCAGAGCAAATGCTGCTCCATTTAGTTCGACTTCTTTGTCGATTGCTGCAGCGATTCTGGTACTCGTCCCTCTAGATGCTGCAACTAGATTTTCCAGTGGGACCATGGTCCAGTCTGAACATCGGACCAGGATCCATGGAACTAGTCCGATGAGAGATAGTGCTTCTTCCTGATCTGATGGATCATCGATCTGAACTTCCGATACATCCGAAGATGAGCCATTCCAGAATCTACTTACTACATCCCTATTGGGGTATGCGTCATGGCTGGATTCGGACCAAATCTGCATCTATTCACCCCAGATGTCTTGCTGCCTCTTCTGCAGATGCCCCATCATGCACTATCGCCCTCAGTGATCTGATATGGGAGGCTGGTTCCTTTGCAGCAAATACATGCCTTCCAATACAAACTCCCGACCCTCCTGCATTGATTGACTGCTCGACAAGTTCTAGGATCTGTGAGAATTCAATATCTCTTTCCCCTCCGGAAATTAGAACGGGTATCGGTACCGAAGAGGTGACGATCCTGAAGGATTCTGCCGATCCAGTCCATGGGACCTTTACAACATTGCAACCCAATTCCCATGCTAGCCTTGCAGCATGTGCGATACCCATAGTTGGATCAGATGGATCAGGTCGCAAGTTTGGACCACGTGGGTAGAACATCCCCAGCACTGGAAGTTCTGCTTCGAGTGCCTCGGAAGTAATTTTGGACATGCGAAGGATCATTTCTGGTTCTGCTGGATCTCCGAGATTGACCTGGCTAGAAATACCGATTGCACCTCTCGAAAGACACTCTCTCGTATTCGAGACGGTGATCTTTTCCTGGGAGCGGGGGCCACCGTGGATGGTGGACATGGACGAATG
>QQSB01000003.1:0-13844 GCA_003602515.1 Candidatus Poseidoniales archaeon | reverse complement strand
CCCTTATGCAGCACTATTGCATCCGCGCCCCCCTCTATCGCTGCGTCAACTGCTGAATCGGCGTCCATCAATCCGTTCTCTGGGAATGAGGATGCGCTGTGGTCCATCGGGACCCATACTCCCCTGCCTCCCGGGAGGAGGGTTTCCAAGCGGTTTGCTAGTGCATCTGCCACGTATTATCGCCAATGTCCCCTCTCTTGAATGGTCCCGTCGCATCTTGTCCGAGTTTCAACAGCAATTTGTATGTCAGATATCAAGATCGACAATTACGGGGGCGTGGTCAGATACGACTAGCCCTCCCTCCCTCATGATCTCTGCAGATTTCATCAGGGGTCTAGCCACTTTGTTTGCCAAGATGTAGTCAATCCTCCAACCTCTGTCCCTCTCCCTTGCTCTTCGGAAATTAGACCACCAAGAGTAAGGCCCCTTCATTGACCCGACATGAATCCTTAGGAGATCGTGCCACCCTGCTTCCAGCATTCTATCGAACCACTCTCTCTCGCTCTCTAGGAATCCTGAAGTTCGCTTATTTCCTTTGGGATCCCAGATATCGTCCTCTGTGTGGGCGATGTTCAGATCCCCGCACAGTAGTGCAGGCTCGGATGACTCGAGGAACTGTTTACTCCAAACGAGCATGTCCTCCAGCCACTGATCCTTGTAGTCCTGACGCTCCTGTCTGGCAGACCCATTCGGCAGATACATGTTTATGCAACTCAGGTTATCATGCTTGGTGACCAATACTCTTCCCTCTGGATCCCGAGTTTCATCTAGTTCGGTGTCTATCCCCCTGCCCACCTCGGCCATCCCAACTCGAGAGCAAGACATCACGCCGGAGTAACCCTTCTTCTGAGCTGGATGCCAAATTACCTCATAGCCCTCTGGCTGTGACCAGTCCTTTGGCATCTGCTCCGGCAAGGCACGGACTTCCTGGAAGAGCATGACATCGGCATCGATGCGTTCGATGAACTCAACGAGCCCCTTTCTGTGGGCGGCTCTAATCCCATTCAGGTTCCAGGAGACGACTCGCATGGGGGGTGCTCACTGAGATAGGTCTTTGACTTTCTCGACTAGATCCATCCTGCTGATTCTCCACATCCCATAGGGAGTAAGAGCTACTGAGGTAACAACTACTACTCCGATAAGTTGGGCAGCAACGATTGGGTCGACGGTCACTGTCATGAAGAATGACCACTGGACGATAGAGGAAATCATGGCCTGAGTTCCGGCCAATGTGAACAAGAAGGCCAGTATACCCCCGATTAGGCCGATTACCAGATGCTCTCCGAACATCATCCAACCTAGTCTCTTGATTGGTGCGCCCAATACCCTCAGGGTCGCAATCTCCTTGTCCCTCTCGGAGAGATTCATCAGTAATGTATTGAAAAGGACAACAATTGCGATTATTATACCTAAGAAAAGTATTGCTCCTAGGAAACTCTGTTGCTGTTCAATAATGCTCTCATAGGAAGAAATAAGATCATCCTTCTCCGTTAGACCAACAGAAATCTCACCTAATTTGCTATCTGTTTCGACCCCATCAGGAAGGTCGATCAAAACCGAAGTCGCTTCTATTCCAATTACATCTGCCAAATCGGACCTATGGAAGTATACTGTTCTGCTAAGCTCGCCCTGAGTGATTCCAACGATTTCAACACTCTTCAACTCGGATCCGAAAACAAGCGTCCTGGTATCGCCTACTCCCCATCCTAGGAAGTGACTCAGGCCCTCGTCTATTAGGACCTCTGATGTCTGTTTTCCACTCTCAGGAATGGAACCTGTTCTCAAATCTATAACAATCATCGAATCGCTGCCAGTAGAAATCTCTTCGACCCCATAGGCGGAGATAACTCTAGAGTCATTGACTGGATTGGCGGGGAAAATTAGTAATTTTTCGTATTCTGCGCCTTTCTCGTCTACCCATTCGATTACTTCGCCTTCTCCACCTAAAGGTACGTTTGCCTGTACATCCCAGTTCTGATTTTCTTCGATGCTTCCGACGGTGATTTCCTCCATTGTTGACATCATCAAGAGAGTGCTGCCGAATAACAGCATTGAGAGGCCAACGGCTAAGAATGTGAAGACGAGTCTTGTTGGCTTCCTAATACTCGATCGGACGGTTAGTCCGACTGTCGCAGGTAGTCTGGAAGTTAAGGCTTGAATCCGTCGAGATGAGATTCTAATCTCATGCTGACCCCTCATTATCTCCAATGGTTGCAGTCTTGATGCCTGAATGGCAGGGAACACCCCGGAAGCCATGACGACTAGAATCGTGACTGATATAATCTGGATTGCCAGAGGAAAAATATCGGTCGCTTCTAGGATTGGAATCCCCAAGATTTCCTCGTAGAAATCTAGCATACCCGGTACGCCAAGCGTCACGGCAAGAATAACCCCCAAGGACCCTCCAATCACCCCTATCGCCAATGGCATGAGAAAATATGCGGGCATTATTGCATATCTGGGGATTCCAAGGGTTCGCAATATTGCTATCTCTCTTGACTGGGACTGAACGAGTCTCTGCAGGCTTAGGAAAATCGTGATTCCAGCAATAGCCGCTATCATCCCTGTTATTGGGACATAGAACATCATCGCACCTTCAGCATCCGCACGAAGAATTTCCACGGAGAAGACTTGTGAGCGATCGTAGACCAATGTTGGATTTTCTTCTATGTTCGAAATCGTCTCATCAATTGAAGAGACTAGGGATGTAAGTTCTGTACCCTCATTCTCATCGGTTGAAGGTATATCATAATCTGGATCGCCCAATACGTCTATCAGAATAATATTCGAGGACCCGGGAGTTAGATTTGCAAGTCTCTCAAGACCGCTTGATGATAGGTATCCAGTGGCGAATGTCCCGGGTTCTGCGGGAAACAGTGATCCCTCTTGGCCGAAGTAGAGGTGGTTGGATTGGAAACCTATCCCGACTACTGTGAAGGACATCCTTCCCGATCCTGCGCCTATCGAAATATTGTCACCCAATCCAACTCGCATTCCCGATGCCACGCGTTGATCGATCACAATCTCGGAATCTGTCGATGCCAATCTCCCGGAACAGCAATCGTGATTCGGAATCCATACCCTATCGATGCGGCCCTCATCTATTCCATGCCATACGGCGGGTACTATTTTCTCCGACTCAATTCCATCGTGCATTTCATGGAGGAACATTGTCCCATCCAATCTTAGGCGTGGCTCGCAGTCATTCAGTACAAGAGTTGAGTCTGGCCATTCTACGGAAATCTCCTCGCATAGCGAGTTCGACGTATCCGCATCCCAAATTCCGCTAGGGTTCTCCACCCACACATCAGGGAGATTGACTCCTTTATCGGTGTCTTCGTATATCTCCTCGTACATCCCAGAAACTGTATGAGCGTATGCGGCAAACGAGATTCCAGCGAACACGGCGACCATCACCATTGCGGAAACCGCGACAAGCCTGAGTTTCGTCCTCAGTAGGCTTCTCGCGAGTCGCTTGGTTAGGAGTACTAGCATTTGCATCTCACTCTACATTCTCATCGGAAAGAATCTTGCCGCTATCTATTCTTATTACTCGGGTTGCGAATTCAACCAAGGACTCGTCATGAGTTACGAAAACGCAGGTTATCCCCTCTGCTTCGCATGCCTTGACTAGTACTTCCATTACGGCGGTAGAGGTCTTAGAATCGAGGTTGCCAGTTAGTTCATCACCAAGTAGGAGACGAGGGGTCTTGGCTAGGCTTCTTGCAATCGCTACCCGCTGCTGCTGGCCTCCACTAATCTCAGCAGGGAACCTATGAATTTCATTAGCAAGGCCAACTAAGCCAAGAAGTTCCCTAGCCCTCTCCTCATCCCTACTTCCGGATAATTCCTGAATTAGAAGTAGATTCTCCAGAACTGTCAGATCTTGTAGCAGATTGAAAAATTGGAAGACGTATCCTATGTTCTCTCTCCTGAATTTCGTCATTTTCTCTGAGTCGTTTGAAGGCACTAATGATCCTGAGAAAGAATAGCTTCCTGAGGTTGGGCTATCCAAAGCAGAGAGGCAGTTTAGAAGGGTGGTCTTACCCGAACCAGAGGGACCGAGCAGGATTATCCTCTCTCCTTCTCTGACTTCCAGATCTATTCCATCGAGGGCCTTTACAGTCCCTGAAGGCATCACATAGTGACGTCTTATGTTGCGCATTTTCAGTATATTTTCCATCTTTTTCACCGCAGTAATGAGTTCATCTCTAATCAGTATGGCCTACTTTGAGAGTATTTAGTTGGAGGCTCCGGCAAAGAATGACATGGAATCCTTAAACAACTCTTCTCTCCTATGTCTTTTGTTGTCCCTGATCTTTAGCCATGTGAATCCTACAGCCAGGAGGATGATGAATGGGATGAAAGCCTCCGCGTGATATCTCTCCATAACCTCGATTATCCCTCGTGCTGTATAGGCCCAAGTGACTGATGCTGCCGTACCGCCAATGAAGCAGGCAGCGAGAACCCTCTGGAACCTCATTCGGGCCACTAGGCCCAGCATTGCTCCCACTAGGACGCCGCTTGCCATGAAAGGAATCCAGACGAAAACTATCAGTCCCCAGAAGCCATACTTGTCGATTCTTTTCCTATTCTTATGAGCCACATACTCTACTGATGATAGGATGTCGCCCATGAATGGGTTCTGCAATAGGGCACCTGGAATACCATCACGCTTAGCCACCATTGCTTCCCCAGTGTGCTCTTCTGAACCCTGCTCGACCCTTCCGGCGACCGCTCTATCCCCGAGTGTTGATTTCTCATTTCTAGCACTAACTACCAGTTCCCTACCTTCCAAGAGATGTTCCAAGTCAGATCCGAGTTGTGTTCTCAGATCACCCTGTAGATGCTCGTAGGTGGGCTTGAATAAGAAATATGCAAACTTCATTACTGGCCTGTATATTACCCTAACGAACACGGCATCCTCATCGGCCATAATTGCAGATCCATAGTCTGCTACATCGTGTTTCCTGAACCATCTGGACATGCTTTCTCTGAATGACTCCTCTAGTTGACCAAACTGTCCTATGGAGGAAAAGAATACACTGTAGTCATCGGCTAGACTGACCTCGCCCAATGTGTCGAGATCTAGTATTTCTCCCGAGTCGTCATTTGAGTCCGTACAAACGGTCTTTACCTGAAGTGGCCTCATTTCTCCGAAGATTCGGAACTCGTTGAGAATATCTTTGATGATTGTCCCTTTCATCTCTATTGGGGACATGATGGTTTTTCTCGTAGTACTATACGGTAGGAAAACATCGACTGAAATTGCTCTATCCTGAACCCTGATAGATTCCAGATCGGGTTTAATCTGTAGTCTTTTACAGGCATTTTCAATCGTTCTGCAGATTAGCCTTTTCATTTGCTCACTGGATAGAATATCATCTGTCTCTCTATGGTACAACCTGTGCATTAGTGGATACTGGACACAAAGGAAGAACACGGACATTCCGAGAGATACTATCGCCATATACCAAGGTGGGATTTCTGCGTTCCCCCCAGTAAGCATAGCAGTCTCCCTACCTCCAACCCACTCTGCTCCCATCAATCCCCAGCCCCAGACCCCCATTCTCTGAATGGTTAAACAGGCTCTTTTCTCATCATCGAATTCCTCCATCTTCCTATGTTCCTCACCAGATCCGAAGAGGGATGATGAATCACTGGTATGCAACTCTATTTCTAACTCCTTAATGGTGAATCCTGGTTCTCCCTCTAGGCTCAATGATTCGTTTTGCTTCTCGGATATCTCATCTTCAGGTAAATCTGACCAGTCATTTGAACTGTTTTCCGAATAGAAAAATATGATTCTAACATGATAGTCGCCATCGACCAGATCCTCCTTACTGAGTTCCGATTCCAGATCTCCAAGTCCGCCTACTCTGAATTCTATTACTGGGATAGGTTCGGTTTGAGGATCGTTATCTGTCCACGATGTCACATTCCAGACAAAAACAGAAATTACAGAAGATGAGGATGGTGGGGCGTTATGGCTTTCGATTTGCAGATCATCATGATCGACCCACGTGTCAATCCACACCTCGCCTCTTTTGTCGACGCAATCGTTTGGGTCTAGTGGAGTTCCGGATAAAGTATCATCAATCGCAATAGAATTACCAAGAATTAGGCCGGATGAGGCGATTGTGATAGACCCGAAGAAGACGAGGCCAGCAATCAATCCGAAGACCAATGTGTAGTCGTCGAACGTCTGAGGTACTACCGTGTTGTACATGAAGCTCTGACCCGGGTTCTCCCTCCTATCCCTAATCCTGTCTAATTCTAGGTCAATCCTTTCATCGGCTTCAGAGTTGGAAGATGCTTCAGTGGATTGTTTTTCCTCCGATTCCAGAGGTGATGACGGGAGGATGTCTTCGTCCATTAGAAACAGACGAGTGGGTCGGGCGTATGTGATATTTTTCACAATAGATTTTGCGAGCTAGGTTACTGGATAGAGAGATTATTTTGGAGGATCCTAGGACTGGGTATGGAGGTAATTTTAATGTTCTCCTACTACGTAGGAGGAGTATGTCCAGTGACAACGCGGTGAGATCACGCCTGTCTTTGGCACTAGTGGCAGTCATGATTCTCCCTACCCTTCTGTCAATCAGTCAATTTGGGACAGATGCTCCAGAACTGGGACAAGGGGCCGAATCGAAGGAGTCTATCGAGGTACCAAGCTTCATGCCATTCGATCAAAATGCTGTGGACTCCGAAGACCCTTCGCATGGGTGGAATTGGGACTACGGCAATACGGGCAAGGCCGCACTATACTACAGGACAGCAAGCTATGTCCCTATCGATCAATGGGAGCAAGTTACCGGGGAGTCAGTTGTTTCAGGCTGGCATGCACTAGGTCACGAATACCCGATTCCTTCGGATTGGAAAGAAGAACTCGAAGAAATGGGCATGGAATGCAGGACCTTCTATGCCCCTCAAGGATTCCACTGCGATGTTCCTCGTCTGAGTCCCGAGACTCTTGATGAAGCAGGTGTAATTGGGGCATTTCGTCTAGCGGGAATCGACAAGATTGCCCCAGATGCGTTTCCGATCCTGCAAGGAGAAAACCAAGATTTTGCAGAGGCGGAGGGCGAGAAGTACCTGGTTCGAGTCCTTCTCTCCGGATCCGGCCACATTACTGACTTGCTGAAGACCGGGGTCGAATTGACTGACTTCAGGACCGAAAGGTTCGCAGATGTGCTAGTCGATTCGAAGGAAATCGAAATGCTATCCGAACAGTCATTCATCGAATGGATCGAGCCAATATACTCTCCAGAGTTCGATAACCAAGAGGCCTCTCAGATCATCGGGGCAGATTGGGTAGGAGAATCATCGAACATGGTTAGCCATGGCGGGGCAGTTACCGGAGATGGGGTAATCGTTGCAGTTATGGACTCGGGCCTAGACACTGCTCTGGAATGCAATAGCCTCATCAATTGCAATATCTTGAATTCGGGAATTCACGCAGACTTCTCTGGCAGGATAATGGGCGTGGTTTCTTACAACAACTGTGGGGCGTGCTCCGATGGAACTGGCGGTCCTAACGACTACAACGGGCACGGCACACATGTTGCTGGTTCCGTACTAGGGGATGGCAGCAACTCGGGAGCTGGCGAGGACAACAGCGGCATGGCCCCCGGAGCGCAACTATTCATGCAAGCAGTGGGCTATGGCAATAATGACGGCTCACTTGCCCCTCCCAGTTACGAAAGCGCGTATGCAGAGGCTCATGGTGCTGGAGCCAGGGTCCATACAAACTCCTGGGGAGTAGGACCTGATGCATGCGGATCGACCTCATCATGCTGGGCGTACTACTCAACAGACACGATGGAGTTGGATGCTGCGGCAAATAACTACCAGGACCTGACTATTCTATTCGCAATGGGTAATGATGGCAGGGATTGCTACTACACATCGTTCGGCTCTACAAATTGCCCTGGTGGCCAAGACGGTGAGGTTAACCTAGGGGCCCTGAATAGGCAAGCGACAGCGAAGAACATCCTATCCGTAGGAGCTTCGGAGAACGTCAGGAACACCCTAGCGATGCATTCACGAAGTTACTTCAGCGTATGTGGGAATTGCGATTGGTATGGCACCCCAATAAAGAACGATCTAGAAGGAGATAACGCAGAAGGTATGGCGGCTTTCTCCAACAGAGGGCCCACTAGCGATGGTCGGATTAAGCCGGACATAGTAGCACCTGGAACTTGGATTCACTCGACAAGAACTTCTCTCAGGGACACGGGAGCGGATCTCGGAGACTACTACACGGTGAAGCGTGGAACTTCCATGGCTACACCAATCACTGCTGGTAGTGTTGCACTCGTAATTGAGCATCTGAACTCGCACGGATACGACTGCAACCTTGCATACAACTCTGCTAGTGACAACTGCCCGGAGTCTGCACTAGTGAAGGCTATTCTGAGTGCCTCAGCGCATGATATGAACGGCCAGTACAGCTCTGGAGGTGATGGTCAGAATGGTGCCGCAGAGAAGGCGCCGAACAGTCACGAGGGCTGGGGAAGGGTGGATCTAGAGAGAGCCATGGGCAGCGGTTTCTCCGAAGGCATAGATATCACCACATCAGATAGTCACTCTTTCAAATTGAGCGTTCCTGATTCTGGTATTTCCAGTTTGAGGGTCGTTCTTTCGTGGAACGAAATCGAGAATTCTCCTTCAGCAGGAACTCAACTCAGGAATGACTTGGACATTTTCCTGAAGAGCCCGACAGGTACCCTCCAGGCGTATACCAACGATGACGTCAACAATCTAGTCGGCATTTCCGTCGATTCACCGGATGCTGGGGATTGGGAGGTCATCGTGACAGGGGCGAATGTAGTAGATGGATCTCAGAAGTACTACTTGGCGGCAAGCGATGGAGTACTAACCGACATGCGCCATCCGGTTTCAGATGGGTACAACGAACCCGGTTTCCAATCAGGTTCGATCTTCACAGAAACCACTATGTCCGTCGGGAACGATCACCTGTGCGCGATTCTGGACGACTCGTCCCTCCAGTGCTGGGGCTCCAATGAATTTGGGCAGCTGGGAGATGGGACCACAACAGATAGACTGACTATGACTGACGTTAGCCTCGATGCAGCCAGAACAGCTACTTCGATCAGCTCGGGCAAGGATCACACGTGCTCAATACTCGATAACGGAGAGTTACAGTGCTGGGGCAGAAACAACTACGGACAACTTGGGGACGGGACGAATTCGCATTCAATTTCACCGGTGGGGGCTATCCTGTCCGGAGTTCCGGTGCAAATTTCCTCGGGAGACTGGCACACATGTGCGATAATGGATGATGCGAGCCTACAGTGCTGGGGTAGGAATGCCGACGGTCAGCTTGGGGACGGGACGAACATCGACAGTAGCACTCCAGTATCGGTGGCAATTGGTGAGAATGTGCTAGCAGTCTCGACAGGGGGCAGCCATACATGCGCAATTACCGAGAGTTGGGCTCTGAAATGCTGGGGCTCTAATGATAATGGACAACTCGGCATTGGGTCCACAGACTCATCTAGTAGCCCAACCACTGTCACACTAGGGGGAAATGCCGTAGCCATATCCGCAGGTAGTTCCCACACCTGCTCACTGCTCCAGGGAAACAACGTGAAATGCTGGGGGGACAATAGCAAGGGACAACTGGGTGATGGCGGGACCAACCAACAGAACGATGCTGCCACGGTTGGAGTCACTCTAGCAGGTGCAATTTCGATAGACTCTGGGCGTGATCACACATGTGCCGTGGATTCTAGCGACTCACTGCATTGCTGGGGAGGAAGTGCAGACGGCCAAGTGGGCGAAGGAAGCAACTCCGAGCAAGTCTCAACTCCCGCGACAATCGACCTGGGCCAGAACTTAGGTGCACTGTCAATATCATCAGGAGGCTCCTACACATGTGTGGTCGGTAGCAATGACCTAGCCAGGTGCTGGGGCGGAGTTAGTAGCACAGGGGCGTTATCCCTTGGCAACGAGCCGGAAGAGTTCGCAATCACCAGATGGAGTTACATCAGCTCATCGGAGAGGGACTGGAACAATAATGGGAATCTGAACATATTCGAAGTAGGAATCGGCTCGGATGGCGATGGCGATGGCTTCCCATTCTCCGATGACTTCGATGATAGCAATCCCACCGTAGCGGCCGAATGCTCCTCTGGTTACTACGGCAGGTTCACCTGCAGACAGGCCACGCCGGGATACTTCGTTAGCGGTACGGGGAACACAGTGATGACGCCAGCGAACCCTGGGCACTACGTTGTCTTGTACGGGCAGAGCTCAGAAGTCGAATGTGACGTTGGAGAATTCCAGAGGCTCTCTGGCCAGACCTCTTGCGATGATGCGGAACCGGGATATTACGTTCCATCCCCAGGAGCCGCCGAGGGGACTCCCTGTCCTGCTGGCCAATACAATGACCTGTATGGCCAGAGCTCCGTTAGTGCCTGCAAATGGGCGGAATCTGGGCACAGCGTACCAGTCCTACTACAGATTACATCAGGGGCATCGCATTCCTGTGCGATCCTGGACGACGGCTCAGTCAGTTGCTGGGGGGACAACAGCAACGGCCAGCTGGGTGATGNATCCAGGACACCGAGTCTAGAGCCTGAGAAGGCATCCATGCCACTGGGAAGGAAAGCAGTGGGAGTCTCAGCAGGCTCATACCACACATGCTCGGTATTAGACGATGGCTCAGTACGCTGCTGGGGATCCAATGAATTCGGGCAGCTGGGAGATGGGACCGAAATAGAGAGGACTTCTCCCGTGGTAGTGGATCTGGGGCAAGGGATTAGCGCTCTAGGAATCTCATCCGGAGAGTCACACACCTGCGCGGTCCTGAGCGATCAAAGCGTCAAGTGCTGGGGTCAGAACAGCAACGGGCAACTCGGCGATGGGACTACTGAAGATAGATCGAGCCCAGTACTCGCAGACATGGGTGGAGAAGACGCGCTATTGGTCTCCGCTGGCTCATACCACACCTGTGCAATAATGTCAGACAGAACGGTAATGTGCTGGGGAGACAACTGGAACGGTCAGCTTGGGGACGGAACAAATTCCGATAGGTCAACTCCTGTAGAAATCTCGATTCCAAGCAACAGTAGCGCGGTTTCCCTCGATGCCGGGTCTATGCATACCTGTCTTGGCGTTAATGATGGATCAATGTTCTGCTGGGGGTACAACGCATACGGACAGCTCGGTAACGGCGGCAATGGAAACTCAAACTCTCCGGTGATGGTGCCGCTTAGCGCCAACCAATTACTTTCATCCGTCCAAGTAGGACTCTTCCACAGCTGTGCCCTTTTCGACTCGGGAGAGGTCGCATGCTGGGGGGACAATAGCAACGGCCAGCTGGGTGATGGATCCGAGATCGGTAGAACGATACCGACAATAGTCAGCCTGAGCGAGAACGCGACATCGGTCTCGGTTGGTCATAGGCATTCCTGCGTCGTACTTGTAGATGCTAGCCTGCATTGCTGGGGTGCAAACGAAGCCGGCCAGGTTGGTGATGCAACCTCTTCCAATAGGGACAGTCCCACTTCGGTCGACCTAGGTCATGGGTCGAAAGAGCAGCTGCCATGTGCACCGGGGTCATACCAGCCAGACCCTTCTCAAACGACATGCATTCTAGCAGACAGGGGATTCATGGTCCCCCAGTCTGGTCAAACCACCCAGATTGGGTGTGTCGCTGGTTACTACGCCAGCCTTAAGGGGCAATCCGCATGCACAGCCGCTTCCAGGGGCTACTACGTTTCAGAGTCACAATCCGTTTCCCAGACTCCCTGTCCTAGCGGTCAATCGACGTTGGAGGAGGCCTCGACATTCTTCGACTTGTGCTTCTCTGACTTCGATGGGGATGGCATCCCAGACCAGTTTGATACCGATGCAGACAACGATGGCGTTCCCAACAACGAGGACTACGACTGGTTGGATCCCGACGTCTCGGCTGACTCGGATGGAGACAGGATCCCAGACAGTATCGACGTTGATGACGACAATGACGGCGTCAACGACACGGATGACCCATTCCCCTCGGACCAGAGCGAGTGGGAGGACAAAGATGGAGACGGAATCGGTGACAACGCGGACCAGGACGACGATGGGGACGGAATTAGAGACATCTTCGATGTGTTCCCGAATGACGGTAACGAGTGGTCAGATGCCGATAGCGATGGGATCGGCGACAATTCCGATGCGGATGACGACAACGACGGCAGATGCGATGACACGACATACTGGAGACCTGACCTCGTCCCTCCATCAAACAGAGGACCGAGCCAGGACGGGGACAGCATCCCAGACTGCTTCGCCTCCGCCAAGGGGGATGCCTTCCCATTCGATGCAAACGAGACGGATGACACAGATGGGGATAGCATAGGGAACAACGTAGACACGGACTGTGATGGTGATGGCTGGCTCAATGCGGTCCCTTGCACCATGAATAGCGATGGTGCGGACGGCACCGATGCATTCCCGCTAGATGACTGGAGATGGTCCGACTCAGATGGTGACGGACATGCGGACCAAGGGGCGAACTCAGATGCCTTCCCCGACGACCCGATGGAATGGATGGACAGCGATCGCGATGGAGTTGGAAATAACGCCGACGAATGCCCACTATTGCCCGGTATCGGCCCCAGTACCGATGGCTATCTCGACCTCCTGGCCATTCCAGGAAACGATCTGGGGTGCCCGATACAGGCCCTGCTGGGCGATGATATAGTCGTGGACGAGGTTGACTCCGACGGCGCTGGCTTCGCCGACTCTGATGCCCCTGACTACGACGGGGACGGCGATCCTGACTTTACCGATGACGACGATGATAACGACGGCATCCCGGACCTTGAGGACGGGGTCCTCGGTGACGGGAAATGGTCCAGAGACCCGTTCAGGCCGTTCACCACAGAGAACTGGGCAATAATAGCGATCTCGATATCGTTCATCGGCATAATGGGCTATAGGATGGCTGGCTGGAAGAGTCGGGGAATCTCGAGCATCCGCTCCAAGAAGATCAGAATCAAGTGATGGTGCAGGGGGCAGGATTTGAACCTGCGAAGCACTACGCACTGGGACCTAAACCCAGCCCCTTTGACCACTCGGGTACCCCTGCTATGTCTCGTGCGAATAATTACCCACCAAGAAGTCAGCGCATCCATGTCAATGGCCCCCATAGGGTCATAACATGGTCTATGCGCCCCGCAGATGGCTAAAATGGCACGAATAGGGGTTCTCGGGCTTGGTAACTGGGGGACAGCCCTCGCACTAGTGTGGTGCAACGACGGGCACAATGTCCTGGGCTGGACGGTGGAGCAGGATGTGTACGAGTCTATGATGACAGTTCACGAGAACAAGAAGTACCTCCCAGGACACGAGATTCCACAGATGGATTGCACGATGGAGATCTCGGATGTCACCGAGAGTTGCGAGATTCTGGTTCTTGCCCTCCCCAGCTCGGCCATACTGGAGGTTGTTGACATGCTCATACCAAACCTCAGACCTTCCCACCTGCTAGTCGATCTGGCGAAGGGCCTGGCACCATCGGACGAGGGTGGTTCCGGGATGATATCGGATGCGATCGAGAGGAGGCTCTCCGACGCAGGATTGTCAAACCAAGTAGTGGTGATGACCGGCCCGACCATAGCCCCCGAAGTCGCTCGTGGCGTGATCACGAACGCTCTAGTGGCTTGCCACGACATCCGAATTGCGGAGAGGGTCGCAGAACGCCTCTCCACAGACTCGCTGATCCTAACGCCCGCGGAGGACCCGACTGGAGCGGAGCTATGGGGGGCGTACAAGAACTGCGTAGCACTGGCATGCGGGCTAGTAGACGGACTCAAGGACACGATAGG
>QQSB01000029.1 GCA_003602515.1 Candidatus Poseidoniales archaeon | reverse complement strand
GGAGACCGAGACCCTCACCCTGTCAACGAGTCCGCTGTCTAGGAATCTCGACCATGTGTCCAGTCCTCCCTCTACGAGCAGTGACTGCACGCCCATGTCCCCTAGCATGTCTAGTATCCTTGCGATGGGTATTTCCTCCTCGGGTATAACGACCCTCTCCACATGTTGCTCGTCTCTCGATGAGTCGTGCTCAGAGGACTGGATTAGAAGCGTCGGTGCCTCCGAATCGACCATGAGCTTGCAATCCTTGGGGATTCTGTCATTGGGGTCGACGACCACTCTCTTTGGCTGTTCTCGAGGTTCTATCTCTGGCCCCCTTACGGTCAGCGATGGATCGTCCCTGATGACAGTGTCAACCCCTACCAGGATGGCCATGGAATCAGCCCTGATCTCGTGTGCCATTTGCAGCGATGAGTCTGAGCTGAACCTGACTGCCGGTTTGGATGGATCCCCGTCTATTCGTCCCTTCGCATCCGTCGATGCCTTCAGTGTGACGAGGGGCCTCCTCTCCCTGCACCAGTGAATGAACTCCTCCATCTGTCTCTCGCACTCATCCTCTAGCACGCCCGTAACTACTTCGACACCGCTTTCCTCGAGCGTTCTAGCCCCATCTCCCCTGACAGTTGGATTGGGATCCATAGCACCTATCACGACCTTGGAGACGCCAGCCCATAGGAGCGCCTCAGTGCAGGGAGGCGTCCTGCCGAAGTGATTGCAGGGCTCTAGGGTAACGTATGCGGTGGTTCCTCTGGTAGCAACCCCCTTCGATTCAGCGTCCGCGATTGCCATCTGCTCTGCATGAAGGCCACCTATGTGGTCGTGCCATCCCTCTGCAACAACCTTGTCCTCTCTGACAAGAATGCACCCAACTAGAGGGTTTGGCATCACTCTGTGACGGCCCCTCTCTGCGAGCTCGATGGCCCTCCTCATGTACTGCTCCGCCTCAGTCATCCCAGCACCCCGTCCTAGCCCACACTCATGATTTCTCGCTTCGGCAGTATTGAAGTCCGATGCTGGCGCTGGAGACATCGTGCCACGAGTTGCATGCATCGCCAACCCGAACGCGAGAGACGGAAAACTCGGGAAGAACTTCCACAAGATAGAGGAGGCGCTTGCGGCTTCTGGGTTGGATCACGACGTCTTCATGACGGAGGGGACCGGACATGCCATAGAGATAGCAAGCGGTCTCAGGGACAGCGATTACGACCTAATTGTGGCAATCGGTGGGGATGGGACGGTGCACGAGGTCGCGAATGGCATCAGAGGCTCATCAAAGAGGCTCGGGATAATCCCGATGGGCAATGGGGATGACTTCGCCAGAGCGATAGGAATCCCCCTCAAGGACCCCCAAGGCGCCATAGACATTCTGAGGAACGGTACCGACTACACTGTCGGAGGGACAAGGGTCGAGGGTCTCAGAGCACCCGACTACCCCGGGATACCCTCTCCCAAGCACTTTCCAGTGACAGGCGAACCGTCGAAGGAGGGCAATCTGGTGAGATGGTCATTCCTGGAGTGCGACGGAGGCGTGACATCTTCGATCAACCGCATGAAGGACGAGGGCCACTTCTCCTGGATCAGCGGACAGAAGAAGTACACATTTCTGGCGATCAAGGCCATTCTCTCATGGAAGAGCCAGATGGCTTGGATAAAGGTCGACGACCAACCCGGGAGGACGGTCGACCTGACTGGACTTTTCGCGATGATGCAGACTGAGACATTCGGGGGGGGCTATCGGGTCGCACCGGGGATGCAACCCTTCGGAGACAGTGCCTCCATCGTTCTCGGCTTCGGCCTGACCAAGCTGCAGATGCTGAGAGTCATGGGGCCATTGGAGAAGGGACGGCACGTCGGCAAGTGGGGCAAGATAAGCATGGAGCCCTGCAGGAGATTCGAGATCAAGGCTCTGGACTCGGAGGGGAACCCGACGGAAGAGAAGGGGCACGATCCCCCTCTGTTCATCAGTCTGGATGGGGAGATATCCATGACCACTCCTGTGAGCTTCGAGTTCCACGAGGGTCAGCTGAACGTGAGGGGCGGTCAAAGCCCACCGAACCTTTAGTGGCGCAGACGGAGAGATTTGAACTCCCGAGTCACTAGGACACCGGATTTCAAATCCGGCGCAATACCAGGCTATGCGACGTCTGCAGCGAGCCTTCGTGTTGCATCACACGGATGAACCTTGAGCATCAAAGGCCATAGGTCCCTGGCCTGCACCAGGCAGGCAGACTCGAGGCGGCATCAGGGTGCGTAAGACCCACGAATAGGACCATTATGATGATGAAGAATGCGGGGAAGAGAGCCGTCATCGTCAGTATCCCCGAGTCCTCGTCTCCGTACAGGTGCATGAAGATGGCTGCGATCATGATGAACTTCGGGATGGCTATGATGGTCAGTATCCACAGGGTGATTACCTTCTCCTCGGTTCCCATCGACTCTGCAAACGAGTCCAGGTCAGCACCGACCGCGAGCACCTCGATGAGAGTCAGTATCATCAGTCCGTAGAAGTTCATCCAGTAGGGGTCCTGCCCCAGAATCTTGTAGTGCGCCATGTTATTTTTCACCTCAGTATAGATAGAAGAACGGGAAGACCAGGACCCAGACCAGGTCCACGAAGTGCCAGTAGAGGCCGAAGTACTCTATCGAGACCGCGTTGTCGGGGGTGTATCCTCCCTTGGCCGCCTTCAGCGTCATGTAGGTCAGACCGATGATTCCACCCAGCACGTGAGCCCCGTGCGTCCCGGTTGTCACGTAGAACGTGGTGGCGCTCACCTGGATGTTGGCCATCATCTTGCCTCCGGGATGGGTGCCAGCCTCCATCATCATGTAGAGGGCGCTCTCCTCCGGGATCGAGTAGTCCTCTGGATGCTTCTCAATGTAATCGGTGTCGAAGGCCTTGTGCTCGTAGCTGTCCGCGTTGATGAGATAGCCCTCAGCGTAGAGCGACTTGATCTCCGAATCACCGTGGTTGAACTCGTGCAGGAACTCTGGCAGGGGGAAGCCCAGGAACCACTCTATCATCTTCAGAGTGAGGAAGAGTATCGCCAGGAACCAGGTGGTCCCGAGGTATCGAGTCACCTTCCTCCTCCTGACGTCCTCGTCGATGTCCTTCTTCTTCGCGTAGCGGAGTGCCTGTACTATGGTGAAAGAGGAGATGATCAGCGCGAACGTGTTTATCGCTCCGGGGGCTATGTGGAACCAGCTCGATGCGATCAGGTGGCCAGCGGGCTCGAAGCAAGTCACGGCTGTCCCCTCGACCCACTCTCCGGAGTGGAAGACGGTCTTGCAGTTGGGTATTCCCAGCCTGTACCTCATGTAAGTGCTGAACAGGGAGGTGAAGACCATCATCTCAGACATCAGGAACATCCACATCGCGACCTTCCTGATGTCTATGTTCTGGAACGGAGTTCCTGTGGACTTCGGCTCGAAGACCTCGCCATGCATTCCGAAGCTCATGTCCTGTCTCCACCAGATTAGCAG
>QQSB01000028.1 GCA_003602515.1 Candidatus Poseidoniales archaeon | reverse complement strand
GGCGGCGGTAACCGCGGCAGGGGCCCGAAGAACTCCGGTCGTAAAACGGGTAATACGGGCCGAAGAAGGGATTCGGGCAAGAGCGGAAGAGGAAACAAGAGGCGATGACCCCACCCGAGCATTCTTCATCCGCATCATTCTGCGCATTTTGTGGCGAAGAGTGCTGAGATGATTTGGCTGGATGCCATGGAGGCTAACGAGCAGGGAGACAGGGAAGTGGCGCTGGCTCTGGCCGAAGAGGTTGTTTCACTTGACGAAGGTCATGCCGATGCTTGGTTCGGCATAGCTCAATGGACCCTGCCAATCGATTCACGTGGTAAGCAGATGATGCCCGACATGATACAATCCTCAAAGACATTAGCAGCAATCAGGAAGACGGTCGAGCTAGATCCTCAAAACGAGCATGCGTGGAAGATCGGAGGGGAAATCATGGTGGGTCACTTGGGGATGCTGGAACATGGACTTGAGTGGTGGGAAGGGAGGAAGGAGGCTGCTCCCACAGACGTGCTCCCCTATTTCGAGCAGGTGTCCATATTGATCAGGCTTGGTTACTTCGAGGAAGCCGGAGAGTTCCTAGATGCTCTTGACAGGATAATCGAATCCCAGCCCAGCAAGACACTGGAGTCCAGAGCAAGCAGGCTCAGGGTGATTTACGAGGAACAGTGGTCGATGGAACAGGAACTGAGTTTCGAACCGCAGAACAGCAAGGACGACTCATGGGGTCTGATCGACCGAATGAGGAAAAAGAAGCCGATCACAGAGACTTACTTCCTCCTTATGTTCGTCATGCCGATAGTTTTCTTGCTTGGCTCTGCAGCGATGATGCTGATATCGAGCACACTGATCGTGATGCTTCTCATCATCATCATGTACTTCGGAATAGCACGCCTCTCGAGGAGGCTGCTACTCAAACTGAACAGGCCAGAGTCGTTCCTGAACAGGGCCATCGATGTTGAATGCTCCAGCGGCAAGGTTTGCGTCCCCGATGAGATCAGGAGGTCCAAACTATACTCTCACGTGATTAAGAATAGAACTCCGTCATTCCAGGAAAGGCTGGGCGTGATCGAGCAGTCGGGCGAGCCCCTCCCAATGAAGTGGAGCCTCGACGTACCTGAAGTCTGATCAGCCGCCGCCGCCCTTCTGCTGCGAGTAGTATTGGGCGTAGTACTGGGTGGCGTACTGCCGTGCCATCTGCTCCTCGTAACCCTGTGCCACGAGTTGCTGCACGTAAGCCTCAACCGGGTCCATCTGCTCTACGCCGCCGAAAGACTCCACGGAGTCCTGCTCCTGGTCCGAGCGCCCTCCCCTTCTCATGAACATCATTGTAACCGCAAGGACTGCGATGAGCAGTACAGCGCCGATTCCAGCGAACATCAATGTGGAAGTACCACTGCTGCCCTCCTCGTTTCCACCGGTCTCTTCTTCCGACCTTGGGACGGTATACAGCTGGATCTGGTCATCGACCACGTAAGACCCCTCTGTGACTCTGATGTGGATGATTCCGGCATTTCCATCGAGCTCGAGGTAGAGGTGGGATATGTTCAGCGATAGCAAGTACTGGTCGCCGTCGCATAGCCCGTCTTGCCAGTCGAATCTTCCGAGTGCCTTCTGGGCGGTCTTGATTCCCTCGCTCTTGTCGAACACAGAGGTGTCATCCAGGGAAGCTTCAACCTTGACGTCGCATTCTGCACTTGCGTCGTTGTCTACCACGGTTCCCGTGATGTTCACGATGTCTGAATCGAGTGCGGAGAATGAGTCCCCGTCCGCGGTTGAGATGCTATCGAATTCCACGTCTGGGGCTGAGTCTCCGAACATCTCCCCGACTACTTCGAAGAAGACCCGGGTTGGGTCCTCGTTTCTCTGATCCCTCTTGTCGTATACCGTCAGTTCAACCATTATGGTGTTCTGTCCGGCCGTCAGGTTCCTGAACGTGTAAGTCCACTCCACCTCGCTACCGGGCAGCTCGTAGACGTGCACGCTGTCGCCATCTCCATTGATGGACCAGCTGAACTTCCCGATTCCGGTTCCGATGTCACTGCTGTTCGCAGAGGAGAAGCTGATGGTAGTGTCTCCGGTATCTGAGAGTCGAACTCGATACTTGGGGGAGTCGACCATGATCCAGTTGCCATCGGCATCCTGATCTCCGGTGGGGGTCTGCTGGTATCCTACGAATTCGACGAATTCGGTGTATGCAGAGTCCTCGACTATCTCTATGTGGGCCTGGGGGGGTGTGCTGTCAGCGTTGATATCATTGGTGTAAACAGAGATATTGGTGATCCTGGTGTTTCCATTTGAGTCGTGCAGGAACAGCCAGATCCTCCACTCGGCGTCTATCTTGCAGCCTAATTCTGCATTCTCGTCTGGGACGCAGAATGTAGCAGTGACTGGGTCGGTTGAGTTTGCCCTGTGAGCGTGGTTGTTGTCGCTACCTAGAGCCTGCCCGTCCCAACCGGTAACAGCCTCTCCGTTGGCTGACTCTATCAACCAGTCAGCGTGGATTCCATCGACGTCCGTCTCGAAACCAAAGTCCAGCTCGGCCGAGCTCTTGATGGGCGTCCTTTCATATGCGCCCGACAATACGTCTATCGATTGGGCATCCCCATCGATAGTGAGTTCGAATCCTTCGCCTGCTATCTCGAATCCATCCGGGTAAGGGGACAGGTGGAAGTCCAGGAGGTTTGCCAGCATCGGGAAGTTTGGATCTCCGAATGGTTGTGACACTGCGGGGTTCTCGACATCTATGGTGGTGATTATCATCCCGCCCTGATGGTAGTTGCAGGTGGAAAGCAGGGACTGGCTCGGGTTCTCTGAGTCCCTGATTATGGTGTGGAATGTCCCACCGTCGCTTATCGTGCCTCCCTCGGTCCCTCCTGCAGCTCCATCGCTGCAGATACGTGGGATATTGTCGGCACTCACCTGATTCAGGTCGAGTGCTGAAAGTGCTACGTGGGTCCCCCCGTTGATCCCCGCTAGAGCCGAGGGGTTGATCCCCGACATCAGCGGGTGGAACGGATCGATTAGGCTGATGTTCTCTGATAGGATGCGGTGATCCACTGTGCTGTTGAAGTGGTCCCTCATGACGACGTTCATCCCGAATGGCAGCCTGTCTGGCGCACTGGGGTTCTGAATATCATCGTAATCGGAGTAGTACGGACCCAGGTGGACCTGCAAGGTCCCCCCCTCTCTCATGAATTCGATCAGAGACTCAGTTAGGGTGATGTCAGCATTTTCCGGATTCGGAGTCCCCATGAGTTCGTAATAGTCACCATACTCTACACTGTAGTCGGTCTGCCATGGCATGAGTATCTTGGAGTAGTGCTCAAACCAGTCCTCCATTCCGTACACATTCCAGTCCTCTACCTCGAACTGGGTGTAGGTCTTGTTCATGGCGGATAGGTCCTGCTTTACCCTCTGTAGCCTGTTCTGGTCCGTCGGGTTGGAAAGTATGGCCACATCGATGTTGTCAAGGAATTGGATGTCGAAGTAACGCTCGTTCCCTGAAGTCGCCCCGGTCTCGGTCAGAGTGGACTGGAAGCTGATGTTGTACCTGTGAGAGTCGAACCAGAGGTCGTATGGTGCTGTCCAATTAGCCTGTGACCTCTGATGAGGGTCTAGGACGAATGGTCCGTTGTCGGAGGACTGCTCGAAGACGGTCTGACCGGTTTCCTCATCGACTATCTTCATGGTGACCTCGTAAACTCCCTCGATGACACCATTCAGCATGGGGACGGCGAAGTCGTGTGACTTCTGGCCCTGTGGGTTCGTTGCATACACGCACGAGTAGACCGCGTCTGCGACACAGTCCAAGACATCTGCCTGTAGGAGTGTGATGTCTGCGTTTGCTATCTCGAAAAGGATGGTTGAGACGTTGTTAGCCTGACTGATCTCAGGCTTGTCGAACCACTTCGATAAATTGTCCGAGTTGTTGTAAAGGGTCATCAGGTCTATCCTGTAGAGGCCGCTCTCGAAGTCGTGGATGCCCATCTCCACCACCCTCCTCTGGCCGGCATCCATTCCAGAAATAGTCTGGGTGTATTCGCCGTCATCGGTGAATGTGTAGTCGTCAACCCTGATGTTGTCGATCGCGAAGCCGGCGTATCCTGCATTTCCGTTTACCCCGTCGTCGTTGGAGTAGAATCTCCATGTGAATGTGACATCCGCCCCTGCCAGGGAGGTACATTCGTCAGTCCATGCGAAGGAGTCCTCAGCAGTCTGATTGAGCAAGTGGACATGTGTCAAGTCGATCCTAGCCGTGCTGACAAGGTTGTCAGAGTCGAACCAAGATACGAAGCCGTCCTCCCCGATTCCCCCAGAGTGGTCTCCTGCATACTCTACTTCCTCGTAGAGGCCGTTCTGGTCGAAGTCCTCGCAGTAGTTGTAAATGGTCTCCGTGTAAGGATTGAATGCGTACCTGAGTCCGTTCTCGTTTAGGTCTGTCCAGCTTCCGTAGATTATTCCCTGGTATACCTCGCCGTCCCTGACCCAAGATGCCTCCAAGTAAGAGAAGTCCCTGACCGATTGGACGTTTCCGTTCCTATCGGCTATGTGGTCACCCTCAGCGAAGTAGTCGAAGGTTAGGAATGTGAAGTCGGCTCCGCTATCAGTCAGCTCGATTGGCTCCAGGGTCAGAGTCTCGTTCCAGCTGTCACCGTAACCGCTGTCTGGGTGTCCCAGCCAGTAAGCCTGGTTCTTGAATACGCCCTGATTCTGTGGGAGCATCTCGTTTGAACCTGATGAGTCGTCCAATCTGCTGCCATTATCGTTCCCGTCGTCATCCCAAATCGGCTGGAATCCGGAGAAGTCCTCGGCTGCGATCAGTTCTGGCAGGGCATTGCTGACTTTGGCTTCAACGTCGAAGTCGACGAATGTGTTGCCCCAGTTCTGCACTCCCACCGTTATTGGCATCTCCCCTGATGCATACCTTTCCCCGTTCAGTAGGTCCAACCAAGGCTCTTCAAACAGACCAGGGTCGTAGAGGTTCCTGACGGTTAGCTGGAATCTCGTCTGGTCGTTGGTGGTATCTTGGTCACCCTGTCCGCCGCCTAGATCGAAGTTTGACAGTACGGTCGAGATGTAGTAGGTGGTGTTGTCTACAAAGTCTGCAGTTAGTTGAACCTGCAAGGATTCACCTGCAACTAGGTCGAGATTCGTTAGCTGTTGGCTCTCGATAGTGGAGGCACCGAAGGTCACGTCCCTTGTCCTGACCGAGATATTGTCGATAGCGAACCCATCTAGACCGGAGAAGTCCTCAGACCCCTCAGGTCCAACGGTTCCCTCTAGTCCGCTTCGGAAGCGGAATCTGATGTCAATTGTCTGACCAGAGTAGGGAGTGAGATCAATCGAGTCTGCCTTCTGGTCGAATCCTCCATCTTCCCAGCAAATGCCGTAGCCCACGACGCAGGAATCTCTGATTCCCCCTGAATCGGTGTAGTTGTTCCACATTGTTGTTTGCCAGTCTCCGAAGAAGTTAGCATTGTAGTCGTTGTACTCTGGATCGGGGGCGCTAGATACTCTCTCCTCGATGCGGTACTTCCTCTCGTTGTCCCAACCACCATACCTCCAGACGGTCTCCCATCCACTTCCATCGCTCCAGACCTCTATACTGCAGGAATCCTCATACAACCACCTTTCGATGACATCATACGGTTCTGCAAGGAATAGTTCGAAGAATCCCGCTGTACAAATGGCATCCATGTCCAAGAATGCGGCATCGGCTCCAGAGAGATCAATACCCTCGAGAATCAATGCCTCGTCCATGTGGTTGTAGTAACCCGAATCCTCTGTTGAGTTGCCATCACCTAAGTCGTAGGTGTGAGAGACTCCAGCCCAATAGTAATTTGTTGGGTTTGCCTCTGCTTCCCAATTCGGGTAAGCGACTGGGCCATCCCAAGACTCGTTGTTCTCCTCGGGGTTGCCGTCAGTTGCGAAGCACTTGTCGGTCCCGTTGGGCATGCACTGGTAGTCACTGTTGTTGAAATGGACGACGTCGTACTCGTCATAGTCTTGGCTAATCCAATACCGATCCTCGTCTATGTGCCA
>QQSB01000027.1 GCA_003602515.1 Candidatus Poseidoniales archaeon | reverse complement strand
CCTGGCCAGTCCACCTGCCTAGAGGCTGATGTGGGATTCTTCGTCTCTGAAGCGGGCCAGTCACAACAGACTCCCGCACCACTTGATCAGTTTGTATCATCCGTACGAAGCATAGTCGCCGAATCTTGCCCAGAAAATACGATAACTCTCCAAGAATCTTCTACGTCAGAGGATGAATGCCTCACTGACTCAGATGGAGACAGGCTCCATGACGAAGTAGACCTGGATGATGATGGGGATGGTATCGACGATATAATCGACAGATGCCCATTGGGCCTAGTGGGGTGGTCTAGCGCAGTAGATGTGGATAACGACTCGGACGGCTGTAAGGACTTAGAAGAGGATGATGATGACGATAATGACGGATTCCCAGATTTGCAAGATGCTCTCCCTCTCGATTCGACCGAATGGAATGACAACGACATGGATGGAATAGGGGATAACTCGGATACAGATGACGATAATGATGGTTCGTCCGATGTAGAGGAAGATGAGAGGAATACCAGTGCCACCGATCCAGATTCAGACGATGATGGATTCATGGACGGCGTTGACGACTTCCCTCTAGATCCATTTGAGTGGGAGGACTCTGATCTTGATGGAGTGGGGGATAATGGAGACGCATTCCCTAATGACCCTGACAGGCAAGAAGCCGAGGAATCAACAACCATGCTAATCTTCGTTGCAGTAGTCTCGGTAGTGGTGATTGGCGCACTTGGAGGGTTACTGATTATTAGGAGAAGAGGGCAAAATGACGAGTCATTATTCGCCCTTTCGGGAGATTCTGGAATGGAAAATAATGAGCCTAAAATTTACTCAAATGTCTCAGTCCCAGAATCTACATCTGTCACTTCAGAGGAGATTAGAACCGATTCAATCAGGCCTCCTAGTGATGCCAAGTTGAATGAGAATGGACAACTTGTTTGGGTCGACGATTCAGGAAACGTGTACTGTCAGAACCCAGATGGAACAATTCTATCCTTCAATCAGGCTACCGGTTCTTGGGGCCCTATAAACTAGAATTGAATTAGATTAGCGCCCCATGCCAAGCCACCACCAAACGCAACTGTGACAACCAAGTCTCCTTCTGCTATCCTCTTTTCTTCAAAGGCCTCATGCATGGCGATTGGGACACTGGCTCCAGCCGTATTTCCATACTTGTGGAGATTGGTGAAAGTCTTCCCCATTGGCAATCCTAGTTTCTCCATTCCCTTTTCGATGATGTTTATGTTAGCTTGATGGGGAATAATGAGATCGACTTCATCTATGGTTTTGCCGCATCTTTCTAGTACCGATAAAACAGCTTGAGGAAAGGCCTCGATTGCAAAGTCCCAAACGGCCCTTCCATCCATGTGGAAATATTGCATCCCCTCTTCGAATCCTTCACTAGGAATGGGAATTCTGGTCCCTCCTGCAGGAATCTCAATAACACTAGATCCAGAACCGTCGCTCATCATCCAAGATCCAATAATTCCCTTCCCCTCTGGGACCTTGGAAAGTACCACAGCCCCCGCGCCGTCTCCGAATAATACGCAAGTCGAACGATCTCCCCAATTCAGTATCCTTGAGTAGACCTCTGATCCAACGACTAGGACATTTTCATACCCTTCCGTTCCCGCGAATCTAGATCCTATGTCAAGTGCATGGACCCAACCAGCACAAACTGCATTGATGTCAAAGGCAACGCAATCGGTGCAACCTAGCTTATCCTGAACTATCCCAGCTGTTGAGGACATAGGGACATCGGGCGAGGATGTTGCTAAGATAATCAAATCGATATCGGATACTTTCAGTCCGGAATTTTCCAATGCAACCTTACAGGCCTCTACGGCCAAGTCAGATGTGCACACATCAGAGTCGGCAATCCTCCTTTTCTTCATCCCAGTCTTGGTAGTTATCCATTCGTCACTAGTGTCTACTATTTCCGCCCAATCGTCATTACTCATTTCATGTGGTGGGACGTACGAACCAACTCCGATGATTCCAATATGCGCCATTCTAATCGATGTTCCGACCACATGCCTGTCTTACAGTGTTGCGCATCAATCATGCCTGACGCATACATTAAGCGGCTCTGAGAAGAATCCCAGACTCCACTTCCCTCCTTCTCTACCGACTCCACTATCCTTCACTCCCCCGAAAGGTACACGAAGATCCCTGTGTAACCATGTATTGACCCAAACCATGCCAGAATGGATGTTCTCGGCTACTCTCCTTCCCTTTTCCAAGTCCATTGTCCAAATGCTACCAGCCAAACCGTATCTCGTATTATTTGCAATTTCTATGGCCTCATGCTCTGAATTGAATCTATGTACAGTTACAAAGGGGCCAAAAACCTCCTCAGTCGAGCATCTTGTTTCAGTTCCAAGACCAGTTATTACCGTGGGGGACATCCAATTGCCACCTTCCAACTCTTTCGGCAAGCATGGCTCCCCTCCAGTTACTATCTGCCCACCCTCCTCTAGGGCTAGTGACACGTAACCCTGGACTTTTTGCAGGTGTTGCTTGGAAATCAACGCACCTAGTTCTGTATCATCATCCATTGGGTCACCTATGACCATAGACTCAACGGACTCTACGAACATCTCCATGAACCGATCATAAATCGAGTCCTCAACTAGAATCCTAGAGCCACACAAGCAGACCTGGCCCTGGTTGAGAAATGCCGCCCTAGTCACTCCTTTCACGGTTTCTTCTAGATCACAGTCCGAGAAAACTATGCTCGCATTCTTACCGCCCAGCTCCAAACTCAACTTCTTGAATTGAGGGGATGCAGACTGCGCAACTTTAGCGCCTGTCGATGTTCCCCCGGTGAATGAGACAAGATCTACATCGGGACTCCCAGTGAGCATTGATCCTGAATTTCCATTCCCATGAACAAGGTTCACCACTCCTGAAGGCAGCCCGACCTCATCAATGACCCTCATCAGAAGATCTGCAGTTAGCGGGGTCAGCTCACTCGGTTTACAAACTACGGTATTCCCCATTCCAATGGCCGGAGCGACCTTCCAAGACAGCAGGTAAAGAGGGAGGTTCCATGGAGTGATAAGTGCACCAACTCCAACGGCCCTGAGCTTCACTATGTTGGTAGCATCTTCCATCTCGTAGATTTCATCTTCCATATCTCTAATCATTTCTGAGAAGAACCTGAAATTTGAGACCGACCTAGTCGCATCAACTGAGCGAGCCAGGGATATGGGCTTGCCAGTATCCAAGCTCTCTAAGTAAGCAATCTCCTCAAATTTTTCTTCTAGGCAGTCGGCAATCCTATCTAGCCACTCGGCTCTATCAGAAGGATCCATCCCACTCCATTCGGGGAGTGCTTCCCTCGCAGCGGCTATCGCCAATTTCACATCACTTTCTCCCGATAGAGGGACACTTCCGATAACTTTCCCAGTGGAAGGCGAAAGATTATCCATCCATTCTGCTGATCCCGGCTCCTCAAATTTACCTTTGATATAGTTAAGTAATTTCATCAGGATCCCTCATTAGCAAAGGGATTTTCTCGAGTAACTCCCTCGGAGTAATCCCTCCAGTCCATGGAGAATCTGTCTCTGTCAGGGTCCCATTCGTCCCAAGTGACAACTTCCTCGAGAGCCTCACGCATACTTTCAGGAACTATTCCCGGAACGATGAACGCCTTCTGACGGTGTAGGGGGTAGGGGTTCCGCAGCTCAACTCCCAATACTCCCAAGACAGCTCTGGCAACGTACCAAGTAGCCTGACTGTTCCATCCATGAGCTATTTTGATCACTATCCCTAGTCCGTCCGGCCAGTCTGGATGATCTACGGAAAGACCCAGTAGCCCATCCGCCCCTTCCTTAGCTAGGATTTTCCCTTCTCCTGCCTTGAGGCATGTCGAATCCAGTCTATTGAAACCTCCAACAAGATCTGGATTTTTTGTCATTGCATCCCAAATCCAGTCATCATCCTTCTCTGACGCGAGTCCAGCCATCATTACTGCCAACTCATCCACAGTATTGGAAACTGTAGGCAGGCCACACCCATCTTTAGCAACCCTCAGTGGCTCCCAATCAGGCTTCCCCATCATTCTTCTGAGTACATCCAGATACAGCGGAAACCAACCGGAGCTTGGGAGGGTGTAACCCGCTCTACTAATTCCCATCAGCCTCATTCCTTTGAGCATCGCTGCGTGTTCACCGGAGCAAGTATGGAACCATCTACGGGGTCTCCTAACCTGTCTTCCGAACTGTATTAATGGAACATCCAGAGGGCATTGCATCAGTCCCCATTCCGATTCGCTAAGCAGGGACTGAGCTGTCGCAACATGCTCAGTATCGCCATTATGGGATGAGCATGAAATTGCCATCTGTTCTGAGCTTAGGCCAGCCTTAGCGAGGGCTTCACTGAATATTTTCATCGTAAAGGGCTTCATCATAGACCTACCGTAAACCAGAACATTACCCCCGAAAGAGTGTATGATTTCATTTCCATGAGCCCAAGCTATGGCGCCATGTATGGTATTCTCTGAGATATCCATTCTTCGAAAATCTACCAAAGGCTCCCACTCGACATCTCTTCCCGTAGCTATCCCGTCATGCCTCTCTCCCAATGGATTCGAAGGATAGAGGGATGACCCCGGTCTTCCAGGAGATACCGATGAAGGAACGTTTTCTCTGCTCTCCATCTATTCGCCTCCGTTAATCCGGGGTACTACCTTAGTCATGAATGCAGTCATGTTCCTCATTACCCTTTCACTGTCATGGTTGAAGAAATCAAACCAGCACATCAAACGATCATTAGGATCGAATCTTTCAATAATTTGTTGTGCGACTTCCTCAGCGTTTCCAATCACTGCATTATCTACCGCCCTGTCAACTTTTGATGGGTCAATTGTTCCCTCTAGGGCGCTCCAGTATGTCGAAAGAGCTGATTTCGCCTCTCTCTTTGCCTCAGAGCTCCTTTCTTCAGAACTCAAAGAATCCTCTTCGTTGATGAAAACCATGACTGTTCTGGGCATCATAGATCT
>QQSB01000026.1:4580-10438 GCA_003602515.1 Candidatus Poseidoniales archaeon | reverse complement strand
GATGAGAAGGAGCGATTGTCGATAGAGGCAAGCGATGCGATAGTCAAGGCGGAAGAGGAAGTTGAGCTAGCTAAGGAAGAGGTGTCTGAGGCTATCAAGAGGGCTCAGCAAGAGGAGGCAGAGGCAGAAGAGGCAAGGTTAGTCGCTGAGATGGAAGAGGATGAGGCTAGGGAGGCCAAGGCATATGCTGAAGCTGCCAAGAGGAAGCTCGATGATGCACTCAGGAAGGCGGATTTGGCTGGTAAGGATGCGGAGCAATTCACAGAGGAGATGGAGCGAGAAAAGAGAGAGGGCTTGATTTTGGAGAGAGTCACCGAGAGGGGTGATTCGCTGGATTGGTCGAAGATCGGTATTTCCGAAGGCAACAACCCCGATGACCTGTCACTAATCAACGGTATCGAAGAGTTCACCCAGAGGAAGTTGAACGCGCTGGGTATTTTCACCTTCAGACAGATTGCCAATATTGATTCGGATGCTGGAAAGGATGTGAATGACGCCCTCGAGCTTCTTCCTGGTAAGGTCGCGGAGCTAGCTTGGGCCCAACAGGCGATCACAATGCTTGAGCTGAAGGGGGTGGATGAGACATCTAGCAATGCAGATGTGGATGATGACGAAGTCATTGCAGACCTAAGTGCGGCCCAGATAAAATGGGCGCAGATAGGGAAGGCGGGAGACAGGAAGTCGGACGAACTGACCCTGATCAAGGGAGTAGATGCCGAGACACAGAAGAAGCTGAAGGTTCTGGGGATTCGGACCTTCGATCAAATCTCGAAGATGGACAATGAGACCGCCGAAGCGGTGAATGGAGCATTGGGTCTGATGCCAGGAAGGGTATCGAAGATGATGTGGGCGGATCAGGCCAAGACTCTGAAGAAGAGGTAGTTTGTCACTCATTCCCCTGTTGAGCCTAGGAAGTACTCGCCTATCTCAGGATCGGTGAGGATGTGATTGGCATCGCCCGTGTGCACCACCTTGCCGTTGGATATGATGTAGCCTCGATCGGACCTAGCCAGGGAGAGCCTGGCGTTCTGCTCGACGATCAGGATGGTGATGCCCTCGTCTCGAAGGGAGTCGATGCTCTCGATTATCTGCTGCTGGTAGAGAGGAGAGAGGGCTGCTGTCGGCTCATCGAGAAGTAGGAACTTCGGATCGGAGATCAGTGCCCTAGATATTGCGAGCATCTGCCTCTCCCCGCCGGAGAGGGATGCTGCGAGGTCATACTCCCTGTTCCTCAGGTCTGAGAACATCTCCAGCGATCTCTCGATCCTCTCACTCAGGACTCCCTGAGAGAGAGAGTTTCCGCCCATCTGCAGGTTCTCCAACACTGATAATGATGGGAATACGTTGTCCACCTGTGGGACATAGGCGATACCGTGGTTGACTAGTTGATCTGTCCTCCAGCCAGATACTTCCTCCCCCCTGTAGAGTATGCCTCCACGGTAGTATGTGGCTATGCCGAATATCGTCTTGATGAAGGTGGACTTCCCACACCCATTCGGGCCGATCACGGTTACGAACTCGCCCTCGTCGACATGCATGTCAATCCCATAGAGGATCTGGACTGATCCGTATCCCCCTTCCAAGCCGCTAACATCCAGAACCCTAGTCACTCTTCCTCACCTCCGGATTCCCCAGCAGCGCCGAGATAAGCCTCGATGACGGCTCTGTTGTTTCTAACCTCGTCTGGAGTTCCTTGCATCAGAACCCCTCCCTCATTCATTACGATTATTCGATCAACTCCCTGTCTGAGGATGAAGTCCATGTTGTGCTCGATTATCAAGACGGTTATGCCGGTCTCGTCGACTATCTTCCTGAGGTTGTTGAATATCTTCATTGCTAGAGGGCCAGCCACCCCGGCGACTGGTTCGTCTAGAAGAAGTAGTCTCGGATCGCCCATCATTGACCTGCCTATGTCCACTAGCTTGCTCTGGCCCCCCGATAGTTCACTGGTCATGTTGTGGGCCATGTGCGGTACCTCGAGCTGATCGAGGACCTCGTAAGCCCTAGACAGACGTCGCTCTTCGGCGGGGTTAGCTGGGAACAGCAGCGAAATCAGCAATTCCCTGAATGATGAGCCAAACTGACTCCTAGGTGGGACTAGCAGGTTCTCTATCACGGTCATCTCCCTCCAGAGATTGGTATGCTGGAAGGTCCTCGTCATCCCGAGGTTCTGAATCTGATCTGGTCGTAGTTCGGAGGCGTCTTCTCCGAAGATCTCGATGCTCCCTGAGGTCTGCTCAAGGAGTCCGCTGATACAGTTGAAAGTCGTGGACTTACCACATCCGTTCGGTCCGATCAGTCCTACGAACTCTCCCTCCCCAACCGTAAAGGAGACGTCACTTACAGCGACCAAGCCTCCGAATTCCTTCCTGAGGCCAGATACCTCGAGGGCGTTACTCACTGCTGGACACCCCCTCTGGCCTGGATGGTCTGACAGGCACCTCTGGTAGCAGTCCCTTTGGATTGTACTTTAGTGAGAATAGCATCAGGCACCCGATTAGAAGTAGTTTGACATAAAGCATGTCGGCAGCCACGTTCCCCCCGAAGTAAGACTCATCGATTGACCTCTGTCCCATTGCGATGGCGGTGAATGCGAAGATCGCAGCACCGGATGCTCCGATGTCTAGAAGCCTCTCTGATCTGGTTACTATACCGATCAATGCAATAATAGCGAATACTCGGAAGACCTCCCACTGGCTCGTGACGAGCCACGTGAACAGGCTGTCAATTCTTTCAGCTGTGGTGTACAGAGGTAGGTCAGGTGAGCCCTGACCCGCTACCAGCACGTTGAATACGAATTCCATCAGAACGATGATGAAGGCACCTATGACCATCCCCCTGTTGTTGGACCTTCCTCCGATGACGAATGCGGCCCAAACTAGGAACGTGGAGCGAGCTGGTGCCATGAAGGTGGGCTCGAAGCCGGTTAGCTTCCAAGCCCAGAATGCGCCAGCCAAGGCTGCAATTGCAGCTCCCAGCGCCAAGCTTGCAGCCTTCTGAGTAAGAACGTCGTGACCATGGTGCTGGGCTACCTCCTCGTCCTCTCTGATTGCCTTGAGGACGCGTCCCCACGGAGAGGCAAGGAGAACGGATAGGAGCCTCCAAACTACGGCTACTGCGACTAATGACAGAATCATCAGGATGAACAGGTAGGGGGCTGGTTCACCCAACCCGAGGAGGTCTCCGATGTTCGCTGCAGGTGTGTCCACTAGGGCTATGTCGTCCCTACAGTCATCTGGGCTCGCCCAGGATGTTTCGGGCCCAGGGGTCCTGGAACCGCAGAACCACCAGTTCTCCAGTGGGAGAGGATACGAGGAGATCCCTATTGCCGAACCGACCGAACCGACTCTTAGCAGGGGCTCCCCTGCGAGGAGAACCCTGACTATCTCCCCCAGGGAGATGGTGACGATAGCGAAGTAATCCGTCCTGAGCCTTGCTGTTGGATAGGCGAGTGCCCAGCCGATGACACCGGCCAGTGCTACAGCGAATATTGTTGCTGGGAGGATCCCCCAATCGTAGCCATGGAGCCTCTCTGGGGCGGTCAGGATCCCCACTGCAATCGCCCCTATCGAGACGAAGAAGATGACTCCGAAGTTGACCATCCCCGTGTATCCAGTGTGGAGGTTGAGGGAGAATGACATCAGGATGAATACTGAGAGAGACAGGAGGACGTTGGAGACCTGCAGGGTCTTCTTGAATCTGAAGTCGTCGGATTCGGCGATCGGCAGCCAGGCCAGGAACATGACCAGTATTAGCATCAGGACGAAGAAGAGTGCCCATGATCCGAGAGGGCTCTCTCGTCCGTATAATCCGGCCTTTCTCCTCTCCTCGGAGATCTTGGGGCCGAGTAGTTTGCTGGAGGCAGCGGTCGCGGACGAGAGCAGAGCAGCGGGTGTTTCTCGTCGCACTGCCTTACGTGCTATCTCTGAGGCCCTGTCGTAGAGTCCCTCCAGACGTTGGATGATCTTTGATGACACCTCTGCGACTACATTCTTGTGCCTCATGTCCAATTCTGTCCATGTCCCCCTCGCCTGCATCATTGCCCCTGATATCGAATTAGAGACTTTATCCCGGACTCTCTGTAGGGTTTGCCACTCGATGGTTTCATCCGAGCCTGATAGCATCCTGAACCCCTCATATGCTGCGTAGAGCCAGAGTAAGACTACCGCTGCGGGCCAGATTACCTCTCCCAGGTCGACGATTAGGTTGACGAAGTCTATCTCGAAACTCATCAGCTCGAACCACGAGGTGTCTGTTTCCGATACTTCTATGTCGAAATGGGGAGAGTCCTCGACAAGCAGCGTGCCGTCGTTCCTTCCTGTCAGGACTGCCAGGTTCGAATCTGCTGAGCCGCTGGCCTCACAAGCTTCGGAGCATGAGCCTTCTGCGAACGAGTTCTTCCCCACAAATCCGCTGAATCTGTGGAAGGCATAAGCCGCGAAGGCAGCGATCGAGAAGTTCTGCGCCTTGTTTCCTCGACCCCTCCACCAATGGTGGATCCCGAGGATTCCAGTCGGGAGGATGGCCAGTACAGCAGCTGTCTTGATATTGCGATCGGAGTCGACTGCCTCCTTCTTCCTCAGCCTCTCTATCTTCCACTTCTCATAAGCATCCCCGATGCCCTGGGGCATTATCATGAGGATTGCGATTAGGAAAATGTACGGCATCATGGTGTCGAGAGTGGTTAGTGCGGGTCTCCCGAGGGGGTATCCTATGCCGATCGTAACCGGCCCAGAGAGTGACCTGATGAATCCGACTATCACCGAACCCACCAATGCCCCGGGGATGGATCCTATCGTTCCAAGGACAATGATTGCGAATGAGGGGAGGAGCAGGGTGAAGGCAGTTTCCGCACTGAACCTCAGAGTCATGGCGAATACCGCCCCTCCGATCCCCGATAGCCCGGCTGAAAGGAAGGCGCTGGTCATGTGGACTCTCTCGACGTTGATGCCACTGCTTGCCGCCAACTCCGGGTTGTCGGCTACTGCCCTCATCCTCCTGCCCAACCTGGTCTTGTTCAGGAGCATTATCAACAGGAGAACAGATGTGAAAACGACGAATGGTACGGCTCCTTTGTAGTATACGTAGTTGGTAGTGGCCTGAGTGACACAATCAGCGGTGGTGTCATAGATCTCCAGTGCGGGCTTTGATGAGTCGCTTACAATTCTGGAGAGGATAGGCTCTCCAGTGGCTTCATCTAATCCTGTCTGCTCGCATTGGTAGTACGTGTAGGACCTGCCCTCAACTAGGGACCTATCGCCCAGATTGAATCGCATCTTTGTTGTCGGAATCTCCCACGATAGGCTCGGGAGCCTCCAATCCCCCTCGGGCTCGAAGAGCTGTCTCCCGGCTCCGAATCGGAGGTAGGTGAGGGCTCTGAGGATCAGGGCCACCCCAAGGGATGCTATCATCATCACCTGTGGGCTTGCCTCTTTCTTTCGGAAGCCGCGATAAACGAGCCTGTCGATGATGATACCAGCAAACCCGGTCAGCACGAAGGCTGCGATGAGGATGAATATGAGGACGGACCAAGTCAGTACCCCGTCCTTGGAAGTCGGTAGGTTGGTCATCGGGAAAAGTAGGTCGGTCCAAACCATGACCAGAGAGAGGTACATCCCGATCATGAAGAGCTCGGATTGGGCGAAGTTTCCGTATCTCTGCACCTTGTATGTCAGGGTCAGTCCAATCGCAATAGCCAGGTACGTGGAAGACCAGGTGAGTGTTCCGGTAGCGATTGAGACGGAATCAAGGGTGAATGAGCCGCTGACATCTAGGCCCTGCATCAGTATGTCGAGTGTGAAGAATGTCAGTATTACCATCATAAGTGGCGATAGGAGCAATCCAATCGACCGAGGAAG
>QQSB01000026.1:0-4516 GCA_003602515.1 Candidatus Poseidoniales archaeon | reverse complement strand
ACTTGAAGGATCCAGACCATGTCTTTTGGAAGGCCGCCGCCCAGAAGCGTGTCTAGGATATTGAGGGAACCGTATCCATTGAGAGTGCCAAGGAAGTTTGCATCGAGGAACATTGCTGTGGCGATGATCAGCCTACGGGTTCCTCTAGGCAGATCTGAAAATCTCTCTCGCGCCTCGTGAAGCATGCTCTTTAGCGAACCCGTCGATCAGGCGAGATAATTGTTGGGGCAGTGCGGCGGGGTCATCCCGCCGCACTGCTTTTCGTAGTACCAATCACGCGGTCGTAATGCCGTTGACTGGATCCCAGCTTCTGGCGCAGTCGTATGAGACTGTGCCGTCAGTTGCGGTGCTGAACTCGCCGATGCAGAATCCTGCTGCGGGTACGTCACCATTTGTCAGGAAGCTGATGGTGCCACTGGCACCATTCCACCCCTGGCCTGTTCCCATGACTGCCGAGCCGGCGTCTAGTCCGGGTGTCGCCAATGCGGTGAAGGCTGCGAACGCAACGATGGTCACTGCGTCGAACGCCTCGGCGGTGTAGATGCCGCCTGCGCAATCTGTCGACTGGGCGCATAGCGCTCCGAAGACCATGGCTACCATTCCAGGAGTACCGGCTGCAGCGGGCTTGGTTGCGATTATGCCGTCCACCAGAGTGGTGTCGGACATGCCTGCAGCCAGTCCCTCTTCTGCGATACCATCAGCGCCGTATATGGCGCCTGTGTATCCAAGACCTGCTAGTTCCTCGATGATTCCAGCGCCATCGGTGGCGTAGGAGACCAGTAGCGCGGATGTGCATCCTGCATCCACCACAGCTTGGGCCAGGGTGGCGTAGTCGGTCGAAGTGTCCTCGTAACCGACCTGGGTGCAGATGTGAGCCGCGTCCATGTTGGCTACGAACGCGTCAGCTAGACCCGCTCCGTATGCGTTTGTCATGTGGATCACAGCGACGTTGTCCTGTGAGTCGGCCATCATGACGTCTGCTACCACTGATCCCTGGAAGGCGTCGCTTGGGACCACCCTGAAGAATCCGGGGTAGGCCGTTGCGTCGGTTAGTGCTGGGCTGGTGCTCGCGTAGGAGACCTGTGGGATGCCTGCTGCTGCAAGAACCGCGTTGGCGCCCATCGAGGCTCCGGAGCAAGCTGCCCCGACTACTCCCCAAACTCCAGCATCCACTAGTGCTTGAGCAGCAGTTGCGCCTGCTGTACCGTCGCAACCCGAGTCGGCATATACGATCTCGAACTGCACACCACTGCTGTATCCGATGGTGTTAGCTAATCCCAGTGCGATCTGGGAGGATGCCACGAACCCACCTGCGTAGACTGCGATAGGTCCAGTAGCGTCGTTCAGGAAGCCGATCTTCACTGTGGCTCCTGCCCATGGTACGTCTCCAAGTCCGTCAGCAATGCTCCACATCCTGTCGCAGTTGAAGTACTCGCCATAGGTTGGAACGTGGTGGAAGGTGCAGACATCGTATCCCGAGCCACCGACATCGCCGTTGGCCAGGAATGTGTGAGTGCCGCTCTCGCCAGCATAGCCGTTCCCAACCATCTCGATGTGAGAAGCCATGTTTGCTCCATCTTCGTGCATAGCAGCGTGTCCGATCATCATGACCGCGTCGTACGCCTCGTTCTGGTAGATTCCTGTAGAGCAGACCGCATCTTCGGCACATTCAGCCGCGAAGACGCCTGCACCAGATGCTGCCGAAGGCTTGGTTACCTGTAGCAGGTTGGCTGCTGCAGGTGACGAGTAGTCGTTGAGGGCTGCCTCGCCAGCCATTCCATCAGCACTGAAGGTCGGGATCGTAGCGCCTAGCCCTACCATTGTCTCGACTATCATAGCGCCGTCTGCGGAGTAAGAGGCCAAGAACGCGGAGTCGCATCCTGCATCGATCACAGACTGAACTGCTGCTGAGAAGTCGGTCGCGGTCTCCTCGTAACCTGCCTGCAAGCATACGTTCGCTGCGCCCAAGTTGGCAACAACTGCGTCGGCTAGTCCGGCACCATAGCTGTTCGTCATGTGGATGATGGCGGTGTTGCTGACTCCCGAAGCTGCGATCATGTCAGCAGCTGCCTGTCCTTGCAGAGCATCGCTTGGAACGATCCTGTAGAAGTGCGGGTAGTCTGTGTCGCTTTCAAGAGCGGGTGAGGTGCTCGCGTAGGAGATCATCGGGATCCCAGCTGCGGAGAGCACCGCGTTAGCGCCCATCGATGCCCCGGAGCAAGCTGCACCGGCTACTGCCACTACGCCTGCGTCAATCAGGGACTGAGCAGCCGCTTGGGCCATAGTACCGTCACAGCCGGAGTCTGCCTCAACTACCTCGAAGACGTAGTTGGCGGAGTCGACTGCGTTCAGGTCATCCTGAGCCTGTGCCCACACATATGAGAACGGTGCGGCGAACTGGGCTATTGGCCCGGTAGCGTCGTTCAGGAATCCGATCCTGATGAGCTGGGCTGGTTCTGGCAGTGGTTCGCCGTCGAAGGACGGGTTCGCAGTGCCCATGTAGTGGGCTGCGACCTCGTCGACAATCGCGTGTGCGATGTCTGCGTCGAATCCAACTACGTTGCCGTCTGCGTCATAGCTCTCGAAAGGAGCGTAGAACGGGTCTGTGCAGACTCTCAGTGCTCCGGAGTCAAGGACACTAGCGAGATCGCTTGATGCATCGAAATCATCCGGGTACGCAGTAGCGGTGTCGGCGGTGCTGTCATCCGCAAGGGTGACTGCTCCGTTGAAGGATGCTGCGTATATCGAGTCGTACTCTCCTGAGTCGACTATAGCCCCGATTGCCACGTTTAGAACATCTAGTAGGTCGCCTGAGTCCTCACGGACAGCGAAACCGAAGTTCTCATCTGAGAAGGTAGTCATCAGAGTACCTTCCAAGGATAGCACGGGTGCATCTCCCATTGCGTACATGACGTCTCCGTTGTTCAGAGCCGCGATCACCGATGGGAAGTCCTCGTATCCTGAGGTGGTAGCCATCGCGAGGTTATCAGCAGCGTACAGGTCAGAGGTCGTCCCGGACTGTACTCCGATGGTGACTCCAGCTGCATTTAGCTCGGAGACATCGCTTATGGCTGCGGATCCAGATCCACCGATTACACCCTGGCTACTTGTGTAGTAGGCCCTGGTGAAGTCGACGACTTGGTCGCGCGCTTCCGTCTTGGTCATCGCCGAGATGATTACGTCGCACATCTCGCCGGCATTCAGGTTGGGGATGATGGGGTCCCATCCGGACTCCACCCATACTACGCTGACGTCGCTGGCCGCATCGTCTGCGTCCCAGTCATCGTCCCCGCCTGCGCATCCAGCGAGACTAGCCGCTAGCATGCTCAGGGTAAGCATCATTGCTATCATTTTCTTGTTATACATAGTGTTCACACTATCCGTAAGTTTGGGCAAATACCTTTTACATATAAACTGTATTGACTTTTCTATTTATAAGTAAAACGTCTAAATTCAGCCAATATTACCATAATTGTTGGCGGTTATTTTGTGAATGACTTCGCAAATGAGAGTGACCTTCCGAGAGGATGAAATTGCTACCTCTCTGCGGCGTAGCATGGAGGACCCATTGGACTACGCATCTAGTGGGGTCGACATAGACCTTGAGGGAGAGGCTGTGGCTAGTTTGATAGGGTCGTTGACCCGGTCTAATAGAGGACAGGGGGAGTTGGGGGCACCGGTTGACCTACCGGGTGGATTCGGAGGTGTGATAGAGTTCGGAGACTCCTGTCTAGCATTAGCTACTGATGGTGTGGGATCGAAATTACAGATAGCGAATGAGGTTGGCCATCTTGGAGGGGTTGGATTCGACTGCGTGGCTATGAATGTGAATGATCTGATTTGTGTCGGGGCAGAGCCTCTGGCTTTCGTGGACTACATTGCAGTGCCGGTTGCGGACCCCGAGGTCCATGCTACGCTGGGAGTTTCCCTTTCCAGAGCCTGCGAAGCGGCCAGGATTACTCTTGCTGGAGGGGAGACTGCAACACTTCCTGGAATAGTCAAGGAGCTTGATCTATCTGGCACATCTCTGGGCTGGTTCCCCAAGGGTCAAGGAATAACCGGGCAGAATCTGAAGGAGGGCGACATTTTGATTGGCCTTCCAAGCAGTGGGATCCACTCTAACGGATACACACTAGTCCGTGCCGTTATCGAGAGGTCAGGCTGCTCCCTCGAAGATACGTGTCCCTTCAATCCTAGTCACAATTCTAGAGAAATCGAGAGATTCATCGAGGCTGATTCGTATCCCACTTTAGCTGAGGTGCTATTGAATCCGACTCGAATTTATGTCGATCCAGTAGTTGATCTTGTTTTGGAATCTCGCAAAGATGGGGGAATAGTGGGTCCTGAGTGTATCAAGGCAATCGCCCACATCACAGGAGGGGGATTGTCCAATCTCCTCAGACTCCATGACAGCCTCGGCTGGCACATCGATAGCCCGCTTGAACCACAGCCAGAATTCGAGTGGATCTCAGATGTTGGTTCGGTCTCTACTGTGGAGATGTATCGGACGTTCAAC
>QQSB01000025.1 GCA_003602515.1 Candidatus Poseidoniales archaeon | reverse complement strand
TGAAGATTGGGTCGACTCTCTGCCGTCGCCATCCGATGGAGGGAGAGATGATGAGTAGGACACGTGTTCATTGGATAGTCGGAGACGGACTGCCCGAACATGCGGCGGTACTAGAAGCAGTCCCGGGAGTAGGCAACGTGGGTAAGATACTAGTCGACTCACTGGTATCGAAGCACCCATCTAGAACTCTTGGTTGGATTCTGAACCACGATTTCCCCCCTCACTCAACGTTTGACTCTGATGGCCTAATGAGACCCCCAAGAATGGAGATTACATCCGTTCTACTGCCAGATGGCCGGACGGTGATTGTAATCGGAGGAGAGATGCAACCCATGACTTCTGCAGGACAGAACGAGGTAGCTGAAGAGATTCTGAGAATCTGCTCGGAATCCTCAACACCAATGCTCCTTGTGCTGGCGGGGTTGGCTTCCGGTTCCGAGGACAAGGGGATTCACGTTATTTGTGCGGATGACGGAGTTAGAAGAAGTCTGGAGGAAGACGACATTCCTGTGAGTAGGGAGAGGCCTGAAGCGGGAATGATAGGTGTCGCAGGACTCCTAGTCTCTTTGTCGTCACTTTTTGGGGTGAAAGCATTTGCACTCGTTGCTGAGACGATGGGAGCTAGCACCGACGTTCTTGCTGCTAGTAGGTTGGCTCACTGGATAGAGAATGGGCTAGACTTGCCACTAGATCTAGACATGGACTCCACAGAAGAGACTGCAAAGAAGCTGATGGAGACTTACGAGATCTCGAACTCGCTTGAGGATGCGCTAGGTATGGATGACCCTGCGCAGACTGGTGATTTCTATGTCTAGGGGTGAATGTCAATGAAGATTCTTCTCGGGAGCGGAGGAGTCGGTACCGATGAAAGAAAGGCGATGTACCAGAGCCTGATGTCAGAGAACTTCTCTGACTGCGATAAGGTGGCCTTCGTCCCATATGCGTCAGATGATCATGATGGGTACACTGAGAGGATGAGTGGATTCTCAGGGTTAGAGGGGGATTTTGTGGGTATCCATGAGTATGAAGACCCGGTTTCGGCACTAGGCGAGGTCGATGGCATCTATGTAGGAGGCGGAAACACGTGGCTACTGGTCAGGGAGTTGCACGAAAGGGGCCTAGTCGGGCCTATCAGGGAGGCTGTAATGAGCAGGGGAATTCCTTACGCGGGAGTTAGCGCGGGGGCGAACGTAGCTTGCCCGACCATGCAGACCACCAATGACATGCCAATAACCATGGTTCCATCATACGAAACCCTCGGACTGGTTCCGTTCCAGATTAATCCCCACTACTACCCAGGCGGAATCTGGTTCAGGGAGGAAGAGGATGGTGGTTTTTTGAAGCACTTCGGAGAGACTCGCTCTAGGAGGGTGAGTGAGTTTCATCGTATCAGAGACGAGCCTGTCATCGGCCTGTACGAGGGATCATACCTGCGTCAAAATGGAGATTTCTTTGAACTGCTTGGAAACAAGGCCGCTCTGATGAGGAAGGGGGAGGAAACGGTCACTGTGGGCCCGGGAACCCTACTCTCCGGCGACCTAACCACCGCTTGACACCACTACGAGTTCGATACTCACGTCGTCACTGATCATCGACGTATGCGGAATGATCGTATCTCCAACTACTGCGAGAACTGTTGAGTGAGCGATTCCCAGCTTATCCAGGACTCCACCCACTGAGATGGGTACTTCGGATTCGACTGTCATTACGCCCTCGGCGCTCCGCACCTCCACCTGCATGAGTCCGTGGAATCCAGTCATCCTTATCTCTGATTCGCTGGTGGGAGGATTGCTGCCGAGATCGCATAGCCCGGTA
>QQSB01000024.1 GCA_003602515.1 Candidatus Poseidoniales archaeon | reverse complement strand
GCTGACGACGACCTCCTCCTGGGAGACACCTCGCTCCCCTATTGTACCGGTGGTGAGTATTACCAACATGAGAATGGCAGTTACTGGAAGCATTCTCATACCCGTTACTAGGTAATCTGACTATTTACACCTTGTTTCGCTTTAGCATCGGAGATTCCAGTCCGAGGGCGGGCTCCAGCATGCACCACCCATGCGGTAATCAGAGTCAGCGGCTAGTACTGCTCCAGTACGAGCTCCGTCTGAGTCGAGCTGATGTCTCCCGGGGCCGCCAGCCACATCCGGTCCAGCATATCCCTGAGAGCGACCGTGTCATCCACGTGAACCACGGCGACCAAGTCTGCGTCTCCGCTGATCTCGTACACGCATTCGACCCCAGTCCAACCGGAGAATTCTCCCGCAAGTGAGCCGATCTCGGTGCCAGGTCCAACCTTCAGTCGAATCAGGGCAGTCAGACCGATCCCCGATTCTCGAACCGTATAGCCCCTGATCACACCCTCGTCCTCGAGTCGCTTGATGCGAGTCCGAACAGTCCTCTCGGTCACCCCTACTCCCTTGGCGATCTCTACGTATGGGGCTCTAGCGGACTCTCTCAGGAATGAGAGGATAGCCCTATCAAGGGAATCTACATTACTCATCGAATCCTCCGAAAAACGTACAACTTATGGTTATTTCTTGATGTTTTGTCATTATATCTGTCGTGAAAATTTCTATTTTTCGACCATCATTAACTCACGTACTCTTGGTTGCGTTCAAATGGGATGGCTTCATTGCACTACCATGAGTCAGGAGGAGTCACTCTCCCAACTCAAGATTCAGGAGTACTTGGATGACGTCTCGGGACTAGACATGCCCCCATCTCATTCCCAGTGGTATAACATCGATGTCGCAGCGCTGTTGAACGGATCCAGGATTGAGGGGCATGAACTCGACCCATCAACGGGATCTTCGCTGATATTCCTCTCAAGGAGCGTGATGCTCTGCTGCCCAGAATCCGGACGAATTCACCACTACCCCAAGCATCTGCTGCATTGCTTCGTCGATGACAATCGCTCCAAATCCATCGAGGCAGATGGTGTGCTGATGAGGGCAGAGCTATTCTCAATCTCTCCCAACGAGGAGCAGCTCTGCTGGGAGTGCTGTTGCAGATCAGAGTTGGAAGTACCAGAGATTCAGAGCAAGGTCTCCCGGTGGCTGAGCTGGCTCAACACATAGGGGCAACATCGCTACCTTGAGAAGCCAAGTGTCCGTGGGGGTGCCAATGGGTGCCGCTATCAGCGACATCTTCGCTCGGGTAATTATCGATTCGCGCGGCAATCCTACCGTGGAAGTCGACTGCTACGTCGATGGCTCATTGATGGGCAGGGCAGCCGTCCCATCCGGAGCTAGTACAGGGACCCACGAAGCCGTGGAACTGAGAGATGGCGGGGATCAATGGATGGGGAAGGGAGTGCAAGAAGCCGTGAACAATGTGAACGGACCCATTCGCGAGGCACTAATCGGGATGGACCCATCAAACCAGCGGGAGATCGACGCCCTTCTCATCGATCTGGATGGATCAGATAACAAAGGAGTCCTAGGTGCAAACGCCACGCTAGGGGTCTCCCTATCCTGTCTCAGAGCAGCATCTAATGGAGATCTTTGGAGCCATATTAGCCAGGATGGCCAGGGCACCCTCCCCGTCCCACTGATGAATATCCTGAATGGGGGTGCCCACGCCGAATCAAACGTCGACGTGCAGGAGTTCATGGTAGTTCCACATGGCTTCGAAGAATTCTCCGACGCTCTCCGTGCCGGCGTCGAGATTTATCATGCGCTCAAGTCCACACTAAAGCAGGAAGGACTGCTTGGGGGCGTAGGTGACGAAGGCGGCTTCGCACCGAACCTCCCTAGAAACGAGGAGGGACTGAGGCTGGTCAAAGAGGCGATAGAGAGGGCTGGATATTCTCCAGGCAAGCAGGTCTCAATAGCATTGGACGTTGCAGCACAGGAGTTCTTTGACGGAACGAATTACCACATTGACGGAGCAGGAATATCTGGAGCAGAACTGGGACAGATATACTCCAAATGGCTTGATGACTACCCCGTAGTATCCATCGAGGACCCGTTCGGGGAGGACGACTGGGACTCGTGGGTAGAGTTCACCTCTCGAGAAGGCCACAGGGTGCAGATTGTCGGAGACGACCTCTACGTGACAAACCCAAAGCGGCTTGAGAAGGGAATAGCCCTGGGAGCGTCAAATGCCATCTTAATCAAACTAAACCAGATAGGGACCTTCACCGAGACAATGGACGTGATAGGCAAATCCCGTGAGGCCGGGTTCGGGACGATAATCAGCCACCGTTCCGGTGAGACTTCTGACGATATTATCGCTGATATGGCTGTAGGAACCAACTCGATGCAGATTAAGACGGGGGCACCAGCGAGATCTGACAGAACTTCGAAGTACAACCAGCTCCTACGAATCTCCGAGAAAGTCGTGACATATCCTGATCTATTCCAATGAGGATAGAATCAGTGGCAGGACGATGCTCGCATCGGACTCTATGACGAACTGTGGTGTGTCCACTCCGAGCTTGCCCCAACTTATCTTCTCCGCGGGAGGAGCACCAGAGTAACCCCCGAAGGAGGGTCTAGACTCTGAGATTTGAGCGAACCATGCCCATAGGGGGACTTCAATCCCGGCATCCTGCCTGAGCATGGGGACCACGGAGATTGCGAAGTCGCCGGAGATCCCTCCGCCCACCTGGAGCATTCCAGTCGGCGAGTCGTCCTCCCGGTACCAATCTGCGAGGGACTGCATCGTATCCATGCCTCCCTTGACGACTGAATTGGTCTTCAAAGTGCAGTCTATCACTCT
>QQSB01000023.1:22570-25919 GCA_003602515.1 Candidatus Poseidoniales archaeon | reverse complement strand
GATAGGGCCTTCAAGAACAACCCTCCTGCTCCTGAACCCCCCATTCCCAGACATAGGACCCCGTTCCAGTCGGAGTCTTCGACCATGCCTAAGCTCGTGGACATCGAGGAATGGAGATCGTCTACGAACTTTCTAGTGAATCCTGCCATGTCACGAGGGTCTAGTTCGGAAAGCAATTCTTCGAAATCGGGCTCGCTCATTTTCCCCCTCCTTTGCCAGATACTGGTAGTGCCACCCATTCCCCGTCTATGAAGCCGATGCGCAATTCCATCGTCTCGCCGTCATCGTCGTATGGGAGAGCCACTGTTGAGACCTTGTAGTCAGTGGGGTCCATGAATTCTGCAGCAGAACTGTCTCGATTGAGCACCTGGACAGTACTCTGTTCGGCACGTGTACACTCAACACTGGAAGACTCCATGTCCCTCCATGTCGCTCCGGACCTCTCAAATCGGTCCACCTTTCTTAGAATTGGGCCGTCCTTCTGCCAACTATCTACTATCCAGAGTGATTTCTTGAATCTGACCACATCCCCGATGGAGTAAGCAGGCTTCCTGTAACTAAGAGTAAGTCTCGTGACCTCGATTCCCTCATTGACCCCTACAACTGTTGAGCTCTCCTTGACTGAGCCGCCAAACGATCTAGTTAGTTTCCTCCCCCATGTCCTTGCGAGGCTCTTGGAACCCAATTGGAGATCCCATCCTCCAGTAACCGGGCCTTCCTTTGAGACGAAGAACATTGGATTTGGCTCCATCGACTGAAGTAACTCGTCCAATGTTGATCTGAGGCTGGAAAGTTCTTCTTCATCCAGTTTCCTCCCGGCTGACCTCAGTTGGACTGTTGCCTCGAAGTAGTCCCCATCCTTTCTCGTACAGGGTGTGCAAACCGCATTACTAGTCTGAAGAAGAGGAGAGTGGGAATCATGAAATTCGTAACCATCAATGGTTCCTGTAACATCAACATGTAGCCTGTTAGTTCGCTGGTCAATTTCCTGGACTGAGAAGTCGACGGCGACCTTCTTGGCCCTCTCCTCGAGTATCAGATTCTCCCTGATCCTGAGATCTGCGATACCGTCTCTGTCCATCATGGACCAACCGCCTCTGATTTCGAATGAGTCGCACTTTGCACAGCGTCTCTGCTGAATTGTGTCTGGCATCTTAGAGAGGGTAGTCCTCTTCCTGAGGCAGGACTCGCATAGCCTGTCTGTGGATAATGGAGGATCAGCGCCGCATGTGATGCAAAAGGCCCCTCCAGACATTCGATTACCAGTGCTCCGCTCAGTCCGCCCCGTTAGAATGCTTCCGAGATCATCTGGGCTCATTCCCCTGCATCTTGGACTGTTTTTGCTGAGATCTGTTTCTTGAGGTTGAAGAGGATTGAAATCCTGCTCAATGAATAGGATGCGAGAATAGCAGACAGGAGTGCATAGGTAACTAGAGCGGCGATTTCTCCTGTCAATTCATCCCCTCCTTGTCAATCTCCTTATTGAGTGACTCCAACTCAGACCTTAGGTTGTAGATCGAGTAGTTTAGCATGACCAAGCCGATGAATAGAGTCATGAATGAAATTGCTCCGAAGCCCATAACCTGGAGGATCTCAGGATCGACACCGGTCTCCTCAGACTCCCTAAGAATGACTCCTGGATGCCTATTCCTCCAGATTGTTGTCGCAGCGGCAGTAATTGGGACCAGTATGAATCCGAACAAACCAACGGCTGCTAGTGTGTCCCTTGTTTCTTCCCCATCAGGCTGGCTCCTTAGTGACATCACAAGGAACAATGCCACTGAAGTCAGAAGGGCATAAGTGTTCAACCTCACATCCCCCCAGTCCCATGGAACACCCCATTCAACGGAACCCCAAATAGGACCTGAAATAACCACCCCTAAACCAAAGAGGAGTCCGAGTTCAGAACCAATTACAACCATGCTCCAACCAATCTCTGAGCGCTTAACATACCATGAAACAGCACCAAGGAATAGTAGGGAGAAGGAAAGGAATGAGGACCATGCGAATGGAACGTGCCAGTAGAGTATCCGATATGCCTCGGGTGCATTCCAAGAGTCAGGGTCTACCAAGGGGGCTTGGAAAAAGCCAAGGAAAGCTGTGATTGCAGCGCATAGCAGTCCAACTAAGGTGATGATGACTGCTGAGTCCCTGTAATATCTCATAGTCGTGGGAAAATCAACATAGTGATGAATGCTGTTGGTCAGTAATCTGGGATCAGCACGGCTGATAGCCATACCAATGCAGAGAGGAGGCTGGCAACGATGCAAGTAACCAATGGCTCGTGAATGGAGAGACCCCAGGTCATCCCATTATCGATGATCGAAGAAAGAGCATCAGTCAACTCCAGGAATGGCCAGACCATAACAACCAGTAGGAGAGGGGCAGGGGCTGCTGAAGATCTAGAAAGGTCGGAAACCAAGAGATTTAGTGCAGTAGATGCAATTGCCAAGTCCACCATGGCCAGAGCGGGTATCCACAACCAGGCCAGTACCTCGGAGGAAACTTGGCCATCAATGGAACCGGAAAGTACGAGCCATGAAAGATATGTTACTGGGATGGGGAGTAGGATAGATGCCCCGGAAATTGAGAATGCAGGCCGTGCCATCGGCCCAGCTACGGCATCCCACCAGCGACCGCAATCAGACTCGGAAAGTCTGGATACAAGTGCGGGTGATGAGATCGATGCAATAAACGCCGGAGCGAGAACCAACGCGGCGAGAAGTCGGCTATCCTGAGACTGGAGGTCGAAATCCATCAACAAGGCATATGAGAGCAGGATGGCAACGATTGCGGGAGTTGCCCTCCCGACTGTTTCTATGGGATTTCGGAGCTCCATCCTGATAGACCAGCGAATTAGAGATGAGATTGCGCGTTGCTCGCTTGATTGGATGGTTGCAGGTAAATTAGAGGGTTCGCCGGATGATTCTCCCGGAGATTCACTCAGAAGTCCACCCTCAATTGTCAGAATTCTATCTGCACACGAAGAGAGGCCTTTGTCATGTGTCGCCACCAAAATCCCATGTTTCCGAGAGGATAGCGCCCTAATCCATCCCTTCAGTATCTCCTTTGCGGAGTCGTCCAGACCTTCAGATGGCTCGTCTAGAAGGACAACTCTGGGAGTCTCGCTGAGTACTGCAGGGGCCAAACCGCACAATATGGATAGTCGCCGCCTTAGACCTCCAGAAAGATGAGCGATCCTATCTTCGGACCTATGAAGGAGCCCCCAGTGCCCCAAAAGATCCGCCAATTGCTCTTCGCGAGGATGGATTCCTGCGACAGAAAGGGATACTGACAGCCTCTCTAAAACCGTCTCGTCCCCAGATATTCCACCCTTCTGTAGCGTGAG
>QQSB01000023.1:17923-22405 GCA_003602515.1 Candidatus Poseidoniales archaeon | reverse complement strand
TTCCCCGGCTCGTATGTTGACAGATGCCCCCTCAAGAACCTTGGATGACCCCCTGTGCACTTCTATCCCCTTTACCTGGGCCAATAGAGATACGGTCATATTGTGTCGGCAGAGGACTGTCATATTGAGTGTTCCATAACTACGAATCCCTCTTTAGAGCAATCATCGGGGGCCCATCAATGGCCAGAGATGCCGACTTTCTCTGGGGCCAATTAGAGACCGTTGACTTTCTCTGGATTGCGATTCTCTTTTTGGTTGCAATCGGTCCACTACTGTACGCTGGCAAGAAAGGAGATAGTTTGGCTCTTGCAGTGGTGCTTTCACTACTTCTAATACATTTCATCCAGTACTTCTTGTCGGTTCTACAGCACGAGTTGTTTGATTTCTTCCCGATAGACATTTTCGGGTTGATACCTGCCATGTCCGAGGAACCGTCACATTTCCATCGGATTTTCACTTCTGCATGGTTGCATGCCGACTTTATGCATGTTCTTGGGAACATACTCGTAATAGCATTGGCTGGAGTGCCGCTCGAGCAAAGATTAGGGGCAAAAAGATGGATTGCTGTATACTTCATCGGCTTCATTGGCGGGAACATTGCATGGGTCTTGTCCCATCCTGATTCGTATTCTCCAGCAATTGGTGCTAGTGGGGCTGCATTCGGACTTCTGGGCGCTTACTTAGCCTGCTGGCCAGAAGATAAGATCGATTTTCCACTACTTTTCCTAATCAGAGCTTGGCCCGTATGGCTAATTGCATTCGTCCGACTAGGATTCGAGATTTTCCATATGTACTCAATCCAGAGTGGCACGGCGGGAGAAACCAACATAGCACATATGGCACATGTTGGTGGATTCTTCCTAGCTTACCTTGTCGCTAGACCCATCGCAAAGGGGGCACCGAGCCCTATTGGCGATATTGGCACTCCAGGGAAATCATCTTCATTGTCAGATGACATCAGAAGGCAGACTACTGCTAGGATGGGTGACTTACAGAACGACCCCTGGGGTTCGGTGGGGAAAAAACTGGATGGGAGGGCCGGGAGAATTCTGACCAGATTGAGGGAAGAAGGTGACGAGTTGGAGACTAGGAGAGCTTGGCTGGAAGAATTGGCTGAGCACACAATTTGCCCCGTCTGTGATGGGGAAATAGTGACTATCGACGATAGGGGAGTATGCAGGTTGAAATGCTCCCTGTCCACGAGCCACATTAGGTGGCCATAAGTGACAATCTAGCAGACACTTACAGGTTGGAGTTATACAGGTCTTGACTTTGGCTCTCTAAGAGAGCCATGGTCAGAGGTCCAGGAAAGTTCTTTCCAATTGCCATCGCGATTTTGGTTTTCTTGCTGGACGTACCCATTGGTTACGCTCATGTCCCGGATGTAGAAAATTCTGATTCTATGGCGTTCATTGGTGGTGAAAGCTCAACTATCCCATCATTGATTTGCGATGGAGAAGAATGTCAGAAAGATCGAAATCCGATTTACACCCCTATCGATTCCAGTCCTCCGGCTATGGAATTCGGCTGGTGGCACGAATTCTGGTCGGACTCCGATTCCAATGGTTTCGATGACAGACTCCAACTTGTCGTGGCCGGGGAAAGACAGTCCGTCTCAGTAACCTCGATCGTTGGTGACGATGGTAGAGGCACGGTTGCGATTATTGTCCATTATGCATGGCATCCAGGAGATTCGGATATCGATTCTTTGAGAGGGGTGATAGAGCAACATGGATGGGAAAATGAAGGTTCTTGGTTCATGGTCATGGATCATCTAGATGCTATCGTACTGGATCACGTACCAGTGAGTTCTCTAATCGAGGTGTGGGGTCTAGATGGAGTCGTCCTTGTCGAGGAGCAGAGTGTCATTGTACCCTATCTGGACAAGGCCACTAAGGGTTCCAAGATTAGGACCTCGGGAGTGTATGACGAGACTTTGAGAGGGCTTGGGTACCATGGATCCGGCAAAGTAATCGCCATTCTTGACACTGGAGTCGACAACGAGCACTTCTCACTTGACGATTTCTCGGACAATAACAAGGACAATACAAAGGATCCTGATGACATAGAGGACCCCAAATGGGTTGGTGGGTGCGATGCAACTGGAGTAGGGCAATCGGGATGCAACGATGAGGATCCGGATGACGGTGACGGGCATGGGACCCACGTAGCTGGAATAGCCCTAGGCACTGGAGACTCTAGTAGGGTCAACCAGGGATACTCCCCCGGTTCTTATCTGGTCGACGTGAAAGTCATGGAAGACTACGGGGGAGGGAACTCCCAGTCAATCCTAGCCGGCATCCAGTGGGCAATTAACAACCGAGACACGGATTGGGGAAATAACGCATCTAGCAGAGGGATACACGTACTTTCGATGTCCTTCGGCAGAGCTAGCTCTGCGGTTGGAGATAACAACGAAGATGGATCAACTGCAGAGGGTAATCTTGTCGATCAGGCCTCAGAGAACGGACTGGTCTGTGTGGCTGCAATTGGAAACGATGGAGCGAACAATGTAAACTCCGTAGGCGCGGCTGATACCTCGATAACCGTTGGATGGCTGGATGACAAGAATACCATCGACCGTAGTGATGACTCGATTAGCTCAAACTCAAACTATGGCCCGAGGACGGATGATGATGACGGAGACTCGTGGGATGAAATGAAGCCCTGGGTTGTGGCTCCTGGATCAAACATCAACTCCGCACAGCATGCCGAATCATCCGGCATTATTCCCGGTTCTGAAGTAAATAGGGCGAGTGATGACTACACCCAGTTATCCGGGTCTAGCATGTCAACTCCTGCAGTGGCTGGACTTGTGGCAATAATGCTAGAAATTGGCGAGATGCGCAAGATGCCGTTTATGGATGAGGACGAGCCGGGAATAGAGAGGTATGAGGCGATCAGAAGTTTCCTCGCCAGTGGCTCTGAGTTCAGGAATGAATGGTCCGTGGATGAGACCTGGCAAGACAACAACTGGAACACAAGATATGGTTTCGGAATTATTGACGGAGGGGAAATCGCCAGTGAGATGTTCGACAACACCGGAGGGGGCGGTGGCAGTGGGAACCAGACCGCAGGCCCAGGAGCAAACCAAGAGGGGCATTGGGTTGAGATTGAAAGTCCTTCAGCTTACGCTTGGCTGGTAGAAGGGAGAGAGTACAACCTAAGGGGGCACATCAACGAGCATGGCGAGGACAATGGGACCGTCGAGGAAGTTGTGGTAAAGGTCGAGATGGAGTTCAGAGAGTCATCCGACACACCCAAACAGAGGTCTATTCTGGTAAATTGGTCGAACCCTACGGGAATAACCAACTGGACGGCACCATTCGGAGTTCCTGATCTTCCAGACGAATACATCGATGTTTCAATCACTGGAATGGTTGCTGCGAGGAATGACATAGGCAGATGGAGCAATACAACCGAGTTCTTCTACCCAGTTGGCAGAGTCAACATCACACTAGAAGGCCCCAGTGGCCAAGGTGACCTAGATGGGACCGTAGAGGTTCATGGCCAGTTCCATTCAATTGGAAATGCTACGATTCAATGGAGGTTAGACAGCGAGGACTGGCAAGATGGGGCCTATTACCATGATGGGGAGTGGACCATTGAGGACCAAGAGGGGATGAGGCATGCAACCTCCCGTTACAAGGGAGATGGCAGTATAGATCCTGACTACCAGGGCCATGCATATTGCGTCCACATGTTCAAAACAGGCCGAAATGTCGGAAATAGCGTCGGTTGCTACGACGATGACGATGGTTGGACTCAGTGGAGTTTCAACTGGGATACTACTCAGCACAAGGACGACGAATACAGAATCTCAGTGAGAGTGATTAGCGCTGTAGGTGTGACTTCTGAGGAGATCAGGAGAGTTGTCAGAGTTGACAACGTAGATCCGATGCCAGACTTGGTTTTCGTTAGTAAATCAATTTCGGTACAGGAGTTCGGAATTCCTATGCAGGAGTCGTACGTGAATACATTCTTGGAAGTCAGGGCGACAATCAGGAATACTGGAGATCAAGCTGCTACTGATGTTGGAGTCATCTTGGAAGAATGGGGCGAGAGACGGGACGAGTACGTGATTTCAAACATTGATACGGGGCAGTTCGTTGAAGTTGTGATGTACTGGAACCCCATGGATTCAGGAGACGCTCTGCTATCCATATCGATTGACCCTTTGAATTCAATTCAAGAGTTAGACGACAGCAATAACGAGCTTGTCGGTTCTTTCTCTGTGATCCCGAGGCCCCCTGGGGTCGATCTTGCAATTAGGGCGGGATCAATTTCTGCCGTGACAGTTTCCAGTCCGATTCCCAGACCTGACGAGTCGGCCGTCGTCCAAGCAAGGGTGGACAATCTGGGTTCTCAGGACGCTGTCGGAGTCTCGGGAACTCTGGAAATAATGACTGATCGGGGGTGGGAATTTATTGGAAATTCAAGTACGCCATTGGTCCTTGGCGGCTCACATTCGATGATTTCTTT
>QQSB01000023.1:10526-17777 GCA_003602515.1 Candidatus Poseidoniales archaeon | reverse complement strand
ATTTCAATCCTGGAGAGTCCCCCATTGCCATTGTTAGTCTAGACAGCGATGAGGGTGACGATCTCGTAATTGGGGAGAAAGATGGGACATTGTTAATGTACAAACTAACGGAGAGTAAATCGTTAATTGAATGCAATAACGTGATTGAGGAAAGATGGTCTGGAGATATATCGATTATCGGTACTGATGAGGGCTTTGCCCATATTGTGTGGACAAGGCGTTACATGGGGCCAAACTGGTTCCTAATGCAGACCCTGAGTTACTCGACCATCGACTCAAGTTGCAGGATTGCCCCTCCTCAGGACTTACTGCCCGGGATCCCACTTTCAGATGGTAAGTATTGGGGCATTGACATGGATATTAGAGACTCCGAAATTATTGTTTCTGGCTATCACAGAGATGTTTTCAGCGGAGGCAGTCTCGAAGACGAGACTAATATCTTCCTAATTCATTCAGAAAGTCCACTCTCCTCTGAAGACTGGACATTGCAAACTGGAATAATCAGAGACGTCGACGCTGATCCTGCCCAGATTGACTCGCTGTCGGTTGAATTCGGACACGAGCAAGCGCATATCCTCTATCAAACGATCAGAAACGACACCACTGGTAAGGACCGTCTTGGCGTTTGGTACTCGCACGGACAAATTGGCCAGGAGACATGGGCGTATCGGAAGGCAGTTGGTGACGAGACGGCACTTCCGATGCTAACAGTGTTAGAAGATGATGAAGGTGATACTTTGGTTTCGCTATGGAGGGAAGGTGATCCCCAAGACTCCGAGCTTGTCGTATTCGTAACGGATTCAAATTTCATGACCAACGGGGGAATGGAAACGAGGATTCCAGCAAGGGGGATGGCGGGGATCGGAGTGGTAGAGTCTGAGAGGGGGATTCAGGTTCTATTCGACCGAGTTGGTGCCAACGGCCCCCAAGTAGAGTACGGTCTGATAGACATTGATGATGGCTGGATAGGACTCTCTGACGCCTTAGTCAGGGGACAATACAAATCGATGGATAGGTCAGATGATTCTGGGGAGACGATGATGATACTGTCATCATCTGATGGCTGGCAGATAAGGACCCTGATAGATGATGGATCTGCAAAACCGGGCGGGAGCCTGTCTGACCAGTTGAGATCATCCCTCGGCTTGGATCAAGAGAGTTTCGAAATTCTAGTTATTGGAGTCGCATTGGCGATTCTGATACTGGGAATGGTGACCTTGGTCGGACTTTCCGCACAAGGAGTCAGATGGGTAGGAAGGAGGGGTTCGATTGACCAGGATGCTAACGTGGTGATGGAGGATGACGTAGTCGATCTAGTTGGTGAAGCCGATCTCTCGATTGGCTCGGATCAGGTCGAAATAGTTCACGAAGAGTCTGAGGTGGTTGGAGTAAGCGGACGCGAAAGTAGGAGGTCAAGGAGAGAAAAGAGGGGTTCCGAAGGTGTAGAGTTGCTAGGATCAGGGGATTCCGACTCCATTGAACCGGAATTGGAAATCCCAAGCCCAGATTCTCCCATGTTAGTCCCTGTGGCTGGTCAAGTTACTTGCCAAGGATGCGGGAGTAGATTCGCAACGGAACCTGGAGTCATGTCAATGAAATGCCCAGTTTGCGGAGCGAAAGTAGGTCTCTGAGAGGGCAAGGGATGCATTCTATTCTACTCGCTTCTGCCTCTGAAAGGAGAAGGGAGATGTTGTCGGAGCTCTCTAAAGTCGATGGTTTTGAGGTAATATTCAGAACTCTGAAAGTTCAGGAGCCGGAGCCTACGAATAGTCTTGAGGTTAACTTGCAAGTCGAAGCCACCTGCATGCACAAGGCGAGAGCGGCTGCATTGCAGTTTGCTTCTTTAGAAGAGCGAACGATAGGAATGATCGTGGTCTCTGACACGCTAGTGGAGGATCCAGACGATTGTCGTGCCGCATTGGGAAAGCCAAGTGACAAGATTAGCGCTGCTTCGACCCTGATTAGACTCTCTGGCAGAAGGCACAAAGTTTGGTCTTCCACGGCCATCATCACTAGAAATGGGCCTGGTATGGAAGTTGGCCAGGGATGGCGAGCAACGATGTGGACAGATTTCTCGATAGTAGAATTTGATGAAATAGGGATGGAAGTAATGGAAGATCTGATTGGAGGAGAGTCTTGGGTTGGCAAAGCCGGGGGGTATGATCTAGCCGGAAAGGCTGGTTCTTTTTCAAGGGTAATAGAGGGGACCGATGTGACGGTTCTCGGTTTCTCTGAACGTGCATTCAGCGAAATAAAGAAATTACACTCTAGATGAAAGTGACTCCACCAAAATTCAATACGAAATCACGTTGGATTTCATCGAACCATTCGAGCATCGATGAATCGAAGCGGACAGTAGAGACCTCGTTATCGTGAAGCAAGTCATCTTGAATCCCTTTTAGGGTTCCCGGGGCTGCTCCACAAGAAACACATGCACCATCTAGATCTATTACTAGTGAGAGTGCCCTATTGCCGTCTTTTCTAACTTCTATTTCACCACTGGAAACAACCAGTGAACCCCCATGCCCTTCAAGTGCCGCCCTGACCACTCCAAGCCTCGCCATAAGAGCCGGGACCAAAGATTTGTCTTGGTTCTCGAATAAATCAAGAAGGGACAACGAAAGAAGTCTGGAAGTCTCAATTGGATCGTTATTCTCTGATATCCGACGTTCTGCCTCATTGTGGATAGCTTCGCTAATCTGGGACCTGTAAGTTTCCTCGAGGTTATCTGAGGGAGCTGTATCACCCCTATTGTCCATTCAATAAGTCCGAATGTGAAGGTCATTATAGGGTCATCTAAAGAAGCAAGGGATTGAATAGTCAAGTAGTTCCGGAAAGAATGAGGGGATTGAGTATGTCATTGCTGGAGATAAAGGACCTGCATGCGGGCATTGACGGAAATGAAATTCTTAAAGGGATTAACCTGAAAATTGGGCCGGGTGAAATTCATGCGATTATGGGTCGGAACGGCAGCGGTAAAACGACGACTGCGAATATCATAATGGGTCACCCGGACTTTGAGGTGGAGAAGGGTGATGTTTTGCTTGAGGGCGAGAGCCTTCTGGAATTGGAAGCCTGGGAGAGGGCACGAAAGGGTGTCTTTCTCTCGTTCCAGTATCCACAAGCAGTTCCAGGACTTCAGGTTGGAAATTTCCTCCGCAAGTCTGTCGCTAGTATTAGAGGAGAAGGGGAAGCCAAGGGTTCTGGCTTCAGAGAGGGATTGACAGCGGCAATGGAGGCTCTCGACATCCCACGATCATTTATGTCCAGATATGTCAACGATGGTTTCAGCGGCGGAGAGAAGAAGCGCTTTGAAATTCTGCAATTAATGCTACTAAGGCCGAGGCTTGCAGTTCTCGATGAAACAGACAGTGGCTTGGACATAGATGGAATAAGAACTGTATCTGAAGGAGTCAATGCAGCGATCAGGGGAACTGAATCTGGGGCGTTGATTATCACTCACTACTCTAGAATTCTGGAACATGTGCAGCCGGATGTGGTGCATGTTCTGCTGGATGGAAAGATAGTATCCTCTGGGGGACCGGAGTTGGCTACAAAACTTGAAGAGAAGGGCTATGAATGGCTCAAACAATGAGGTGCTTGGATGGAAGAAAACAGTGATGCGCGGGTAGCGGTAGGAGAGTACAAGGCTGGATGGCATGATCCTGAAGAATCAACGATTAGATTCGACTTTGGTCTTTCGGAGGAAGTAGTCAGAGAAATTTCCAGTCTCAAGAATGAGCCCCAGTGGATGACAGAAGTCCGAGTTAAGGCCTTCAAACACTTCTCGGAGAGGAAAATGCCCACATGGGGCAATATGTCGATGTTGGAGGAGATTGACTTCGACAAGATTTGCTACTACCTCAGATCATCCGAATCCACCGAGAAGGACTGGGAGGATGTGCCCGAGGACATCAGAAACACATTCGAGAGACTGGGGATTCCTGAAGCTGAACAGAAGTGGTTGTCTGGAGTAACGGCTCAGTATGAGTCGGAGGCAGTATATCACAGCATCAGAGAAGACTTGGAAAGTCAAGGGGTAATTTTCCTGGACATGGACAGTGGACTGAGAGAATACCCGGATCTAGTGAAAAAGTGGTTCTGTTCCGTAGTCCCTTACTCTGACAACAAATTCTCTGCCCTTAATACGGCAGTCTGGTCAGGGGGATCATTCATCTACGTCCCAGAAGGAGTTCATGTTGAGATGCCAGTTCAGGCATACTTCCGGATCAATGCAAAGAATATGGGTCAATTCGAAAGGACCCTGATCATTGCTGATAAAGGCAGCAGCATCCATTATGTCGAAGGATGTACTGCTCCTACCTACTCTACTGACTCGCTACACTCTGCGGTAGTAGAATTGATAGCGCTTCCAGGTTCACACATTCGATACTCGACTATCCAAAACTGGAGTGCAAATGTTTACAATTTAGTCACAAAGAGGGGGATAGCGCATGAAAATGCCAAGATTGAATGGGTGGATGGAAACATTGGAAGCAAACTCACGATGAAATATCCTGCTGTTATTCTCAAGGGTGAAGGGAGTCATGCGGAGGTTATTTCGGTTGCATATTCCGGAGCGGGTCAACACCAAGATGCAGGGGCTAAGATTCACCATCTTGCATCCAACACAACTAGCAAAATTCTCTCAAAGAGCATTAGCAAAAATGGAGGTAGGGGGTCTTACAGAGGGATGGTTACAGTTTCTCCAAAGGCGGATAACTGCAAGTTGAATGTGGTTTGTGATGCACTAATCTTGGATGAAGGGAGCAGATCGGACACATATCCAACAATGGAAGTAGCGAACCCAACTGCAAGATGTGAGCACGAGGCGAGTGTTTCGAAGGTTAGCGATGAGCAATTATTCTACCTAATGAGCCGTGGACACTCCGAGGAAGAGTCCCTAGCAATGATTGTCAATGGTTTCTTCGAGCCCTTCACGAGAGAGCTCCCCATGGAATACGCAGTGGAACTCAATCAACTGATGGCTCTTGAGATGGAAGGAAGCATAGGCTGAGGTCGAATAATGGATTCGACCTCGCGATACCTCAGCATGGAGAAGCCAAACAAGGCGGACCATCTTTGGAGATACACCCCTTGGAAGAAGGTGCATCCCACTGGGGACTTGTCCGAGATACCCCCTCTGAGTCCACCTGAGATTAGCCTGGGAATTATTGATGGTTCCGAGCTCCCTCCTGGTATCGAACTGAAACGAGGCGTCTTTGGAGAGCCAGATTTCTCAATGAGCAGTGCTTTGACAAATTCATTCCTTCACTCTTCGGCTGAGACTTCGCGATGGACGCTGGTCGTGGACAAGGGTTTCTCTTCGGAGAAGCCAGTCATTATTGATATTAAGACTGGGGATTTGGCATCCGTTGCACACATCTCATTGGAAATAGGAAAGATGTCAGAATTTGAGTTGATTACCAGAGTAACTGGTAGCAGTGAATGGTTCGGACTACTAAGGACTGGTCAGATTCAAGATGGGGCAGTGGTAAATGATGTTGTAATCGGACTCCTAGATAGGGGGACTATGCTGCGCTCCGACAGTATTGAGATTTGTCGGGATGCACAGGTCAGAGCAGGTACTGTTTCTTCGGGTTCAGAGAGGACCAAGAGCGATCTTCGTTACATCATGAGGGAGACTGGTGGAAACATCAGAGTACTCGGTTCAATCTTATCTGCAGAATCTATGCACTTAGATCACCACATAGAAATCCACCATGAAGCACCGGAAACATTCAGCCGACTATCATGGCACTCCGCTTGCGGGGGAAGTAGCAGAACCATAGGGACTGGGATGCTAACTATCAGGAAAGGATCCATCGGTGCAGATGCCGCACAGATTTTTCACAACCTATTACTCTCAAAGACCGCAGAAGCAGATTCCATTCCAGAACTGGAAGTGATGGAGAATGATGTCATTGGTTGCGGGCATGGAACGGCAAATGGGCCCATAGACGAAGAGCAGATGTTTTACCTGAAGGCCAGGGGATTCGACGAGGATGATGCAAAGAGGTCATTGATTGCAGCATTCCTGAATTCTACCCTCTCGGAGATGGGCGGAGTTGATCTGCACGAATGGCTCGTAGGCGAGTTGACCCTCCAATTGGAAGCGCTCAATGCTTGAGCCGAGGAAATTAATTTAGCCTGATGACAGGCGCTAATGGCGTGGATAGTGACCATTGCAAAAATTTCCTCTGCCTATGCGGCTTCAAAGGGGATGCAATACCCATGCGCCAGCACATGGAGTGCCCTCGTTGCTACAGGATTGTGGAGGCCTGTTGCGAAGGGGTGCCCGACTATTGCTAGTTTTCCAAAAAAATTGGTTCGTTTGTACGGACTATGAATTTAGTGAAATCTAAGAAGATGGTCTTTCACGACACGTCATGGGGCCAAATCTGCTGAAGAATGGTTTGGAAGAAAGGCAGCACGAGGAAAGAGTGTCCAAAATCATAGGTGGGGTCGCATTTGGATACCTAGCATTATGCTTTTTAGCCCCTCTTTCTCTTCCTTCTGATTCAGTACCAGAGCTCTCGGGCAGGGCGAATGCTATCGATTATGCATTCGAAAACAGTTGGGGCAATAATGAGCGTGAAGAGGGGGGTGCGATCGGACACGACCAGTCTTTACACGGTGGTAAATTTGTATGGAGTGAGTTGAATCCAATTTGGGCACTTGCATACGGGTTTGGTGATTTGAATTGTCATCAAAAACACGAGAGATCGTGGGAGATAAATGGGAATCAGATGCCAGTATGTGCCAGAGACATAGGGATATTCTCGGGCTTCTCCTTGGGGTGTCTGTTCTTCTTGCTGAGGGGCTTCAACAGGTGGACAGTTAGGGATACGTTTCTCTCGGTTTTCAATGATGAGTGGCTCACAGAGACATACGAGAGGGACAGGAGGATGATGACGATGCTATTGATTATGGGAATAGGGCTGATTCCGATGGGTATTGATGGTTCCACCCAATTGCTTCTTGATTCATACGAGTCCAATAATTTGCTCAGGATAATCACTGGATTGGGTTCTGGATTTGTTGGTGGTTGGTGGTTTTCTTCGGCTTTCTCGGCCAGACCCAGATTCTTCAGAGAAGCTTCCAAAGTGGTCCTTCCTGCTGGTTCTAGACTAGTGGTAAAGTGATTTCACTTGCCTAGCCACCAATCGACAAGTGATTCTATCGTCTCAGGTGACGGTCTGCCTTCCACCCCACTACCTAGTATCGATAATCGACTAATTGTTTCCACCA
>QQSB01000023.1:4782-10512 GCA_003602515.1 Candidatus Poseidoniales archaeon | reverse complement strand
CTTCCTGAATTGGCCATCTGACCCATGAAGAATCTGATGTGCGTTCTTGGATTGAGAGATTGCCATTTGCTAATCTCCCTTCGGAGGGGCCAGATTGCAAGGACTAGCCTGCCGAATGAGAATAACTCCTCCCTCAACTGTGATTTTGGTGCCTCTCGGCCCACTAGATTCTTCCTCCGATAGACCCAACCCAATTCTTTTAGGAACCTGATGATCCTCTGAGTGTGCCTCTTAGAAACCCACCTAACTGGGCCCATGGAAGATCTGATTTCTGAAATCTCGGCCGAATTGATTAACGAAAGAGTCCCGCAAACAGATGACATTGAGTGGTTTAGGATATTCTTGGGATAATCTTGGCGTTTCTTTTCCATAGAAAGTAGGGCCCTTTTGTGACTCTCCTGGGCTGTTTTGAGGACCTTCCATGGCGCGACACCTTCCAACCACCCCAACTTTGTCTTTGTTGGCTCAATGCCAATGTCTGAAAGGATGCTTTGATTCCGGGATTCTCTGATTATATTCCCAATCTGAAATTGGTCAACTTGCTCCATTTCGACATTTATTGGAGTTGGTCTGCTATTCATGAATGAGCGAATTGCATCCCTCAGAGCGCTTCGAAGTTGGTTTTGAGTCCCTTCGTTTGAAATAGGGCCCAGAATCGCACCCATATCAAATGGGGTTGGCATTTCCACCTCCCCTGAAAGTAGTTGCCTATATCCCTCCCTAATGCGTATCTGCAATTCAGACGTCTCAAAGTACTCTTCCTTGCTAGAGAGGCCACGGAGCGTTCCCTTTCTTATCCGCTCCAATGCAATTTCTGGATCGCAATCTACCCAGATACAAAGATCCGGTATTAATGCCGCCGAATTCATCTGAGCAGTCCTCTCTAGACCAATCCCCCCTACGATTCCCTGGTACACAAGAGAAGAGTGGATATTTCTTCCACTTACTACTGCCCTTCCTTCTTGAAGCCGAGGGAGAATCCATCCGTGAGAGTGATCCAATCGATCTGCTGCGAAGAGTCCTGCCTCCTGGTCAGGAGTTAGCGTCTGCCTCCTCACTGAATCTATTGCCAGCCTTCCTAATGCGTGATCCCTCCTTGGTTCTGCTGTTACCTCTACAGATTTGAAGCAGAACTCGGATTGAAGGATCTCGTGAACAATCTGTGTTGCTAGGCCCTTTCCACTGCCGTCGCCGCCTTCAATTGAGAACAGATACATGAGACTCTCCTGATGCCTAATGGCGGCTACCAGAAAACTGTTGCTTAGACAATGTCACTAGACCCATACCAATCAGGATTAGTAGAGGTCCGATAAAAATCATCCCCCTGCTCCAGAGTCCTAGGAAGGAAAGCCACCAAGATCTTCTGTAGCTATTGCCCCGATATGCCTCGACTCCGCCATATACCCCCATTAGTCCGAGAAGGACGGTCATCAAGGCAATAGCAGTGGCGATGGAAACCGAAGTAGATTGGTAACTCTCGCCACGTCTGTCGATTACATTCTCGCCGTTTCCCTCTGACATGGTGATAACTATCTGGGCTTCGTCCCCGGGAACAAAAAACAACTTTGTCGTATTGTTACCACTGTGCGTAAACGATAGTAGAGCAGGTTCCCTACGAACTTCAAGAACGGCGAACCTGCCGTCTGAGTCCGTGAATGTCTCCTTTCCTGTAGTTGCACCCTCTATGGAGAGAAGCCTGACCCTAACTCCCTCAACTGGTTCTCCGCCCGAATCGTTCCCGGTCCTTGCAGAGATTACAATACCAGATACGTCAGAATACTCCTCGGTCGAGTCTAGCGTATCTGAGAGGATCTCATCTGGAGTTCCAGAGACAAGCAGAATCCCTAACTGCACTCCGAGAAGACTACCGATGATAATCAAAATTGCTCCTGCAATCCTCGTGGATGGCTCTTCGGAAATGTCTTCCATGAAGTACTCGAGATCGATACCCCCCTCGAAGTCTTCGTCGGCCATGCATCTCCCTAACGAGGGGAGTCCTTGAAGTTGGGCGTTTCCAGGTCTTTCTTCCTGCGGATTAATCGGAAAATCAAGATTGTCGACGCGGCAGTTGCGACGAATACCACCATAGACATGGAAACTTGGTGATTATTATCGATACTCAAATTTTCATCCAGAATAGTGAAATTCACCAAATACATTTGCGTCCAATTCTTCCCTGTAATCCAGAAACTACCCGAGATATGATCGAATGCGATTCCATTCAATACCTCTTCTGGACTATTTCCCTCAATGGAAGTCAACGACAATGGGGATGAAAAGAAATCCACCTCTCCTGAAGAGGCTGAGATACTCAGGATTGTCTCCTCCATCCAAATGTTTGCATATATTTTATCGCCTACACATTCCAATTCGTTAAGGTTTGAAACGGGGACTCCGTCCCAAGTGACCATGGTGGTGAATTCTATCTCAAAGCTATCTGGATCTCTGAATGATAGTTCTGATGTACCATTTGATGTCACAATATGCTCACCATTGTAGCATATTCCCCAACCCTCGCCTTCGAAACTGAAATTTCCAATAATACTAAAATTTGAGATGTCAAATTCCAACGCCACTCCTGCTCTCCAAGTCAGCATTATTATCGTCTGACCCTTTACTGTAATTCCTTCTCCAAAGTAAGAGTCATCTATCGTGGTCTGTCTAATTATCTCTCCATTTTGCGTATCAATCTCACTGATTCTCGAATGCCCATAAAGACCCGAACTCTCGAAAATTGAGCTTCCCTGAACTTCAAGACCTTGTGTGAATGAAGATTGATCGTGAGGCAGTGTTCGCAAAATCTCAATTCCCCTCTCTTCTGCATTTTGATTGCTTCCCTCTGCCATTGATATATCGGAAAGTAGCATGAGGAGCACTACGATGGGAACGATTGATGGCCCCGTCCCCCTGCCCATGTACGAACGATGCTCCATCGATGTTAAAATACGTCCTCGAGCAGTTTGGAGCAGATTGGTAAACGAGGTGCTAATGATGGGTGGTGGTTCCGAAATCGATTCTACTAGGGCTGCTGTTCTGGCAGTAGTTTCCCTACTAGTGGTTTTAATGGCCCCTATGTTTTCCTCAGAAGGGTTAGCAAGCACGAGTGGGCAGCCAAGAAGTTGTCTGAATACTTGGTCGGTGGATGACACAGACAACATGACGACCAATGATGGGACCTTTGCTGTCACTGTAGAGAAGATCTCCACCAATGCAGCTATTTTCGTCGAAGACGGGCAGATCGTATCTTCTACCGTCCTAAATGACATTGTATCTAACTGGGAATCCATCATTTTCCCCTCCACTACTAACTACTTCGGCAACCCTCCAGATATTGATGATAATTGCCAGATTGAGATAGCCATCCTGTCCATAGATGGGCCTGGTGGTGAAGAGGGGTATTTTGAATCGGGTGTTTCGTCTATTCGCGAGGCATTGTTTCTGGATATCGATGACCTATCGGAAAGGAATCGATTGATGGCTCATGAGTTTGGACAATTGATTCATCACGACAATGATCCCTTCGAGTACATATGGATTGATGAAGGCCTTGCTGGCCTTTCTGAGTTTATTAGTTTCGGAGGCTCAGCAGAGCTAGAAGAGGAAGCAAACTCGTGGGCCCTGAACTCAAGTACAAGTTTGAGGTGGTGGGACGGAAGAGTTTCTGATGTCGGTTCGAGTTTCCTATTCTCGGCATATCTGGCAGACAAACTAGGCGGCCCCACAGCAATCAGACAAATGGTATCCAATCCCTCACTAGGAGGGAATGGTATAGAGAATCTAGCTAGGAACCCTGGGCCAGGATCTACCCCAGTAGGGACTTCGATGAGTGAGATATTTGCTAACTTCAGCGCTGCATTGACTCTGGATAGCGCACAGGGCGCATTTGGCTTCTCCGAAATTGACTTGGTAGATGATTGCTCAATCGGGGGATTCTGCAAGGGATCCATCAGTGCGGAAAACGATCAGTGGTCAGAGGCATGGCAATCTTCTGGTCATTCAGTAGAGGGTTGGGGTCTCAAATCATTCAGATTCACACAAGGTGATGGATACCCATTGAGCATCATGGTTCAACCGGACAGATTTGGTTTCGAAGGGGCCATTATCTCAAAGGAGGCATCTTCCGGAACTTGGACTATGGAAAAACTGAGGATCGATTCAACTGACGGCAGGGGGACTGGTCTGGTCCATGGTTTTGGAAATACCACCTCGGAGGTTTTGCTCCTAGTCTGGTACAATTCACTTGTTGATGACTGCGATTTCGACTTTGCGAATTGCGGTGTACTTTCTGGTGGTAATTACCCCTCTGGATCATTTACAGTAAGTGCCAGCCAAGTCACAAGCCCTGCTGAGGTATCTATAGACTCGATAGTAGGTTTTGATCGAGATGGAGACTTCTTGGATGATAGCGTAGAAATTGGGATGAGCGTAAGTTCAAGTGCATTCTCAGAGTCTTTATCTGTAGAATTCTCAGCCTTCACCAACAATTCAGAACATGACTCTGCTGATTTCATGATCTCGGTAGGTAACTCTGAACCGGAAATTACCTCAGTTTGGTTCACTCCGCCATTTACCAGTGATTGGTCTTTCACAGCCAAGGTTAGAGACATTACAGGGGAATTGCAGGATATAGCACAATCACTTCCTGAGCAGATTTCCAACATGAAACCAGTTGGATCGGGTTCGATCTCATCGAATGAGACGCAGACATGGTCCCAGGCGTATATCTTTGGAGGGGGATATGACTCTTGGGGATTCGGTTTACAAAATGGCTCTTTCGGGCATAATGAGACTCCTCGATCCTATATCTGGGACCTAGGTGATGGGAATTCTTCAAGCTTGAAGAACCCAATTCATTCGTTCACGGAGGAAGGGGAATATGTAGTCACCCTGATAGTCAAAGACCGGGGGGATTTCTTTTCTGAGGCAATTTCGTGGGATATCTCGGTTAACGATACCTCTGATCCAATTCCTGAGATTTCAGTTGATGGTTTGGCCATCCAGGAGGAGTTGACTGTTCAGACAAACCAAAGAGTACAATTTTCGGCATTCGGGACCTCTGACAACGTTCCAGTGGACAAGTTATTTTTCTCATGGAACTGGGGAGATGGTTCCAGTGACTCTGGCATTGGAATCTTTGAAGTTGGCCATTCTTGGATAGACGGAAGTAGCAATGGAACAGTGTACTCGCTGGAGTTATTGGTTAGTGATGGCCAACAATCCGCACAGAAGTCTCTACTGATTACGGTTCTAAACAGAGCGCCTTACCAAATTTTCTCGGAAAATCTGGAGGCATTTGCTGTTACCCCTCTGGAGATGCCAGAAGTTTTCGAAGATGAAGATGGCTTTATTGCCGAATTCAGATGGACTTTCGAGGGAGGTGTCAACTTGGGTGGGATGGACGTCTCACTTGCATCTGATTTCACCCAAATGAGTTCGCTCGAAGCTAATCCTATCGTTAGTTGGAGAGAACCGGGGATGAAAAACGTAACACTAGAAGTAGTCGATGATGATGGAAATACCTCGACTACTGACTTGCAGATAGAGATTCTGAATCAACGGCCTGTAGCGCTTTTCGAGCGTCCCCCTGACGGAGAAATAGGTGATGCATATATTTTCAGTAGCTCATCATTCGATCCTGATGGCGATTCTTCTGAATTATCCCACTACTGGACTTTCTCGGATAGAGAGTCCCCAATTGAGAATGCCACTTCGGTTAGTAGAACCTTTTCC
>QQSB01000023.1:0-4686 GCA_003602515.1 Candidatus Poseidoniales archaeon | reverse complement strand
CCAGTTCCAATTATGACATTCAGCTGCCCGAGTGACGAAGAAGGATTGATGTTTGAAATTCCTGAAGAGGGAGAAGGAGTGACTTGGAGAGTTCCAAGAACTGAGGATGGAGGTGCATTTGTTGCTCCTGGAAATCTAATTAGATTCGATGGAAGTGGTAGTTTCGATGCTGATCCAGAATTCGAAGGAATGACGTCCTCAGACTTCAACAACCCGGATTGGAATGGAATTGTCGATTGGATATGGGACTTTGGAGATGCTAGTCCACCTTCCTCCGGTCCCCAAGTCTGGCATAGCTACGAGAGACCAGGAGAGTATACTGTCAAACTGACTGTTGTTGACGGTTTTGGAGGGGGCGACTCCAACACCACAGAGATGAAAGTGATTGTTTCGTCGGCTCCAATCATAGGGACTTCAAATCCCATCAGCACCGAGTACGTCGTCGTCGGTGACTTGGTCAACCTATCCGGGTCTGCCACCGACTCCGATTTGGAAGGAGGAATAATTGCATGGATGGATAATGATGCTTTTTTCGATAGCGATGGGGATGGCAATCCAAGAAACGACAGAGATCAGAACCTTACAGAATCTCTAGACTTTGCATGGGACATCAATGTATTCCAGGATGAGGATTGCATGACCCCATCAGGTTGTGATGGAGATGCAAGAAACGACTGGATCATGCCAAATCAGACCTGGGCCATTCCCGGAGAAGTGAGGATCTCAATGACTGTCTGTGATGGTCTAAATGTCTGCGAATCTAAGGACTTCGTAATTACAGTCCTCTCCATCCAGGACACCACCCCACCGAAGACTCTGTCCGACTTGACTGTGGAAGATCTTGTCCCAGGTAGAGAACATGCGGGATTGCTAGCTCTTGTAGCCCTAGTGGCAGTTCTTGGGTGGATGGTTCTCAGAGAGAGGGACGATGATGAGCTGGATGCCTTAGAAAATGTCAAGAAATATGATGTCGATGAGGTCGAGGAAGAGGGAGGAATGCCCGGAATGGATCAGCACAGCCCCCCTCCACAACCAAAATACCTTACTGCTGACCAGCGTACCAACAGAGAGTCGGGTTACGTTCGACCGATTAGAACGAGGCGAAAGAAGTGAATATCAAAACTGCTGGAGGATTTGGCGTAAATCTTCTTCTGGCTGGGATTTTCTGCTCAATTATTCTGATTCCTACATCGGCTAGTTCCCAATCAGTGGCATGCAATGTTTCACCTAGTAGCGATTGGAATGCTACGGAAGATCCCAGTGAATACCTATCAGTCGAGGTGCCGGGCTCAATCGAAGTATTCGGCGGGAGGGACTCCGGGTTGAAGCCCCTAGACAAAGACATCAGTACGGAATGGTCCGATGGGGCATGGGATAGTTTTCCCGGAATCCGCGTAGAGAATGAGTCTGCGACCACTGTCGCACTGGTACTAGAACCGGGCTACAGATACACATTCTGCATAGACTTCAGCACCACCGGAGATGTCTACCTCCTGACAGATTCAAATCTTGATATGTACACAGTAGACTTCTACTGCGACGAAGATGGGTGGGAGTTGATTTGCGATGCACGGGGGCTAGATTCCGTGCCGGTCGAGTACAGGGATATGTTTACCTGGGTTCCATTCAGGGATGCCCATGCTTACGAATCTGTTTCATATCAGGAGTTCTCGGTTGCTATTGACTCCTCGGGTTCAGCTTGGTCATTTGCTGGTTTTGGAAGCTCTGAAGGTCAAGTCTTACACTTGGTTCTTGATGGTTGGGACAATAGTCGGGAGGGGGATCATCCGGCTTCTGGGAACATGAGCGTCGAGGTTCTGATAGATGTGGAAGAGAGGTTCACTCTTCCGAAGACTGCAGCATATGTCCTAATCGGTGCACTTCCCCTCTCATGCATCATTATACCATTAATTATCCACTGGAAATACCACTCATCCGCATTGGGCACAAGGGATGGAGAAGACTTGGTTGAAGTCCCCTTCCTAAAGGACGCCCCCTAAGAGTACTCCAAAACTTCCCATGCTATCCTCAGATCTGAGGCGTTTATCTTACCTTGCTGAGCCAAATGCCAACCTGACTCAGTGGTTGCAAAGACGAGTCCCTGCCCTAGTGCAGGTGCATGTATTCTTGACCAGTCTCCACCGGGACCTAGTCCCATCAATGAATAGTTCGCATCAGAAGACTTCAGTCTCAATGCGGACTCAAAAATCCTCAGTGCATCTTTTCTTCCTTCTGTATGATAACAAGCCTTTACCATGTCTCCCATACCCTGTGCATCCATAACATCCTGAGTGATTTCGGAGATCGATGGAGTCGCCTCCAAAGAGTGTAGAGATGCGATCACCTTGGTTTCCTTTCCTGCTAGTTTCACCAAATCTTCCCTCTTGGAAGATTCGATGTCAATTTCAAGATCGATCCAACTCGGATTACTTGCAATCGCTACTTCGAGTACTGAAACCCTATCCTCCTCGCTACCGGGATAGTGTCCCCCCTGACTTTGGGGCCTGCAAGTAATCAATATTGGAGCCTCTATCGAAGATGAAATGGTCGTAATTGAATCCTGCACATCGATAGCATCCAATTCCAGAGGATTCACAATCACTTCGATTCTCTCCTTTCCCCCTTCATCGACCCCGGACGAGGTCATCTTTTCTATCGATGTCCATAGGTGATCTAGTCGGACTTCTACTATGTCCGCTCCCAATTTCACTGCCTTTGGGGCATCATTACACATTTCTTCTACGGTCCTCCCCCTAAGCGTGACGCACACCAGAGGCTTTTGCATTAGAAATCCGAATTAAGTGGCCTGTTTAATCGTGTCGAGAGGAGATTGGGGATTATTGCCTCCAATTCAGCGTTTTTATTGATAAAATACCATATTTTCTCTCTAAAAAAGGAGAGGGTTATAGGCTTCGTCCCTCTAACATCAGTGTTAAGTTTTGAGGGTTCCCGTAGGGAACCCTCAATTGGAAGGCAGCAATATGGCTGATGAATATAGTGCAGAAAGCATCCAAGTCCTCGAAGGGTTAGAGGCCGTGAGAAAGAGACCGGGAATGTATCTTGGTGATCCGCATGACGGTTCAGCACTGCACCACTGTATCTGGGAAGTAGTAGACAACTCAGTCGATGAGCACCTAGCGGGGTACACGGATTCAATTGAAATAACACTCAATCCGGACCACTCACTCTCGGTCAGAGACTATGGGAGGGGGATTCCTGTAGGCATCCACGAGGAGTTCGGAATCTCCGCGGCTGAAGTAATAATGACCAAATTACATGCAGGTGGAAAATTCGACAATAGTTCTTACAAGGTTTCTGGGGGACTGCATGGAGTCGGCGTGTCTGCAGTAAACGCGGTTTCAGAATGGATGGAGATGACGATTCACAGAGATGGAGTCATTTATTTCCAACGGTATGAGGCGGGCGTACCGGTAGAGGAACTGAAAGAGATAGGGAAGTGTGATGATTCAGGTACCCTCATAGCATTCAAGCCTGATTTATCGATTTTCACCGATATTGTCGAGTTCGATTTTGAAGAAGTCGATACTAGAGTAGGTGAAACTGCATTTCTAAATGCGGGACTGAAAATTACAATCGATGATCTCAGGAGTTCTGATGCACACAAATCAGAACATCTGTACGAAGGTGGCCTGTCCGAATATGTGAGTCAACTCAACGAAAGAAGAGAGGTTTTGCATGAGGAAGTAATCAAGATCAGGGGCGAAAAGGAAATTGAGAAGGGCGAAGTCGAAGTTGAGCTAGCACTACAATGGTCCGATGCATTCAGCGAGTCGATTCGATGCTATACCAACATCATAAGAAACAAAGATGGGGGTACGCATATGTCTGGTTTACGAACGGCTCTGACCAGCTCTGTTAATTTGTATGCAAAGAAGAAGAAGCTCCTCAAGGGAGATGCTTTGTCGGGCGATGACGTACGAGAGGGGTTGGCAGCGGTAGTAAGCGTCAAGCACCCCGATCCTTCTTTCTCCTCCCAGACTAAAGATAAGCTGGTGAGCAGTGAAGTTACAGGAATAGTTCAGACGATTGTTTATGACAAACTAGGTGAGTTCTTCGAGGAAAATCCAGCAGTCGCGAAGCAGATCGTTGAGAAGGCTCTACTCGCATCCAAGGCAAGGGAGGCGGCTCGAAAGGCTAGGGACCTCACGCGGAGAAAAGGAGTCCTAGAAGGGGGCGGGCTTCCGGGCAAACTTGCCGACTGCCAATCACGAGATCCAAGTGAGTGCGAGGTTTACCTGGTAGAAGGAGATTCAGCGGGTGGTTCGGCAAAAACGGGGAGAGATCGGAGGATACAAGCTATTCTGCCCCTTAGAGGGAAGATCCTCAATGTGGAAAGGCAGAAGCATAATGCTGCAAAGGTATTCCAAAACCAGGAGATTCAGACTATGATTCGTGCGCTAGGTGCCGGTGTCGGCAATCCTGACCCCGATAAAGAAGAGCAGGAGGAGGGAGTCTTCGATACGAGTAAACTTCGATATTCAAAGATAATAATAATGTGCGACGCAGATATTGATGGCGCCCACATTAGGACACTGATGTTGACGTTTCTCTGGAGATTCATGAAACCTGCAATAGAGGAGGGTCACGTTTTCATCGCTCAGCCCCCACTTTATCAATTGACTAAAGGAAGAGTAAGCAAATACGTATTCTCCGATGAAGAAAGGG
>QQSB01000022.1 GCA_003602515.1 Candidatus Poseidoniales archaeon | reverse complement strand
GAGACGTGGGTTCGAATCCTGCACGGTCCGCCACTAAATTCTATTCAAACGATGAGTTCGTGATACTGCTTAGAACCATAGAATTACGGTCTGGTCTGAAAACAGTCGTTGATATGGTCGAGGATATCGTTACTAGCATGGACAAGATGTATGGAGTTTACAACGCAGATGGAGGAATAATGGGTGAAATTGCCTACGTATGGGGAAAAATCAGGGGTACAGCCCACTGTGCCCTGTGTGACATCACCCATCGGGGAGTCTCGAAGAAGAAGGAATGGAAGGATCTCGAGGGAAGGCTAGCGACTCCTATGGATCTGCTTCACATCAATGAGCAGGATTTTGATCTAGCCCGGTTCACAGAGGGAAAAACACCCTGCGTGGTCGGGGACTTTGCAGGAGAACTCCGTTTGATCATGAACTCAGAAGATCTTGAGGAATGTGGGAAGTCAGTAGAGAAATTCGAGTCATCTCTCTCCGAGAAGACCAATTGAGCTCTCTGAGTTCTCGTGAGTCTGATTCGGAAGAATCGTGCTAGAAACTCTCCGAAGTGGCGGGAGGCGCCTCAGTACGTCAGTTGCACGTCCGAGTCCGTAGCCAGGGCGATTACGCCTGGAGGGCCGCTCCACTCTATCTGGTCATCGGGGACGATGAGGCCCCCGTCCCCCTCACTGTGGCCGAGGGTCGCCATGACAGAGGCGAACGAGCAGTACAGAGTTGCGGAGGAGATCAGCGACTCCATGAAGCCAGCAACCATCTTGGATTCGGAGTCCATCTCAGCGTCCAGCTCCTCGATGTAACCGGGATCCAGCAGGCGCGTGCCTGCCGCTGCGAAGAACACGCTCACCCGGTGCCCGTCCGCTATGGCCTGTGCCGCGCAGGCAAGACCGACTATCGATTTCAGTGTGTCATTTCTCGGTTCAGATACGAACTTCACGAAGACTCTCTTCTCCATGGAGCATGGTCGGCAGATGAGCACTTCATCTATTCGTCCGAGTCGTCAGCGCCCTAGTTCCTCGGCTTGACCCTCGTGAGTTCGATCCTAGTGATTATGGCAATCGTTCAATACTCGGACCTCCTTTCAGAATCATGGATGAAGCCCCTACCGACCTCTGGGGATGGATCGTTAACATTATCTCCGCGACAGGTGCTATTGTTGGTATTCTAGGTATCTTTGTCATTATTTTCGAAGTGATGGGACTTTGACCTCATGACCCTCGTGGGTCTGCCATTGAGAAATAATGGCCGGGCAAGCCCTGCTGCTAGATCTGTAAGTGATAGAGTGCCGGAGTTTAATTGATAACTGAATTATTGATACAATTAATCGAGGCAATGGTGGAGTTCACATTTGGTAACAAAGATACTACAGGAATTGCCGGTTCCTGTTGGCACTTTGATGAGAAAAGAAATGTCCTGCGTTCTTCCTATTCTTCGGGTGTAGGGACGATAATTCTCGGAACTATGTTCGGTTTTGGTGCGGGGATAATCGGTGCATTCATTGGTGCTTTTGTGGGTTTTTTCCTAATCTTTGCCTTGGACGAACTCACTAATTATACATGGGACATACATCTGTATGATCAGATTCTAGTTCCAGTAGGATTGGGAGGACTTGAACCGATTGCGATACTAATCTCAATCGGTGGCATCGGACCATTCCTTTACCAATTTGGGCAAGGTATATTGTATTCTAGAGGAACGCATGTCGAAGAAATCAACCTCAATACAATGAAAATTGAATCATTCCTATTGTTGAAGAATGGCAAGAAAGCATTTGATGAAGATATACAATCTCTAGGGAGAGGTGGCCTTAGAATCAAAGATGATGGTGAAGATTTCGAGATTAAAATAGGCCAAATCACTCTAACGGAGGGTTTGACTCATCACTCAGTTGCAGAACAAAAAATGGAGATATTTCGTAGAATTATAGATGGTGAAGAATCGATCGAGACTGATGACTCATGGTGGGATGATAAAGAGAGGAAATCGGAAGAAGATTCGGTCGAACAACCACCAATATTTTCAGAATTTGATAGGCAATCTGCAAGTGTAGCCTATTTCCGCTCACCTTATTCACAATTGTTTTTCACCATACCCGTTAGCATAGTCGTGATATTTTTTGGCATTGGATTCAGCACAGGTCCTGCCGAAGAAGGAGGGCTAATGATGGGTGGATTCCTTTTCTTAGTCATCGCAGTTCTCGCATTTATCACTCTAAGCGATAAAAATGCAGGCTGCCGAATTTCAGTGGATATCAAGGCCGCGACAATTCTTGTTGAGAATCGCGGCATCATTGGTGAGTTCGAGGAAACTTCCAGAATTGGATATCAAAAGGGCGACATCATCCAGCGCGATTACCATGAGTGGGAATCGTCTTCTACGGATAGTGATGGACACACATCGACTACGACTCACTCAAAGAGTACCATTGAATTGTATAGAAACGACAATCGATTTGGGAGAATTTTGACTTTAGGCGATAGACGAACGGTTTCCTTCAACATTCCATTCCTAGGCAGCTCACACCAGGAAATGGCAATAATCCAAGGCGAAGTGATTGCTGATGCCTGCGGCTTAGAATTCGTAGCCGATGGAGAGAGATTCGTTTAGATCTAACATAACTGGATAAGTCAACTCCTCGTGAGTCT
>QQSB01000021.1 GCA_003602515.1 Candidatus Poseidoniales archaeon | reverse complement strand
CTCGTGAGTCTGAACCCACAAGGATTGACTCAATTCAGATTTCTTAGAGATAGCTCGATGGTGACCGAGTCTGGGATGGGAATTCTGAGAACCTTCCTCAAGGACTTCTCGTCCTTCGCGGTATTGGTCACTAGCTCCAGTAGTCGCTTGTGAACTCTCATCTCCCAGTGATCCCAAGTCTCAGAACCCTCTCCATCGGGGCTCTTTCTGCAAGGAACTACCAGCCTACGAGTTGGCAGGGGAATGGGCCCTCTTAGATTGACACCTGTCTCGTCTGAGATTGCCTTGATCTGCTGGCAGACTACGTCAACGTCCTCATGGTTGTCGCCGGTCAACTTGATAGTCGTGACAACCGGCATTCACTTCACCAGAGTCTGATTACTTCTTGTCTATCTTCATGCAGACGCCAGCAGCAACGGTCTTGCCCATGTCCCTGATTGCGAAGCGGGACAACTCTGGGAATGCATCCATCTGCTCGATTGCCATTGGCTTGGTAGGTTGGAACCTAACCAGAGCAGCATCTCCAGTCTTCAGGAAGGCTGGGTTGGCCTCCTTAGTCTTAGAGTTCTCAAGAAGATCCACGAATCGAACTGCTACCTGTGCGGTGTGAGCGTGGAACACTGGTGTGTAACCTACTCCTATCGCCTTCGGGATGTCCATTAGCTGGACCTGTCCAACGAAAGTCTCGTCATGCCTGACGAACATAGGCTCGTTGTCACCGTAGCCAGCTACGTCTCCTCTTCGGATATCGTTAGCTGCCAGCCCACGAACGTTGAACCCGACGTTATCGCCTGGCTCTGCCTTTGCATGGCTTGTGTGGTGCATCTCGATATCCTTGACCTCAGCAGACTTCTGACTGGGGTTGAAGACCACCGTCTTCCCTCTCTCGAGGATACCAGTCTCGACCTTTCCTACTGGAACGGTCCCGATTCCACTGATTTTGTAGACATCCTGGATGGGTAGCCTTAGTGGCCTGTCAGTTGGCTTCGGGGGCATCTCCACAGCGTCGATAGCCTCGAACAGAGTAGGGCCGTTGTACCATGGCGTGTTTTCGCTCTTGATGAATACGTTGTCACCAGCTAGTGCGCTGCATGGAACGAAGGGGATGCTATCGATCTGAGCGGCGAAACCTGCCATCTTCAGTAGGTTGGAAACCTCTTCTACTGCACTGTTGTACTTGTCCTGAGACCAGTCTACTCCGCTGATATCCATCTTGTTGATGTTGACAATTAGCTCCTTGACTCCCAGAACCTTAGCTAGGAATGCGTGCTCCTTGGTCTGTGCGTTCACGCCGTCGTTTGCTGCGACGTTAAGGACTGCAGCATCTGCCTGGCTTGTTCCTGTGATCATGTTCTTGACGAAGTCACGGTGACCCGGTGCATCTATCACTGTGAAGTAGTACTTGGGCGTGAAGAACTCCTTGTGAGCGACGTCGATGGTTATCCCTCGCTCCCTCTCCTCCTTCAGCCCGTCCATGACGTATGCGAAACCGAAACCGGCCTTCCCTCTATCCGCTGCGTCCTTCTCTAGACCATCAATCACGTGTTGTTCTATGTGGCCGCTATCCAGCAGTAGTCTTCCGACGGTTGTCGACTTTCCGTGATCTACGTGACCGACGAAAACGATATTCAGATGCGGCTTGCTCTTATCTTCCCATTGTGAACCCATTATTTACACCTCTAAGGTAGGCCCGCCGACCGGAGAGGCGTATATGAACCGTTCCCTGCTGTTTTCGGTATGCTAGTCCCAGATTGCTATCTATTCAGCAAATCCGACGGTGGCGTAACTATCGGTACTGCAACTCTATCACTAACTGATTTACCTCAGTATTGTGGTTCTCGGCATTCTCCAAGTCAACTGTCCAATCTCCCGGCAGGAATCCTCTGACGGTAGACCCTCCGATCACCATCCATACGCAATACTCGTCACTGCTACAATCACCAGCGTCTCTGTTGTCGTTCTCTATCCCTGTGGTGTTCGAAATCTCTTCGTCGGTGCTGTTGTACATGTAGAGATCCAGTCTGTTGTTTGTCGTCTGCCCGGGTATTCCCCCTGCAACCTGATCATCATCCTCCTGTGGGTAGGATAGTTTCGCTCTCATGTACCTAATCCTGTCCTTTGACTCCTGGTCGTATGTTACTGGGTACTCCCATGTCATTAGGACTGGATTCGGTTGGGCTCTGTCTATGACGAAGTCACTCCAAACGCCCCTGTAATTTACATATACCATCGAATCTGTACTGTCCTCGAATCCGTTGTTGTCGACAACTGTCAGCCTTACTTCCCAAGCACCCGCTGGTCTCGAGTCCCACGTGTAGGTCTCCCCGGTGGCATCAACATCATTGTCAGCGACTCCATCGTTATCGGAGTCCGTGTATGTATCTAGATCCCACTTCCACTCCACCAGATACTCCTCTGAGTAGCAACTGGAGTCATCTGGGTCGCATCCTGCCCATGAGTCTGATCCATCGAGAGTTACTGTGGTACTGACCTCTATGTCACGATCGTTGATATCGTTGTCATCATCGCAAACCCACACTATCACCATGTCTCCATTAGCTGATGACTCCTCACCCTCGCAGTCGTCGTCCTTGCTAGGGGCAATCTTAGCCTTTGGCTCCCTTGCGGAAGAGTCGACCACAGTGATCGACATGCTCGTAGTTGCCTCATGGGTACCGTCCCCCACGGCCAACTCAGCCACGTATTCCCCGGGTTGTGCGTATGCATGGCTTGTCGTGAGGCCTGTTCCAGTGTTGCCGTCACCGAAGTCCCATTCGAAAGTGAGAGAATCACCATCTGGATCCGAGGATCCCGCTGCGCTGAATGTGACCGAAGAGCCCGCCTTTACAGTTCCACTTGGATCCACTGACATGGTCGCAGTCGGTGGGCTGTTACCTCCTAGAACGTCTGTGCACCCGGCCAGCATGGGAGCTAGGAACACTATCGCCATCAAGCAAGCTAGGCCTCTGGTCGTTGCCATTCTGTTGTGCGGGCCATGGTGAGGTAAAATCAATCCTACGGCTCGTTGCATGTGTGATTAATCTAAAACCACTTGTCGAGAGAATCCTGTCTAGTCCCCTTCAGTAGGTTCTTTTCATCCCATCCGAATGCATCTGTGACCCTTCCTAGGGACTTAGCTAGCCTACCGGCATAGTATTCCCTATCGTAATCCGGCGGTTCCCCCCCTATCTCATCAACTAACCACGCCCTCACACCGAGTTTCTTGTCTCCCTCATCCGGCTTGGTGACGATGTATCCGACCTTCATTCCAGGTGTGAACTGCAGACCTGCTGCTATCCTCTGCTTTGCAGCACGAACATAGGGCAAGCCGTCCGGGTTTGCATACACACTGTCGAAGTCCCATTGATTCTTCTTTGAGTCCCATCTCCCCTTGCATGACCTGCTGATAACCAATTGTGAAGGTTCTACGTCCCCCTCTCTGACCCTGTCTATGACTGACTTGGTCATGTCCACAGCCCCTATTGTGTTGCCATCGAGAATCATCTCAAACATCTGCGTCATGGTATCTGAGAGGATCTGGAAGGAATCCGTCCTCCTGACTTCGTAACCTCTGATTAGCATCTCTTCCCTGGGCCAGACGACCCTGCCCACGTATCGCTTCTTTGCCCCATGGCTGAAGAATGATGAGAGCGCAGTCTCGAATTCGAGCTCGGCGCCTTCCTTGGTGAACCTCTCTGCGAGCGATTCTCCGAACTCCATGGAGGAACTCATTGCCTCCTCCCATTTCCCGAGATCTTCCGAGTCTGTGGGTCTGTTCTTGGGGGAGTCCTCGTCTACCGGGGCTCGTACGAAAATCGAGTCTGTATCAGAGTAGACCACGCTGTGCCCCTCGTCCTCGACCTTGGAGATGATCGACTTGATGTTGTGTCGTGCCCATTCGGTGATGCTGGCACCAAGGCTTGGATGTGTGAAGCGGTAGAAGTTCGATGCGAACACACCATAGAAGGAGTTCATGAGTATCTTGACCGCATACTGCAACTGGTCCTGCAGGAACGCCTCCTCCTCATCTCCCTCCTCATTCGCCTTCGCGAGAGCGGCCTTGTGGCTGTCCCTGCTTTGCATCAGTCCATCGAGCAGTTGGGGGACCAAACCCAGACGCTCTTCCTTGGAGATGTAACGAGTATTTGTTGTTGGGGATACACTGTGTGTTTCGTCCTCGTTATCGTCCTTGACCAGGGTCGTCGAGCAGATATTGTTAGAGATCATAATCGAGGGGTACATCGACTTGAAGTCAAGCACTACAACCCATGGTTCGACACCGGGATCCACCTCATGCACGTATCCTCCTGCTATCTTTCCCTGCTTCCTTGGGCCTTGGTTTGTATTGGGTACTGCGACTCCTTCCCTGTCTGCCAGACGTATAACGAGAGAGTCGATCCATCGGCTAGTCGTGCTGGTCGCAGCTATATCTACGGTGGTCAGAGAAACAGAGGCTAGTGCTTCCTTCCTCGCTATCGACTTCAGATTGTCCAGTATGTCTAGGGGGAGGACGGTGTCTCTGACGCAGTACTCTAGGACCTCGTCCGGTCTCGCGGCCCACTCCTCGTCCATCTTGCTCGCATCAATATCCATCTTGTGCATCTCATCGTCATCGGGCCATAGAAGCTTGGAGACATACTTGAGGGACTCTCTCTGCGGCCTCAGAGTCTGCCTGGCTTGCCACCAAGCATCGAGGGGAATCCTTCCCTTGATTGTCCAAACTCTGTTCTGCTCCCTATTGGGGAAAATCCTGCCCGGCCTTCTCCAGCCCTTCTTTATCTCACTCTCCGACATGGGGACCCTGCCCCATCCGAGAAGAGGCGCGCGATCGCTTTCGGAGTTCGGAGAGATATCCTCCGACCTCTCCTCCATCCTTGGCAAGTCGAAGTTGTCGATGTTGTAACCGGTGATGAAATCCGGATCCTCTGTTCTGACCACCTCGGTCAGCTTCTCTAGTATATCTGTCTCAGCTCCGGTGATAGGGTACTCCGTCCTCTCTCCACCCCTATCCACGATAGCCGCCGCACAGAGTATGGTATTGTCAGCTATGCTGGTCTCCAGGTCGAAAGAGAGTGTGACAAATGGAGCAGGGAACGGATCCGCTCTCTCAAGGCCAGTGATGTCGCAGGAAACCACCATGTCGAGTGGATAGAGGCCGGAGCCTCCGGCAGATAGGATCCTACTCTGCGCAAGCTCTCTGTCGGTAGTTTCCGGGCTCTTTGCCCCTTCTGGCGCTCTATCGCCTGCCCAGAGAACCTCCCCGCTAATCCGGACGTGTGGCCCTAGATCAAGATCCAGCAGGAGTCTCTGTACGAACAGTATGTCTGCGCTGGTCACTGTCCATCCAAGACCTGAGAGGGCCTTCCTGACGCCACGCACCTTGGTGGTGTCCCTCACGAACACCTTGTAGTGCGGCCTCACCTTGCCATCCCTGGTGGAGAGTTTCATCCCGCTGGGCTCAGGATCGCTGCGCACGTCCTTGGTATCGGATACCTTTTCCAAGGACAAGTTTGGTGTTGGCAGAGCCTCGTCTGTAGATGGGTCTGATATCTCGACGTAGGGCTTGAGTCCGTTCACTAGCAGTAAAGTCGAATGACCAGACCGCGATCTACACCAGAGCTCGATAACGGTCTTCGGCTCGCCTCCGTCCTGCCATGCACGATTGTCTCCTGAGACTATGCAGACATCCTCATCCCATTGCATCAATTCACCCATCCACCTGCCAAGGTCGTTGCTCTATCCCACGTCATCGTGAGGGGCCATAACCATGCCGGGGGGGCTATCAGCGGAACCGTTGAAAGCCGAGGCGTTCCCCTC
>QQSB01000020.1 GCA_003602515.1 Candidatus Poseidoniales archaeon | reverse complement strand
GTCATGTGGATGCCATGGCCCAATTCCTCCCCTGTGCCAACTTCAACAGAATATCCAGGGGTTACTTGGTCACCGACCGTTGCTGTCATCGGCTCGCCGACCCGAAGACCCCCTATGAACGGTACGGAAAATATTGGATCCACTATTATGGGTTTAATCGCCAGAAAGCTGCTCTAGTCTTACCTCTCTGCCTGCTGTGATGGGAGTATGCCGCGGGAAGGGGGAAGTCTGCCTCTCCATACCTCTCTACGAACCATCCGTGCTCCTCGAATAGTGGCTCTATGTGGCTCGCCTCGGCACTGTGCATCAAATGCGAGGATGCTCGAGTAGATAGGATGGCATCCAAAAAGGGGCGATCGGCCTTTGGAGACTGCCTACCCCAAGGTGGGTTACTGATTACGACGTCAGGCGAATCTAGTTGGATAGAGTCTGTTCCGATAGTAGCATGGATTACTTCGACAGAATCGGAAAATCCCATCTTTTCAGCATTGGACTGTGCTGTATGGCAGGCATTTTGGTCGGAATCAATCAGAACTGTTCTTCCTGCACCCAGAGCCATGGCACCCAAGCCGAGCACCCCATTGCCTGCCCCTAGGTCGGCAACTGTGCATCCCTCATGTAAATCACCAAAGGTGGAAATATCAGTGAGCCAACGAGCAGCCAAGTCCCCATCAGTGGAGTATTGCTCGAGTTCGACCAATTGAGATTGGGTTTGCTCGAGTTCAGAAAGTAACATCGCCAGCCTTCTGACTCGCATGCTTACCGAAAGTCCACCTCACCTAATAACCAATTCAGAGTACCGATTAGATGAAATTCTATGCAGAGTTCAAGTACTCTCGACTCCGATACTATGTCGAGCCGATGTCCGATATAATGTCCTATGGCCTTCTAGCCATCGTTATTGTCCTTGCAATACTATTGATCTATGCACTTTCTCTACTAAAATCGATACAGCACGAGTCCAATCTAATTCGAGAACAGTCTGCATCACAAAAGGATGCAATGGGGAGATTGGAAAGCAAAGAAATAGACCCGAATGCCATTACTGCGGGGATTGCTGGTAGTGGAGATATTCTGAAGGGTGCAGTTTTGAATTCACTAAGAGAGATTAATTTCTCTGGAGATATAGAAGGAATACGTGCCTCTGCAAAACGAATAGGTGAAGAAGTTGCTGATATCAACAAGATTTTTCTCGATAAGCAGGAGGCTGGTGGTTGGGCGGAAATAGAGCTTGAAGCAAGATTGAAGGATACTTTCAGGAATGTTCAGATTCGAAAAAAGGTCGCAAAGTTGGATGGTGTGGAGCCTGATGCTCATTTGGAATTGACTGGGGGAAAGATACTCTGTATTGATTCCAAGTTCCCTGTAAAATCATTCAAGGCCACCATCCCAATTTCAGAAGGGGGCCTGGGAGAAGAAGATGGTCGAAAACGAGTCGGGTCACGCAAGGATTTCATCGATGCAATCAAGAGGCATTTTGCCAAAGTTGAGAAAGATTATGTCCGACCAGATTTGGGCTCAACTGAGGTTGCATACCTGTATGTCGCATCTGAGAGAATCTACCACCACATGGTGAATCCTGACAACCCAGAAGAGTGTGAAATTGTTCGAGATGCAGCAAACAAAGGTGTTATCCTATGCTCTCCTTCGACTCTAATCGCAAATATGCACCTAGTGAGAGTTGCAGAGCGTGCCATGGGAATTGCTGGGGATAGCGACAAGATTCTCAGGGGGCATGATAAACTGCGTCGTTCAATTACAGAGTTAGTTAATGCTTGGAAAACAATGAGTGGCCATGTGAATAATGCCCAAAAAAACCGCTTAGTAGTCCAAAGTTTACTGGATGAGGTAGAGCGTTCTATGGAGAATTTGGATAGTCTTGACTTAGGTGGGGATGAAGAATGAGTGCCTACTCGGAAATCCATGATCGATTGGGGCTCAAACGAGTTTCACTCGGTCGTCGATATGCCGGAGGAATATACGATCCTAGACCTCAGTCGAGGAGTCTGGAGTCAGCCTGAGACTACTTTCAGCGTGGGCAAGTACGACGAGTTTAGGCCCAATCTGTACAATACTGATCTCTTTGGGGGAGAGAGGAACATGCATATTGGGATTGACATCGGAGGGCCAGTTGGAACTCCTTGCATGGCATTCATGGATGGGGTTATTTCGCAGTTTGGGTACAACCCAGAACCCGGAGATTACGGTAACGTCATCATCACCAAGCATGAGATTGGTGGAGTCCCATTATGGGCCTTGTACGGACACCTCAATGCAGCATCGATAGAAGGGATAGAGGTTGGAGATAGAGTCGAGGCGGGAGAGGTGATTGCCTGGTTCGGGGGATTCGAAGAGAACGGAGGCTGGGAGCCTCATTTGCACTTCCAACTTTCTCTGATTGAGCCGGAGACTCATGACATGCCAGGAGTTGTAGCACCGGAGGACAGGGATCAGGCCCTCAAGGACTATCCCGACCCAAGGCTCGTATTGGGACCACTCTACTGAATTGAGGCTAGATGGGTCTTCAATGACTCTATCGCAGGCATTTCAGATGGATCCTCGCCAGTGAGTAGTGCTAGCCCGATTGACACCCAATCGGTCACGTGAGCAGCATATAGGAGCCTCTCCAGAAGGCTTTTGCCTTCACACTCAACTACCCAAGTGGGAGATGATTCTATCTCTTCGAGCATCCACTCCATCCTTGCACTTGTCCTCGGATGTAGATCTTCACTAGAGAATAGCAGTAATGCACGATTGCTAGCAGACTTGCTAGTCCATGCCACAATCTCGTTGTGATTCATCTCGGGCACGTCCGTGGCACCTGCGAACAACGCCGAGTTCTCATTGATCTGACAAGAAAAACGATATGCTGCGGGCCCTAGACAGGTAGGTGCGACTATCCCAATTTCACTTCCAACCAGGGATCGCGACAGTGTAGCGGCCATTCCAGAGTTGGTAGACAGATCTGATTCTACGGATGCTTGAGAGAGCCTGCCAAGGATTTCAGATATCTCTTCTTGGCTTGGCCTTGGGAGAATCCCGAGTTCCCAGCACGCCGACAATTGGGTGCCGAAGATGTGTCCGAATGCCGAACGAGGCATTTGTCCAGGAGGCACATTGAGGCAAACTGAATCCTCGGATTCCGAGATAATGTCCTCTAACTCGCCTCCGGAGCATATTCCGACAACGGTCCCACCCGCTGAAAGTACCTCTCTGACACCATCGAGAGTCTCTTCCGTATTTCCGGAATAAGAGGTCGCCATAACAAGCCACTCTGGACCCCACCAACTAGGAACTCCATAGTCGGTCCAGACCACGAATGGCAGCCCTCCAGAATCATCTGATAGGGCCTTCAAGAACAACCCTCC
>QQSB01000002.1 GCA_003602515.1 Candidatus Poseidoniales archaeon | reverse complement strand
GTGGCTATCTTCAGATCTGTGGGGATGGCGTTGATCATCGCCGTCCTTACGCCTACCTGGGGCAGTGAGAGTATCAAGAAAATGACTCCCTGCACTAGGATCGCAGCTAGTGCGATCTCCCATGGCACTGCCATCGCCCAAGGCGCGGCGACCGTGAACGCGAAGTAGGCGTTCAGGCCCATTCCTGGCGCTAGAGCGAAGGGTAGATTCGCCCAGAACGCCATGACCATGCATCCAACGAACGCGGCAACAGCTGTCGCGAAGAGGGCATCCTCGAAGGGGATGCCTGTCGCTGACAGCATTGACGGGTTCACTAGGAGGATGTAGGCCATTGTCAGGAACGTTGCGCCACCGGCTCTTATCTCGGTATTGACATCGCTCCCTGCTTCCGTTACTCCAAACATTTTGTCTAATGCTTCCATTTTTTCACCATTATTTCTTTTGTAGTGGTGAGTTTCAACTCACCTGATGGCGCCAGAGACACCGCGGCTTATGTATAATGCGTGAGAAATGCAGCATTCCTCAAGACGTGATCATGTTAGGGGAATCTCCAAGGTTTCGTCATTGGAAGGGATATGGACCTTCGTTTCCACTCCAATATCCTCTGCGAGTGCCTCGGCTGCTGACTCGTCAGCATGGAATATTACCACGTGTGAGGGGTCGCAGTCGCTAGCAAATTTGCAAAGTGAGGGATGGTCCGCGTGGTTGGATAGGTCGAACTTGTCGATCTCTAGTGGAATGCGGGTCTGCTTTCCGAAAATGGGGAGTGCGCCTAGCTCCAACAGCCTCCTTCCTCCCGAGCCCTCGGCTTGGTAGCCCGTGAGCAGGATGGCGTTGGAACCGTCATGCCTCAGTCTGTTCAAGTACCATAGAGCCGGTCCCCCATCCAACATACCGCTTGTCGTGACGATCACGTCGGCGCCCAGTGCCTTCTTCCTGTCCGACTTCCCTGTGACCCTCCTTGACCATCGGTAGGCTGCCTCCATAGCACGTGAGTCCTGGATGAACTCAGGGCATCCTAGCCATTCTCTGGTGACTCTGGTGCCCATGCCGTCATAGTGGACATCGAGACCGGGCGCCTCTCTGTGGAGAATTCGGAGTATGTCCTGCCCCCTTCCAGAAGCGAAGGCCGGTACTAGCGCCACGCCCCCACGAGAGACGACTTCTAGGACTCGGGAGACGAAACGTTCCTCCTCCTCTGCTCTGTCAGGGTGTGTCCTGCCCCCATATGTCCCCTCGAGGCACAGTATGTCACAGTCCACCGGTATAGCCTTTGGTGCGTTTGGGCTGTTCCGAGTATCGATGTCCCCAGACCAAAGGATTGTGGCCTCAGGTGTCTGGATCTCAATCATAGCGGCTCCGGGAATGTGGCCTGCTGGATGCAACCTGCATCTCCAATCACCAACATCGAACCAGATATTGAATTGGTGTGGGACCCACGAGTCCAGAGCTGCCTCCAGGTCGCGCTTATCCCAAGCAAGGGGGTACCCCTCGATGTCGGAGACCTTGTACGTGTCAGCCCACATTATTTCTGAAACAGCGGCGGTGAGGTCGGTACCATGGAGCGTTGTACCGTGGTTAGTGAGCCACGGTGCCATGCCTATGTGATCTATATGCGCATGTGTCATTATCGCATGCTTCACTGGGGGGGCCTCTGAGGGGTACTTGGGTGGTTTTGTTGGAGCTAGGCCATAGTCGATGAGAACCCTGGTGCCTGATCTATCTTCAATTATGCAACCTACATTGCCTACTTCTCGTGCTCCACCTAGAAAGTGTAGTCTGATTCCATCCGGAGAATGGCTTGGATAAGATGTCGAAGAGCCCGCGGTGTACAGTACCATGCCCGATGTTCCGGGGGGACGGATATGAATCACACCCACCCCCACCCCTTAGTTTCCTGTGGAATGGGAAGAATTCAGAATCGATGTCAATTCTAGATCTATGTAACAATTATAGTATGCAAACTGAAGACCTTCAGATGGCTGTTGAAACTAATAAATTGATAGTAGTAGAGTCTGATTTTGAACCGAAATAAGTTCTCTAGAGAGGAAACAAAGGGGTTGGGGGGTAACTTTGAGATGGGGCGGTACCTTCCCAACATCATGCCCAGGTATAGTGAGATGATCTTCGAGGTAGATGAAGATAGGTGCTTTGGCTGTGCGGCATGCGTTGCTTTGTGCCCAGTAGATGCACTAGTTCTCGAAGGACTTCTCGCCATCGTGGATGAGCCTGAGTGCACACACTGTGAGCATTGTATCCCCGCTTGCCCAGTGCACGCCCTATCTCTTGTAAACGTGAAAGGGACTGCTTCGATTGGTGTACTTGCATGACCAGTATTGTCATTCTTGGTGACTCTCTAAGAACGCTATGCATTGGGCACCACATTCTCGATGTGACTCCAGAAACGAAGCTCTCCATAATCACAGAAAGAGCCGAGATTGGCCTAATCGGAGAGGTGCCAGGGCTAATCCCCTCTTGGCCTCCGTGCCCGCCACATTGGATTTCGGAAATGTCCTCACAGACCCCGACCCCAACATCCACAGCTGTCCGAGGTTCGTGGTTTCTCAAAGCCATGGGAATCCAACTTTCGAAAAGAGGGGGCATCTTCCAACTCAGGACGAGGGTAACAACGGTATCCGAAAGAGAAGCTAAGTTCGTGGGTGCAGGACCAATGGGGAAGGGTTCGATCAAAGCAGACCACATATTGGATCTTAGGTATGACAGACAGGAAAAGCCACGATGGTATGGCTTGGTCTGTAGAACGGGGGACTCCTCTCAGACCGCCGTTTTTGGGGAACGACCTGATGGAACATCAGAGATCTGGGATCTTGAGAAACCAGAGTATACCGGCGTCTCACTGCAGGAGATGACATGGAATGGAGACCACCCGTCTGCTTACATCTCTGAAGAGGTTCAGTTAGGAATACAACTAGCTCAGACTATTGTTGATACAATAATACACCCCGTTGAACAGTAGGTGAGAACATGGGCGTGATCAGGGAATACATGTGCGACAGGTCCTCCGGCACCAGACACGCGATAGTAATAGACCCCGCCGATCAAACACCTGAAGTAGCCGCTAATCGTGCCTTGGCCGCAGTAAATGCAGGATCTAGGATGATCCTTGTGGGTGGATCCTCAGACACGGATATGGACAATGTGCATGCCACTATCGTCGCAATCAAGGAGGCGCAGGAACTAGTGACATGGGCAGCGAGCCAAGACTCCGAAGTAGAAGAGGATACGGAGGGGGTCCCCGTAGTCCTATTCCCCCAAGGCGCCGCTGCGCTGTCACCTGCCGCAGACGGAATAACGTTCATGATGCTGATGAATTCGACGGACCAGCGATTCCTAATTGGAGAGCAGGTCAAGGGCGCCCCATTCGTCAAGAAAGCAGGAATAGAACCCGTACCGATGGGGTACTTGATTTGCGAACCTGGAGGGAAGGCCGGGAAGGTCGGGAAGGCCGATCTCATCGCTTCTCATCAAACGGAGCGAGTCGAGGCCTATGCCATGACAGCAGAATTTCTAGGTTTCGCCCTAGTCTACCTCGAGGCAGGGAGCGGTGCCGGGAGCCCAGTGAACCCAGAATTGATCAAGGCGGCCAGGCGATCGTGCGACCTCCCAATCATCGTTGGAGGAGGCATTCGGGACCCTCATTCTGCAAGAGCAGCCTCCGAGGCTGGTGCAGATTGGATCATCACAGGCAACATTACCGAAGAGTACGATGATGCCAGCGAGCTTCAGGCGGTGCTTTCCGACCTGATTAGCGGCATCCTATGACGAACTTAACGCAGGCATACTCATACCATACCCCCTTGGTGGACTATCGTGTCTGAGGCCATCTGTCCCTGCTGTAACTCCGAGATGGGGGCACAGGGTGACGTCGTGGAGGGGCGCATGCACTACTGCGGTTCATGCAGGGGCATCCTAGCAAGCGATCGATGGTTGAATACAAACATGAGACAGACAAACCTCAGGAACGTTCGGAAATCAGTATTTGATGGCCAGGCCGCCGGCTACCGATGTCCCACTTGCCATGGAGAGATGGTGAAGGGTCCAGTCACAACCACCCAGGGAGGATCAATAGAAGTGGACGGGTGCCTGAAGTGCGGCTCTCTTTGGTTTGACAATAGGGAGATCGAGCCGTTCATACCAGACATCAGGGAGAAAGCAAGCCTCCCGGACGACTCCAATCCCATACTGCCCGTGATATCGGGGGGAATGTCCGTCGCTAAGGCCATGATTTCGGACCTCTTCGGAGCGGTCGGCTCCCTCGCCGGTCGCAATGAAGAAGACTCCGAAGAGTGAACACCTTTGTCCACATTTCATGAGTCCGAAGCCAGCCTGTCAATCTGGGCTTCCATATCTAGCACCAGAAGTAGGAGTTCCTCTTCGTTTCTCAGGAGTCTTGCATTCTCCTCTTGCAGCTCGGCCAGCCTACTAGAATCAGCTTCTGCACTCTCCCTGCGGGCTTTTTCGTTCTGCACGACTCCCTCCAGTTGCCTAACCTTCGATCCTGCAACACGCAATCTCTCCTCAAGCTCCCCAATCAATGTTCCATCGATACCTCCGCTTTGTGAGACTAATTCCGCCTCCCTAACCCTACGTCTGAGGTTGGCGACCTCACCCTCGAGTCGAATCATGTCATCCCATCTGGATACTACTTCATCCACCAGCCTCTCCCGAGGAATGTCCGCCAAACGACCTCGCAGACCCCCACCTTCGTCCTCGGTTGGGGTGTTCACTGTCATACGAACTCGGAATGAACCAAACAGGCGCTCTCTTGAACCTTGAGGAACTGGATACCCGCTTCGGTTAAATCAGGGCCCTATCTCGGCCGCGCCATGAAGGCATTCAGGGCGCACGGGTCATACAGAGCAGGCAAGAAGGACCAACCATTCTCAGTCGATCTTGTGGCCACTGATGAAGAAGATGCCATGGAACGCCTCCTCTCAACTTTCGGTAGCAGGCACAGGGTCACAAGACGTTTCATCCTAGTCGACGGAATTGCAGAAATCGAACCGGGGAGTTCGTCGGCACCAGCCGTTCAAGCCCACTTCGGTACCAGCGGAGCACCGTCCTCGGCCCTCAAAGCAGAGGAAGAGTGACGATAGACCGCGTAAACCCGCCACTATAATGGGCAATTCTGAAAGGTGACACGTCCGGAGGTCACCCACATGAAGAAGTGGCTGATGAGGCAATATTGGCGAATTCAGCAGAGCCAGGCTATAATCGGACTGGGCTTCTGGACAGCCACAATCACCCTCCTAGTATGGCCTTACGTATCGTGGAGATTCGAATCGAACGAGACACTCCTCTACATCCCTATGACATATATCGGATTATTCGGCATCGCAACCAGTGTCCTAACCATCGTCCTCCTAGTCGGATTCTTTTACGACGTAACTTTCGGCTTGTGGAGGGACCACATCACAGTAAACCAGGAGAGGAACCCATTCTCTACATACAAATTGAATCCGACATGGGGGCTGGTGATAGCTCAGACCAACGAGATTCTGAGACGCATAGCATCCGATGACGAGGAGATTCAGAGGTATTGTAAATTCATAGATAGGATGTTGGTCTGGAACTCCAAAGAGGAGATATGGGCTAGGGCCATGTCCTCATGGAAGGATATCATGGGGGATGAGGACCCATTCCTATTCTACCTGGACGACGAAACCAGAACGAACCTAGAGCAAGCAGCAGACAATCTTGAGGAATTCTAGGGGCCTCTCCAATGTCATTCGACCCTCTCGAAATAGCTCGTATTGCGGAAGATGCAGGGCAGGCGATAATGGATGTCTACGAATCCTCCGAGGGCATCGAGGTTCAGACAAAGAGTGACGACTCACCACTCACGGAGGCTGATATCGCCGCTCACGATACCATAGTCAGGGGACTGGCATCGATAGATCCCAACACTCCAATCGTTTCCGAGGAAGGAAGGATCGGTGATCCGATGGATTCAGATGCATCCTGGCTGGTGGATCCACTCGACGGGACTAAGGAGTTCATCAAACGTAACGGGATGTTTACGGTAAACATCGCACTCATGAAGAGATACGGGGACCGCTGGAAACCCGCTTTCGGAGTCGTCCATGCCCCGGTTTCCAAGACAACGTGGCTCGGTGGCGAATTAACACCGGCATCTCGCATAGTGGACTCAATTTCGAAAACTATCTCTGTGAACAGACAAATCACCACGCCCATCAGACTCGTAGCAAGCGGCAGCCATAGAGCGGAAAGAGACGAAAGGTTCGCTGAACAAATCGGGAGACACGACTTAGTCAGAATGGGCTCATCGCTGAAGGCTTGTGTGGTCGCAGATGGAACAGCCGACCTCTACCCGAGGTTCGGACCCACTTCCTGCTGGGACATAGCAGCAGCCCACGCGGTCGTAGAGTCAGCCGGCGGTTTCGTAATGGGGCCGGACTGCCGACCATTGGACTATGACATAGTGAGCGATGTCCTCAATCCATACTTCTTGGCTGCGTGTAGCACCGATTGGAATGAGATTTGGGCTCAGAATCAGGATTAAATGACCGACTTGGGTCGGCGGGTCGTTCAGGTGTGGAAATGGGGAACAAGGTGGTTTGGCTAATTGGACTCTCTGGGGCCGGTAAGACTACGATAGCAGAGGCAGCGGCAAAGAGGTATGGAGCGGAACTACTCGATGGCGACACGATCAGAGACTTCTTCTCAAACAACGACTTCTCAAGACAGGGTAGGGAGAGGCACCTTCTTGGCATCGCGAAGATGGCTAGACTGATGTCCAAGCATACCCCCGTGATCTGCTCATTCATCACACCCTACGAGGACGTACGTGAAAGAATTCTCGAAATCCTGCCCCATAATTCGATCATGGTGCATGTTTCAACTTCTCTAGAAGTATGCGAGGACCGTGATGTCAAGGGCCTATATGCCAAAGCAAGGTTGGGTGAGATCTCCAACTTCACGGGAATTTCTGACCCATTCGATGAGCCACAGTGCGCACACATGACTCTTGATTCAAGCGGCGCACCGGGTCACAAGGTGGATGACATGGTCGAGGAGCTCTCGCACTTATTTGAGAAGCCGAAGGCGGTTTTGCTACCCGGTCGCTGGCAACCACTTCATGTGGGGCATGAATGGCTAATCCAGCAAGAGCTAGACAAGGGCAAGAGAGTAATTGTCGGGATCCGAGACACCCCTGTCACCGACTCCGACCCATACCCAGCCCATCTCCGCAAGCGTATGGTCGAGCACAGGTATTCCGACGAGGATGTCGAGGCTTGGATAATGCCAGATATAGAGGCCGTATCCTATGGTCGCAAGGTCGGCTACGAGGTGAGGGAAGCCCAAGACATCCCTGCCGAGGTTTTCGCTGTTTCCGCCACAGGGGTTCGAGGAGGCAACCGAGCAAACGTCTCTGAGCGAGTAATGGAGTTCATGATAGCCGAAGGAATCTGGGACGGAGAGTGACTTGCTCTCAGATTCCACCAAGGGATTTATACTCATAGCTTGCTCAATCGCCCTCCTTTCATTTTCCTTGGAATCGATGCAAAATCACGACGACGCGGTGAGGGAGTATGAGAGGGAGTGCGACCTCCAGTATCGTGCATTGAACGGTAATATGAGTACCCCCGATGGGGGACTCTGTAGCGAATTGGACGAGACACGATCTTGGAAGGCGATATTGTTCATGGCATCATTGGCGGCATTCGTACTATCCGGCCTAATTGGGACGGTCATGCTACTACCAGCTGACGAGAATCAGAGATAATTGCACCAGCGACGCCTTCATTGCACCCCCTGCGTCCCGTGGTGCATGACTGAGCCTGACAGGGCAGAGCTTCAGCGATTGGCCCAACTGGTTGAGGTGAATAGAGAGCGCCTCCAAGCTCTAGACCAGCAGATCCGTAATCTAGAGGGAATCAAAATCGAACAGGAGCACGCTATGGAGGCACTGCAATCAATCTCAGACGATGGTGCAAAGGGAGCCATGGTACCCTTAGGCGCCGGGGTCCAAATTGTGGCAGACATACCCGCTGATGCAGGTGCAGTGGTGGACATAGGAAGTAGAGTACAGGCAGAGAAGACCAGACCGGAGGCTCTCGAGATCCTCAGAAACAGGAATGTCGAGTTGAATGGAATCATAGACTCGGTTTCCAACGAGCATGACGAGCTCGAGAATCAAGTGGTAGCTCTAGCGAATAGGTTCAATGAGATAGCAAATGGAATCCAGGAACCAACGATGGAAGGCCAGAATGAGGTCGAAGAAGCCCAGGTGAGCCAACCAATACGAAGGCCGAGAAGAAAGAGGGGAACCGAACTAACCCTAGATGACTGAGGACTTTCCATGGGGCTCTTCGATCGCTTCCGAAAGAAGGTCAAGCAGGCCGATGAAGATACTAGCTTCATGACCGAAGAGGGCTCCGAATTGGCAGAGAAAGCGATAGCCGAGCGAGAGGCCGCGCTCAGAAGCATGAGTGAAGAGGACAAAGCTCCCGAGGGGAAAATCGAAAATGATAGCGAATGGGACGATTTCGAAGACGACATCACTGACCCATTCGCTACTCCCACCAACTCCAAGGAGAGGAAGAGGGCCGCACGGGAGCAAGCCACAAAATCGTCCCAGGAACCCCTGAAGCGGCCGAAAACTAATCCAATGGACTCAACCACAGGAAGAAGACTAGCAGAATCCGACGTTTCCTTCGAAATCGACCTATCCGAATTTCAAACCAACATAGGCGGGATGGTCATTAGCGGGGGTCCGGTTCTGGATGAGATACTCGAGGAGCTAGAGGACGAACTACTGTCATCGGACATGGGCCATGATGCTGCATCCGAACTCATCACGAATCTAAGGGCCCACCTAATCGGCTCTAGAGTGAGCAGGAAGGCCCCACTCAGCGAGGTTGTCGAGAGGAGTCTGAGGGGCGCGCTCTTGTCCCTGCTCAAAGCCGGATACTGGGACTTCGATAGAACGATCAGGAGCTTCTTGTCCGAAGGAGCCCCCGTGGTCATAATGATGGTCGGAGTCAACGGAACCGGAAAAACAACCACATCTGCAAAGATCGCCAAGAGGCTGGATGACCAAGGATACGGAGTGGTGCTAGCCGCTGCGGACACATTCAGAGCAGGAGCAATAGACCAACTAGCTGCTCACGCAGATCGACTGGGAATCAGGTGCATAAAGAGTCAGAGGGGAGGAGATTCAGCAGCCGTCGCAAGGGATGCCATCGAGAGTGCGAAGGCTAGGGGCGACGAAGTCGTGATCATCGACACATCAGGCCGGATGCAGAACAAGTCCAACCTGATGGATGAGCTCCAGAAGGTGCACAGGGTAACCAAACCACATCTGGTAATCTTCGTCGCAGACGCACTCGCTGGTAACGATGCAGTCACTCAAGCAATTGAGTTCCAGAGGAGGCTGACCTTCGATGGCGCTGCTCTTTGCAAACTCGATACGGATGCCAGAGGAGGCGCAGCCCTATCGATATCGCATGCCACCGGTCGACCGATCATACTAGCTGGAACCGGACAGGGCTATGATGACTTGGAACCGTTCGATCCTAACTGGTTAGTAGACCAACTACTTTCATGATTAACAACCAGCCCCTTCTTGACCCCCATCCTATGTGGGACCACCAGATGTCTTCGGAAGACAAGCCGACTGCCCTCATAGTCCACGAGAATGGAATCACGGCAAGTAGGCTGAAGTCGATAATGAGTCAGAGGGGATGGGCCTCCCAAATCTGTAACGATGGGGACAAAGCGGTGGACGATTACGTCAAGATGAAGCCAAGTATGGTCTTCCTGGGCCTGAATCTTCCAACGATGGATGGACACGTCGCAGCACTGGAGATACGTGAGAGCGACCCAGAAGCGCGAGTCGTCTTCGTGGTAAGCAAATCGAGATTGAGCAAGGCAAACGATGCAGCCTATTCTGCTGGCGCGGTTTCTGTACTCGTCACCCCTCTTACTAGGGCGGATATCGATCAGAAGTGGGTACTGATGAACGGACCCATACCAAATGCACCGGGTTTGGCGGACTTGGATGCCCTCTACCCCGACCTAGAGGATGAACCCTCTCCACTCCCTCCCCTTCCAACTCCCCCACTCTCTGAGGAACCAAGTCAGATCGACGCCCCCCCAACTCCGTTACTGCCCCTTCCAGAACTGCCCAAGCCAAAGAGGAAGAGGCGACTATTCCGTATCCTGATTCTGTTTGCTATGATCGGCTCGATAGGATTCAGTGCAGCTTTCTACCTCGGGTTCGTCGAAATCTAGGGCCCCGAGTCTTCCACGAACTCAGCCACAGCACCACCAACGATGCTGCTTCCGATTGGTGTGTCCGTTATGACTTCCACAGAGACTCCATCATCGTACAACAGGCTCTCATCCAATGTAGACAGCCTCAACCCGACCCTCCATCTCTTCAGAACCTCGTAAAAAACATACCAAGCTAGCCCTAAAATCACCAACACGGAGCAGCCCCACGCTACCACGTCTCCTGCTACCGCCACGCTACCTCTCCAGCAATGCTCCCCATGAGGAAGAAGCATACTCCCGTACTGCAGAAAGCGGATCGTCCGACTTGTGTATGCCAGAACCTACTATGATCGCATCTGAACCTGCTAGCACGGCTTCAACCGGATGACCGTACCTTTGTCCTAGGATTCCTTCTTCAGCACTCAAATTTACACCCGGCGTCCAAATCATTCGACCATCACCGACCTTAGAACGAAGCTCTCTCAACTCAGAAACAGAACTCCCATTTCCGATATACCCTAACACATGAGGGGATGCCTTACCTATGTCTAGGGTACTTTCGGTATACCCCTCGACTAGTAGATTACCCGAGCTGGACATCTGAGCCAGAAGTAGGACACCACCGATTCTCTCCACCTCATCCCAGGCCGTGGCTATTCCATCGATGACATCCGGGCCACTGACACTATGAGAGGTGACCAAGTCAGCCCAAGAACGAATATCATACAAACCCCCCATCTGAGTCTGAGCTACCCTGCCAATGTCCGCGAACTTCCGGTCTTCGAAAAGCAACATGCCCTTCGAACGAGTAGCGTCCACCACTCTTCTCCACTCCTCCATATTGAAGCCCTCGACCATGTCAACATGCGTCTTCAGAGCACAAACGTAATCTCCCAGCTCTTCGATTAACTCAACTATGCCATCTACTGTGGGGAGGTCTGCCGCTAGTACCACCAACGACTGCTTCTCGCTGGAAATACGCATGAACTCATGAGATAGTGGGTGTGCGCAGTTCACCCATCTGGGCCCCCAAGCATCCTCCGCTTTCATCCTGTAGTCCTGTACTCGCCCGTTTGTGAAGTCTTCCCTCTTCTCAGAAATATGAAGCCCCGTCAGTTCCCGCCAGCCCCATGCATCCAGCGGCACTGGTCGGTCTGGGAGGCGCAATCGGCTCGATAGCACGTTGGGGGGTAGCGGAAGCGATACCCTCCGGAACGGGCGAAATTCCATGGGCGACAATAGCCGTGAACCTCTCTGGGTCTTTCCTCCTTGGCGCGCTGATGGCCGCCTCACTACAGACGGAGTCACTACTTTTCCTCGGAACCGGACTATTGGGCGGTTTTACCACGATGTCCACATTCGGCGTCGAGACCGTCGGACTCATCAAGGACGATAGTGCAGCGATAGCAGCGGTTTACGTCGCACTCAATCTGTTGGCACCATTAACAGCATGGCTCGGTTGGCAATTGAGCGAGGCTTTTCTAGCATAGAGTGAGAACATGCCTACTGAAACCAATATCCGGCTCTTCGAAGTTACTACGAAGGATCTCGATGGATTGCCTGATGCACGTGGCGAGAGCGTGAGATCGATGCTCAAAGTGGACCATGGGATCGATGTGCTATCAGTTCGGGTAATACTTGGTTACCAAGTCAGATCCGATGTTTCCGACATTGAGGCCGAGTCCCTGATTTACGACTTGTTCGCCGATCCGGTGATCGAAGTCGGCTCCATGAGCTCTAGGATGCTGGAATCTTTCTCGAATCCACCAGAAGCAGCAATCCAAATCGGCTTCAAGCCAGGCGTTACGGATAACTCCGGCCAAGCGGGGTTGGATGGACTGCTGACTCTTTTTCCAAACCAATCATCAGCGATAGTAGCTACATCCACCACCTATGCCTTCTGGGGGGTTGAAGCTGGAATCTCACCAAACGACTTGGCATCCATCCTTCACAATCCGCTAATCGAGAGGGCGGCAGTGGCGGGACGAGAAGACTGTTCCAAAGGGTCTTGGCCTCTTCTGGAGTTCCCAGAGATGCCTCCAGTAACCTTCCAGGAACCAGCAACAGTCGATTTGGAGGTCAGTGACGAAGAGCTAATCACAATCAGCGAGCAGGGACTTCTGGCGCTCAACATCGCCGAGATGAGGGCGATACAAGCACACTACCGCGATCCCACGGTCAGGTCGGCTAGGGAGGCGATGAGCCTCCCCTCGGATCGTCCTACCGACGCGGAACTGGAATGCCTCGCACAGACATGGTCAGAGCATTGCTCACACAAGATTTTCGCAGCCAGAATTAGGCACACTGACAAGGTTACAGGTGAGGATTCGACAATCGACTCCTTGTTCAAGACCCACATAATGCAACCCACCCTTGACATTCAGGGGGATGTAGACTGGCTGCTAAGCATCTTCCACGATAATTCCGGAGTCATCTCATGGAATGATGACTGGAGCGTCTGCATCAAGGCCGAGACCCACAATAGCCCCAGCGCTCTAGATCCCTATGGAGGAGCAATCACCGGGATAGTGGGGGTGAATCGAGACATACTCGGCACGGGGCTCGGCGCTAGGCCGATTGCCAACACCGATGTATTCTGCTTCGGCCCACCAGATTACTCGGGAACCATCCCCCCAGGTCTCTTCCACCCCTCGAGAGTATTCAGAGGAGTCCATTCAGGAGTCAGGTCGGGAGGTAACGAATCAGGAATCCCGACCGTCAATGGAGCAATAGTATTCGATGAGCGGTACATCGGCAAGCCACTGGTCTTCTGCGGCACAGTCGGGATAATGCCGCGTTTACTTGCCGATGGCAGGGAGAGCCATGTGAAAACCCCTCAACCGGGCGATATTGTCTACATGGTAGGGGGGCGTGTCGGAAGCGATGGAATCCACGGAGCGACCTTCTCCAGTCTTGAGTTAACAGAGGAGAGCCCGAGCTCTGCAGTCCAGATAGGTGACCCAATCACTCAGAAGAAAATGATTGACATGATTCTCGAGGCGAGGGATGCGGGGCTTATCCAGGTAATCACGGACAACGGGGCCGGAGGGCTCTCCAGTAGTGTGGGCGAGATGGCAGAGCTCACGGGGGGAGCGATCCTGGATCTCGGCGCAGTCCCTCTGAAGCAGGCCGGGCTCTCTTCGTGGGAGATACTGGTCTCCGAATCGCAAGAGAGAATGACTGTCGGCATAAGGCCAGAGGACTGCGCAGATTTCGAGTCACTAGCGGCGCTACATGAAGTGGAGGCCACCGCAGTGGGCTCGTTCACTGACTCCGGGGCGTTCGTTGTCCGTCACGGGGAGACTCCGGTCGCCAACCTGCCCATCAATTTCCTCTTCGATGGATGCCCACAGCTCATACTCGAGTCCGAATGGCAGCCCCCCGTCCATTTGCCAGTCGAGACGCCCGACCTAGACGATTCGGAAATGGGAGCGACTCTCGGCAGACTGCTAGCCAGGCCGAACGTCGCTAGCAAGGAGTGGTGGGTTCGGTCTTACGATCACGAGGTCATCGCCCAGAGCGTGATCAAGCCATTCGTTGGGGTTAACCGCGACGCTCCCGGAGATGCCGCGGTAATCGCCCCGTTGCAGGGTGGGATACAGGGACTGGTCGTTTCGAACGGCATAGCTCCCAGGTACTCCGACATAGACGCCTATGCCATGGCTGCCGCCTCTGTGGACGAGGCACTGCGTAACGCAGTATGCGTTGGCGTGGACTTGGACCTCATCTCGGGCCTCGACAACTTTTGCTGGCCGGATCCTATAGAGTCGGCCAAGACTCCCGATGGGAAGTATAAACTCGCCCAGTTAGTGAGAGCCAATCGTGCCTTGGATGACGTATGCAGGGCATATCGCCTTCCCTGCATCAGCGGGAAGGACTCCATGAAGAACGACTCTATGCTTGGAGGGGAGAAGATCAGCGTCCCGCCCACGCTTCTCTTCAGCCTCCTCGGAAACCATCATGACGTACGTAAGGCCGTCTCATCCGACTTCAAGAAGCCAGGTGATGCGATTTTCCTGATCGGCCAGACGCACCAGGAACTCGGAGCCAGCGAACTATCCTATATGCTCCGAGACGATGGTGCTGGCGGCATCGGTGGGACCGTCCCAGAGATAGACCCGGAGAGGAATATGACTGCCTATAGGGCCCTGACTGCTGCGATGAGCAGGGAACTGGTGGCCAGCGCACACGACTGTAGTGACGGAGGCCTGGCCGTGGCATTGGCGGAATGCTGCTTCGGATCAGATTCGGGAGCGAAGCTGGACATCACCCCAATATGGTCGGACTGCGACCATCTGGACACATGGGGGGCATTATTCGGGGAGAGCCTAGGTAGGATACTGGTGAGCACTAGTCCGGACGATAGGAAAGCCTTCGAGAAGTCCATGGAAGGTATCACCTGCCACTATATCGGAGACGTGTCGAGCGATGATGGAATCTCATTCAGCAGGCACGGCGATGTCATACTATCCGCATCCATGAGGGAGCTCAGGGAATCATGGAAGGGAACACTGCACGGAGAAGGAGCATGATGGAGCCAAAGGTAGCAGTTCTTTCCGGGTTCGGAATCAACTGCGAGATCGAGACAATGGCCGTTTTCGAAATGGCCGGGGCACTCGTCGAGAGGGTCCATGTCAACAGACTGGTGAGGGGAGAGGCCAGTCTGTCCGACTACCAGATCATGGCCATCCCCGGGGGCTTCTCATTCGGAGACCACCTGGGAAGCGGCAGACTGCTTGGTAATCGACTCAGATTCGGACTAAGGGAACAGGTCAGGGAGTTCGTGTCCTCCGGCAAGCCGGTCATAGGGATATGCAACGGCTTTCAGGTCCTCGTGAAGATGGGCCTACTGCCTGGGGACGATGAGGTCAGCCTGACTCAGACCGCATCGCTAGCACTCAACGACAGTGGTCGATACGAAAACAGGTGGGTAACTCTGGAGTTCGACCCGGACAGCCCGTGCATTTGGACGACCGGGCTCGAGCGAATCCGAGTTCCCGTACGTCACGGAGAGGGCAAGTTCGTCACAGACAATGCCAAATTGATGGATAGCTGGGCCGATTCTGGCCAGTTGGTAGCACGATATGTGGACCCAAACACCACATACCCCAGCTCTGGCGACGACACTCTGCCCTACCCGATTTCTCCGAACCAGAGCTGGAGGAACGTTGCTGGTGTGTGCGATCCATCTGGCCTAGTTTTCGGATTGATGCCACATCCAGAGGCGAACCACTCCACGTGGCTCGGTCCTAGTTGGACCAGAGAGGATACAGCCCATGGAGAGGGGGAAGGGATGGGAATTTTCCATAATGCAGTCAGACACGTCCTGCAAGACTAGCCCAGAATCTGGAATATCCTCCTGGATGCAGCAAGTACCAGGACTACTACTAGTAATCCCCGGATCCCACTCTGGGACGATACTCGCGACCCATACCTAGAACCAAGAAAACCCCCCACTAGTACTACAGATGAGAATGGGATAAGGAGTTCAGGTTCCAAGTCAAGCCTACCAGCAAGACTCGCTCCTACCAAACCAGCGAGGGAGTTTAACCAGACGAAGAGTGAGGTTGTCGCAGCCGCCTCCTTAGCTGTAGCCCACCTACCGAGCATTAGAGCTGGCAGAAGGAAGATACCTCCTCCCAAACCTATCACTCCACTAGCCAAGCCAATCCCACCTCCAACTGCCGCGGCCTTGGTAGCACTGGGTCGGACCGCTTCGCTAACCCCAGCATCGCCTGAAACCAACCTCCAAGCTGCTACGATCAATGCGAGAGATAGAAGGGCGTCATACACGTTCCCATCCACTAGCATGAAACCTCCAAGGGCGGCCATGGGAACGCTAGCAGAGATGAACGGAATCGACAGCCCCCTGACATGGTGTCCAGATTTGTGGTAGTGCCAGAACGCGATTCCAGCTACAATTAGATTCAGTGACCAAGCATACTGCTTGAGCCAGATAGACTCCGATGCTGCGAATGTCGTCATCGACAGGACAGCCAGGTATCCTGAAGCCCCCCCGAGTCCAACAGAGGAGTACAGTGATGCCACTACGAAGAGAGCCAATAGGACCAGCACCAACTCAGTGGAAACCACGAGGACCGCTTTGGGAAGGACACTTCAACTCCACCGTTTCTCGACATCCATGGAGAAGGGTGTGTCTCTGGAGCGGGCATTGGAGATAGCGAACCAAACACCCATAGAAAGATATCAAGAGATACTGCCTCTTGATCAGGCAACAGGCAGGATACTTTTCGATGACCTCATCTCTTTAGTTGACGACCCACGTTTCGACAATTCTGCAATGGACGGATGGGCCGTTAGGGAGGCAGACTGCCAAGAGTCAGGAGCAGTATTGAGGATAGTTGGGACTAGCCAAGCCGGATCCGCGGAAGTCCCACTAGTTGGTGAGGGCGAGGCCTGCAGCATCATGACGGGAGCTCCGATTCCAGAGGGGGCCAATGCGATCGTGATGATTGAGGATTCAACGACTCATGATGGCTCAGTCACGATCAACGGCCCAGCAAGACCCGGCTTCATTCGCAAGAGAGGGGAGAACCTCACTGAGGGTGAACGACCCTTGAGATCTGGAAACATACTCACTCCATCCGCAATCTCCCTTGCAGCAACAATGGGGCACGACACAGTGTCCGTAGTTCGACCGCCTTCGATAGCAGTGATTGGGGTGGGAGATGAGCTGACGCCTCCGGGAGAGCCCCTTTCGGAGAACTCGATATACGAATCCAACACATTTGGAATCTCCTCGCTTGTGAAGAAGATGGGGGGGACTCCACGGAGATCCGCACTGATTAGGGACAGTATTGAGGATCTGAGGAAAGCACTCGACGAGGCTGCGGGATCTTGTGATGCGATAATCACTAGTGGGGGAGTCAGTATGGGAGAGTGGGATATCGTCCGACAGATAATGGAGCAGGAAGGCGATATTAGATTCTGGAGGATCATGATGAGACCAGGAGGTCCCCCCCTCTTCGGATATTGGAAGGGAACACCCCTCTTCGGACTTCCCGGTAATCCAGTTAGCAGTCATGTTGTCTTCACGGTCTTGGTCGCACCTTGGATGTCAAAGAGCATGGGTTCAGACGAAGCCAATGGCTCCAGCATGGCAAACAGGGTACGCGTCACCATGCAGGAGCCACTCAAGGGTGCCCCGGGAAAGCTGTGTATGAGGAGGATCTCAATCAGGCAAGAGGGCAACAATCTGGTTGCATCCACTAGTACCCACCAAGGGAGTGGGAATATTCACAGCATGGTTGCGCATAATGGGCTCTCGCTACTCCCTCCTGATACGAGTTGTCAAAAGGGCGACACTATCGATGCCCTATGGCTATTCTGAGCCATTAACCCTAATAGCGCCCGATTCAGATTTCACCCTGTGTTCGCAGAGTGTATCGATTGCAGGGGCACCAAGGGCATGTGCGGAATCGCACCGTGCCCTCTTCTATCCGAGGTCAAGCGCAGGCTCCCTCAGAGAGAGGAAACCATCCTTTCTGACATGGCGGGCCCGAGCCCCCCCTCTCTGTTCGTAGGAAGATACGGGTACCCCAATATCAGAGCAGGACCGAGTGTGTCTTGGATTCAGGACTCAGAGGATGAGAAGATATCCAGTGGAGACCCATCAGAGCTATTCGGTAAACCCCTGGAAGAGGTAGCTGCCAGGCATGCAAACCTAGTCACTGGCAGCAGTAAAATGGCAATAAATACTGAACGAGAAACCAATCATATCCTCGAAGCAACCCAAGTCATAGCAATGTCGTCGAGCGCAGTCGACGTCGAACTTGACTTCGACCGCCCAGTGCCGATAGGGAGCCCCCCCTCTTTCGACACGATGAGCACCCCCCTAGGGCCGGCAGGTCACTTGGTCAGTGCCGAAGTCGTCAGCCATGCCAGTATTAGCAGTAAGGTTGACTCAGTCGCAAACGAGACCGACCTCCTGGCAAACGAGGCCATGAAAGAGCTAACTTCCTCCGGAATAGGAGAGGCTCACATATCCAGAATCCTTTCTTCAGGCCTTCTTGGCAAGGAGGGAAAAAGGAAATTGGTACCAACTAGATGGGGGATTACTGCAACCGACGACACACTATCGAAGCAGTGCTGGGAGAGAGTCAGAGACCTTCCCTCACTAGACAAGTATATGGTTTTCGAGAAAACATATCTCGACAACAGATTCCACGTCATCCTCGCTCCCGGGCTTTGGGCGTTTCAGATGCTAGAAGCCTGGTGTAGGGGCTCCGTATGGGGGTCCAATGGTCAGGTACTGGACGACTGGGAGGAAATGCAGCCAAGATCCGAATACGCCCACTCGATAACCGGTGCATACTATGCCGCGCGCCTAGCGGTTCTAGAGCACATGGAGGCAATAGGGAGATCCGGCTCTTGCATGGTATGGAGAGACATCGGTCCGGGCTATTGGGCCCCAGTGGGAGTATGGTTGATCAGGGAGACTGTAAGGAACGCGATGAAGAGCAAGCCAACGATTTTCGATACATTGGCTGAGACGATGTCGTATTTGCTACAAAGGGTCTCTTCACCGGAAGAAGCCAAGCTTTCCTGGTTCGCAAACAGAGGGAGGCAAACAACCCTTGAAACATTCGGGGAAGCCTACTCATGAATGGATTGAAAGGAGCACGCTGTGACTACTTACTCTGTCCGAGGTGATGCGATGTCTGATAAGAAGAAGAATGGCTTCTCCAAGGATGGTTGGATAGAAGTAAAGGGAGCTCGAACTCACAATCTCAAGGACATCGACGTCAGCATCCCAAGGGGGATGTTCGTAGTGATCTCAGGAGTGTCTGGATCTGGAAAGTCAAGCCTCGCATTCGACACACTATATGCAGAGGGACAGAGGAGGTACGTGGAGAGCCTCAGTTCCTATGCAAGACAGTTCCTCGGACAGATGAAAAAGCCCGATTGTGACTCGATCGAGGGGCTATCTCCCGCCATCAGTATCGATCAGAAGCAGGGTAGCCACAATCCTCGTTCAACTGTAGCCACGGTTACTGAGATGATGGACTACATGCGCCTGCTATGGGCGAGAGTGGGCATTCCCCACTGTCCCGAATGCGGTCGTGAGGTTAGTAAGAGGACCGTGCAGGAGATAGTCGACGACGTCCTATGGCGCTTCGAAGGCCACGGAATCGCAATCTGGAGCCCTACGATAAGGAATAGGAAGGGTACTCACGCAGACCTATTTACCGCATTGGTAGACCAAGGCTACCTAGCGGGTAAGGTAAACGGAAGGGAGGCGAGTTTCGAGGATCCTCCTCGGCTGGAGAAGAACCTGAGGCACGATATCGACGTAAGAATCGACAGGATGCTGTTGACTCCAACCAACAGGCAGAGGCTGACTGAAGCAATAGAGTCAGGCCTGAGACTTGGAGCAGGGTCAGTCGCTGTGGAGAGCCTCAGCGCTCCCAAACCAGGGGCTGACAACTCGGATGAGCAGAGATTCAGAACCGAGGAGGGAGAGACTATCGCCTACTCGGAGGAGTTTGCCTGCCCCACTCACGGATCATTTCTACCTGAAATGAGTCCACGAGTCTTCTCTTTCAACAACCCACTGGGAGCATGCCCCACTTGCCAGGGCCTTGGGGTCGAGAGGTCATTCTCCCATGAGCTGGTTATCGATAGAAACGCGACTGTTGGAGAAGGGTGCATCAGGCCATTCCGACGATCCATGATGTCCGGTTGGTACCGCAGTCAGATGACTCAGACATGCGAACACTTCGGCATACCCACAGACGTACCCTTCGGGGAACTGGACGATGATAGCAGGGATATCATGCTAAACGGATCAGGCGGAGAATCAATTGACTTCGAATTCAACTCGGAGAAGGGGTCTTCCTATACGATGTCCAGACCATGGGAGGGGGTTTTCTCAAGGCTCGCTCGCACATACAAGGACACGAGCTCGGAGCGAACCAGATCCCGACTCTCCTCTTTCATGACCGACAAGCCATGCACAAACTGTCTCGGTGACAAACTCAATGATGCCGTATGCAAGGTCACAGTGGGAGGAATAAACCTACCTGGTATATCGAAGTGCAGCGTTCTTGAGGCTCTCGCAGTGGTGCAAAATTGGAGGCTTGGTGGTTTGGATAGCACATGGGAGAAGCTGGAACGGGAAGCCCCCACCAGCATCACATTAGATGCTACTGAAAAGTTGGATGAAAGGTCGATGTATATCGGGAAGGAGATAATCAAAGAGATAGAATCTAGGCTCCGCTTCCTAGCCTTGGTTGGCCTGGACTATCTGACGTTGGACAGGAGAGCCAATACCCTCTCGGGAGGAGAGAGTCAGAGGATCCGCCTGGCGACCCAGATTGGGACCCGCCTAACTGGCGTCATGTACGTCCTAGACGAACCCAGCATCGGACTCCACCCTCGAGATAACGATCGACTACTAGAGACGCTGAGGGAACTAACGGAACTAGGCAACACTCTCCTAGTCGTTGAGCATGACGAGGCCACCATGAAGCAGGCAGACTGGCTCGTAGATCTAGGTCCCGGAGCCGGCAAGGACGGAGGTAGGCTGATCGTCAACGGAACCTACGATGAACTCCTCGCCAATGATGAAAGCCTGACTGGCGCGTACCTATCGGGAAGACAAAGCATCCCAATCCCAGATGACAGGGTCGAGCCCACAAAGGACAAATGGGTCACAATCTCGGGCGCTAGGCAGAACAATCTCCAGGACATCGAGGTAGAAATCCCGATGGGTTGTATGGTGGCGGTAACGGGGGTGTCCGGCTCAGGCAAGTCATCATTGGTCACGGAGACCCTCGCTCCTGCGCTCCTGAGGGAACTCCATGGGGCTGACGCAACACCAGGGGCGGTGGACTCCATTTCAGGTTTGGAAATGGTGGACAAGGCCATCGTGATCAACCAGTCCCCGATAGGACGAACGCCGAGATCCAACCCTGCAACCTACACGGGTGCCTTTGGCCCGATAAGGGAACTATTCTCACAGACGAAGATGTCTAAGGAGAGGGGGTACGAACCCGGTCAGTTCTCGTTCAATGTAAGAGGGGGCAGATGCGAGGCATGCAGCGGAGCCGGCTCGACAAAACTGGAGATGAATTTCCTACCAGATGTTTGGGTGACTTGCGATGTCTGCAAAGGGAAGAGATACACCCGAGAGACGCTCGAGGTCAAGTGGAGAGGCAAGACAATTCACGACATACTGGAGATGAGTGTGGACGAAGCCTGCGAGTTCTTCGAGAACCAACCAAGAATCCACAAGATCGTCCAGACAGTCCGCGACGTCGGCCTAGGCTACATTCGACTAGGACAGCCAGCTACCACTCTCTCTGGCGGCGAAGCGCAGAGAGTCAAACTTTCCACAGAACTCCATAAGACTCCCAGAAAGCATACCTTCTACATCCTCGACGAACCGACTACTGGCCTAGCCCTATCCGACGTACATCAGCTGATAGAGGTCCTCCTCAGACTACGTCGTAACGGTCACACTGTGATTGTCATAGAGCACCACTTGGATGTCATCAAGTGTGCAGACTGGGTAATCGACCTCGGCCCGGAGGGTGGCGAGCTTGGCGGAGAAGTAGTAGCAACTGGCCCTCCTGAAGAAGTCGCCAAGGAGCCCGGCAGCTACACGGGACAGCATCTGATTGAGATGTTCTAGCTGACTACATGCCAACCCTTGAGAAGGACCACACCAACGCAATACTATGTACAGATCGCGTAACCCAGCATTGAACGACTCAACCTTCGAGAAGTCCGCATACAAGGGCGCACCGTGGTGGGAAGACTACGAGTCTAACATGATGACAATTGAGGGAGTGGCAGAGAAGACGGGACTCCTCCTCCTCATCACCGCAACCACGGCCCTAGCAACCGCATTCTCCATGCCGGAATCATCTCCATTGATCGTATTGGGTGGAATTGGTGGATTCATTTTGGCGATGGTAATCATCTTTTCAGGTTCCAAGAACCCTGCCCTAATATGTGCCTATGCAGCGCTAGAGGGGCTGGTCATCGGAGGACTCACGTGGTATGTCGAGGTGGGCCTGCAACTTCCCGGAATCGGAATAGTCGCTGCCATACTGACATTCATGATACTGGGTGGCATGCTCGCAATATATCGTGCCGGACTCATCAGTTGGGATAGGAACCTGGCAATCGCCGTGGGATCCGCCCTTTTCGCAATCATCATGATCTACGTATTCTCTTTCTTGGGTGCGGTAACCGGTTGGTTCCACGTCCCGTACATACACGGTTCCGGACCAATTGGAATAGGCTTCTCGCTTTTCGTTATCGGTATAGGGGCACTTTGCCTGGTTGCAGACTTCGACTTCATCGAGAAGGGAGTCGAGAGAGGGGCCCCGAAGCAGTTGGAGTGGAGGGCCGCATTCGGACTCATGATTACTCTGATTTGGCTCTACCTTGAGGTTCTGGAACTGCTGGCTAAGGTAGCCTTAGCATCGAGGCGCTAGAAGATGCAGACCGACCTCATACTGGCTCTCGCCGCCGCAGGAGTCGCCCTAGGGCTCTTCGAGGGAATCCGTCCCGGACCACTGCTCACAATGGTGATCCGCGAGACGCTCACGGGAGGCTGGTCAGCAGGGGCAAGAGCCGCATCCGCACCGATATTCACAGATGGACCGCTCATCATCGTCAGCGTCTTCCTATCGGGATGGGTTGCAGAACAGCCCTCTATCCTGTTCCTGATATCACTACTCGGAGCTGGCTTTTTGGTTTGGTTTGGAATAGACTGCTTTAGGATAGAACCACCTGACTCGGAGATTGCACAGGTGGAGGTCACAGGATCATTTAGAAGAGGGGTGATGACCAATCTGCTGAACCCGAACGTCTACGTCTTCTGGTTCCTCATCGGTGGGCCGTTGATGGCCGCCGCGGCAGACGAGGAGCCGCTCGCACCGGTCGCCTATGCTCTCTCATTCCTCATCTCCATCATCATCGTGAAGGTCACCATCGCTTACTTCTTCGATCGAACTAGGGGGAGACTCTCGCCCAGGGGCTATCGCATCGCCCTCGGGGTATGCGGGTTCGGGATGTTCGCGTTCGCCGCAGGATTTGCTTACCAGGCATACGGACTCGTACCAGAGATATTCTGAGTGCGAGTCATAGGGTGCTGGGACCGCCTATTGGCATTTCCTGTACAGACATACCAGCTCGTAGGGAAGGCCCCACGGAAATAGTCCCGTATATCCCTTGGTCGACTATGTTGTGAGAGAGACCGAACCACGGACGACCGTGACTATCGACTAGTATGTCGATGAAGTCCCCGAAGCCCCCGCATCTGTTGTATCCGCAGTCTTCTGTAGTATCCAATGGGTCTCCCACCTCGTTGACCTGCACCGTCGTGATTAGTGGCATTGGGCTGAATGCATCAGTAATCATCCCGATGTACCCATTCCAATTGTCTCCGCCCGAATCTCCGATGTACGCGAATGCCACCATGCCTGAGTCTCCGGCAGCAATCGCCGGGAAGCCTGTTCCATTCAACCCAGCAGGGGGGGCGATCATTAGTGGGGCGCTCCAACTGCCCCCTTCGTCTGTTGAATAGCTGTAGTATGGCATGTTGTCAGAACCTATCCACATCACATGGACGTTGTCATCCTCATCGGGGTAAACTTGGGCCTCCTCGAAGTTCCAAGTCTGTGCAGTTCCGGTGGTTTCGGTCGGAAGTGGGTGCTCGGACCAGGTGAGGCCTCCATTGGTGCTCTTGTAAATCGAGTATCCTTCTCCGTTACAACCGGGATTCCCCCGGTAGAAGTTCCCATTGTTTGAACCAACCATGTGACCGGTCAAACCTCCGCTATTGCAGTCGGTCGGTGCACCCGGAACCTCCGGACCCCATGTCGCCCCCCCGTCATTGCTGGTCGAGCAAACGGGGTATGGATAGTTCCCGTTCACGCAGAACACCCAAGTGGTTTCGTGGAAAAGAGCGTTGTAGGGTGAGGAAGCGATCGTCTGGTGATCTTGAACCGACCAACCCGTTGCAGGGGTCGGACCTATCCATGACCCGCCCTCGTTGTCAGACCATTCGACAGTCATGCCGAGAAGCGCATGCATGTCGAACTTCATGATACGATCAGTCCATGGATCGACGTACACGTACGGATCATTACTGTTGGGTACTGGTAACAGTGCACTGTACACGTCTTGGCACGTGTATTCCGAAATATTGGTCATTCCAATTAGGCCACTGCACTGCACAATCGCCGTAGAACCAGCAACTCCATTGCCCCAGCTGCTCATGTACAGGTTGTCCTGTGATGTAATTCCGATAGTAGGCTCAAAGGTAGAGAAACCTATCCCATAGTATGTTCCAATCGCACATACTGGAGCGTTACCGTCTGTCAGATTGCCGACTTCTGGGTTTAGCGTTGCATCCGTCGCGTTAGCGAAATGGTACCATGTAGTGTTGCTTATCGAGCCGCCCTGTTCCGAGCAGAGTGTATCGAACAAATCTAGCTCCTCAATGACCTCTTTGTCCTCGCCGAAGCACCCGCTCACTGAAGTTAGTATCAGTAGGGAAACAATACTGAGTGCGACGACTCTCATGATGTAGCGGCCGAGCCATCCCTACATCAGTTGAACGGATTATCGTTGGAATCGGTATCTATGAACCCGATGACCAAACAAATTAGATCCGACAAAGGGTTTTGTTGAAATTACATCACGTGAGCGGAGAATTGTGAGATACGTCCCATTACTGCTGGTGGTGTTGATTATCAGCGCCCCAGGATCGATTGGAGTGATAGAACAGTCACAGACAATCAACACCTCGAAGATGAGTTCAGAACTACTATCCGTGCTGGACTCGGAAGAGAACATAGAGGCAATAGTACAATTCCACAATTCACCAGGTGACTATACCTGGGAGAGAGTAGAATCTATTGGAATTGAAGTAATCTCGAAGATGAGCATTCTACATGGTGGCCTGATTACAGGTAGCGGCGAGGAAATAGCGGAGCTTTCCACAAGATCATTCGTGAGCCACATCGAGGCAAACGTCCCCATAGAGCACTTCTATCTTCCCGGGGATCAGGACGACTACGAATCAATGATGCACGAGACGGTCAGGTGGGTCAATGCCAGCTTGGCTTGGCATAGAGCGATAATCGGAACAGACGGGGTGGTCAAGACCGAGAGCGACCTTTCATTCTCGGAGTACGATGGAAAGGGCGCTACAGCGGTGGATCTGGATACAGGGGTAGATGGAGAGCATCCAGACTTCGATTGCGGAGAGCCTTGGACGGGTGAGAAGCTAATCTGGTCGGCAAAGTGGACTGGATTAGCTTGGGTCGACGCTCCCAACTGTAACTCGGACACATCCAGCGGCCACGGCACTCACGTCGGAGGGACAATCGCAGGAAACGGCGACGCTTCCGGGGGCAGGAGACTCGGCACTGCGAAGGGAGCAACCATAGTAGCCTTGGGTACGGGCGACGGCGCTTCCATTTTCGCCGCTGTGCAGGGACTGGAGTGGACATACGAGCACAGCAGGCCAGGGCTAAACCAGTACAATATTCGAGTAGTCTCCAACTCTTGGGGCACCAACGGGGATTACAACCCTTCCAATGCTGTCACATTACTGACTGACATGCTCACCTACGACAACAATGTAGCCGTAATTTTCGCAGCCTCCAACAGCGGCGGTAGTGGGGGGGAGTCTGAGGACGATCTCAGGACAAACGTGTACGCCAACACCCCATCTGCAATCTCGGTTGCCGCGTTGGTGCATGAAGGGAACGCCGTGACCTCTTTCTCCAGCAGAGGGTGGATGACGCAACAGCACACTTGGCCGGATATCGGTGCACCTGGCAGGAACATTTGGGCAACAGCACCCCGGGCGACGGCAATTGACGCTTCGACAAGGACCCAGGGCGATTTGTACTACATGGCCATCTCTGGAACGAGCATGGCCACGCCGCACATAGGGGGAATAGCGACTCTACTGCTAGCAGCGGCACCATCTCTTGGGGTTGCAGACTACCAAACCGAAGATCACGACCACCTGGAAAGCCTGTATTTCAACGACACTGCGAAAGGGATCCAATTCGATGACTGGGAGGATAGGAACGAATCGAGAGTGCACGAGATAGAGTTGATCTTGGAACTGACCTCTCACTACGAGACTCTCCGCAACTCCTGCGAGGAGGGCAATGACGATGATCCCTGCAATGATATTCCTGATGACTGCTACGTCTCGGAGCAGACAGAAAGATGCCATGACTGGAGGGTCGGCCATGGCTTGGTCGATACCGATAGAGCATTGGCACTTTCTCGGACACTGCAAGTGATGAGGGATCCGAACGAAGACGGTTTCCTGGACTTCCCACAGGTCACGGTGTGGGATGCATACGATCACTATGAGAAAATAATGGACACACGTGAATTACCGCTGAAGACAGACCAACTCAGACACGCATGGAAGGGCGAGTGGAGCCATTTCAACAACGGCCCGACAAGCACCTTCGGAACCTATGCGACCGAGGACAGGCACTATGTCTGGGTGCCGAATGGAACCTATGAGATGCAGATCGCCTTCAGCTCGCTAGATTGGGATTCTAACACGGCCCAAGTCGCGCAAATTAGGCCGAACGTCGATCTCGGCTCCGATGGCGATGACGATGCCCAGGGCCAGGGAACGGTCGTCGGTGACACTATCCACATCGTCCTGGAAGTAGAACCAGAGCACTGGGGGGAGTGGGCCGAGTTCGACGTCACAGGGACTGCTGTCTCTCTACCGGTCACTGGGATACTCTCCGGGTCCGAGTTCATGGAGCCCCGGGTCCCCTACACATTCGATGTTCTACTCACGCTGGATGTATCCAAGCAGCAGACAGTAGAGGTACCTCTGAGGTATGACGGGTACTCCGACCTAGATCCAGCACAGCCATCTGACCTGTATGACCCGGACTCCTCCTTCGACCTCTTGATGGTCAGGCCGGTCTACGACGAGAGTATGATTCCAGCCTACGAGGAGAACTCGGCAATATCCGCGAAGGCCAAGTCGGTCATTATTCCAGTAGTGGCATTCGGGGTCACCATTTTCCTACTGGCATCATTCGTTGGACTTTTCCTGTGGATGAAAGAATCCGGCAGGTACGAGGACGAGGCCTTAGAGTCTGAGATGTACGACCAATAGAGCCCACCTACTTCCACCCATTCTCTAGGATTGGGGGTATGGTGTCTAAGACCGATTCACTCGGCTCCTTCCAGTTCATACCCAGATCTCTCTTGGCAGGAGACGCATCCCAAAACAGCCTCTTGCCCAAGTGCATCCTCGCCCACGACAGGCTCACCCTTGGATGGAAGAACGAGACAATGAGAGAGAGCCAGTACGGGATTTGGCGCATGGGTACCCTCAATGATGGATTGTCTGCATTTATTGTCCTGGCGATATCCTTCCACCACATCTGACCAGAGACGACTAGATACCTCCCGGCATCCTCTCCCTTAGTCAGCGCCCTGACGTGAGCCTCGGCTACGTCCCTCACATCCACTATGCTGATGTGCATGGGAATCACGAAGGGGATTTCTCGCCTAAGGAGCATCATCAGAAACGATGGACTACCATCGAGATGTCTCTTAGATAGCGGTGGACCTAGAACGACGCACGGGTTGATTGTAACCATCCGAACCGAACCCTCCTTCGAAGAATGCCAGTCCCTGACCAACATCTCAGCACTATACTTCGCTAGGCCGTACGGGTTTTCCTCAATTGTCGCGTCATCCGCCCAAGTCTCTGTGGTCAGTGTTTGACCATCCTCCCACGAACTAGGCCTAATTGCAGCGGTGGAGGAGGTGTGAACAAGGCACTTCACGCTGTCCGTAGAATCAATCGCATCGAGGACGTTCCTCGTTCCCACCACACTGGGGTCGACGATCTTCTCCTGAGCCCTCTTTGATTTCAGCACTACGACCGCTGCCGTATGAATCACTGACTCGCAACCGGATACGGCGTTATGCACCGATTCGTTCTCGAGGAGGTCCATCTCTACAATCTCCAAGTTCCCGCCTTCAGAGACCGACAAGGATTCGAGGTGCTCCACTCTTTCAGGATCCGACGAATCCCTCACTGTGGCCCTAACACTCATCCCCTTGGACAGTAGGTTTGCTACGATGTGGCTTCCAATATACCCACTGGCACCCGTAACCAATATTATTCCCGAATCGCCTGAGTCTCCGACCACGTCATTGGTTAACCAGCGACTCGTCTTTGTTTTTGCGGGAGCGCGTGAAATCCGGGGACCACCAATTGGCTCTTCCCATCAGCCTCATAGCCGAAGGTACGACTATCGCCCTCACGATGGTAGCGTCTACGAAAACCGCAACGGCCAAGGCAAAACCAATTGATTTGATGATCATCACGTCTGCGAAGATGAATCCTGAGAAGACTGCAATCATGATTGCTGCAGCACCAGTAATCAACCTACCAGAAGCCTGCAAACCCTCTGAAACGGCACGAGTATTATCCTTGGTCTCTAGCCAAGACTCATGAATCCTGGAGAGCATCAATACTTCGTAATCCATAGAGAGGCCGAAAGCGATTCCGAACACCAGCGGGGGGACCATCAGATCCAGTGGTTGTGGAGTGAAGTTCAGTGGACCGGCTAACAGACCATCTTGGAATACAACAACTATCAGTCCGAAGGAAGCGGTTATTGAGAGGATGTTCATGAGTACCGCCTTTATTGGCACCAGAACAGAGTGTACCTGGAACCACACCAGTACCATGGTTACAATTAGAACGAATGCAAGAGCCGCTGGAATCCTCTCTCGCAGATGATCCTTCATATCCACTTCGTAGGAAGTCCAACTACCCACTAGGACCTCTTCCTCGCTCACTGATGTGAATGCCCTAATGTCCTTGATCAACTGCTCTGCCTCGTCACTCCCACTAGGATACTCAATTGGTACGTTGATCATAGCAACTGAGTTTGAGACAGTGGTCAACCAAGCGACTCTGTACTCCTGAGGCCATTGATCAATTTCTGTGTCGAACAAAGAGGGATTGCAGAGGGGATGTTCCACGCTGATGACCCCCTCAACGCTCGCCACATTCTGGCACATTTCTGAGACTGAGACTGCGAGTGCTCTGGAATACGGCTCTTGACCGTCATCGAAGACTATTACCAACGGGACGCTTGAGGCGGTGAATGCGGGAAACTCCTCCTCTAGAATCTCGTACGCCAGTCTTGACTCAAGATCTGGGGGGAGTGTGTCCAGACCTCCTGCGGTCAACTGCACATGTAGGAAAGGTGCCCCCATTAGCAGTAGGACACCCATCGAAGGAACCAGCCATCTCATTGGGTTCTTCATCACCTTCGTAGAGAACTCCTCCCAGAATCGACCCTCTCCGTCCCCCCATGGTAACGGGACGGGCAAGCTGTCTATCCTATGCCCGACGAGTGAAAGCAAGGCGGGTAGCAGGGTCAGCGAGTATATCAGAGCCCCCAGAACAGCTAGGAATGCACCCATGCCCATTGATGGCATATGCGTCGCTGTGAAGTAGAAAAGAGTACACAGACCCACTGCGACAGTAGCTCCAGAGTACAGTATGGCCCGACCTGCAGTTGACATCATCGTTGCTAATGCTCCCTCCACGTCCTGACCCTTGCCGAGCTCCTCACGGAATCTGCTAATCATGAACAGACTGTAGTCTATAGAAACTGCAATCCCAATGAGAGAGATCATCGACACCGAGTACTGGGTCATGGAGAACCAACGAGAGATGTAGAAAGATAGCCCGGTAGCCATGGGGAACATGCACATTGCTACAGCCATCGGTAGCAGCGATGCAACAATAGTCCTGAAGACGAATAGTAGGATAATAATCGAAAGTGGGATTCCAATAATCTCAGCCCTGATTTGATCGTCCTCTAGCATTCGGTCGAAGTCAGAATCGATAATGAGACTACCAGTGACAAGAATCTCCATCTGTTCGCTATCAACAGCATTTTTGATGTGAGATATCTCCTTGGCAATCTCCTCTTCGGTGCCGTTGAACTCCACAAATGCGGCTATTCTGTGCCCATCCATGGAAACGTGGCGAGCTAAGTGGAATTGATCCTCAGGATTGTCATAGGGCAGGCTGATTTCAAGAACTCCAAGGGATATCTCATCCAGTCCCATGAGGGACTCCCTCACCTCCTGTTCAAACGCGGGATCGTCCCACTCGAGTGACTCATGCGTGAAAATGTAGTTCACGCTGTTCGTAGAAACTACCGGAAGCTCTTCGCTAACTAGCTCCAGTGCTCTTCCAGACTCTATCGAGGTAGGGGGCGAGTTTCCATCCTCGAATTCATTTCCCTGAGTGATGAGAAACACAGAGACCAATACAGTTGCAAGCGAAACCGCAACTATGACAGATCTATTTCTGTGGATAGATCTGCCAGCTCTCGACAACGCTCCTTCCATGGCGGCCCCCGACAACCCGAGTTTATCTAATTCTCTGGATGGTGTTGAGTGTTGGAGTACGCTGGAAGAGAGTGGGATATTTGGGTTAAAAAACCCAGATTTTTCCACTCTCTTCCAGGGAAACTCACTTATCGCCCCTAGAACAAAGCAAACCAATCTAGCCTAGAACTGGTCTTCACTTTCTTCAGGGGCAGATTCATTCAATCACCTAGGCCTTCCTTCTGGTGACGAGTACTGCGGACATAACGGCCAGTGCCACTAGCAGTGTAGTGAACCCTGGCGTGTTGTTGTCCTCTTCCTCGACCGGCTCTGGAGTCACAACCTCGGTTACTCCCGTACCCACCGTGATCTTGCCTGCCATGCCCATCGTGGCATGTGGCTCGCAGATGTAGTGGAAGGTCTCGTCCTCATCGAAGGTGACCCTGTAGTCTACCGTGGACATCGACTCACCGCTGTAGAGGCCACCGATCATCCTGGTGGTATCACCCTCGTTAGCAATCTCAGCCACGTTGTGGGCCATGGACTCGTCCTGCCAAATCCAGCAGACGGTCTGCCCGACTTCGATGGACAGGTCGGTATTGTCGTATGCGAGCCCATCATCACCTATTCCGATGACGTAGTCGCAACCATCTGGGATTACTGGCTCCACTACATCAGCCGGTGGCATGAGGACCTTGTCGATCACGTGGATGACTCCGTTGCTGGCTGGCACGTCAGCTAGCGTAACCGTCGCCTCGCCGATCATGACGGTTCCGTCAGCCACCGTGAAGGTGGCTTCGTCGCCGTTCAGCATGGTGACGGTCAAGCCGTCTGTTACAGCCGAGGATGCCACTGAGCCCACGTAGACGTGGTATGTCAGGATGTCAGCAAGGGCTGCGATCTCGTCATCCGTGTCGAATGTCGACAGGTCGATTCCCGCTGCCGTGAAGGCCGCGTCAGTCGGTGCGAATACCGTGAACGGCCCATCCGCCTGCAGTGCTGTCACTAGGTCTGCATGTGCAAGGGCAGCGACTAGTGAGTCATGCACCCCTGTGTTCTGTGCGTTCGTTGGTATATCTTCAGCTTCATCTGCCGCTACGATTGGGGCTAGTGACATTGCTCCAATTGTAAATGTCACATACATTCCTACGATCAATGGCATAATCATTCTGCTATTCTTCATGTCTCTAGGCTTGTCTATCCATTAATGAATGAGTGTTTTACTTTCTCCTATTCCAGTACCCACTCATCTATCCTGATGAAGCACACTCGTTGAGCGGGAAAGCCACCTTATGAACCACCATTAGTACGGACTACCATGGAGTCCTCCGAAGATCTGTTTAGGGGGGCTGTTGTCGTGGCTAGCGTCCTCATCATCATGTCCCTAGTTGCAAGTGCTATCGGTATCAACTCGGTCGATATCGGCGGATTTTCAGCGACGATAATCTGTGCTGCGATTGCCCTCGGGGTTCAGTGGTTGTCATGGGTTCCTGCATCGGCAAAACAAACAGAGAGATTCTTCGACATCACCGGAGGGGTGACGTTCCTGGCTATTGTCGTCTTTAGCCTATGGGCAGGCGCTCTCTCAGAGCCTCCGAGTCCGAGGGAGTGGATAGTCAGCATACTGACTATCATCTGGTCCTTACGACTCTCAGGTTTCCTCTTCTTACGGATCCATCGAACTGGCAAGGATGGACGATTTGACAGTTTGAAGACCTCCCCGGTACGATTCATAATTCCATGGACCCTACAGGGACTCTGGGTATTCCTTACGATGAGCGTGGTGATTGTAATCAACACCCAATCCGGGCCAGCACCGGATCTTTCGGTATGGGATGGAATAGGAATGGCATTATGGCTGATTGGATTCGGGATTGAAGTAGTGGCAGACGCACAGAAGACTACATTCAATTCCAAGCCAGAAAATCGAGATAGATGGATTGACCAAGGCCTTTGGGCCCGCTCCCGTCATCCCAACTACCTCGGTGAGATTCTCCTCTGGACCGGTATCGCACTCTTCGGAGTGTCTTGCTTTGGGGGATTGGAGATGATAGCATGGGTCTCGCCGATTTTCATATTCATACTCCTAACTCGTATTAGCGGGATCCCGATTCTCGACGAGCGCGCTTTAGCCAAGTGGGGAGACAATCCCGACTACCAACAATACAGAGAAAATACTCCAGCACTCGTCCTCGGCCTGAGGACACCTGAAAAATGAGTGAGAGCAAAGATACTCTGCCTGACTAAATCTTGAGCCTATGCCATGATGAGATTGTACTTGTGAAGTGCCTCTGGATCCTTGGAGATCACCTCTCTGTGGACTGCGACGTCCCCTCCTTCTGGGTATCTGGCCTTCAGGGCGCCTTCGATGATTCCATCATCCAGGGCCCAAATGGGGAGCCCCTCACCCTCGGGAAGCTCTGTGAACTGGACATTGATGTGGAATTCAGGCTCCAGTTCGTAGCTTAGGGTCCCCAAGCCAGCATGCTCCCACCAGTCCATCATCTCATTGAGGAACTCGATCTCCTGGTCTATCCCCCTCAGGCTGAAAGCTAGCTCCTCTCCCACCCTGTTTCCCACTTGCCTCATCAGTGATGCTAGGTCTATCCCGAATGCCTCGAGGCTTCCAATGCCACCTTGGTTCAATTTCTTCCTTGCATCGCTGATCTCTAGCCCGGAAGCAAGGAAAGAGTTGATGTTGAAGGGAGTGTCATCTTCGGGGATCTCGGCCTCTATCATCAGGACATCTCTGATTTTCTCGAGGAATGAACCTTCGTTGAGTGTCAGCTTCAGCGGGTCTGTTATCTTCTCTTCAGTGAACCTGTTCGATGCCGTCTCGAAGGGAAGGGACTCTTCCCAGATTGCCTCTATCAAATTTCTCTGATTCTCTGCGAATTGGCTAGATTCAATCACTAGGGCGGCGTCATTCTTACCCTTTCCGACCGGATTCTCGTCTGAGCTTAGGTATTGGATGACTTCGTTTTGGTCCCTTACGGCCCCCTGTGCGTCCAGGTCATCAGAGTGACGGACTTCTATTGACTCGTGGATGTCACGATAGAAACGAATAGTCCTCTTGTCTAGCTGCGCGAGAATTCTGATCCTGACGCCTCTCTTGGAGGCTTCATTGATTGATGTGATCGTACCACTTCTAAACAGGGGTAGAATGCCGAAACGTCCGACAATGATCACCAAGTCTTCATTTGAGTTTTCTGCCATTTTCTCTAGCCTGTTGAGAATCCTAACCCTCTCCTTTAGGATTGTGAACTTTGGACTATCGTCATCTTCTACTTCTTCATACTCGTAGTTCGATTTTTCGACACCTGACTGGATCTCATCGTAGCCCCTTTCGATTCTCATCAGCTGTCCCTTGCGAATCTCAATCAGATGCTCGACCGCCTTGTCGATTCTAGGGCATGAGAACTTCATTGGCCTATCCGCTATCACAGAAACCAGTCCGAGTCCCTGCAGTTCCTCGAGTGATTTGTACGCCTCAAGCCTGGTAGTACCAAGCTCCTTAGCAACTTGACTGGCGCGCATGCTTTTTTTTCCAGAGAGGGTGTGAATTACCGATATCTCTCTATTCGAGAGCCCTGATTCGCTTAGAATCTGGTCCCAATCCATAATCATTCAACTCCTGATTCGGATAGAGCCGAAATAATCTTGGCTACATGCTTTCTTGGTCTGAACAACCAGTCATACACGTGTCGTACTGTGTTGTCTGGCCCCAAGACGTATGAGGATTTGGCAGGGAATACTCCCAGGTGTACGGGGACGCCAAATTGCTCAGCTACTTTTCTGTCGGGATCGGATAGTAGAGCGAAGGGAAGTCCCAATTCTTTCTTGAACTCCATGTGCTGATTTACCGAGTCTTGGCTTATCCCGATTACTTCGACTGGGGGGGTCAAAGATCGGAACAAGTCGTATTGCTCCTTGAAGTTTAGACAACCCCTCTTGCAGGTAGGGGAACCGCTCTTAGCGTAGAAGAATACTATTTTCCATTCGTTTTCGAGGTCACTTAGTCGAAAGACATCCCCCTCGCTAGTTTCCAGCTCGAAATCCTGGGCCTTTTCGCCGACCTTTAGAGTCATGATTGCTCCCTCGCAAAAACTTTAATTTTTGAATTTTCCATCTAAATCACTCTAATTCCAGGATATGACCCATTCTTTCTCGCTTGGTTTTCAGGTAGTCTAAGTTCTCGACCGAGATTCCACTGATGTGTGAGATTCTATTTACCACTTCGATTCCATTATCTTTGAGTCCTTGGATCTTGAGAGGATTGTTTGTCATGATCCTGACCTTTCTAACTCCTGCCTCCTTCAACATCCTAGCCGCTATTCCATATGTTCTCCCATCTGCAGGCAGGCCAAGTGCCAGATTGGCATCCAGAGTATCGTATCCGCAGTCCTGGAGAGCATATGCCTTAATTTTCGAATTGAGCCCTATTCCGCGCCCCTCTTGTCTCAAGTAGACTACTGCCCCGTGTCCCTCTTGCTGGATCCTCTCCATGGAGGCTCTGAGTTGTGGCCCACAATCACACTTTAGAGATCCGAACGCATCCCCAGTCAGGCACTCAGAGTGAATTCTAATCAAAGGGGGATTTTCCCCTGTTAAATCTCCGGTATACACCAGACAGTGCTCCAGACCATTGTCATCAACAGTTACTCGTATTCTGAAGTTTCCACTTTCCGTTGGCAGAAAGGCATCAGCATCTATTTCAGCAGGCTTTCCAGGTGATTTGATCTGTATTGTCATATCCCTATCTCAGTCAGTCCACTTATGAATGGGTGTTTATCCATCAGAGGATAAAGAATTTGATTTGGGTCTCCGAGCGACCGATTTCTCGACCGCTCGGAGATTGCGTTTGGCTATTGAGGACCTATTGCGAGTCCATGGTAGCTGCGTACCATACCATCATACCGAATGCAGTCTTGTTCACCAAGTCAGCAATGTTGTAGATGATGTTCATGTCGTCGACGTCGAAGCCGGAGATCATGTCGTTACCCATCATGTAGCCGATTGGATAGATCGCCCACCCAACTGACACGATCCACCTCATTGAGGTGAATGCAAATTGCACACCATCGCTGCCGGTCTCGGATGCCTCTTTGACATCGCCTCCCCAGAGTGCATAGAGGATGTAACCCCATCCTGCCATTCCGATGACCCACCAGATCTCGGTGCTTGTGCCTCCGAAGAGATCCCATGCTCCTGACTCGCCGAAGAAACCAGCTACGAGCATCACGATTGATGCTGCCATTAGGTTCCTGAACATAGCGAAGGTAGCTGCTCCGATTGCTGCCATAATCAGGTAAAACTCTACAACCTGTAGCGGTACGGTGATCAGCCAGTCGATGTACCTGTAGACGAGTGGCGATCCACCGCCATCCATTACAGCGACTTCGCGCATGTATGTGTAGTGGTACCATGCCACACCAGTGACCAGTGCGGCCACTGTCATGGAGGTCTTCCACTTGTCATCCACGTTCTGTCTCTCGACAAGGAAGAATACAGTTGAGGCTAGCATCATTGCTGTTGCTATCCAGAAGCTGATTCCCACCCAATCGTTTTCAGCGAGGATTTGAGTCTCTGCTGCCACTGTTGGCATCATTACGACTCCGACTGCTATCGATGTACCGATTGCAAGCCCTCTTGCTTTTCCATTTTTACTCCTTAGGACGTTATCCATATTCAATTCGCGTAATCTCGCAAATATATACTATTGTGTCCGGTTGTAAGGGGAAAAATGAATTTCTAGCCCGTTTGTAAAAAACAGAAGTATATACCTCTACTTGGAAAACCGACCTCATGGAAGATGTGGATAATAGCGAACTTTGGGCTAAGTTAGAGAGACAACTGGCTTCATGGGTGTCAGAATCAAGAACGTCCAATCAGGGGTAGGGTACATCGTGGGCTCCTATCTGATTGTCGGCGGCAGTAGCGATATCGCCATGTTGGTGTGCCGCAAACTGGTTGACGGTGGACATAGGGTCTCAGTTCTGGTCAGAGACAAAGAGCGCATGTCCGACTTGCTCTCAGACATCGATAATATTTTTGTTGGGGATGCTAATGATGAGGAATTGGTCAAAGAAGCCGTTCTAGCCGCGATCAAAGTCGGAGATGGTAGACTAGATGGAGTCGCACACATGGTCGGATCATTCGCGGTCAGACCTCCCCATGCGATGAGTCTGGAGTCGTTCGAAGAGGTCGTCAGGACTAATTTGACAAGTGCTTTCGTCACGCTATCTGTAGCGTGCAAGCAGATGCTCAGAAATGGGGGAGGACGAGTTGTATTCACGTCCAGTGTGGCAGGTAGCCTAGGGCTTGTCAATCACGAGGCCGTGTCTGCGGCCAAGGGAGGGGTCGAGTCGATGGCACGTTCAGCAGCATCCACATACGCACGCAGAGGGATTAGAGTCAACGTTGTCGCTCCAGGGCTGACAGATACCAGACTATCTGCCCCGATTACCTCTCCTGATGCTTCAAAGAGAGCCGCTGTCGGCATGATCCCCCTCAGGAGAATCAACCTGCCTGAAGAGGTTGCCAACTCTGTTCACTGGCTCTTGACTTCAGCCCCTGACAATATGACTGGGCAGGTCCTACACCTCGATGGCGGAATGTCAAAATTGAGGAATTAACATACCTACTCAAAGCAGAGATGCGACTGAGTCCACCACCAGAGACGGCTTCAGATTACTCAGATCCAAATCCTCTCTTGTTGCCTCACCTGAGAGCACAAGTATGCCGTGAACACCCGCTCTATCTGCCATCTCCATATCGGTATACAGGCGATCTCCTACCATGGCGCAATTGGACGGTTGAATACCAATCTCCTTGATCTTGTGTAGGATCATGCCCTTGTTGGGCTTCCCACAGACATGCTTCGGCCTCACACCGGTAGTAGCCTCGAATAGAGCCATGTATGCACCCGTGTCTGGGAGATCACCAACTGGGGAAGGACACACCATGTCAGGATGGCTCGCAACCATGGGTACCCCGTTGTGCAGATGAATGGAAGACGTGGCGAGCTTATCGTAATTTATCTCAGTGTCATAACCGAGAACCACATACTCAGGATCATCTGAGACGGTGCTAAAACCACTACTCTCGAGCATCTCCCTCATTCCCTCTGTCCCTACCAGGAAAGTGTCTACTACCCCCTCGTCGGATAGCCAAGAAATCAAATCGTGAGTAGAAAGTAAAATCTCTCCTTCGGTAGCGTCGATGCCCATTATCCTAAGCTTTTCCAGATATTGGCTCACCGACTTACTAGAGTTATTCGAGAGGAAGAATCTCCTGATTCCATGTTGCTCCAATCTGTCAAGGAACTGAGAAGCCCCCTCGATTAGACCGTCTCCGAGGTATATGGTTCCATCAAGATCCAGGAACACGGCAGCGATTCCATCGAGTGACTCGTCCAATCCGCTTTCCACGTTCCTACCACATCATGGCAACAATATAGTCTTGAATAGGAACCAAGGACTCCAGAGTGCCTTCTGGGCTTCTTTGTCGGCGATCATTCCCGTCAGCATATCACCCATCTCCTCCTTGCGAGATGACTTTCCAACGAACCAGTTCATCAGCCTCTTCCACTTTACCACCTTCTGGAGTCTGTAAGAGTTGGTCAATTCCTTACCCAGTGTACCCCATAGGTCGTTCATGTACTCGATAGCTTGGTCCTCGGGAAAACCATCGGCATGAGAATCTTTGTCGAAGTACTTCGATGTCATCTTGGCGGACAATAGACCGTTTCCAATGCCCTCGCCACTGAAAGGGTCGACTAGGCTAGCCGCGTCACCCACACACATCACACCCGCACCAGCGGTTCTCCTCGGTTGGTAGGAGGGGGGGCTCTTCCTGGGTGAACCGAACGGTAGCTGCCATCCCTTCTGCGATCCCTCAACTATCCTCGCATCCTTGAAACGCTCTTTGAAAACCGGATGGTTTTCGATTACCCAACGCTGTTTCTTCTTCAGAGACTTGCTGGCTCCAGTCTGCTTCCTCTGCTCAGAGATTACCATTCCGATTCCGACATTAACCACTCCTTCTTGGACGGGGAATAGCCAGAAGTAACCGGGGATCACCCCTTCTATGAAGTGAATCTCAATCGGTCCACTGCTTCCCTCGAAACCGCCCACACCCTCCCAGTATTCTCTGTATCCTCCACAGTAGTGATCGTCATCCCTCATCGGCTCTCCGTGAACCCCTTCTACCAACTTCGTGGCTACTGGGCACCTGTAACCAGCAGCGCCAATCGTGAGAGCGGAAGTGAAACCCAATGTCGGACTCTTTGAGGATCTCCCTCCGAAACTCCCAGTTACTCCCGTAATTTTCCCATCCTCCTCCTGAACCTCCTCCACATTGAATCCCTGAATCACCGAACCTCCAGACTCAGTGACTATCTCTGTGGCCCTCTTGAACATCATGTAGTCAAATTGCTTTCTTGGTAGCGAGTAGCCAGCCATCTTCTTCTCGAAGTCATCTTGGGGGAGCATCACCTTGACAGTGTTCCCATTTGCAGATCCGAATACGATCGAGTCAACCATGAAGTGAGGGGTCGATTCGACCATCTCCTTCACACCTAGCTCCTTCACGTGAGACAGAGACTTCCCTCCCACAGCGTCCCCGCAAACCTTGTCCCTTGGCCAAACTTCCTTCTCAATAAGAAGCACCTTGCAGCCATTCATTGCATTGTATGAGGCAGCAGCAGAGCCGCTTGGCCCACCCCCAACAACAATGACATCGAAGTAGGAGCCATCCTCTGGGACCTCTCCTGTATCTATCGGGCCTTCCCAACCTTCCATCTTGATTTGGTTGGGAGGGGCATCATCATTCAAACTATGCCATGGGGTTCTTCTGTTATCGATACTACGAGCCGCCATGAGCGGAACCGTGTGGATAGTGCAGACAACCCTCTCCGGTGAAATGAATGATGTCGAAGTAGGTATGTGGTGCCAATCAATTATCGACTCCAATCTAGCAGCTTGCGTTGACATAAAGAGAACGAACTCAGTTTACAGATGGGAAGGAGAAATCCATAATACTCCCGAATGGGATATTCAAATTAGAACCTCCGAATCTAAAAAAGACGAATTAATCTCTAAAATAAAATCCGAACATTCCTATGACGTCCCAGCGATCTTCTGGTGGGCCGTTGATTCCACAAAAGAATACTACGATTGGGTTCAAGGCTGAGACGCTCTTCGTGGTACATGGGATTAGTGGAAATCCTTCGACCGGCAAAGAAGGTACCGACTGTCTGGTGGAGTTCCCCAGACCCAATGTCATTGAAGCCAAAGCGGTCAACGATGGCTATCCTAGTAATTGGCGAGTTTCTGTTCGGATTGGGAGACTCGCTTCTGATTGCAGCAGGGATTGGAAATACTCCCTGGACAGTCTTGGCCGAAGGAATCTCGATCTTCGTCCAAAATTGGACTATAGGAGAGGCAACGCTCGTCGTAAGTGCAGTAGTAATGTTTCTTTGGATCCCTATCAAGGAAATTCCAGGAATCGGAACAATCCTGAATGCTATCATAATCGCTCTCACTATTCACGTCATGGTACCAATATTACCCCAGCCTGAGAGTTTCGCTGGCTCAATTCTAATGGCTTCCTCAGGAATAATACTAGTGGGTATCGGTAGCTCGATGTACCTGACCGCAAACCTTGGTCCCGGACCGAGAGATGGATGGATGACTGGCCTGCAGAGGGTCACTGGGGTCCCAATTGGCAGGGTCAGAATCACCTTGGAAACCTCAGTACTAATCATCGGAGTAATCCTTGGAGGAACCTTCGGTTTCGGGACGATCCTTTTCGCAATAGCAATCGGTCCTGTGGTGGCATCCTGCTTATCCATTGCCGGAAGAATAGGCTCAAAATAGAACATAACCCTCCATGCTGCTCGCTCCAATAGGGAGGTTCATGGAGTATTCACCAACAGCCGTAAGCATGGGAGGCCATGGGGTCATTCATAGGTACCGGGAGTTCCTACCAGTTTCTGAAGACACCTGCATCATCTCTCTGAATGAGGGGAACACGCCCCTAATCCAATCATACAATCTAGTCCAGGCAATGGGGGGAGGATTCAGTTTATTCGTAAAATATGAGGGACTCAACCCCACAGCCTCGTTCAAGGATCGAGGGATGACAATGGCCGTGACTAAGGCAGTGGAGAACGACGCCCGGGCAATAGTATGTGCTAGCACCGGAAATACCAGCGCTTCTGCAGCGGCCTACGCCGCCAGAGCCGGGTTGACGTGCGTGGTCCTGATCCCAGAGGGAAAGATATCCTACGGGAAGATGGCTCAAGCCCTAATCCATGGTGCCAAGACAATCGAGATTAGGGGCAACTTCGATGACGCGTTGGAGTTGGTAAGGGAGTTGGGAATGAGAGATGACATAGAGATTGTCAACAGTATAAACCCCTTCAGAATCCAAGGCCAGAAGACAGCCGCCTTCGAGATCTGTGACGAGCTAGGAGATGCACCTGATATGCACTTCCTACCGGTTGGAAACGCGGGCAACATCACATCTTACTGGATGGGGTATAACGAGTATAAGGAGTCTGGAAAATCCACTTCACTACCGAGGATGATGGGTTGGCAGGCCGAGGGCTCGGCCCCCATAGTGAAGGGCCATATTGTCACATCCCCGGAGACCGTGGCAACGGCAATAAGAATAGGAAATCCAGCGAGTTGGGAACAGGCGGTAAGGGCCTCTGAGGAATCATCAGGAGAAATCGATACTGTATCTGATGATGAAATCCTAGATGCCCACAGGATGCTTGCCAGAACAGAGGGGATTTTCGTCGAACCGGCATCTGCCGCCGGAATTGCCGGTATCGTCAAGAGTCATGCAAGGGGACAGATTACTCAAGGCTCGACCGTGGTGGTCACAGTAACCGGGCATGGTCTGAAGGATCCGGGTATTGCGATAGAGAATGCAAAGGCGAAGTCAGTAGTGGTCGAACCGAATATCAAATCGGTGCTTCACGCCTTAGGTATGGAATAAGCACCATTATTGCTAACTGGCCAATCCCGTGTCATGGATGACAAGTTCACTGAACGCAGGTTTTCCACTAAGGCTGTCTGGTCTGGGACCAATAATCTGGAGGGCTCGGCTGTTACACCAATTTTCACCACCTCCACCTATCAACTATCGGACGAGCGATATAGAAAGTGGGCCGAAGGTGCTCAACACACTCTGATGTATAGCAGATACTCTAGCGTGAATTCAGAGGCAGTAGCTGCCAAGGTAGCCTCTCTTGAAGGTGCGGAGGATGGTGAGGCATTCGGTAGTGGGATGGCAGCAATATCTTCCACACTACTCTCGCTTCTTTCCAAAGGAGATCATATAGTAACGTCTGCCGATATTTATGGAGGGACATATGGCCTGATGACCTCATACTTACCTAGGTTCGGGATCGATGTCACCATGGCAGATATCAGGGACCCCAGCTCCTTTGAGGCCGCGATAAATGAGAATACTAAGCTGCTCTATGTAGAGACCATCACCAATCCGGTCCTCAAGGTCTGCGATCTTGATGCGATGGCCTCACTCGCCAAGAAGCACGGACTTATCTCCATCGTCGATAATACGTTTGCAACCCCATGGGCTTGCCGCCCAATTTCAATGGGCTTTGATCTAGTGATTCACTCTGGGACAAAATTCCTGAATGGCCATACAGACCTAACAGCCGGTATCGTCGTGGGCAGAGCGGACTTGATCAAAGGCGTCTTCGAAGCTAAAACCAAACTAGGAGGATCCGCAGATCCACAAATGTGCTACCTACTGGAAAGGGGGATGAGGACACTCCATGCTAGGATGCCAATCCACGCCTCTAACTCTTCTGAAATTGCCCGGAGACTAGAGGGGCACTCAGCCATAGTCAGCGTTAACCACCCCTCTCTTCCGAGTTTCGCTGATTATGAGGTTGCTAAGAGAATAGCACCAAAGGGGACCGGCATGTTGTCCTTCGCAGTGAAGGGCGGTGATGAGAGTGCAATGCGATTCATCCGTGCACTGGAGATTATCTTCGAGGCAACAAGCCTAGGTGGCATCGAGAGCCTAGTAACCTGCCCCTTCAACACAAGCCATATGTTTGTCCCTGAGGAAGTCAGGCTAGAGGCGGGAATCATACCGGGTTTCGTCAGGATGAGCATCGGATTAGAGGACGTCGAAGACCTTTGGTCCGACATTGAACAGGCTTTGATAGAAAGCCAATCGTGAATGGATGATTGGCATGGATGGACTCCTGATCGCGACTCTCGTGTTCATTATCCCTATGTGCTTCAGCCCAGGCCCAAACAACGTACTGTGCGCAGCTCATGGTTCTCAACATGGATTCAAGGGGACGCTGACGCTAATCTCTGGTATGGCAGTCGGGTGGTCCGTCCTAGGCCTATTCGTGGGAGGTGCCACCGTCTTCATAGAGGACAACCAGGAGTTCTTCGAAATTCTGACATACATCGGGGCCGCGTACATAGCCTACCTTTCATACAAAATCGCGACATCTGACCCTTTGGATAATGGATCACAGGAGAATGAGCGTCTCGGTTTCTCCACGGGTGTCGCGATTCAGTTCGTGAACGGCAAGGCATGGATCCACTTCCTCGTACTGATGACCACATTCGGAACAGTATTCGGTTCTGGTTTCGTCGGAAAGGCACTCCTCGTCCTCCTAAATGTCATGTTCGGACTCCCTGCTGTAATGTCGTGGGCGGCATTTGGAACCGCTCTTAGAAGGGCCTTTTCGACTCCTACTTCGGCTGTAGCTCTCAACAGGTTAATGGGGACATCTCTGTTTGCAGTGGCAATTTGGATAGCCTTCCAGTAATGGTGCAGAGGGCAGGATTCGAACCTGCGAAGCACTACGCACTGGGACCTCATCCCAGCCCCTTTGACCGCTCGGGTACCTCTGCTTGTGAGTCAGCGGGCTTACGACAGCCTATTTCAGAGGTATCCTAACTTCCACATTGCCAGGTATCCGATAGGGAGTAACGGCAAGCAGACTGCAAAGGCCCTTCGGAAGGCCCTCCACACTCCGTCTTCGTGGCCTTCAGGGATATTATCAGCGACCACTACAACCAACTCTTCGATTAGATCTGCACCAGGGGAACCGCTATTGGCCATTATATCACTCAGAACCTTATCCCGACCTTAGCAGCCATCGGAGGCATCTGACCTGTCTTCGCATAGTAAAACAGTGACGCCCTGCTAACCGCTTCAACAGTCGAGAAGAAGAGAACTGTGAATAGCAGACCCACGGCTAGGATAATCAATCCAAGGATTAGGCCAATGTCACCCACCATCATTAGAGGGGTGGATACTGCAAAGAGAAGTAATATGCAGAGAAGCATCAGTAGCCCGGTTGATACATGAGACGCCACATCCTCCCCCCAAGTTCTCTTGAACAGCTCAGTACTCCTACTCATGCCATCAAGGACTCCTGCCCTCTCTAGGACGATCATTGGAATCACGAAGAATGTGACAATCCACCAAGCAATCCCTATGATGAAACTAGCCAGCCCTGCAATTAACCTGAGCGGCGGGGGCGAGTCCTCGCTGTGGGCAAGGCCCTCGAGGGCCTGGATGAAAAGCCCGACCGTGCCTGCAATTATGCCCCAAACCAGAATCTGGGGGAGGCACTTGATCGCTTGCCCTATGCCGTAGGAGAAGCTTGGGTTAGTCCCCGAACTGAGGCGCTCGTAGGCGCTTGCGATGATTGCAGCGTTCCAGAAGACCGTGATTACAGATACTACCAGATAGAAGATGAACCAAATTGCCGCGTGAGCGAGAACCAATTCGCTACCGCATTCTTCACCTACGCACTCGGGGTCTGAGGCGATTACATCTAGGCCGACCGAGCCGGAGACAGCCGCACCGATCGCTACCAGAGAAAATACGGCAGAAAGAAAGGTGTAGACCATCAACTCTGGATCAGCCCTGACCACTGCCATCCCGAGTTTCGTCATCTTCCAGCCTCGTGAGAGCCTCTCAACAAACCCCAGCCTTCGTCCGCCTCTTCGTAACATCCAGCTATCGGTAACTGTTACCATGGTGGAATTCTAGCGGTTTCAAGTAATAACTATATTCACGGAATCACCAATCGAGACCGTACCTTCCCGTACAACGCGCGCTAACCACCTCGACCAACCGAACTCTTGGACGTGATCGACTCTACCAAACCGCCTATCGATGAACGACTCGCCTATCTTCGAGCAAGGCGCACAGGGCTCGCTGAGCTCCAAGACGACGTCACCAATCTCCAGCCTCGCCCCCTCAACTAGGGAGTCCCACTCGACTCCACGAATCGTCAGGTTCTCGCCAGTCGAACCGACCTCTATGGGGTGTCCCTCCGACTTCAGTTCCTCGATCCGCTCGAGGGAGAAGATGCAGACCGCTCTATCGAGATCCCCCCCCTGTCCGTCTCGGAACCGGTTGAAGTCGCCTTCGACCCCCTTCTTACCGATCTTGGCGGAATCAACGGTTCTCTTGGGTACCCCGCCGGAGCTGATGTTGATCGAGTGCACCAATCCACTCATCCTAAGACCTCGGAAAAATCAATCTCCACGCTTAGTCTATCAACCATTTCCACGTACCTGTTGGAGAGAATCTCGTCAGGCTCCCTTAGATTGTGCTTCCAGAACCTCCAGGAGGCTATACATAGCGTGGCAAATTGATGAAGAAATGGGAGGCAATCAACCTCTTTCTGGCTGAGTCTCCTCACACTCTGATATCCATCGAATAGGGCCTTCCAACGACTCCAAACCGGTACATTTCCATCCCATCCGAAGCCCACGCATGACATTGCAAGGTCGAATGCCATCGGGCCGATCCAGGCCTCTTCCAAATCGAGAATAGCAGATACTCCCCCCCCGCTCCCAATCACATTGTCTGGGAATAAATCGCCATGTAGGACTCCCATTGGTAGGTCCGAGGGGAAATCTGACTTAGTCTCGGCAATCCGTGAAGACAGCATTTCGACGAACGGGTTCGACACTCCCATCCTGGAGGATAGGGAAATCACCTCTTCGAACAACTCGAACCCCATCCTGTAACTCTTGGGGAAGCAGTCTGCTCCTGGAATGAGGTGCATCTTGGCTTGGGTTTCCCCAAGGCTACGCACAGAAGCCTCGTCTAGCCCCAGTATTCCTCCCTTGACAAATGGAAGTAGGGTCCACGCGACCCCGTCCTTGATGGCCATCAGCGAACCATCAGTGAGCATTATTGGGACGGTGGTAGGGATTCCATGCTCATGCAGGTGAACATGGCGTGCGATTACTCTGCCGACCTCCTCGACTGTATTTGCGTACCATGCCTTCAGGACGAAGGAAGAACCACTCTCCAGCATCAATTGCAAGTTGGTATTATCCCAACCCCCATCCAGAGGGGCAATAGAATCCAGACCCTGCAACCCAGCTCTCGATATGAGCCACTCAGCATCTGCAGGTGTTACCAAACTACTCGCTCCTCTCGGAACCCGACTCAAACCTATCTCGCATATGACTCTCCCAGTCTGAGTGGTCGAAACCAGTCAAGCTCCCGAACAGGGAAATTTCGTCGCATAATTCCTCACCACATGTAGAGTAATGATGATCGCCTAGCGGTATGTATTCTTCTTCAGCGCTCAATACAGGCAATCTGTAGATATTCCAGTCTCTCCTTTGCAGAGATTTTACGATTGGAGATTTGACAAACTTGGGAATCAGTGAGAAGATGAGCTTCACCAAAGTACCGACTGCTGTGGTCTTACGATTGCTCGAAGCTAGGTTCGCGTGCCTATCCATGTTCACGTCGTAGTCCCATTCTTCGATTCTTAGGAAACTCTCCACCTCTCTCACTACTGCCATGGGCTCTGACCTCATCCTAGAGCTATCGATAATCACGAATCTATCTAGGTCAAAATGACTCAACCATTCCTTCATTGAACTCCCGTATAATGAGTCTACACGTAATGAATCGTCCAACCAAGCCTTCTCGAAAGTACTCCAATCCCTGTCATTCTCTCGATCCTCACCCGTGCTTCGCACCATGTTCCAGTGACTCACCGTCCTAGAAACGGGCTCTCTCAAACAGAGAATGAACCTAGCATCTGGGAAGTTTGATCTTATCCTCTCTGGTGCGATCGGACAGGAAAAGGTGTGGACGGATGCATCCATCTTCAGCCCATCTCCTGAGAAGAAACCATCGTACTTGGACCAATCAGGCTCACCCTCGTCCCTCTCGAAGGTCCCTTTGTGAGAAGCAACGAAGTTCGGCTCCTTGGGTTCTGAAAGGACAACTCCAGGGTGCTGATCTAGGATATTTGACAACCATGTGGTTCCGGCCTTTGGAACCCCTATCAAGAAAACATCCACACTCAACACCCTCGCTGTTCCGGTAGGGGCATATCATTTCACTTTCATCATCGGCGACCTGGTCTTTGCCAAGCATAGTCATAAAACGGACCATTCCCGCCTCTTGGATAGCATGCCTATTATGGGGTTCATGACTTCATCGGAGGAGGATAAATGAAAATCTCTCTGAAAAACACGTATCACTTCCTTAGGGACATGGCGAGTGTAGTCATAAGAGGCGAACTGGACTCTCCCGACTACATCATCCTAGACGAAAAGGAGGTAGTGTTCGCCAGTGTGGCAAAATCGGCATGCTCGTCGATTAAGACCTCCATTTACGGCTCTCCACCCGAAGGTATTCAGATCCACCAGCACACATCCCATCTCTCTCACAGAAGGATACCCAAGAAGAAAACCTCGTATTTTTCTTTTGCAATCGTTCGTGACCCGTATGAGAGACTCGCCTCTTGCTACCGTGCAAAGTTCAACAAAGTGGACGAATCAAAGTTCATGTTCTCTAATTATCTATTCGGGTACCTGAAAAACGACGATTCTTTCGAAGAGTTTGTCCGCAAGGTATCGAAGATTCCAGACATACTGTGCGACAGGCACTTCAAGGCTCAAAACAAGATAGTCTTCGCCTCGGGAAAGAAGATCGACTTCATAGGAAAGTTCGAGAATCTCCCATCGGACTTTGAAGAGATAAGGGAAAGGTACGACTTCGCAGAGCTTCCCATGCTGAACAAGTCATCAGGAAGAACAGCCTCTGATCTATTCTCGGATGAAACCAGGGCCTTAGCATCAAAGAGGTACGAGAAAGACTTCGAGCTATTCGGATACTCAAATTGAGAGATTTCGACACTTTCTTCTGAACCGACAACGAAAAACCAGAATTGGCACCCGGATGGTCATGGAGGGACGCGCAACCAGGCTCCTAGTGTCCAAGGCAGCCATGGTACGGAATGGGGGGGCGGCTCGAGACCTCCTTCGCAACCTCCCTGAGTTGAGCAGGAAATTCGAGGTGAAATTCTGCTGCCTCAACATACTGGATAGCCAACGCGTGAAAATAGAGTCTCTCGGTGTGGAAGTAATCTGTCCTGATAGACAATGGGAGGTGAAGGGTGGGATTTGGAACGAGATATCGGCGAAGCAGGATAGATCGTCAAAGAAGGCATGGGAGGCCCTAGAAGGAATCAGTCATGCCATCGAATGGGCAGATGCAATCCATCTCACGACTGGAGCCGGATCAATGGACTTCGTCTCCTTGGTTCCCAATTCAAAGCCGCTCCATCTTCACTTCCTAGAATCTAAATCAGGGATTTTCGACAGCGTGAGCCACCTCAATAGCGATGGTTCTGGTATGTGGCGGGCTCATGTCGTCCATGCTTTGCAGGTCTACCACAAAAGGAGAATAATTTCTTCATTCAAAGGATTCAACCAGAACGAGAAGTGGATCATTAGCGCCAATTCTAACTACTCTGCGAGTAAACTAATGGAGGAATATGGAATCACGGGCGAGGTACTATTCCCAGTAGTTGACCTGTCTGAATTCCAGAGAGAGGAATCTCCCGGCGAAGATCGAGTCATCGACAGACTGAGAGGATCAAACGAATCAGAATACGTCGTGACCGTCGGAAATCTAAGTCGATTCAAGGGTGCTTACGAATCAGTCGAGCATATTGTCGGATGCGACCTAGATTTGGTCCTAGTTGGGGGAGGTAGCGGGACGGAGAACCAGGACCTCGTGTCCTTTGGGAGGAGGTTGGGAGTCGATGTACAGGTCCTATCTAACCTAGACAGCACCGAGATGGCTATCCTGATGAAGAGATCCACGGCGGTGATAGGTCTGGCACACGGCGAGGCGTTCGGACTCACCCCGATTGAGTCTATGGCTCTGGGGGCGCCACCCGTTTTCGTCGATGAGGGCGGGTATCGGGACACTATAGTAGACGGAGTCAACGGCAGGCTGGTTGCTAGAGGTGACTTTGACGATTGGAGGCAAGCGTTGATGCAAGCAAGAGACCCCGATATAAGGGCAAGATGGGCCGAATCCGGGCTTTCCAGAATCGTAGAACTAGGTCTCAGCTCGGAGAACTACGCCTCACAACTGGACGAGAGGCTACGTTCTCTTCTATAGTAGTCTCACACCGATTCATTCATCTCTGAATCATCAGGACGGATAGATGGGATATTCGTGTACATACCGGGACTCTGGACAGCGAAGCAGATGGTCTTGAGCGTAAGGAGGGCCTTGGGGAGCAAGCCTGCAGAGCCTGCATTCATCCTGACTCACCACAAGGTCGCGACCGTCCTATGCAGGAAGGTGCTGATGGAATCGACCGAGAGAATCGGCTGGAGGTACAATAGCGAGATGGGGATCGCACAGGACATCGCATCGAAGACAGATCTCCTTCACGTCATTCACGGAACCACGACAGATGCCTTTCTACAGTCTGGAAGGAGGGGAGTCAGGATAATCCGAGATCCAAGAGATGTCATCGTATCCGGTTTTCTATATCACCAGAGATGCTCTGAGTTGTGGTGCGTTAATTCGGACTTCTCTAAGCCCGGATATCACCATCCTCAGGTCCCGCTACCCCTTGCTCATAGAGACTTGGAGACCCGAGAGTCCTTCGTATCCAGCCTGGGAGGGGTATCGTATCAGGAGAGGATAAGAGGGCTCGGACAGGACGAGGGGCTAATCTTCGAAATGGATGGTTTCGCAAGAATCACCATTGACGAGATGGTCGGCTGGAAGGAGAGAGACAACGTCTTGACCATCAAGATGGAGGACCTAGTAGCAGATTTCGATGGTTCATTCGAGAAGCTGTTCCGTTGGATAGGGATCCCAGAAACCTCGATCTCAACTTGTCTTGAGATTGCTAAGGGCCATGATTTGAACAGGATGAGAGCAGACGAAATAGCCTCCAATCCGCACATCTCGACCGGAAAGTTACGCAAGTGGGAGGAGTACTTCTCAAGCCAAGTAATGGATGCGTACGAGGAGAGGTTTGGTAACGCCCACCTGAAGTTAGGATACGAGTGATGCCCACGGCTCCTTTCCAGTGCGAGTGATTCAAGAATATCCGCATACCCGCTAGTCCTGTGTTCGACCTCGCCTCCACCATCCTAGGCACATTCCAGGATGACCTGGTCTCCGTCTTTGGAGACTCGATTGGTTGGGTGGTTGGCCACGCAATTTTGTTGGCTACGCTAGTCGCTATGGTGTTCGCAATAAGGGAGAGGGATCATGTCATCAATAACTCTGGACTAGGTAGGAGCCAGGCGATCGACTTCGGGACCTCCCTCCTGCTGACTCTCGCGCTATTCTACTTTTACAGCGCAGTATGCGACTTTGCAACGGTCCCATCCTTGATCATAGGAGTCACATCGTCGCTTTCTCTCAGATGGATGATCACTATCCTAGGGTAATAATTCCACCAGTCTGCACCCTTGATTAGGCGACAATCATGGTACCGATTAACTCGAACAAGAAAGCATCGAGCAACCAACTCGATGCCTAGCCCATTCCGGGCGTTTGTTAAACCACCTACTCTCGAACTCCGTTTGCTCATCATAGGGTCTTTTCAGCAACTCATAGAGTTCTATGGCAACTGAATAGTCTTCTTTTTCTGCGGCATCTATTGCTAACTGAGCCATCCAATTTCTCAGAACATACTTCGGATTGGAGCTTCTCATTTTTTCCCGATCGGGCTTCTCGTTCACCCTATCCCACCATTTGCCAAGCCAATCGTTCCACTCGTCTTCTGGAATCGTATCTTCATTGTAGAATGCGAATCTCAGATGATCGACATCGGGTCTCCTAATCGTAGATAACATCCTGAAGAATATCGTCATATCCGTCTCGACTCTCTGCAAAATTGATGTCAATTCTGTGACTAGGCCTTCATCTCCAGCATTGAAACCCTCCAAACCAAGCTTTCCAGCCCACATTCGGCCATTATGCTCTTTATACGCCTCGAAGTAGAATTCTAGAGCCTCATACAGCCTTTCTGGCTCCTCCATCAAGGGGGCAATTGAATCCAGCAGGCGGGCAAAGTTCCACGCTCCGATTTGAGCTTGATTACCAAATCTGTATCTTCTACTACTGGAATCAGTCGTGTTCGGCGTCCAATTCGGATCGAAGTCCTCTAGCCAGCCATATGGGCCATAATCAATGGTAAGACCATGGACGGACATATTATCCGTGTTCATCACACCATGCACAAAGCCGACTCTCATCCAATGGGCGATTGTTAGCGCGGTCCTATCTGCTATCTGCTTTAGCCATTCGATTAGCCCCTCATCAGAATCACTACCCTGACCGGGGAAATGACGCTTCACTGTGTGGTCAACCAGGATTCTAAGCGTACCTTGATCCCCAGACATTGTGTGGATCTGAAAGCTCCCGAATCGAATGAAACTCTGAGCCACTCTACAGACAATCGCGCCGGGTTCGGGGGCCGGTCTTCCATCATACAACATATCACGTACAACGTCTTCTCCTGTTGTCACTAGGGATAGTGCCCGGGTTGTCGGAACGCCGAGGTGATGCATAGCCTCGCTGCAGAGAAACTCACGAATTGAGGAGCGCAGAACTGCTCTCCCATCGGAAAAACGTGAGTAGGGAGTTGCTCCTGATCCCTTGAGTTGTAGCTCCAGTACCTCTCTCCCAGTATCTACCTCGCCTATGGTAATCGCTCTGCCATCTCCAAGTTGTCCTGCCCAGGTTCCAAATTGATGGCCCCCGTATCGCTGTGAATAGGGATCCATTCCTTCAGTAAATTTACTCCCCCCGAGATAGTCGGCATCAGCCACCTCGATTCCTAGTTCAGCAGCCATCTCGGCTGACCACAGCCTAATGTTGGTATCTGGCATGAGCTCAGGCTTCACTCTAGACCAGCACGCTCCCGGAACCTGCCTGGATGCTCCTCCAAACATTGAGTCTCCAGGGGTCTCGTCTAGAAATCGACTGACCCAATTTAACGACCCTAACGACTTCTTTGCCACAGTCTCCTGTAATGCATTGGACAATTGAAGTTGTCCAACAATACTAGCATATACTTTCTTTTGCTAGGATAGTTTTCTGAACAGAACATATGCAAGAAAAGCTAGCTACGACGACGTCTCAGAATCACAATCAGAGAAATCAACAGAACGACTAGTCCAGCACCGCCTCCGATGAAGTAAACCTGATTCTCCTCTGTGACACCCAGTTCCTCCAGTATAGTTCCATTCACGTCAATTCCGACTGAGGGAACCACGGTCTCCCTCTCATTCACAGTTAGAGGGAACGCGAAATCACTCGAGCAGGACCATCCCGGGTTGCTAACCTCATCCACCACGATCAGGCATCCCTCCCACTTCTCTTGGAGGTTGGAAGGCGTGGTCAGGATGAAATCGCAGCTTACAGAACCCATCGGATTCTGGATATTGCAGCCACCCACCGACATGTCATTGAAACCCGATGGCCACATTCCCTCTTGCGAGCTGCCCTTCTCCAGCAGATGCAGAGAGATTGACATGCTGATATCCTCGTTGCTATCACAGCTGTAAACCACCGAGAAGGCCACATCCTCGCCAGCCTCAGCGAAGATTGCCGAGGGTCGCGAAGAAGAGCAAGTCGTGTAGGGGAGTACCTCTACTTCGACCCCCTCTTCGTCCGAGAACCCGAAAATACTCACTGGAACCCCGTTCCACTCGGTCACCACCGCACTTACGTTGACCTCGTAAGTTCCAGCTGACTGCCCCGAGGAAGAGGCTATCACAATCTGGAAAGTCGAGGTCTGCCCGCCTTCAACAGTCACGCTCCCCGGGCCAGCCGTATCCAGAGCCCCGCTCTGATAGGTCAACTCAACCTTCTCAGCAAAAGCAGTCGGATTAGTTAGTTCACAATTGATAACAGAACTACCGGCCCCGTCCGAGAGATCAATTTCCGTTGAGTCATCGCACTCGAGATCGGTTTCAGGCAGAACTTGAGCCGAACCACTGGGAGAAATACCACAAAGAACCAGCATACTGGAAATGAAAATGACCGAGAATGATCGATTAATCACAAAACTTCCTGACTTACGGCTGTCATAGACATTCGTATGGATTGCTCCCGAACTCATCTAATTGCACCCTCAAAGCATTCATGTCAAGCACTCACGCCGAAAGTAATCATGGGTGAGGGCTCGGACAAGCCGAAGGTCGAAATCGCCTCTCAGAGCACCAAGGTAACTAGCGGCACCGACGTACAGGAGAAACTAATCATAGCGGCCAGAGTTTTCTCAGACCTCCTGAAGCCTACATACGGGCCCCGTGGACTTGACAAGATGCTCTACAAGACCGATGGGACCACCGCTGTCACCAATGACGGAGCGAAGATCGTCGCCGAGCTTCTAGTCAAGCACCCTGCTGCGAAAATGATGGTCTCAATGGCGGAGTCCCAGGAGGAGGACTGCGGGGACGGAGTCACCACTGGGATGCTGATTTGCGGATCACTATTGATAGAGGCGAACAACCTCTTCAGGAAGGGTCTTCACCCACTCACCCTGATCGATGGATACGAAATCTCCCTACAAGCAGCAGCCTCACAAATCGAAAAAGACTCTTCCGTAACCGATGACGACAAGCTCCTGGCAGTGGCAGAAACCTCACTTCGGGGAAAGGTAGCAGAATCTGCCCTCGAGGTATTCTCCCCACTTATCGTTGAGGCTCTAAACATCGTTCTCGAGAATCGAGGGGAGGCTCTCGCGCAACACGTGTCCATGTTCAAGACAGGAACTGGCGGAGTGAAGGACTCGGGATTGGTCAAGGGAGTAATAATCCGTAGGAGGGTGCTAATGAACGATCTACCTAACGATGTCCGAGATGCAAAGGTCGTCTGCTTGGATGGGGATATCAAGATCAGAGAGATGGTCAGGGACGCGGAATTGAGGATTACCAGTGCAGACGCTCTAGACTCGTTCATAGGAGCGGAGCATGACAGAAAGTCGGAGATTTCTCGTGGCATAAGTGAGTCAGGTGCCCGAGTGGTCCTATGCTCTGGAGAGATCGACAAGGACATCCTCCACACATTATGCGAAAATGGAATCCTAGTCGTGGAGAAACTGGATTCCTCAGAGCTGAGAAACGCCTCCGATGCAACCGGCTCGAGAATCGTCGAAAGCCCCCTAGACATTGAAGAGGCAGACTTGGGATTCTGTGGGCATGCATCATGGATCAGGAAGGAATCTACGGACGAGGTGGAAGACGTGATCAGAATTGAGGGATGCCGAAAACCATCCATTGTCACGATCGAGGTTGGTGGAGCAGGTGAGACTGGGACGGAGGAGGTAATCCGTGGACTTCACGATTCCCTAAGGGCAACATCGTTGGCCTTAGCTGAGGATGTGCTACCGGGAGCTGGGTCGACCCACAGTAGGATTGCCCATGCAGTTAGGACAGCGGCCGAGAGTGAAGGAGGAAGGGAGAGGCTAGCAATGGAGGCATTCGCCAGGGCGATGGAGACAATTCCAGCTACTCTCGTCGAGAATGCAGGCGGCGAAACACTAGACAGGGTCCTGGAACTCAGATCAATTCCGCTTAGTGAGATTCCAGTCGGCATTTCGCAAGATGGGAAGATTTGGGAGGTAGATGGCGTTTGGCATCCTAGGTCAGTGATAGAGAACTCTCTCGAGGCAGCCACAGAGACGGCAATGGGAATGCTAAGGATAGATCAGGTCATTTCAGCGAGAGGCGAATAGCCAACCGCGAAACTTCAAGCCTCTCGCACACACGCATTCCTCATGGAGCGACCAAGGGCGTTGATTAGCGTCTGGGACAAAACAGGAATCGAGGAACTGGCCGAATCCTTGAATTCGATGGATTGGGAGCTAATCTCTACAGGGGGGACCGCCTCTAAGCTCAGGGAGGCTGGGATCGAAGTCACTGACGTATCCGAGGTCACCGGACACCCGGAGGTTTTCGATGGCCGGGTGAAAACACTCCATCCGGCTGTCCATGGGGGCATACTTGTCAGACGCGAATCTGACACTGATATGCAGACCCTGTCTGAGCTGGGCTATGCGGGAATCGACCTGGTTTGCGTCAATCTATATCCGTTCGAAGACACAGCTGCAAGAGAGCCTCCTGCGAGCGATCAGGAACTCATTGAGATGATTGACATAGGGGGGCCCACAATGGTCAGATCCGCAGCCAAGAATCATGCAGATGTAATCATAGTAACAGCTCCAGAGCAGTATGAATCGGTCTTACAAGCCCTTTCGGATTCCAATGGAAGCCCATCTGGTGTAGGGATGGAAATGAGGAAGGAACTAGCTCTATCTGCATTCCAATCCACGGCTGCCTATGACAGCGCTGTTTCTAACGAACTATCGAGCAGATTCTCCGATAAAACAATTCCAAATAGGATACACATCTCAACCCGAGAGGGTCGAGAATTGAGGTACGGGGAGAATCCCCATCAACCAGCCTCATTCTTCCCAGCCTCGGTTCCCTCATCAGGACTCTCAGCAGCGATCCAGCACGGAGGCAAACCTCTCTCCTACAACAACTACCTAGATCTCGATGCCGCTCTCAGACTCGCCCGATCCCTCAGCCAGACATGCGATTTCGCATCGCACTCCTGTGTGGTGATCAAGCACACAAACCCCTGTGGTGCCTCAGTCGCAGATAGCCAGGTTTCTGCTTGGGAAAACGCATTGGCAAGCGACCCCGAGAGTGCGTTCGGATGCGTTATCGCTTTCGATCGGGTCGTGGGTAAAGAAACTGCAGAGGCAATTGGTAAGCACTTCTTCGAGTGCATGATCGCGCCCGGTTACGAGACCGAGGCATTGGATCTTCTCGCTGAGAGCAAGAACAGGAGGATGCTAACTCTGGAACCACTGGGAGGATACCCGGAGGAACCATCGATACGTCAGGTGCAAGGAGGTTGGCTATCTCAGGTCCAGGGGTCCCCTAGCATAGACTGGGAGAATGCTCGCTCCGTAACCGTAAGACCTCTTGATGAAGAGGACCTCAAACTAGCGAGGTTCGGAACATCTGTCATAGCAGAAGTCCAATCCAATGCAATCATCCTAGTTAGCAAGACAGAAACAGGTTTCGCAACCGTGGGTATCGGACCAGGACAGACAAGCCGTGTGGAGGCCGTTCGAATCGCTGCTAGGAGGGCCGGTGACAGGGCGCACGGAGCAATGATGGTCTCCGACGCATTCTTCCCGTTCCGTGATGGTATCGATAAATCAAATGAGATTGGCATTTCCAGTGTGGTACAGCCTGGTGGCTCAATACGAGACAACGAGGTAATTGATGCTGCGAATGAGTTTGGGATGGCAATGCTATTTACAGGTACCCGCCTTTTCAGACACTAGGTAGGATGATGGACTGGAAACAAACTTTGGCCGGCGGTTCCGCCACAGGAGCAGTATTGGCCGTACTAGTGTCACTGATTATGATCGTGGGCGGGCTTGAACCGCCTTCGTTTGGAGCAGCTATTGCCGTCTTCATCGGGATGATTTTCCTATCTGCATTCTCAGTTAAGAAAACCTCACAATTCATGGGTTGGTTTGACCCGAGTCTTAAGGCCTTGATTCCAGTCTCCACTATGACGTTCATTTTACCTCTCCTAGGTGCCACTTTCGGAGCACCAAACTCCGATTTTACAACACTTGCATTTTTGGTTTTACTAGGATTGCTAGGGGGAATATTCTGGAGCCTCCCCCTTGCTGGCTGGGCCTACTACAGCTCCAAACGAAATACTCAGTGAAAACCATCATACAGCGGGGCTCGATGCCCCATTGTGACCAATCCCTCCAGACTCCCTTCAAATACCTATGATGACTTGGTCTCAGCCATTGGCAACACTCCTCTGATTAGGTTGAATAGGATTACAGAGGGCCTAGAGAGGTCCTCCGTCTGGGTCAAGCTAGAGAGGTGCAACCCCGGCGGCTCGATAAAGGACAGAATCGGATTGCAGATGGTTCTGGATGCTGAGGAGAAGGGCCTCCTGAAGCCAGGTGGTACGATTGTAGAGGGGACTTCCGGCAATACTGGAATCGGACTAGCGATGGTTGCAGCGCAGAGGGGGTACCGATGCATCTTCACCATGGCAGACAAGATGAGCAAGGAGAAGATAGACCTCCTCAGGGCCATGGGAGCCGAGGTCCACGTGTGTCCCACAGCTGTAGAGAAGGAGGACCCCCGTTCTTACTATGAGGTGGCGGCCAGATTGGCACGAGAGATCCCCGGGGCGTGGTATCCTGATCAATACTCGCACGAGGCAAACCCGTTGACCCACTACCTCTCTACCGGACCGGAGATATGGGAGCAGACCAAGGGTCAAATAACCCACTTCGTAGCCACTATGGGGACCGGGGGGACGATATCCGGGACATCCAAGGCGCTCAAGGAGATGGCTGATTCAAACGACTCTGCGCCACCCACGATTATTGGAGTCGACGCCGTTGGATCGATCCTCAAAGAATGGTTCGAAGAAGGGACCATGGGAGAGCCGAAAACGTACAAGGTCGAGGGCTTCGGAGAGGATTTCATCCCATCCGCAACCGACTTCTCGGTGATAGACGAGATTCACCAAGTGGATGACGGCGAGTGCTTCCAATGGGCGAGGGCGCTTGCCAGGAAGGAAGGAATGTTCTGCGGGGGTTCATGCGGCGGTTCGATTAAGGTGGCAATCGACATTGCCAAGAAGGCAGATGAAAATGGAGAGTGCGCGATGGTTGTAGCGGTCCTACCAGATGCTGGAAACCCATACCTCTCCAAGTTCTACAACGACGATTGGCTCAGGGAGAACGGCTGGGAACCTGACGATTGGGATTGATCACACCTTCTCGAAGGCCATCTCCAGATCTTCAATCAGATCGCCTGGATCCTCTATGCCCACTGATAGTCTAACTAGCCCATCCTCGAAACCTCTTGCCAGCCTCTCCTCCCGAGGGACCTCGGCGTGAGTCATCGTGGCTGGGTGTGTTATCATGGTCTCGACAGCACCGAGACTCTCAGCAAGTAGGCACAAATCGACGGAATTCATCAGCTTCTTACCGGCCTCCAGGCCACCCTCCAGCTCAAAGGATATCATTCCGCTGAAACCCTTCATCTGGGCCTTAGCTACCTCGTGCATAGGGTGGGATTCTAATCCGGGGTAGACCACCTTCGAAACCTTGGGATGCCCTTCCAGATAGGCCGCGATCTTCTCTGCGTTCTCCCAGTGCCGCTGCATCCTCAGATGCAGGGTCTTGAGGCCCATTATCACAAGCCAGCAGTCGAAGGGGCTTGGAACGGCGCCGACGCTCTTCTGGATGTACTTCAGGCGTTCGAATAAATCAGTTCGATCGGTTACAATCACGCCACCTATTATCTGATTGTGGCCACTCAGATACTTGGTCGTACTGTGAAGCACCAAGTCGGCCCCGTACTCCAGCGGTCGGAGGAACACCGGGGTCGCGAATGTGGTATCTACCACATATAGAAGATCGTGGCTCTTCGCGATCTTTCCCACCGCCTCGAGGTCTGTGACTTTTAGGAGCGGGTTAGTAGGAGTCTCCACCCACACCATCTTGGTCTCCGGGCGAATCGCATCCTCAACATTCGATGCGATCTGAGAGTCGACGTAGGTGAATTCAACCCCATAGTTTGTCATGAGCTTGTTAAACAGCCTTGCAGTACCCCCATACACGTCATCACAGCAAACGACGTGATCCCCTTGGCTTAGTAGCTTCATACAACTGTCAGCACTGGCCATCCCACTTGAGAATGCAATCCCATGCTTCCCTCCCTCTAGGGCTGCGAGATGATTCTCTAGCTCCTGCCTAGTGGGATTAGAAGAACGAGTGTAGTCGAACCCCTTGTCTACTCCTATTTCCTCCAGAACGTACGTTGCAGTCTGGTAGATTGGCGGGACTATCGCACCTGTTGTTGGGTCTGGTTTGCTTTTTCCTCTTACGGAGATTGTATCGAAATCCATGTGACTCTGGCGTAGGGGTAATGGTCACATGCAAAATAGTTTCAGTTAGCCAACATCTCTCACGCTTACCTTTGACGCGACATACCAAACACCCACGATTCCCACGAGGATGATGGTGATAGAGCCGAATCCGGGGTCTGCCCCATCCCAGGAAGAGGGTTCGAAGAACACCCCGTCCCCCAAGGTCGAAACATACCAAACGAAGACCGCAGACATGGTTGACATGAGTGCTATCAGTGCAATTATCCCAGATTTTGCGTGTCTTGGAATCGTCTTTCCTGTTGCATAGTACTCGAACATCGCAGATCCGAAGAAGCGATTCGTCATCGTCCACCTGAACATCCTCTCACTTGAGTAAGAGAATAGGAAGGCGGCCGGTACTGCCCATGAGATCGTCGGCCACCCGGGGACCCATATTCCAATGATTGCGAACCCAATAAATAGCAGTCCGAGACCGAAATACAGCCGCCTTAGAACTGGATTGCTAGACACACAGTACCTCTCGACGATCTCGTCGAGACTCTCGATTCTCTCCATGTATGCAAAGAACCCCTCCGAATATTTCCTTTAACTGTAATTACCGAAGACTCAAGCCAGAACTCCTCGTCACGAGAGCATGGGAGCCTCCTTCGTACTCCCCCGAGTCGGCTCCATCGAAGACCCTATCAGATTAGCAGTACTAATCTCCGGAGGGGGGTCCGGCCTCGCCTCTCTGCTGAAATTCCAATCGGAAGAGCCCCGCTGTCATCAGACAGTTCTAGTTCTGGCAGATAGCGAAGGTGCCGGAGGACTAGAGCACGGGAGGAAATCGGAAATCGAGTCCAAGGGCATTCCATTGCCCACTGATCTCCCTGCCCCAGATCGTCGTCTGGTACATGAAGAAATTATCGAAAGAAAGCTTCAGTCTTCTAATGTGGAACTGGTAGTCCTCAACGGCTACATGAGGATACTAACTCCTTCGTTCGTAGGGAAATGGAAGGGAAGGATAGTCAATGTACACCCATCATTGCTACCAGATTTCCCCGGAGCCCATGCTCATCGAGATGTCCTCTCAGCAGGTGTCCCGATAACTGGGTGTACAGTGCACTTGGTCGACGAGGGAGTCGATACCGGACCCATCCTAGCACAAATGGAAGTCCCAGTGATGGCTGGCGATGATGTGACCTCCCTTCAGGAGAGGGTCAAGCAAGTCGAGCACACCCTCTACCCCCGGGTAATCGATTTACTCTGCACCGGACAGATATTACTCTAGGTCAGCTGGAGTATTCACATTCAGAAGGACTGCAGGGTCCTCCATTAGAAGAGAATGCTTGACTTCAGCGAACTGCACCTGGAGAGGACGCCTGTCGCCTTCGATAATCTCGAGTACTTCCTTGGTCCGAATCAAAGAAAGCAGGGGGTGGCCCCTCTCCCCATCATGGGGCATGATCAGGCAATCATCAGTACCGAGCATGTCTTGGAGAGAGACGAAAAGATCCGAAGATACCCATGGATAGTCCACTGTGGCTAATTGGAGTAACCCACCTTCGCACTCCGGATCGAGGAGGGCCTCTTCTATGGCATCAATTGGGCCCGCATGGGTCATCGAATCGAGAACCCACTCTATGTCCAGATCAGGTCCAATGGCCGAGCCGTATTCCTCAACGTCCTCGGGTTGCGCGACTGCAATCCTAATCGGCTCTAGGTTGGCAGTGGCGAGCGAGATTGCCGCTCTCTCTATCATGGCGGATCCATCTATCTCCACTAATGCCTTGTCACATCCCATTCGCGAGGACCTACCTCCTGCCAGCAACAGAGAGCGCATCCTCTACCTCAACTCGTCCAAACGCCTCAAGGCGTGATTAATCTCTTCCATCAGGTCCAATGCCCTGTTTATCAGCATCTCCCGATCCTTCCTCGCAGAGGTCTCCCCAAGCCACTCCATCAGTTGGGTAATGTCCTCGGCATCCCTCTTAATTGTCCACTCCAGGACTTCCTCTGCTACCGGGTCATCTGATGGTAGCAACCTCTCGACCATGATCTCCAGAGGGGCTACCGATGAATTAGTGCTATGGTACTCCCGATGCCACTCTGTCTCTTATCCTGCCTAGAAGAGAATCTCCATCAGGGACCTTCACATTGACGAGTTGTGCGATTACGTCGCCTCCAATCTTCCTATCGGAGTTAATCGCTGCAAATGTTGAGATTAGAGCTAGGTGAGACTCTACCAAACGCCCTTCACACCATGATTTCAGAAGCTCGTCACTTGGTCTCTTATGGCCCGCACGAAAAACCTCCTCGATACTAAGAAGAAGAGCCTCGGCCGGCTCAGTGGAGTTGATTGAGGATGCTAGAACAGCCCATGGATCTACTCCGGCACTATCGCTATCCAAGTTCGCCAGGAGCAAAGCCGAGAGTGCGACGTCCTCTCTCCCATGCCTTTTCCAGAGAAGAGGTATCAGTTTCCACAAGACCCGTTGTTCCTCTCCCGCTTCGGTAATCAGCCAAGACGCGATCCTTCTCAGAATCTCATCCGGCGTGCCAAGATGGAATGAATACCCAGCAGAGTTGCCAAGACGATCAGTGCTTGACTTCATGATCATCGCTGGTACACCAATCGGGTATGCCTCTCGCACAATTTTTGCTAGATTACGATGAGATTTGTGCACCCTCTTGGGCTGCTCTCCAAGGAACTCGTCCAGAATACGCTCGGAACTCATCTGGACTACTGCTTCCTAGAGAGTATTTTGACACTATCGAAAATATCGCGCAGGCTGTCTACCGAGTCATTTAGCCGCATTCTGTATTCGTCGATGAATGATCTATGTACGATTTCTTCTAACTGCCTGTCTAGGCTCCTCGCAATAGCTCGATGCTCGGCATCCTCAATCAGGAACATCTTCCTCAGATACGCTATTTGTGCCAATACGTCATCCGACCTGTCAGTGTGAATAAGCATAGCTTCGAGAACCTGGCCGTAGACCAACCTCATCTCGCTCTTCTCTATCTTTTCCCCTGTAATCTCTTCCCACTCGCCAGACAGAATTGCATCATAGATCCTCTTCGGCTCACCATCTTCAAGGCTCAATGCATGGGCGAGTTTCACTAGAATCCTCTTCTCTCCATTCGATAATTGACCATCCTTCAGGGCAAGCCTAGATGCATTCAAGAAAACCCTCGAACGATCGTTCTCAGACCAAACCTCTGCTACCATGCCCCTCACGTGGGGCATCCGCCCTTAACGACTAGGTATTAGGTCAAAACCATACTCAAAGACAAATAGGAGCATTCATGAACACCTCGTGTGCCGGATGTATTGCTAATCAGCCACTCCCGGGCGCCCTGCGCCCATCCGAACCCCCCCTGCCAAAATGGCGAAAACGGGGGCTGGGCCCCCGTTTGGGGCCGATGAGCAAAGGAATTGAATAATATGTCAAGTGAAGGAAAATACGTAATACACGCAACAATTAGAGTCGATGGGACCGTAGCACGCAAAGACGTCGTCGGTGCCATATTCGGCCAGACCGAAGGACTCCTGGGAGAGGGGCTCCAACTTAGGAAGCTCCAGAGAACAGGAAGAATTGGCCACGTGGATGTCAATCTGAACAACCACAAGGGCCGCGTACAGGGAGTTATCGAAGTCTCATCTTCGATAGACCAAGTCAGCACCGCAGTAATCGGAGCCGCGCTCGAGACGATAGACAGAATTGGTCCATGCAAAGCAGTGATCAAGGTCAAGCAGATCGAGAATATCAGATCTGCAAAGAGGGACCACGTCATAGACAGAGCCAAGCAGCTTCTGCTGGATATTGTGAACTCCGCCTCCGGCGAGTCGAAGAATATCCTCGACGAGGTCAAGGCAGTTCTGACATTGGATACTGAGGTTGAATTTGAGGAGATGACCGCAGGACCTAACGTGAAGAACTCGGATTCGATAATCATCGTCGAGGGAAGGAACGATGTCCGGAATCTACTGAAGTTTGGGATCAAAAACGCGATTGCGACCATGGGGTCCGGCATTAAGCCGGAGTTGGCCGCACTAGCTTCCAAGAAGAAGACGGTTACAGCATTCCTGGACGGGGATCGCGGAGGCAAGCTGCTGTTGATGGAAATCAGCGGAACGCTGGGCAAGTCCCTTACGCACGTCGCCTTTGCTCCTCAGAGCAGGGAAGTAGAGCACCTGGAGGGCAAGGTAGTGACGAAGTGCCTTGGTCAGAAGGAGACCGCTACGAAGGCGGTCGCCCGGATACAGACCGAGATACAGAAGGACGATGACAAAGCGGTCGGAAAGGGCAAGGCGTCATTGGAGGCCCCAGACGAGATCAAGGGCTGGGCACCAATGATGGACGGTCTAAAGGCGAACCACGCTGTGATAGTCCTCTCGGATGGCAGTGGATCCGACCCAGTCGGAGCCAAGGCTCTCGAAGCGGCCCTCGGAGATTCCGATGGAGCCCAGGGACTAGTCTTCTCAGGCAAGGTCACCGACAGGATTCACGAACTCGCCTCCGGCGCAGGAATCAATGTAGTAGTCGGCAAGACAGTAGGGGCACAATCTCTGAAGCTTGGAGTGCAAGCCTACTCGGTTAAGGACCTAGAGTGAGTTTCAGAGACTCGTTTCTGGCAGTGGAAAACTCCGCCAATAATGACCCTCTGAAGGGTAGGCATAGCAGAAGCCATCAAAAGTCTCTCATGCCCGCTGGGAACGATGCAACAGACCACCATGGCGATACTTACTCTCTATGGTGCTCTATCAATCACCCTACTCGCACTATGGATNAGGCACAAGTCGGTATTGAGGCAGAGGAAGAGACTGGCGCTGAAACTGGGGTCAATGAAGGGCAATCTGAACGAGACATCCGAGAGACTGGACCTACTATCTAGAGGGGTGGACACTATCCTTTCCGATGCTCCCGAGGTTCATGACCTGCTGAGTGTTCACAAGTCTCTGGAGGCAGCCGAGGCTCTCCTGTTCAACCAAGGAATTCCAGTCAGCAATAGCGAGTCTTGCGCTATTGTCAGCCATGCCGTCAAAGAGCTCTTGAGCCACTACCCGGAAGACGACTCCGAGGACGAGCGCAGCACCGTCCAAGGACTAAAGCCCCTCTCCAAAAGGCTCGCAGCCATACTAACAGAAGCGGAGATGAAAGCCGAGGACGTCGAACTTTCAGCTACCGAGCATCGTCGAGTGGGTGAGCTTTTCCACTCCGTCGAACGATTCGACTGGGCAGCCGATTGCTTCCAGAGGGCAAATGACCTAGACCCGGAAGACGAGTCTGCACTCAGGTCGCTCTCTGAGATTCAGAGGGGCAACGGCGATCTCGACTCACTGGACAGGACGCTGGAGCGTCTTCTAGCGATCGTCCCAGATGATATCGGGGCACTAAATGAGCAGATAATTCTCCTGGGCAGTTCCGACGATGAGAGACTCATCAGAGACAGAAAGAGGCTAGAGGCTCTTGGAGCTGCGTCAACACCATCACCGGAGGAGGGCGAGCTATCCCTAATTGCACAGAGAGCGCGAGACTCAGATGCCCGCAGAGCGACCCATTCTAACACCGCCCCGGGCCTGATCGAGAAGGCAACCAAGCAACTCCTCCTAGGAGAATTCAGAGCAGCACTTGAATCGGTGGAGGCCGCAATCGAGACCGACAAGGACTTCGGCCAGGCATGGTTGCTGAAGGCGCGCCTAGTCACCGCAGACGGCGGGACGACCAAGGATGCCATGAAGTGCATCAGGAGAGCAAACGCACTGGGTGAGTACACTGTGATCCTAGAATCGGAGATTCTCGACAACGATGGGAGGGCCGATGCTGCGATTGAGGTATTGGAGGAGCACCTATGCAGCAAGCCAGGAGATGCAGAGGCAAGAGGTAGTCTCAGCCAGCTATGGCTGGCGAAAGGCTCCGTGGAGTCGGCACGGGAGACCCTCGATGATGCACCGGAGAAGTCCTGGGATTCCGCCACACTGCATGTGATGAAGGGGAGGCTAAGCCTCGTGGAGTCGGACGCACACCGAGATGAGACTGGCAAAATCGATCCAATGACCGTTATCGACGCACTCGTCTCGTTCGACAGAGCCGTCGAAATAGACAGAGAATCGGGACTCGCTTGGCTCGGAAGGGCCAGGGCACTGAGGTACCAGAAGGCATTTGATGAGGCGGAGGTAGCACTTGTACGTGCACGAAGGCTGATTCCAGACCATCCATCGATTTCCCTCGAGGAAGCACAGCTCTCCCTCGAAACAGGAGATCTGGAACATGCAAACGCACTGACATTGGAGGCAACAACCACTCTGAAGGACAACCCCACGGTCCCTTTCATCCGAGGCATCATTGCGGCTAGAAACGGCCGCTTGGAGGAGGCGACTAAGCTCTTCTCCCAGAGCCTCCAAATCGATCCTAATCACACTCGAGCCAGGCTCAACAGGTCATCGGCAGCCCTACTCTCTGACGATCTGGCACTGGCTCTGGACGACGCCAACAGATTGGTCGAGGATCGCCCAAATCACGAACTAGCCCGACTGAGGAAGTCAGAGATACTCATGAACCAGGGAGACTGGGGCAACGCGGAGTCCGAGTTGCGTGAACTCCTCAGATTGAATGGAAACCACTCCATGGGGCTGGTCCACCTTGGGACCTGCATGATCGCGATGGAGAAGTCAGAACAGGCAGAAAGGCCCCTGAACAAAGCCATAGAGACAAACCCTACTCTATCCGAGGCATGGTACCAGAGAGGACTACTGTACCTAGACTTCGGTAGGTCAGATGAGGCGATGTCAGACTTCGAGGGAGCGGTGCGGGCCGAGCCACATCACCTCGATGCCAGGTTGATGATAGCCGCAATCCTCCATGAAGGGAAGGATACCGAGAAGACAGCCGGCGCATGGAGGAAGGTCCTCGACGTCGATCCTCAGAACAGACTCGCAAGGAGGAGGCTGGAGGAATGCAGGGCGCAAATCATCTCTAGGAGAGAAGCCCTCCTTCCAAAGGATTGAACAACACCCACTCTGACGAGTCGACATGCACTCTCAGCAGATGGTAGAACCGGGCTCAAACGCACCAGGCTTCGAACTCCCGAACGCAAACAGAAACTCCGGGGGGGACATGGTTTCGCTACAGGATGTAATGGGCGAGAACGGCGCCGTGATCTTCTTCACGTGCAACCATTGCCCATACGTGGTCGGCTCCGAGCCCAGGATAGAGAACGCCGCGGAAGTGGCTAGGAAGAACGGCCTCGGATTCGCAGGCATAAACTCCAACGACCCCGTGAAGTATGAATCCGACTCATGGGACAATATGGTCAAGAGGGCCAACAAGGGAATGACCTACTCGTACCTACACGACCCCTCCCAGGAGGTCGCTCTCGCATACGGGGCCGAGAGGACACCGGAGTTCTACCTCGTGAATCCCAACTCGGTAGTGGTCTACAGGGGCCGTCTTGACGACTCCCCGCGGGACCCCTCACATGCCAAGACCTCAGAGCTGGAGGATGCCATGGTGGAACTCGCGAACGGGACTGTGGTCTCCGTCCCTAGGACTGAGAGCATAGGGTGCTCCGTCAAGTGGAAGGAATAGGTGCTAGCTTGGCAATGGGTCTCCCTGCAAGGGCATTCTACACCGTGATGCGACTCGCACCTTCTGGCATTCGGATGCGGATGTGGAGGGGTCTGTACCAGAGGATGGCACGCTCGCAGACGGATCCAAGCTTCCGTTTCATGAACTACGGCTTCACTGACGACTCCGAACTCGAACTCATCGAGGGAGACGAGCCGGACAGGCTGTTCATCCAACTCTACAACATGAACGTCAGGGATGTGGAGATGGGGGGTAAAGTGACCCTCGAGGTTGGATCCGGTAGGGGCGGGGGGGCGAGTTGGATTGCTAGGACGTACAATCCCGAGTCGCTGGTGGCTGTAGACTACTCTGCAGAGGCCGTATCACTCTCGCGGGAATGGTTCTCTGGCCAGGAAAACCTGGAATTCAAGGAGGGGAATGCTCAGGACCTCCCTCTTCCCGACGAGTCATTCGACGTCGTTTACAACGTCGAGTCTTCCCATTGCTATGCGAATATACCCGACTTCCTGAGCGAGGTCTTTAGGGTCCTGAGGCCAGGTGGTAAGTTCTGCTGGACCGATATGCGCGACGCCCGAACGATGGAGAAGATGCACGAACAGTTCCTCACAACTGGCTTCAGTATCGAGTCCAGATCAGACGTGACGAAGAATGTGTTAGATGCGCTGGACCTGATAGACGAGGGCAGGAGGGAGATGATACAGAAGAGCTCCCCCGCCTCCCTGAGGAAGAGCTTCGAGACCTTCGGAGGAGTCCCAGGCACCCCCATCTACGAGGCTCTGAAATCTGGCAAGATCCAGTACTTCAGATATCTTCTCTCCAAGCCTAGTAGATAGGAAATAGCATGTAAGGTACAAATGGCTCCTGCTCGCAGTGATATTATGGAGTTGGCTTGGACTGATCGACTACCTGTATCCCACTCCCTGGACTTCGATGCTGGGGCAGACGAGCTCTGGGGGGCAATCAGCGAGCCGGGAAACCTCAACCCATCTCACCCATTCTGCAAATCCAATGATGTGATACAATGGGAGGAGGGTCGTCACTCGGATCGCCTCGTTTACCTGAATGGACGAGACTATGTCAGGAACTTCCAGACATGGGACGAGGGGATGGGATACACTCTGTTGATTGGAGAATCGGGCGGGGCACAATCTTACGTGGTCTGGGAAATAGCCCCACTAGCTCAAAGAAAGTCAAGATTGACCATCACCGTGTATCCGCACATATTGGACAGACTACCAAAATTTATCGCATACGTCCCCCATGTGATATGGGTGAAACCGCGTCTCAAGAAATATCTCGATTCGGTGATCTCTGGTTTCCGTTATTATCTTCAAAACGGAGAGATCGTCCCCCGGGATCACTTTGGGAAACACCCATGGTTTTCGTAACGAGTCTAATATGGCATTATAGGCAGAATAATACCGTATTCAGCATCCCCTCGTATGTGAGTCTAAGTGGAGCGTGAATCAGGCTCTATTGGTATTGGAGCTATGATCGTCTTCATAGCACTAATTCTCGTAGCAGCTGTCGCTTCAACTATTATTATTAGCACCATTGAAGACTTGCAACAAGATAACGAGGACACCAGTTCAGATGCCATTAATCATATAGCGAACAAAGTGGTAATGGATTCCGCATTCGTTAGCTTCAGCGGTTCTTCTGACTGTACAGCTACTCTTTACCAACACTCTGGATTTGGTGGATGGTCAGCCACATACACAGTGGGAGATTACTCCAATGTACCGAATTCCGTTGGAGGTACATTCTTGGATCCGGATGGAGATGGTAACGAAGAGGCTTTCTCCGATGACGCAACTACGATCAAAGTAGACGATGGCTGCGAGATAATCATGTACAACGGTAATGATTTCGGTTCGGGTGGGGTGCCTGGTGGTCAAACAGCATGGTCAGCTAGGCTTGGTGCTGGAGACCACTCTCTCGATGATATCAATGAAAAAGCGAGACCGCAAAATTGTGGCGGAACCAGCTGCAATGATCAAATATCTTCTATCAAGGTACTAGGCTTTGAATTAGAATTGATAATGAAAATTTCTGCTGGCTCAGACAATATCAAGGCCGGAGACATTTCCTGGGCAGCCTCATGTTCAGACGGCACCACCGCTAATATCGACTCCGAGAATATTACATTCTCCGGATCTAGCTTTATCGATGGTACAGACACACTAGGTCAAGAAAATAATTTTATCTGGTCGGAAGAATTACCTTCTCAAAGTATGTTCAAAGTCGAGGCGACCCTAGGACAATGCTCACCTCAGATTGGAGATCAGATAGAAATGTACATCCACGTTCACCAAGGAGCATCCACGTATTATTTACTCAATATCAGATCTCTGGATAGGGGCAATGACTTGATGTTCAACTCATAGTTTTTTCATGTCCCGTACGTCAAAGAAAGACATGCTTAGTCCCCACTGGCGAAGGAGATCAGCCTGTCGATGGGAAGGTGGTCGACAGTGTCTTTGCAGTAATGCGCATCAACAACTTTGCCTTCCTCATCAATCAGGATGTCAGCAGGCAATGTCGACATTTTCGATATCGACATAGTCATCGGGATGTACCCCTTCAACGTAGCCAGAATCATAGTGATCGGAGAACGCATTGCACCCCACATGAAGCGCGCATATGACTTCTCAACTCCATTCTCGTTGAAATGCCGATAGGTCTCATCCGCTACTATCGTGAAAGGTACCCCCCTCTTGCCCATTCTCATGGACAACTCGTCGATCTGAGCATCGAATACCCCTACAATCACCGTGTCATCTGGAAACTCTCCCCATCTCTTGATAATCCTATCAATTCTAATATTGCAGAATGGGCATGAGGAGAATCGGAAGAAAGTCAGTATAACCCTACGTCCCTTCATCGACGACATTTCGAATGTCGAGCCATCGATGGCGGGCAGAGAGATATCTGGTGCTTGGTCACCTATGTTGAGCTTGGGCATGACCATCGTCACAGAGTAAGGTGTAAAAACTACACTTACGACTTCTCTCCAGGGTGTGCAACGAGTTCAGGCCGAGTATCATAACGAAATACGGACTATTCTCCTTTTTTCGGATATATCGCTGCTCCGAAGAACATCGTGGCAGTACCTAGTAGACCCACGGCGGGCAGCGTCTCGGTCTCTTCTACTTCCTCATCTGGGCTTTCTTCTTCCTCCAATATGTTCAGAGGCTCTACTACTATCGTACCGATCATGCCGAATTCCTCATGAGGCTCACAGAGATACTCGTGGGTCCCGTTTGTACCGACTTCGAACTTGAACGAGTAATCCACGTTCCTCGATGCGTCGCCGGAGTCAAACAGGCCGTCGTAAGATACTGCATTGTGGGCAAGGAGCTCCCCGCTCCAGAAGAACCGGACCGAATCCCCCTCTGTTATGGTCACCGATTCGGGGGAGAAGCGTAAGTTGGTGCTATCCACGCTGACGACGACCTCCTCCTGAGAGACACCTCGCTCCCCTATCGTACCGGTGG
>QQSB01000019.1 GCA_003602515.1 Candidatus Poseidoniales archaeon | reverse complement strand
GTCTTCAAAGTGCAGTCTATCACTCTGGCAGCCAGTAGATTGCCGAGCGTCGAGTCCTCCCAGCCAGGGGTGAATATTGGTAGATTCGCATCCGCTGCAGCGATCAACCAGGAATCTTCGGGAGGGGTTGAGAACTCCATATCGCCATGAAGAATCAAGTCATACACGTATTCATGGGGGAAGCGACTGTCACCCACTTCTTCTGACTCCTCCCAGAGCTCAAGCATCTTCTCCCCCACCTTGGTGAAGGCGCTCTCTGGGATCGCAACGTCGGTTACCCTGTTCATCCCCCTGTCGCGAAGGGCAGCATCTTCCTGCTTGCTCTGGTTCCTCCAATCCGGGATCCCTTCGTAATCGCTTCTGCAGACTAGCCCGAACAACTCTTCTTCCAAATTCGCCCCCGTGCAGCAAATCGCATGGACCCTCTGTTCCCTTATTGCTGGCGCCAGACCCTTCCCTACCTCAGCTGTCGACATCGCCCCTGCCAGAGTGACCATCAGCCTGCCATCGCCTTCCAAGAACCCCCTCAGAGAATCCACACATCTGGCAAGCTCACCTGCATTGAAATGGCTGTAATGCCTCTCGATGAAGTCCCGAACAGTCATCTAATCACTCCGGAACCTCTCCACTCTCTCCCTGAACACCAGCCTCAGTCCGGGGTTCTCCGAGATCAGCCTACCGTGTATCATATCCGCCACCGAGTCAGAGTCGCTTCCTCCGCATGTGAAAACGTCAACTGCTAGCAACCCTCTCTCCGAGTAGCAGTGAGCGGTAACGTGACTCTCGTCAATCAGCACCGCGGCTGCGAATCCGAGGGGGCTATCAGTGCCATCGAAGATTTCGACATGGGAATGGACCTCTCGCACTCCCGATTCGCGAACGCACTCTCTCAGGACACCGAGGACCCATTCCCCATCTCCCCCCTTTCCTCTGTGGTAGTCAACGTAGTCGAGAAGGACATGAGAACCCATAGAATCAGCCTCAGTCACGCTGGTCCAGCCGAGTCACCGAGATTTCAAACTCACTCTTGGCAAAGCCATGCCCTAAGTCTCCGCAAACCCTCCTCTATGGCGTCCTCGTCAGCAGCGTAAGACACCCTCACGAAACCCTCGCCACCTGTGATAAGCGAAGCTGGAATTAGCTGAACTCCTGCTTCCAGAGCCCCATCAGCGAACTCCACGTCGCTCATCCCGGTCCCTGTAACATCCGCGAAAACGTAGAATGCGCCCTCTGGCTCGGGGACCCTAATCCCAGGAATGGAGTCCAGTCCATCCATCATCATCTCCCTCCTCTTCAGGTACTCCTCATTGAATTCCAGAACCGAGTCCTCGCACTCCAGAGCGACCCTTGCTGCGTCCATCATGAAAGTCGGGATATGCGAGGCAGAGTTCGCCTGGCTCTTCACGGCTGCCCTCATCGCCTCGCTGGGACCGGTGAGGAACCCGACCCTCATCCCGGTCATCGCCCATGACTTGGACCAACCGTTGACCACTATCGTCCTCTCCCTCCCGCCGGGTAGGGTTGAGGGGGAGACGTGAGGCCAGTCGACCCAAACCATTCGGCCGTATATCTCATCAGAAACTATCCAGAGATCATGCTCGACTGCGATCTCAACTATCGCAGCAATCTCCTCTGGCGTGAAGACGGCACCCGTGGGGTTGCAGGGCGAGTTGATCAGGATCATGGTGGTCTTGTCCGTAATCGACTCCCTGATTGCATCTAAGTCTGGATGGAAGTTCTCCATGTTGACCTGCACGTGAACTGGTTTAGCGCCGATGAACTCAAGCATAGGCTCATACGATGCCCATGAGGGGGAAAGAAGAATCGCCTCGTCACCGGGCATGGTCGTAACCAGGAATGAGTAGAGAAGAGCCTGCTTCGCTCCGGGGGTCACTACGATATCTTCGGCAGGGGACTCGATGCCGTGGTACTTCCTGATGTATCCCGAAACAGCTTCGCAGAGCTCCATCGAACCGGCTCCTCTGGTATACTTCGTCTTCCCGTTCTGGAGTCCGCTGATCGCGGTGTCGATGATCGGAGATGGTGTGTCGAAACCAGGCTCACCGACGGTCCACCTGATTACTCCAGGCCCAGGGGGCTGCAGGTACGGTGCGAATCCAACACCCAGGCCCTCGAACCGGGAAGACACACGAGGCACGCCTTTCACACGCATAGCCACTCAATGAAGGTATGCCGTCGCTCGGATAGTCTTCAAGAAAGAAAGTAGGTTCGGTGGGGTCAAGCACGAGTGGCAGAGCAGCTATGCAATGGACTGCAGATCCATGGACCCGGGTGCAAATCCCGGCTCGTGCTCCACCTATTCATAGGCCTGAGATTTCTACTATCATGAATGTAGCCGATATCACTATTGCAACCATCACGAACAAACGATCGAAGCCCTTCGAATCCAGCGACTCGCCCTGGAAGGTCATGCCATCCTCTATGCCCTCATCCCTAAGCCGGAGGTACACCAGGAGGAATATGAGCATGGTCGCTGGTCCTGAAATCGCATCCATCTCATTCTGCTCTGAGAACTCTCTAATCGGACCAAACACGAAACCGAAGTAGTTGGCTATCGTCACGGTAAGGAAAGCGAAGAGTGCAGG
>QQSB01000018.1 GCA_003602515.1 Candidatus Poseidoniales archaeon | reverse complement strand
GACTTCGACATCGACAACGATGGCATAGACAACTGGGAGGATAAGTTGGACTGTGACGGAGACGGAGTCGAAGAGCAGCTCGTAGACCTGAATGGAGACGGAATATTCGACGTGGATGCCGCTAGGGATCACGACAATGACTGCATCAATGACGCAGCCGACCCTGACGACGACAACGACAACATCCTAGATGTTGACGAATTGGACGGCGCGTTCGGTGCCTACAGGTACGATCATGACAACGACGGATTCTGGGACAGTTACGATACGGACGATGACAACGACGGCCTCTCAGACTGGTTCGAGTTGAACGATGGCTGGGATACTACCGGCCAGTTCGATCACGACAACGACGGAATACCAGACTACACCGATGATGACGATGACGGAGACGGAATCCCAGATTCGGAAGAGAACGACTTCGACCTGATTTGATCAGAAGTCGAATAACGAAGGCTGGCTCGAAGACTTGAGCCGTCCGGCTTCGGCCAGACGGTTTAGCGCGCGCTCCATCCTCCTCTCTGAGAAGCCACGCCCCTCTTGGAGGAAGGAACGCAGACTCTCTTCCACCGCCCTCCGGGCTTCTGGCAGCGGTTCGTCGCCAACTGGGTGTTCCATGAAAAGGGACCTGATTCCCTCTAGGTTCTCCGGCAGCTCGAATCCCTTGGCCTCGGCAACCGCCTCCATGGTGCCATGCTTCTTCATCAGCTTCAAACCGGTCTTGGGCCCAATGCCCTTGATCCCTGGATGGAAGTCAGTTCCGACCATTATCCCCAGGTCAACAAGCTGCTCCCTAGTGATTCCATGACTCTCGAGCGTCTCGGAGAGGACAATCCTCTCCGCGCTCATGACTCGTCCGAACCTCCTAGTACCATGGCTAGTAAGGTTCCTGACCATCACCGGTGAGCCGTACAGGAGAGTATCCCAGTCCTGACTGGCAACCGCAGCGACATCACCCCTAGAGCACATAACCGCAGCAGCTCCCTCTGCCTCCATCGGCGCCTCCACCCAGGAGACTCCCATCAGATCGAATAGATCCTTGGTCTCCTGGACCATGTCCGGGGTGTACTCAGCCGTCTGAGGACCCAGTTTCTTCGCTGCTTCCATGTCACCTGCATCAACTGCCGCTTCCCAACGAGAAACTGCCTCCGTCTTCCTTTCTCTCCTCCCATCAAGAGTATCCCTCTTCAGATCGTGCGGCTTGCCGTCGAATACGAACACTGGATCTATCCCTTCTGAGATCATCACCGTGGCCCTGTCTAGGAAACCCATCAGGTGAGCAACCGGCTTCCCATCGAACGAGAGGGGCTTGCCGTCGGCCCCTGTCATCGAAGTGATGAACTGGTAGGAATTCAGAAACACGTCAATCGCCACTCTCTGACCCGATAGGTCACTCAGCTCAATTGCTTCAGGTGAAACTAGATCTCTCAGATTGCAGCCCATGCTCCCCGCCTCACAATTATGGGTGGTGCTAGTAGTGGGGGCATATAGGGTTGAAGCCCAGAGGGCCCTACGCTGTAGGTATGAGGGCACGAAGCCTGGTACTTCTCGGGAGCGGGTGGCATCCTCGTCTTTTCCGGGAGGAGTGCAGGTCGCTTCTCGGTCCGATCGAGACTCTACATCCCCGTCTTACATTCGTTACACAGACAGAATCAGTACTGGAGAGGATATCAGGGGCATCTCTAGTTGACGACGTCATCCATTCTACTTCCAGACTCTGGGTCTACGAGCAAGACGTATCAGCAGGCGATGTCGCTACTTGCGTTCATGAGTGGGCCGAATCGTTCCTTCCGAAGGGTTCCTTCGCAGTCAGAGCAAGGAAGCTAGGTACTGGAGTATGCGATCTCTCTCGTAGAGACATAGAATCTAAGGTAGGGGCCAAGATTTCTAGCAATCTGAGACCTGTAGACTTGGAGAATCCAGAATCTGAGATAGTTGTGATTCTTGCGGGACATGGGGACTCCTCCGGTCACTGGGACGACGCTCAGCAGAACCCTCTAATCCTCTGGGGAATAAGAGATCGGTCCTCTCCCGGTACATACGTCGGCACATCACCCACGGATCGACCTTTCTTCAAGCCAGTAACTATGGATCCTAGGTTAGCACGTCTGATGGTGTCCCTCTCATTCTCGAGAGGAACCCCATCTGCTGTGGTGGACCCATTCTGCGGAACCGGTGGAATCGCCATCGAGGCATCCATGTTGGGCTTGAAAGCACTTGCTAGCGACCTCGACTCAAGAATGGTGGAGGGTACTAAGGAAAACCTAGACTGGGCAGGGGGAACCGGATCGTATAGGGTCGAAAGATGCTCAGCAGACTCGACTCACGAGGTTTGGGGCAGTATCGAGAGATGTTCATTCGTTTTCGACCCCCCTTATGGGAGGAACGCATGGACATCTGAGGATGGATTGGATGTCTTCCTCGGGGCTCTTTCATCCGCTAGAGAGATTTGCCCGGATGGAACCGTATGCACGATGCTCCCATCCAGCCCTGACGCCCTCGATGGCCCGGTCTCAGATAAGCTGCAGGTGATGGGTTTGGATTGGGAAGAAATGAGAGGCAGGATAGC
>QQSB01000017.1 GCA_003602515.1 Candidatus Poseidoniales archaeon | reverse complement strand
CCCAGGGGAGATATTCCCCTCCTTCTTCACAGTACCACTTTTCCAAAATGCATTTGTTGCCGCCTTATTGGTAACAATGGTGGCTGCGTATCTAGGCTCATTCCTATTGATTAGGAATCTCGCATTGATCGGTGATGGTTTGGCCCATGTTACATTCGGCGGAGTTGCGGTCGGGATCGTATTGGGCGCCACATCTCCTCTTTGGTATGCATTGCTCTTCAGTGTCATTTCATCGGTGCTAATCCACGAGTTGCAGACCAGGGGGATACTAACAGGGGATGCAGCGATTGCAATTTTCTCGACAGGGGTGCTGGCATTGGGACTGGTTGGCCTATCTTACTGGGGAGGGGGGATTACCCATACTGTCGAGGGGTATTTGTTTGGAAATATCCTACTTATCTATGATGAAAGCTTCGAACTCATCGTCTGGATGAGCATTATTTCCATGGCGTTCCTAGGAACTTTCCGCCATGTCTTGCTGGCAACAGCAATCGACCCGATTGCGGTACAGATCCAGGGCATTCCTGTCAGTAAAATAGGGAAGATATTCAGCATAATCACTGCCATAGTAGTGGTAAGCATGGTACAGTTTGTAGGGGCTCTTCTGGTTACGGCCCTCTTGGTTACGCCCGCTGCGACTTCTCAGATCGTATCAAGGAGTTTCCGATCTTGCATCATATGGGCGCAGGTATTCGGACTGTCCTCCACAATAATCGGGATTTATGCCTCTGCGGAGTTGAGGACTGGTACTGGCTCCACAATAGCCCTAACCTCGGCATCTATTTTTCTTGTAGTGGCACTAATTCAGGTAGTCATTCTTCCTCTTCTTCGAACAGATGCCCTTGCCAGATAGAGACAGTAGAGCAATGATGATTTGAGAAAATATCTCAATTTGCTAATGTTCCATTTTGGTAATCCAGAAAGGCCTGATTTATTTCTTCCCTCGTATTCATCACAAACGGTCCGTATCGTGCGATTGGTTCATTTATTTCTGGGCCCGCTAAAATCAGAAATTCCGAGTCTGACTCGGACTTTATCTCAATATTCTCCCCTTCGGACAGTAGTGCCAATTCCCCGTCGCTCACTTGCTGACTCACCCCCAGGCCGTAAGGCAATGGATGATTCCTGACACTGAGTCGGTTTACAACCGTGACTCGGCCACCGAAAACATAGATCATTCCGTTCAAATCCGATGCTATTTCTTGTTTCAGTACTGACCCCTCCTCCATCCTGACGTGAATTAATGTGATTGGAATGACTGTATCTATGGATGATGAAATGCCCATGCATTCTCCCGCAATGACCCGGGCCCAGACTCCTTCATGTTGAATCGTGGGGGAGTCCTTCTCGGGTATTTCTTGGTATCTCGGTGCCATCATTTTGTGTTCTGCCGGGAGATTCACCCAAATTTGGAAACCGTGTGTTCTCCCGCCTGTTCTCCTGAACTCCTCGTGGGGCTCCTCCGAGTGAATAATTCCTCTTCCAGCAGTCATCCACTGAACGTCACCTGGGTTCAACTCACCGCTGTTACCTGCGCTATCTTCGTGACGCATCCTCCCATCCAGAAGGTAAGTCACGGTTTCGAAGCCCCGGTGCGGGTGCCATGGGGCTCCGACCGCCTCGCCCGGACCGTAGTCCACAGGGCCCATTTCGTCTATCAGTAAGAACGGGCTCTGTACGCTGTTCATCCTAGAGGGCCTGCGAACCTTGAATCCCCCGCCTTCCCTTACAGTGTGAGTAGAGACGATTTCGACAATGCTACGCACCTCTGACGCTATTGCGACTAGGATATAATCACTAGTCTGAGGCACTATCGACCGTTGATTCTCTCATCCTGGGATGACGTAGTCGTTGCTGTCAATGGGAACCCAGACATTTGATCTCTCTGAGTTCTGGATTTCTACTCGATACGGGTTGCCTTCATCCCAGCATTTTAGGATCCGACCTTCAGTGAACTCTCCGATGTTTGCGTAAACGGTGTCACCAACGTTGAATCTGAGTTCCTCTGCCTTGCAGTCCATCAGCCCTTGCTGAAGTTCTTCGTGATCCAGATTTCGGCCAATGAAGACGAAGCGGCACTCCCGGGTCTCCCCCTCCTTCCAGGGAGCTACCTCGGAACTGAAGCCCCCGCCGAAGAGCATGTGCACACCTTGGAAGACGAATTTCCGATCCATCCCCTTGACAGCCAGAACTCCCTTGTACCTGAACAAATCTTCGCCTTTGCTCTGCATTAGTTCCCCTATCCATCGTTCCAGTTTGTTCACATTTAGTGCTCCAACGAACTTGGAGCTGGTGGAGGTTACTCGGTCGTCATGCTCGTGCTCAGATTCGGTATCCAGGAACTCAGGATCCATTTCCAAGGTCTTCTCTAGGTCGAATGAACCTATGTTAATCAGATTCGCCGGGTCGATGATGCTGTTCTGGGTGTGATACATGGGCGCGAACCTATTGATCGACTTGATTTTGGTTTCAACCTCTTCGAGTTCCTTCTCAGAAACTAGGTCGATCTTGTTAAGCATGATTCTATCAGCGAAGGCGATTTGCTCGACGGACTCGTTTTCGACGCCTTCTGGCTTTTCTTCGTCCAGGTGCTGGGTGATGTGTTTGGCATCGGCTACCGTGATAATGCCGTCTAGCTTGTATTTGCTGACGATTTCGTCATCGACGAAGAATGTTTGAGCGACTGGTGCCGGGTCTGCCAAACCGGTCGTCTCAATCAGGACTCCATCGAAGTCCTTTATCCTCTCATGCATCCTTTTCAGTAAATCTGTCAGATCTCCTCTTACAGTGCAACAGATGCACCCGTTCATCACCTCAATAATGCTCTCCTCCGAGCTCTCAACGAGTATATTCTCATCTATCCCGACATCTCCGAACTCATTCTCGATTACCGCGAATTTCATCTTATGTTCGGTACTGGTGAGGATGTGGTTCAGTAGAGTGGTCTTACCCGAACCCAGGAAACCTGTCAATACTGTCACCGGGATGCGTCTGTTTCCTTCTACTGCTTCGCTAACTGCCATGTCTATCGAAATTATGCGGTAAAATTGTTTATTTAATGCAGACTAATAATTGTTCTAATGTGAACTATTAATGTATTTCTTCTCCATTCCCGTGCTTGTTTGGTGTGTTCTTTCAAGAGTTCGAAAATTCAAAACAGGAAAATGTAGATGTCTTTGGTTTCGTTAATTGTAAACATGTCCGAAGAACGGGTGGGTCCGAAGTCATGGCTACCCGAAAACCAGATACTCAGGTCTTTCCTAGTTTTCTCGATATTCAGAGCAATTTATGGGGCCGGGATAGTCGTAATCACCTATTTCCTTGCTACAAGCGATGATGCCCCAATTTGGATTTCTGTAATCTTCCTCCTGTCATCAATGGTGATATCCAGAGTGATCTTTAGGGCCATCAAGAAGAGATGGCCAAATCTAGCCTAGTGCTGGATGATTCAAAATGCGATAGCGAATCAAGATTGAGATCGCAATCTGACTTTCTTGCCCGGTGAGATTGAAACACTTCTTTATAACGTCCTGATTGCACCCTAATTTTGTTGAAGGATATTTTAGCCTAGTAAGACGCGATAAAACGGAGATTTGGTGAAAAGAACATGGTTCTCAAGGTTGGTGAAGAGGTTCCTGAATTTGAGCTAGAGACGAGTGAGGGCAGCGTATTCAAATCGTCCGAGCTCGAAGGTCAGTGGAAGGTAATCTTCTTCTTCGCAAAGAGTGGTTCCCCAACATGCAAGAGGGGTTGTCTGAGTTTCAAAGAGCAGTATGAACTCTTCCAGTCCCTCGAGCCACCAGTAGAAGTAATCGGAATTAGCCAAGATACAGTCCAACAGCATAAGAAATTCAAGAAAGAGTTAGACCTTCCATTCCCACTTCTTTCTGATCAGGAAAGAGATGTGGCCGAGAAATTCGGGGTTCCTCTCCACTTGGGTTTGTTTCCCTCTAAATCGTCATTTGTTATTGGGCCAGACAACACAGTACATCACGTGTACGACTGGCTATTCAGACCTAGAAAGCACGTTGCTCAGATTATTTCGGCTTTGAGCGGTGAAGGAGGACAATAGATGGAGTGGAACCAGATTCTAAGTGATTCAGGACTTTCAGAGAGAGAGGTCTCGGTGGTGAACGTACTTGCTGGTAAGCCTAGCATGAAAGCCAGTGAGGTTGCCAAGGAGTTGGGAGTGACCAGACTGGATGCCTACAAGGCTCTAGAGGACCTGCAAGAAAAGGGAATGGTATCCGTAATTGCTGACAGGCCAATGAGATTCACCTGCCCAAGGATAGATCAAGCTGTTGAGCAACTGATTGAGATTCGCAGGAGACAGTTGAACAGGATAGAGAGTAGTTTCGAAGAGATTCAGTCCTCGGTTGAGAGTTCGAATTTCGAATTCCAAGAGGTAGAGGCTGAAGATAATCCCAAGTTCACAATTCTCAAGGAGAGAGTGAGGATTCTCGGTAGATTGGAGAAAATGGGTAATGATTCTAAATCCGACTTAGTGATGATTCTCGGAAGATTTGGGATTCTACCACTATGCAGGAATGCTACTATTACTTCCATCAACGATGCAGCAAAGAGAGGTGTTCGAGTACGAGTTCTGGCTCAACTGGACAAGAGGACAGTGCGATTCTACAACGATCTTCACGAATCTATCGAAGTTCGCCATTCGGAAGAAATGGAGGCTCAGGGAGCAGTGATGGATCAGAATGAAGTGATTCAGTACCTGAACTCAGATGATAATCCGGTTGGGAAGGGGAAGAACGATGCTGCTCTGGTAATCGAATCTGCACAGTTCGCTGAGAATCAGAGAAACCTGATTGAGACGATTTGGGAAGAGGCCATTCCCTTCGATACCGCATCCAAGAGGTATACCGAGGAGAGGATTACGGATCCATTGAAGCTAACTCTCAACGAAGGTTCGTTCCTAGAGAAGATCCGCGAAGTTCTGATGATAGAAAAGGACCTTCCAGAGGAGGATACGCCTTTCAATATCGAAGCTTTCATGGCCTCGGGACTGGAGATAAGCGATGCTAGGAAAAAGCTGAATCACGGTGGAATCGCAAGTCTGAGAGATTTCGGGATTGACCTGGAGTCATTGATGAGGCAGATTGGGAACAGGGTCGGTCAGGAGTTGGCATTCAGTCTAAGAGGAATCAGCCAGGAAATCGAGTTTCTCAATGAGATGATGGATTGGTGGGAGCACGCGGGCTTAGGGACCCTAAGCTATGATCTCGAACCGGAGTTCCACATCAAGGTCCAGTTCTCTGAATTCCCAGAAGGCGGAGAATTGCCAGTATGGGCACTGGATGACGGAATCATAGAGGGAGCATTGCAGTCCAGGTATCCAGAAGGAGGAGAAATTGCAGTCACAAGGGAAGTTGTCTCCAAGGATCCAGAAGCACTCCATGTGTACAACCTGATAATGACCTAACTAGAGATAAGTCAACCAGAAACACAGGTATATATGGCCGATTCTGAGAATCATACACTCCTTCATTAGTGGATTGACAACCGCAGGGGCATGAATACAAGAATGATCATGCCGATCATCGTAGGAATGTATGTGACTTTCACCATCGGTGCGATGTCCCTCAGTCCAATTGTGGCGGCAGAGGAATCTGATGATATACCAACGAACGCACAAAACACAGGAGAGCACGACTCATTGGTAGCCGCTCTGGCCCATGCAGATCTCGTGACGGCGCTACAGGCAGACGGGCCTTTCACGGTCTTCGCACCCACTGACGCGGCCTTCGCAGCTGCTGGTATCGACCTGGCCTCCTTCGACACCGACGAGGAGAACGCGACACTGGTCGACATCCTGACCTACCACGTCTACTCGGGATCGGTGGAGTCCTCGGCAGTGACCGACGGCCTCACTGTGACAATGCTGAACGGCGACGAGGCCACATTCACTGTGGCCGACGGAGCGGTCAGCATCGGCGACGCAACGGTGAC
>QQSB01000016.1 GCA_003602515.1 Candidatus Poseidoniales archaeon | reverse complement strand
TGGGGTTTCATTTCCGAATTCGTTGACAAGCAGAAGGGTAGCGACTCCAAGGGGCCGGAAGAGAAGAGAAGACTGATCAAAAAGGAGTCGAAATACATGGAAGACGTGATTGCCGGTAGACCGGTGTTTGGTGAACCGCGTGAGCCTGGAGGGTTCAGACTAAGATATGGAAGAAGTAGGGCTACCGGACTCGCGGCTGCAGGTCTGAACCCGATTACTATGGAGGCGATGGGGGGTTTTCTGGCGGTTGGAACTCAGATGAAGATCGAGGGTCCCGGTAAGGCATGTGCAGTCACTCCATGCATTGAGATTGATGGCCCGACGGTTCTCATGAAGGATGGGGAGTTCCTGAGGGTAAGTACTGAGGAGCAATGGAATGAGTGTGAAGGTGGGTTGGACTCGATCTGGGATGCAGGAGAAATACTAGTTGGTTATGGTGAATTCCTAGAAAACAACAAACCACTGGTTCCCTCTTCATACTCCGTAGACTGGTGGGCAGTGGATATTGCAGATTCTCTGGACACGCATGAAAAGGTNGAGAAAATCTCCGAAATTCTTGGGATGAAGAGGTCCGAACTACCTCCTGGGATGCCCTTCAATGGGGCAATTAAACGCGGGGGTGAGTCTCCTCTGGAGAGATATTGGAGACGCAGGGATTGGATTTCTTTCCTCAAGAAATTGGATATTTCTTGGCGCCAGATTCAGGAAATCTCGATTTCCTACGGCTCTTCTGTCCCCCCTCCTTGGAATCATTGGTGGTCCGATCTGCCGATTCAGTTCGTTCCTGAATTAGTTGACTCTATAATTGAGAAAGGTTCTATCGAAGACTCGTCCCTCAGGATTAGAGATGTGGTAGACGGTTGGCCGTACTCATTGGCTAGTGAAGAGACGCTCTTCGGCGAACCGATATTGGGAGAGTGGCCTCGTTGGACGGAAGTATCCCGTCACGGATTGGTCAAATCATCCCTAATGACACTGGGGGTAGAGCATCGTAACGAAGGCTCCGACATATTGATTCCAAAACATTGGGAGAGTCTACTGGATGGCCTGGGACTGGATTATTCTCTACATGAAATAGTCGTCAGGAAAGACGTGAAGCCAATCGTATCCGATATTGTAGGAAAGATATCTGGATACGAAAAAGAGATCCAAGCTACTGCGAGTGATTTGGACGAGGCAGAGCGAATGGAAGCACGGAGTAGGCTGGATGATTACCTAGTAGAGAGGAGTCTGCAATTGGTCAGGAGAGTCTCCGTTCTTCCCAGATGGGAGGATTCGGTCCCCTGTAGGATTGGAGCGAGGATGGGGAGGCCGGAGAAATCGGGGGCGAGGGAGATGAGCCCCCTTGTGCACTCTCTCTTTCCTATCGGCGATAATGGGGGACCGCAGAGGCTAGTATCGGAAGCCTCGAAAAAGGGGTCGATTAGAATCGTGGTGGGTCCGAGAATATGCCAGGAATGCGGGAAGGAGAGTCCGCATGTCACTTGTCATCACAGACCCGATCCAGATGAGCCAATGGAATGCGGAGGGAAGACCGTAGGTGCCCCCCGGAGGAAGAGGGGGAGGAGGAAGGGTGAGAGGACTGCGGTAAATCTTGGTTCCATCATCGAGGCAAAGAGGAGGAAACTAGGGCTAGACAGGATTCCGAAGAAGATCAAGGCCGTAAAGGGGCTAGTCTCCGAAGAGCAGTCTCCAGAGCAGTTGGAGAAGGGGATCCTCAGAGGTCTGCACGAAGTTTCAGTTTTCAGAGACGGAACCTCCAGATTTGACATGAGTGATGTCCCAGTGACACACTTCAGGCCATCGGAGATCAAGACATCATGGAAGAGATTGGTGGAACTTGGTTACACTCACGATTTCACTGGAGAACCATTGAGAGGTGAGAATCAGATTCTGGAGTTATTGCCTCAGGACTTCATTCCGTCTAGTTTGGCTTCCGACCATCTTCTATCCACTTGCGCATTTGTCGATGACCTAATGGTTAGATTCTATGGCATGGAGCCTTTCTACAGGGCAAATAGCCTGCAAGACATTGTGGGACATATCGCTATTGGGCTCGCACCCCACACCTCTGGGGGGGTTGCATGCAGAATCATCGGTTGGACCGATGCGTCAGCTGGATATGCCCATCCTCTCTTCCATGCTGCAAAGAGGAGGAATTGCGATGGTGACGAAGACAGCATAATGATGCTGATGGATGGCTTGCTCAACTTCACTCAGACAATACTGCCGGCAAACAGGGGAGGGAGGATGGATGCACCGCTTGTCCTCACGACAAGATTGAATCCAAGTGAGATTGACAAGGAGGCATTGAACGTGGACTGCGCTTGGAGTTACAGCAGGGAGTTCTACGAGTCTACCCTTGGTCAACCTCATCCCAAGGAAGTCAGGGGGCTTGTCGATATAGTCGAGAATAGGCTTGGGATGATCGGAGAAATACGGGGTTATGGTTGGACTCATGATTCTGGTCCGCTTGATGCTGGTCCGAAAAACTCCTCTTACAAGACTCTCGTGACCATGAAGGACAAGTTGGAGGGACAGTTGGGCCTGGGGAGGCTGTTACGACCTGTCGCGGCCGAGAGAGTCGCGAAGCAGGTGATAGAGTCCCACTTCCTCCCGGACATGAGGGGGAACCTAATGGCATACACGAGGCAGAAGATCAGGTGCGTAAAATGCGGCGAGTCGTACCGAAGGATGCCCCTCGCGGGAAAATGCATCAAGCAGAAGTCTAGGCCTTCAGGTGGTTTCACAGGAGGGGACATGGACTCCGGATGTGGAGGGAACGTCGTACTGACCGTCTCAGAGGGAGCAGTGAGGAAGTATATCCAGATCACCGAGGATGTGATGGAGGAGTATGGCGTGGACGACTACACTAAGCATAGGGTCGGATGGATGTCGTCTAGCGTGGACTCATTGTTCAACAACGACAGGGTCACGGTCATGACCCTCGAGGACTTCATCTGATTAGTAATGCAAGGGGATCTCCAAGAAGTAGCATGGGCAGAATTGCCAAGAAAAGGTACACGAGGAAGGGATGCTTCCTGGTTATCCAGATGCTGTCCAAGCCCATTTCCTCCAATAGTGCCAAATCAGCTTCTCTTTCTGTCCCGATGGTCGACTTTCTTGATGGCAGTATTCGATTCACGACTGTATTCTCCCCGTTCTTC
>QQSB01000015.1 GCA_003602515.1 Candidatus Poseidoniales archaeon | reverse complement strand
CTAATGATAATCTCAGCTGTCCTCTGCGCCCTCTTGAGTCCACTGGTGTGGACTACATCGAACGGTATCTCTGAAAGAAGATCACCCGCTTCCTTTGCTTCCTCTACCCCTCTATCAGAAAGATCGACATCCGTCCATCCGGTGAATCTATTCTCAGCATTCCATACTGACTGGCCATGCCTGATAAGAACGAGTATCCCCATTCGATTACCTCAGACGGTGTGACTTTCCCTGAATCTTGGCTCGTGGAACTTCAATCCAAACTCGCTCGCTCTGGATTTTGCCATCAACGCGACATCCTCCTTCATTTCCCTCTCGGACTTAGCGGAGGAATCACAGTAGAAGTTTGTCTGAACAATGATCTTGGAGGGTCCCACTGAGCTTATTCTCACCCAGGAGTCATCCTTCTTCATCGACCTTGGATCAGACGTTACCTGCTCCAGAAGAGAACTGCAGAAGCTCTTTATCGACTCCTGGTCGCTACTAGCCTCAAACTCGTATGATGGCTTTATCCTCCTGAATCTCCTCTGGCTAAAATTCTCAACAGAGGAGTTAGTGATGTTAGAGTTGGGAACGGTGACTAGGGTATCAGCGCTGGTTCTGATCAGAGTTGTCCTCAGGGCTATGGTCACTACCTCTCCCTCTACCCCATCTACAATAATCCAGTCCCCCACATTGAATGGCTGGTCAATTAGGATGCTTATGGCTCCGAATATATTCGCCACTGTGTCCTTAGCAGCCAGAGCTAGTGCGAGACCGGTAATTCCCAGTCCGGCGATGAGCCCACTCAGATTTACCCCTGCGAGCCCGGCCATCATGAAGACACCAGTGACGACGACCGCCACCCTTCCAACCGACTCCGCCACGCTGGCAAGTGATCTCCTGGCAGCTAGATTCTCCCCTTCTACCACAATGAAAGCGTCCAAGTAGTCAACTAAACGATAGGCGGCCACAAGCATAAGCAGTACGAAGCCAGCATACGCGTAAGAATTCAGACGTTCTACAGAGCCCTCATCCCATATCGGATTGGTGTTCGACACCAGCCAATCTATCGCTAGCGTGAAGACCAAGAATCCAATCATCCAGCCCAGAGAAGCAGGAGCCAACAGCGACCTCCCGTCAATCCTTTCTGTCTTTGATATCAGATTCATCAGCCTAGGGAAAAGTATTCTCCTAGAGGCAAAACCAGCAATTGCGCTGATGGCGATCACTACAGCCATGACTATCATCGTTCCACCAGAGAAACCCACCAAAAGCGCGTCTCCCGACATGAACTCATCCAGTTGTTCCATGATTTGGGCGACAGGCATCCACTCATAAACCCCGCCCGGTCCTAAGGACCGGTTAACGAGGGATTCAATACGTGGCCTCCTTTCGCATTGTCATACATGACGACTCTAGAGGACAGGAAAGGGGCTAGAAAAAGCCAGGGCACCACTGTAATGGCCATGCTCCTTCCTCTGCTTCTTTCAGTACTCGCCCCAGCATCTCTCATCGCTCCTGCAGCGGCTCAGGACGCCGAGACAGGACTGGCTCCTCAAGATATCTGGTCTGACGAGTACTCGTTCCAAGTCTTCCCATGGGGAGGCGATAGTAGAGTTCAGTTCAGAGAATATCACGACTACTTCACAATGAAACAGCGAATGCAGAACCTAGCAGATCAGAACTCCGAGATAATGACTTTCCATGATGGAATGAACGGCGGTATGAATGCTCGTGGTGAGGAGACAAATCGTGGAACCTATCAGGGGTGGCACTACAACCACGATAGTCCATGGATGAAAATCACTGCCGATGTACACGGGGGCGAATGCAACGCATTTGTCGGAGACTGTGGAAACTATGAAGACAGGCCTGATATCATGCTAGCCGGTAATTTCCATGCTAGGGAATGGATGTCCTACGAGGTACCAATGCTGTTCCTGGAGACTATCGCATATTACTACGGTATGGCCGGAGTCGATAATGACGGTGACGGACTGGTGGACGAAGACGGATGGGATGGAATCGATAATGATGGAGATTGCCTGATGCTTAACTCCTCCTTCCAGGACAGCAATGGCGATGGAAATCCATGTGGTCCCGGTGACCTAGGAGTCGACGAGGACTTCTCAGAGCAGTTCATCACCGACATGGTAAACACAAGAGAGATGTATCTTATCCCCATGCTAAACGTGGACGGCAACAGGTATGACCGAGAGGTATACTGCGGACCAACCGCATGGGAGAATTGCCCCACATCGGGATGGAGAAAGAATCTGAGGGACAACACAGTCACTGGGGTTACCCCAATCCCAGATGTTGACGAAGAACCCGACCCCAGTTGTGACGGGGTAGATCTGAACCGTAACTTCCAGTACGAGTGGGGGGCCCCTCTGGGTGCAACAGGACCTCTCTTCCCGGGTATGTGCTATGCTGGTGATGCTGGAGCTAACAATGATGTCTACAACGGACCCGTCGATACTGTCGACCAAGACGGAGACAACCGACTCAATGAGGACCACGTGGATGGAAATGATGACGATGCAGACGGTCTGATAGACGAGGACTGGTTGGGTGGAAACAGCGAGCCCGAGACAAAGTTCATCCAGGATATGACCGAGATGAACGACGACAATAACGACGGATTCTCGGAGTTCAAAGCCACATTAAGCTGGCACTCATTCTCAGAACTCGTACTCTGGCCATGGGGGCACTGCACTGGATGCTACACTCCAGATGACGAGTTCTTGGTATATCACGGTGTGAAGATGGGTGAAATGACTGACTACGCCCCCATGCAGTCTTCTGATCTCTATCCCACTACTGGGGACTTCTGCGACTGGCACTACGGAGTCCACAACTCCTACTGCTACACGATGGAGATAGGAACGGCATTCCACCAGCACCCCGATGATATTGCACATATCGCTGTGAGAAATCTTGGCGTTCCGTTCTACATGGTAGAGATGGCAGATGACCCCAGGTATCGTGCTATTGTGGGAATTGAGAACACTACGGTCAGCCAATGGCTCCAGGAGCCATCAGATGTACAGGTTGGCAATGGAGACATTCCAATCTCGCTCTGTCTGGAGGAGTCCTTCCCATACTCCATCGACATCAACATGACACACCTGATGTGGAGGCTAGTACAGCCAAATAGGCAGCAGGATGACTTCGGACCGACAGAATGGGTTGATGTCCCATGGAAGATGTCAGCCTTCGCTGAGCCCGGTGAAGATGAGGAGTCTGGATGCATACTTCTCGATGGTTCCAATGGGACCGTCCTCCATTCTGAAATCCCTCTTCCTGATACATCGGTAGGTAAGATACAGTACAAGGCCATGCTCGGTACCACTAATGGCGCATTCCCCTTCACGTACCCGACTCTGGAGGATGGAGGCAACTACTACGAGTTGGCAATACCATACCGTGCCTCATTTGGGTCCAGCATACTCTCACTGATGATGTTCATGGTGATAGCCAGCTTCGTCTGGGGGGGCCTCGGTCTAACTCTGAGAGCGATGTTCGATGATGAAAGGGGAGTGATAGGACTGCCCGAGGACATGGCATTCGAATTCGATGGTGATGGAGAATGAGCTCTCAGTCAGAGTCCACCTCAGATGAGTTCAGCGGCAGACTCGGATTGATCTTCGCTACAATAGGGGCGGCAATAGGAACAGGGAACATCTGGAGATTCCCCCGTATGGTCGGTGCGAACGGAGGCGGATCATTCCTAGTTCCATGGCTAATCTTCCTCTTCGTCTGGTCAGTCCCTCTTATCATCGCCGAGTTCGCCTTAGGAAAGAGGAGCAGAACCGGAACAGTGGGTACCTTCCGAATCTTCGGAGGCAAGAACATGGCATGGATGGGTCTCTGGACCGCATGGATATCAACAGCAATAGGATTCTACTACGCAGTCGTCACAGGATGGTGTCTGAACTACTTCCAGACAGCAGTGAGAGGTGGCCTTGGAAGCGAGGTAGACACTACAGAGGTCTGGAACTCCTTCCTAGAGTCCCCAACGGACGTCATCTTCTTCCAAGCAATAGCGGTAGTAATCACAATGGCCGCTATCTGGAGGGGAGCCAAGGCTATAGAGAAGGTGAACGTGATTCTGATGGTCTCACTCTTCGTACT
>QQSB01000014.1 GCA_003602515.1 Candidatus Poseidoniales archaeon | reverse complement strand
CTCCTCAGTCTGGCGAAAACTCCCTCCCATGGCTTACTCATCCTGTAGGAGGACCCCTTCTGCGATGTGAACTGGAAGTTTATCGCGGTGCTCCCAGAGCCGTTAATCAGGATGTCTCGGTCGTCTTCGTCGAGCTCCTGGAATGGGATGTCGGTGGGTATTCCATAGTGCTGGCATGTCTGTATCATCTGACTCCTATACCATCCTGACATCATTGAGCGTCTGAAGGGCCTGATGCACCCCTCCTCCACAGTAGCGTTCCTATCGACGACGAGATCGTGAGAGAACGACCTCTGGACCCCTAGGCCCTGGCAGGAGGGGCAGGCCCCTAACGGGTTGTTGAACGAGAATACCCTAGGACTCATCTCGGGGAGGAAGGCCCCGTGCTCGGGGCATGCGAACTCCTCGGAGTACGGGATAGTCTCCCCCTCCTTGGTTTTGAACCTCTGCTCCTCTGAATTGTCTGTTCCGGGCTTGGGCGCGCTTACACTCTCTACTGCAATGGACCCCCCTCCTAAGCGAAGGCCGATTTCTATGGCCTCCGTTAATCGCTGTCTGTTAGAAAGATGGAGGAGGAGCCTGTCGAGCCTGACATCGATATCATGCCTGAGGTTCTTTTCTAGAACTGGTGGGTTCTCGAAATCGGCCTCTCTGCCGTTCACCTTTCCCGCGAGGAAGCCCTGTTCGACAAAGCCCTTGAAGAGATCGGAGTGAGTTCCTTTCCTGTTCCTGACGGCTGGGCTCCATATCGCTATTGCATGCCCCTCGAACCTCCATAGTACGTCATCGACTATCTCCTGCACGGTCCTACGGGTTACCTCTCGCCCGCACTCGGGACAGTGAGGCAGGCCCACCCTGGCCCATAGGAGGCGAAGGTAATCCATGATCTCGGTGACGGTAGCCACGGTTGATCGAGGATTGTGGCTACCTTGCTTCTGATCGATACTAATGGCGGGAGAGAGTCCTTCTATGCTATCGCAGTCTGGTTTCTTCATCTGGCCCAGGAACTGCCGTGCGTAAGAGCTGAGGCTCTCGACGTATCTCCTCTGCCCCTCTGCATACAGGGTGTCAAAAGCGAGGCTTGACTTTCCTGATCCTGATACTCCTGATATTACTACAAACTTGCCCCTAGGCAGATTGACGTCCACGTTTCTGAGATTGTGTGTCCTGGCCCCCTTGACCAGTATCCACTCTTCGGCTGTGTCGCCTTCTTTCCCAATCCCACTCATCGACAGCCCTGCTTAACGTATGGTCCTGAGAGAGGCCGTCCTTGAATTCATGTATTACTGAGAGTCAGGGGTTTTGGGACTATTCTTCGGTGTAGAAGTAATCGGAGGCCCGTACACCTTTGCCAATTCCACCCCATGGGTCGGTTTTGGTGGGTTTTTGCCTCTTGGACAGTCTCTTACTGGCTATTAGAACCGTCATAGCAACAGCAACGGTACCCAGAACTGCATATATCACGTCAATATTTTCCATAAGCTCGGCATTGTACCTTGGTATATGAGTGGGTGTTCACGGGCTTGGGGCGTATTCAATGGCTAATCTTTCCTTCTGTCAGATATCTCTCCAAGGATAGCCAGGCCTGCATATCCCCCGATGATCATAGTCATTGGAGGGAAGATGGTATTGGCCAGAGGACCTAGTGAGGATACCAGATAGTCACCGATTATGAGTCCCATAAATGCTGTTACAAACGGAATGCAGTGGTACGCCCAAGGCATATTCTCAGCGAACCTCTCGGTAATAGTATCGCCTCACTCGGTCATGATCAGGGCATGCTCTCTCAATTGGTCCAGCGAAACCACTTGGAGGGTCTCCTCGTGTGTAGATTCTAGGCGTACTGGGCATGCTAGCCCTATGTCCGCCGCGCTCTTCCATGTACTTGCGCAAACGCACCACCTATCGCCTGGGACGAGCCCGGGAAACCTGTATTGCGGTGCAGGAGTGATTAGATCGTTCCCTCTCGATCTGGCGAAATCCAGAAACTCGGCTGTTACCTGGCAGCACACCGTGTGTAGGGATCTGTCATTCCTATCGGTGTTACAGCATCCGTCCCTGAACCATCCTGTCAATGGCGACTCAGAGCACGATTCGAGCTCTGTACCCAGGACATTGAAGGAGGGGAGCATGATTGCAGGAGGGAAGGTCAGGTCTTGAAATGATGTATCTTCCAACAGTAGATATTATGCGTTTTTTTGTATGTATAAAATAAATTCACTACTAAAAAGGTTGAATTCTGCCACGAATCATGGATTCCAGTAATTACAGGGCTTTCGAGCTTGTCATGGGAGACGCGGCGGATGAGGTTGCAAGGAGGGTAACAATCATCCTGGCGGTGGTTGGTTTCCTAGCTCATTTCAGTATCTGGGCACTGCATATCACAGGCCGAATTTCAATTGAAGGGGATGCTGTAGAGCTGGTTAGTTCCCCATTGTCCTCATTGTACACTCCATTCTCGATTCTGCTGGTCTACGAGGTCTATCAGCTGATTAGGACCATTCCGGATTCCTTCTCCTCGTCTGTCGGTAAGCAGTACGAGATAGCCACACTGCTGGTAGTCAGAGACATACTGAAGCGCCTCTCTGAGATTGAGGGGGCATCAGGATGGGAGATCGGTGACGACTTGGGGTTCCTGCTGGTAGAGAGCGGGGCGTTCATAGCCCTTTTCTACACCTCCCTGACCTACTACAGGATAAGCGTCGAGACGCCAAAGGCAAGCGAAATCACGGAAGACGTTGCGACGTTCGTAGAGACGAAGAGGGTCATAGCCAATCTCATGCTAATTGTCTTCGTACTCATAGCGGCCTATTCGTTCTGGAGCTGGGTCACCTCAGTGCAGGAGGGCGGAGGCTCTGTAAGTAGGGCTATCTTCTTCTTGGACTTCTTCACTTTCCTGATTCTGGCTGACATCCTGATACTGCTGATATCCTACTGGTTCTACACGGACTTCGGCAATCTCGCTAGGAACACGGGATTCGTGCTCTCCACGGTGATCATTCGCGTAGCCATATCATCGGAGGGGGTCTCGTCGATGATTCTCTTCACACTAAGCGGTCTTCTCGGGATAGCGATACTGAGAATGTTTATGCCCGATAACCCGATACAAAAGGCATGGAAACAACCAGAGTCGCTTTGATTGCCACACTGATGCTCACAGCCGTCCTTGCCGGATGCATGAGCGATGATACGTCCGACCTCGATGCCAGGATTTCCGAGCTTGAGCAGTCCAACATGGAGCTGAATGAAAATCTCATAACGACACAAGGCGAGAATGCGCAACTCCAGAGCGCGCTAGACCAGAGCGTGCAGGACTACTCTGCCCTACAGGTACTGCTCGCCTCGGCGGAGGTGAACGCGGTGGAGCTCCAGGCGCAGCTGGACACTATGACGGAGAGCCGAGACTCGTTGGTAACAGCCTTGGACGAGGCAGGGGAGTTTGCAGACGAGATAATGGCTGTCATCGACAGCATGAACGAGACCATGGCCACCCTCTACGACGCGCTTTCGGAGAACGCCACACTCGCCCAGCAGTGGCAGATAGAGGCCCAGAGCGCGGTCGCGGACTTGCGCAATGCTGACTTGCGTGGTTCAAGCCTCTATGGCGCAAATCTGTATGGCGCGGATTTGAGGCACTCGAGTTTGGATAGTGCGAATCTAAGGTATACCGTACTGGTCAATGCCGATATGAGGAATGTCATGCTTCTTGATGCGGATCTGGGTGGCGCTCAACTCAATGGAGCCAAGACTGGTAGTATCGCAACGTCTAGTGGTGGCAGTTGCCCCCTTTCCTTACCTAGTGATTTTCGTTGTGTTGAAGGTAGTACAGACGATGGCTACCCGTTGGCTTCCCTGATGGGGCCTCATGCGGACCTCAGTGACTCGGACTTCCACAACTTCCAGGAGACGAGCCTCAACCTGTATTCATCTAACATGCAGAACAGCCACTTCTACAATCTCAACATGAACGGGGCCAACATGAATAACGCGGATCTGAGTGGTGCTACATTCGAGAACGTCAATCTGTACAACTCTGACCTCACGGGCGCTGACCTGACGGGAGTAAGCTGGACCAACGTTATTTGCCCTGCAGGGGGAAACTCGGATGATAACGGCAACACCT
>QQSB01000013.1 GCA_003602515.1 Candidatus Poseidoniales archaeon | reverse complement strand
AGGATTCAGAGGGAGAGGACCAACAGGACCCTCCTGTTCGTAGTAATGGTGATCGGCGCCGCGCTTCTTCTTGCGGTTTTACAGACAGGGGACATCATGACCCTAATTTTTGGAGCCTTCCTGCTAATTTTTGGATACTTCTTCCTCAGGACCAGACTCACAGCAGGAGATGAGTCTAACATACCTAAACTCCTCATCAAGAGAGGTAGAAATGACGATCCGCCATTCATCGACGCCACCGGGACTCTTGCAGGAGCCCTTCTTGGAGACGTCAGACACGATCCATTCCAGTCAGGTGCCGACCTAGCCACCCCTGCTCATGAGAGAGTCGAGCCAGGGGCTGTCCACAGGGCAAACAAGGGAGTACTCTACATTGACGAGATTAGGATGCTCAGGATGGAGGAGCAGCAGGCACTGCTGGTAGCAATGCAAGAAGGGGAACTATCCATCAGCGGTCGCTCTGAGAGGTCCTCTGGGGCACTCACCAAGTCAGAGCCAGTCCCTACTAACTTCATTCTTGTAGCCGCAGGAAACCTCGATAGCATCCAGCAGATGCATCCGGCTCTCAGGAGTAGGATTAGGGGATACGGTTACGAGGTGTATGTGAATACTGACATGAGGGACACCGAAAGGAACAGGAGAAGGCTAGTGAGATTCATTGCTCAAGAGGTCAAGAATGAGAAAGGAAAGGAGTCCGGCAGAGCAATACCTCATTTCAATAGGGAGTCGATAGGGCTCATCCTAAAGGAAGCCCAGAGAAGAAGCGGTAGAAGGGGGAGGCTCTCACTGAGGCTAAGGGAGCTTGGCGGGTTAGTCAGGATCGCTGGTGATCTAGCGTCCGAGGAAGGCGCCGAGCTGGTAAGAGCTGAACACATTTCCAGAGCCAGGGCAATCGCGAAACCACTCGAACAGCAGATAGCTGATAGGTATCTCGAGAGGCAGTCAGAGTATGCGATGCTTGTAAATCGTGGAACCAGAATTGGTAGGGTGAACGGACTAGCCGTGTTGGGTGCCGATAGTGGCCTTTCGGACTTCTCAGGAGTAGTGCTCCCCGTCGAGGCCATGGTCACGCCTTCCCAGGGAAGATCCGGACAGGTAATAGCTACTGGAGGACTTTCAGATCTGGCTAAGGAGAGCGTAACTAACATCAGCGCAGTGGTGAAGAAGCTCACTGGCAAAGACATCAAGGATTTCGATCTGCATGTACAATTCCCAGGTACTCACAATGTTGATGGCGACAGCGCTTCAATAACAATGGCCACTGCCATCATCAGCGCATTCGAAGGAGTGCCCATCGAGCAGAATCTTGCTATGACCGGTTCACTCTCTGTTAGAGGCGAGGTTTTACCGATAGGGGGGGTTACTGCTAAGATTGAAGCCGCCGCTAAGGCAGGTATCGAGACAATAATCATCCCTAGGTCGAATCTTCAGGACGTCCTAATAGATGAGAAGTATGAGTCAATGGTAACCATACGACCAGTCGACTCCCTGGACGAAGTACTGCAGTACGCTTTGGTCGGTGCAGAAGAAAAGGTAAGCTTGGTAGAAAGGCTCGCGAATGTGATTGATACATTCTCCTCCCCGCATGACAAGCAACCCTCCGCCTGACCGTTCTAACTAAGTCCCTCCTCCGTCACGCAGTGCGGGGCAGACAATGGGTAAGATGGCAGTCATCGCACACGGGGGGGCCGGACCAGGCCCCGAAAGACAAGAAAATCTACAGAAGGCAGTAGACGTAGCCACAGAACTACTTCTAGCAGGGGCTTCCGCAATAGAGGCAGCAGTCGAAGCCTGTGTTGTTCTGGAGGACGATCCGGTATTCAACGCTGGAACGGGAGGGGTATTCAGGAATGATGGCTCTGTCCTCCTCGACGCGTCTATACAGACCAGTGATGGCAGGATAGGTTTTGTCATAGCGATGTCAGATACGCCAAACCCGATACGAGTCGCCGCCGACCTTCTGGACGAGAATATCAACGGCCTCACCGGCTTAGGGGCAAGAAAATGGGCCGACAATAGAGGACATGCAAATAGGCCTGTAGAGGGCAGGGAGCCGATTGAGGGAGACGGAGATACCGTAGGGGTCATCGTCAGAGACTCATCAGGGGCGATGGCCTGTGCGACCAGCACTGGCGGTTGTAGTCACAGGCCACCCGGGAGAGTAGGCGATGTCCCCCTCCCCGGATCAGGATTCTGGGTCGATGAAACCAGATCAGTAGCCGCGACGGGTGAGGGAGAGGACATTACGAGGGCCCTTCTGAGCTACAGGGTCAGTAGTAGGGCAGAATCTCCACAATGCGACTCACTGACGGATGCGATGCGTTGGGGGCTGAACGAGCTAATACCAGACGGTGCGTCTGTAGGCTTGATAGCGCTGGGCAAAGATGGAGCAGGAGTCGGTTTGTCGAATACTGTCATGCCTTGGGCTTCATGGACCGAGGACTAACCCTAGGGGGATGCGCTTAAGGAGGGCCCTTTGCTCGAAGAGGTGGTGGTAACTTGTCAGACGTCGAGACCAGGATTCAGCAGATAGCCCAAGTACTGGGCCAGTTAGACGATACTCAGGTACCCAGAAATATCAGGGCATCTGCTAAGGAGGCAGTAGAACAATGGCTCCTCAACAAGGGCAAAGATATGGACGTGAGACTGGGTATGACAGCTTCAAAGCTCGATGACATATTCAATGATGCAAATCTACCAATACACTACGGTCCGCTTTGTCTGCAGATTCAGACTGCCCTAGAGACCTTAATGGCAGAGCACAAGAGGAACAAGTGAACTCAAGTCTTCCTTCTCTCAGCGGCCTTCTGCCTGAAGTTCTTGTATCCACACTTCCTACATGCCCGAGGAGCCTTTGCTCCCCTGTGAGTTGCAGAGCACTTCATGCATATCCACTTCTTCAGTAGACGTGCCTCTGCTACCGCGTGCCTCTGTGCCATCAACCCGCCGACCTACCAACCCTACATAACCACTTCGTGACAAATTTCAGTGTCTCTGTCGCCCTTTCGCTTCCAAAGCATTCAAACACCCCCTGCATTGGAGGCCGTCCGGTGCCTGCCAGCGTAGTACTCGGAGCCCAGTGGGGGGATGAGGGCAAGGGCAAGGCCATAGACCAACTCGCCGC
>QQSB01000012.1:2025-7521 GCA_003602515.1 Candidatus Poseidoniales archaeon | reverse complement strand
CTGAAGTCTTAGATCGGGTTTCCCGAACTACTGCCTAGCGGACGCTCTACCAGTCAATCGGTGGAGACCAAGCGAGACACTCTAAGATCCACACGAAAAGAACGAAACGAACCGTTCAAGTCAGCCACCCATCATGGAGGGTCATGGACGTCAGACCAATCCTCAATGCCGCTAGGCTCGTCTTGATCTTCCTGTTCATTCTCTTCGTGGTGTTCAGTAGAACGTCGATGCTGAGGGATAACCCCCTAAGTGGGATTCTTGGATGACTGTGATTAGTATAAGACTAAATTTCACGATTATCTAGCCGACCCGTGATTGAATCAATAATCGATTTCGCCAATAGCGAGGGGGTAGCTTACCTCGGGATGACTCTCATCTTGAGTGCCTTTTTGCTTGAGACCAGGGACTTCCTGAATAGCAAATCTCCGACCTATTTGTGGATGATGGCCGGGGGCGCAGCCCTACTTGCCATTCGCGCCTATCTTATCGACGAGTGGGCGTTCTTCATTCTGGAGGCGGTATGGTTTTTGGCCGCAGTAATGGGGCTTTGGGCGTTGTCTAACCGCAATTGAGGCGACTAGTTTCACTCGACCTCTACTACTTCCGTGGGGATTCCCATTTCGGTTGCCCTCTCGATTACGACCCTAGTCCATTTGCTGGTAGGCGATGGCATAGCTAGGATGTGGGAAGCGGAGTCGAGGATTTTCTTGGTTAGAGAATTGGGCGCCTCTGCCCTGTTTCTATCGATCAAGCTTCTCTGGGGGTCATCCCATTCTTCGGAAAAGACAGCAATGGGGACCAAATTATTGTCAGACCATCTCTCTGCCATGTAGTCCACCCCGCTCGCTCCTCCGACTATGATCAGATCCGGGTATGTATTCTCAGAAATCCACCTTTCCAATGCCGACTCGAAGATTTCGAAGTCGTAGAAACGACTACTTCCGACTATTGCCAGGTTTACCACGGTGCCGTCTAGGTTGAGGTCTCGTCTACCCATGGTTTCGATGACTTCCTGCCCTGTGACCTCCTCCATAGCGCCGTCAGGGTAGCCGCCATGGATAAATGCTGTCAAGAGAAAGCAAATCTTCCTGTTCCTTCTAAGGGGTGACTCGACTCCTGTCTCTGGGGAAAAGGACCACTTCTCTGACGTTTCCAGCACCAGTTAGCACCATCAGCAATCTAGCGACGCCCAATCCCCATCCAGCATGAGGCGGTGCCCCATAGCGGAAACCGTCTGTGTAGAATGTGAAGTCTGCAGGGTCAAGCCCAACATCCCTTAGGTTCTGTTCCAATACCTCTACCCGGTGCTCTCTAGCACCTCCGCTAGTCATCTCGTCCCTTCCGTAGTTAAGGTCGAATCCTCGACTGAGCTGCCCTCCAGTGGACCCTTCTTCACCCTCCTTGTGATGGATGTAGAATGGCTTCATCGACATTGGCCAGCGTGGGATGAAGTGGAAGCCAGGATACTTCTCCGCGATGATATCGCAGTGATGGCTCTCTATGTCGTCGCCCCAGCTAATTTCGCCCCCTCCTTGCTTCACTATGTCTATCGCCTCACAGTAGGGTATTCGAGGAAATGGTAGCGCGGGCGCCTCTACGGTGACGGGATCCTTTCCTTGGGATTCTCGATATTCGTTTACGGCATCGATTAGCCCCATGTCGTTCTCGGAAATCTTGCACCAGATATGGCTGATCATCCTCTCCTGAACTCCCATGACATCCTCATCGTCCATCCATGCACCCTCGATATCGAACGATACAAACTCGTTTAGGTGCCTGTAGGTGTCGTGCTTCTCGGCCCTGAAGGCAGCCCCAATCTCGAATACCCTCTCGAGACCCCCTAGTACCGCTAGTTGCTTGTACAACTGAGGGCTCTGCGAGAGGTAGGCATCAGTCTCGAAGTACTTCATAGGGAACAGATTCGTCCCTCCTTCTGCTGCCGCGGCAATAATCTTTGGAGAGTTTATTTCTTGGAATCCCTCTGAAATCAAATGCTCCCTTCCGTACTGGAGGACCTTGCTCCTGAGTTGGAACATCGCGTTCACGTGTGCCCTTCTGAGGTCCAAGTGCCTGTTGTCCAATCTCACGTCAAGACCGACGTTAACCTCGTCAGTGACCCCAACAGGAAGAGGGGTATCTGAGACTGCCAGAATCATTCCATCCTCGGCGTTAACTTCGAACTCAGGAGGTGGCAATGGATCTCCCTCGGGAACCTTCGGAGGGCGCTTCTTCGCCACCTTTCCAGTTATTTGGATTGTCGATTCTCTTGTCGAGGATTGTATCGAGTCGAATAAATCATCATCCATGTTGTCCTTCTTCAGGAAAGCCTGAATCCTTCCTGTTCCGTCACGGAGCATCAGGAAGCAAATCGCACCTCTTCCTCTGACTGTCTCGGCATACCCCGCTATCGTTACCTCAGAACCGACTAGGGACTCTCCTGCCGCTACAACTTGACCTATAGTGTGCGTACGATAAGCAGTTGGCTCCCAGTTCGTACTGTCCCTCATGAAGCCACGTGCCGGACCGTCCCTTTGAAAGGTTTCAGTTAACACCTATTCTTCTTCATCAGCAACCTTTGCTGAAATTAGCAAAAAGGCGGTGTGCCCCATGGGCTGGTTTCCGGGCCTCACTCCGCCCTTGCTTGCCTTGGACCATCTCCTTTCGACTACCTCTCCGCTCCATTCCACCACGAGTCCCAATCTTTCGCACTCATTCCAGGATTTCTCTAGTTGTGAGCTGGTCGGGCAGTAGCAGGCTAGCCTCCCTCCAACACGTAGGAGTTTCACTGTTTCTTCGAGGACTCCCCACGGCTCAGCAATGTCAATAATTGCTGCATCGAGTGAGTTGCAAATTTCTGCTACACTCCCACCGACTTGACCCAAATCCCCCGTAACCAGGTGCCATTCTGGGAACTCTGGTAGGATTTGCTCCAAGCGATCCATGTTTAATGCCCCAACCTCTGCATGTTCAGGACGAGACTCCACGGAAATCAAAGTCCCGGAATTTCCCATTACACTTGCGAGGTGCATTGCTAGTCCGGCTGAACCGTGACCACCTTCTATGACCTTGGAACCCACTCCTATGCCCATCCAAGAGATCAGGAAACCGGCATCCTTTGCTCCAATTACTTGGGCCCTTCTGGACATATTCCTCCTTGCCTCGGGGAGTCTGGGATCAACTATCGAGAGCGACTTCTGCCCAACTGAAATCCTATCCCCAATTTCGAATCCCTCTAGCAACTTCTCAGCATCGAATCTCCCCAGCCCCTTTACCTTGACTTCTCCGGGAACCCTGTGTACAAGGTATGCCCTCCCGTCATCCTCCCTGAGTGCCAACCATTCTCCTATGCTCTCGCCCCGTTGCATCGGGATAATGGCGACGTTTCAAGTCATTCAATCCTGCAACAGCATACTCGCCCTAAAGGGCGAGCAGAATGATTATACTGAGTATACTGTCTCAAAATACGATGACTTCAGTCGTCAGACTACTGATTCACCCAGCCACTTGGGTGTGCGTCCTCCTAGCAATAGCCCCCTCGTCTTCGATAATTGACTATCAAGAAGAAGAGTTGGAGAGAACTGAATTAGAACAGAAAATAGTCCCGTGGTATGCCACTAGCCCCGGACACTCCGTATTCGGCGAGTACGTAGGCGCTCACTGGTGCGGCCCATGCATGAGCAGCGCTTCCCCCTCCTTGGATAATCTGAAGACATCCAATCCAGAGGAGTTCACATTCGTATCATTCTTCGAGTCTAGCAGTGGAGGTTGGCCAAGCGACGGTCCCGTAAATCGCCAGACCCACATCATGCAATCCTCATCAGGGTACCCGACGTTCTCCTTCGCAGACAGCCAGTCCGGCTCTTGCTACAAGGTCGGAGCTTCGGGATCCAACTATTACGACAGCGACTTCTCTAGCGGAGGCTGCATGAGCTCATCTTCCAATGACTTCCAACTGGAGATGTCGATGTCATTGAATTCGAGCACAGAAGAGGTAACAATAACATTGGACTCGATATACACCGGATCCCTCTCTTCTTTCGAAGTCTATGTCTATGGGGCCGTTACTGAGAAGGAAGGAGCCGATTCGTACGACAACGGCGTAAAGCCGCATCATAATTGGAGAGGGTGGTTACTGAATAGTGCCGATTCCGGATTCCAGCAGCTTACTCTATCCCAGGGCGTATGGGAGTCTCACAGTTGGACTGCACCACTAAGCCTGGTCAGGGCCAGCGGAGGCTATACCCAGTGGGAGAATTTCTGGCCCGTTTTCGCACTGATGGACGGCCCACATTCGAGTTACAACGAGTTCCTGGTAGCAATTGACCCGGACATGGGTCCGATGATAGATGTCGGAATTCTGGAATTTGAAGTCCAGAATACAAACGGGGGGACAGGCTTCACTCCCGGTGACTTGCTGCAGGTTTCCACCCGAGTCTCCAACAACGGGGTAGAGCCATACACAGAAGGAGGGGATCTAGGAGTCTACCTGATTAGTGGTTCAGATGAGATCTACCTCGGAGGGCAGTCCATCGGCACTATCGGGGTCGCCGGATCCTTCCTGCATCAGATTGACTTCGATACCTCAGACATAGAACCTATCCCATCCGGAGTTTCTACTTTCAGAGCCAAACTCGTGGATATGGGAAGTGATAGGAATTCCACCAATAACGTAGTCGATGATGTAGAATTCCACGATATGCCACCAATCCCATCACCTCCCGCAGCCACAGGCTCGACAACCTTCGAACGTGGCGACAGGGTCCAGTTTGAGACATCTGCCCTACCAAACGACCTCGTGGACGACATGAACACAATGTCTCCAACAATGGAGTATTCAAAGTCCGGCTCTGGGGCATGGGACTCAACCTGGGTCTCCGATCCAGAAATAGTCGGCTCCGGAGCCAATGCGGTATACGTCCACACCATTCAGACCCCTCCAAACGCAGTGACAGGGAAGTACGACACGAGGGTGATGTGGGAAGATGCTAGGGGGCAGCAGAGCGACTGGCTAGTTACTAGCGAGGCATTCGAGCTTAGCAATGCTCTGCCGAGGGTACTTGGAAACAACGATGCGGGATTCGTCGGGACCCCCACAGTGAAGGTAGGCGAAACAGAATCGATATCCCTGGTAGGAATGGTCAGAGATGCCGAGACTCCGCTTTCGATGCTGTCGATCACCAGCGATGACCCAGAGTTCGTGAGTTGGAACGGGCCTTCTTCCGAGATTACAGTGCTTTTCGATAGTATCGAATCCGACTCAAACGGCAATCCAATTCCTCAGGGCGTTTTCGTCTCAATCTCCGACGGGGAGGACGTCAACAACGGAATGCTCCTGTTCAACGTAATCGAGAATGGGGCTCCACGGTGGGAACCCATTCCTACACAGACTGTATTCGAGGGCGGCTCCGCTAGCGCTGAACTGACCGGGTATCTCTCGGACTTCGATGAGAATGGGGATCCAGTCCCACCGTCCGAGATATCTCTATCTCTGGTCTC
>QQSB01000012.1:0-1988 GCA_003602515.1 Candidatus Poseidoniales archaeon | reverse complement strand
GGGCAAACGGTCACTGCAAGCACCGTTGACGAGGACTCCCACGGAGTTGCCGAGGTAGTAATCATGGCAGATGACGGTTCTAAAACCTCCCAGACTTCCATAGTATTCTACGTGATCAACGTCAACGATGCACCTGAGATGGATGTCTCAATTCTCGATGGTCTCGCACTGAAGTCAGGGGAGTTAGTTTCGATAGGCATACTGCCACTAATCTCTGATATCGACGATCCTGATGATGAGATATGGGTGGATGTTGACACCTCCATCCCAGGAGCGGCCCAATTCGACTACGTCAGCGGAGTCCTAAACATGCAGTGGGGCCAGCCCGGAACCCATTCCGTCAAGATGACCCTCATCGATAGCCACGGAGACTGGAGCTCCACCACTTTCACTGTGACTGTCCTGGACTCTAAGCCCCTAACTTGGCACACTGATTTCCAGCAGGGCGATCTGGAGGTGGAACTGGAGGGCTTTGAGATCGGCACGGACCCGACAGTGACTCTGGTGAACAACGGGGAGGTCGCGATCGAAGAGCCAAAGGTCAGATGGACGATTTGTAACGGAATTGTCGGGATTTGCCACTCAGCCGGCTCTTTCGACGGATTAGGCCCTTTCCAGGCAATCTCATCCGATGGGGGCGGGCTATCCATCGGGGACTACCTGACCCTCTCGGTCAAGGCAATAGATAGCGATGGATGGGATAGGGAGACAGTCGAGCCACTGGATATACTAGTCCCGACCACCAGCGAAGACGATGACGCAATCGAAGCCCCCGTTCACGAAGAAGAAAAAGAGTCGAACCAGCAATCCGGGGACGGGTCCTCGGACATTTCCGTCATGGATGCAATGCTGATCATTCTGATCCTTCTGATATTCGTAGGAGGCGGGACAGTTGCTGGTTTGTACTTCTCTGGAGCCATAGGCAGCAGGGGGGAGCCAGCTCCAAAGCCCCCCTATTCTCCTGACATCCCCGAGGATCAGCCCCAGGAGGACCAACCCGTGATAGACTTCGAGCAGCAGGAGGAAATCTACCCGCCCCTGCCTGAGAGCGGCCTCCCGGAAGGATGGACGATGGATCAGTGGAAGTACTACGGGGAGCAGTGGCTAGAGAGACAGAACTAGGTAATTTCACCTCATTTCAACATAAACGCACCTTCAAGAAGGTGCCACTGGCAGGAAAGTCCCCGGGGGAACACTATGGCCGAACAGGACGACTCGAACTCAGAGGAGGACTCCAACCCAAAGGATCCGCTAGAATCATGGGAAGACGGGTCGGCTTTCGGGGTCTCTGACGACAGCGACCCGGTTTGCGAGACCCCAGTTGAGGATTGGATCAAGGACTTGGACATCGAGTCCACAGATCAAGTGCCGATTCCGGACAAGCTCGTCGACCAGGTGATAGGTCAGGAAGCCGCCTCCATCGTGGTTAGGAAGGCCTCTGAACAGAGGAGACACATGATCATGGTGGGGGAGCCCGGTACGGGAAAGTCAATGCTCGCCCGCTCCATGACCGAGTTCCTCCCTCCAGAGCAACTGGAAGACGTTCTTGTGTATCGAAACCAGGAGGACGAGAACGAGCCCAAGGTTCGCACGGTCCCAGCAGGCCGTGGATCGAGGCTGATAGCGGAGCGCCGAGCCCATGTCCGCCAACAGAGAGAGAGGACAAACAGGACCCTTCTCTTCATCGCCCTAGTCGTCGGGGCAGCACTACTACTAGCCACCATTTCCTCGGGAGAAATCCTGACGTTCATTTTCGGATCGTTCATCCTAGTCTTCGGGTACTTCTTCCTGAGGACCAGGCTTACAGCTGGTGACGAGTCCAACATCCCCAAGCTACTAATCAAGCACGAGAGGAGCGATGAACCACCATTCGTCGATGCGACAGGAAGCCTCGCGGGAGCACTGCTTGGGGACGTCAGGCACGACCCCTTCCAGTCGGGGGCCGATCTAGCCACTCCTGCCCACGAGAGGGTCGAGCCCGGTGCGGT
>QQSB01000011.1:6048-9703 GCA_003602515.1 Candidatus Poseidoniales archaeon | reverse complement strand
GAGACGGCCCCGTGGCCAGTGATCCCGACAAGGTCCTCCATCAGGTAGATACTGGCAAAGTTGCATCCGGTTTCAGTCGTACCGGGCAGGGTAGAGGGCATCCACTGGTGGTTGTGGCCCAGTTCGTGGAACATGCCCCAGTCACCCTCCGTGCTCATGTGAGCGAGGCTGACCACGTCTGGAGCACTGAGGTCATGAGCCATGAAGGGGTATCCGGAGTGCATCCATCCCGCGGAGATCTGGGCATCGAATACAGCCCTCTCGACCCTCGGCCATGGGAGGAATCCATACAGCTCGTGCTCCATCTCAAGGGCCTGATCCCACCAATCCATGAGGTCGTCAGGATCCTCTAGATCCCTGATTTCATGGCTGGGAACCGAGAGGATGAACTGGTCGCTCCCTAGTTCAGCCCATGGAGCGGGTGCATGACGGTGCATCTGGATCCAGTCCTCCACATCAGTCTCGCCGTGGTTGTAGGTTGGCGCATCGACGGCATTGGAGATGGTCACTTCGAATATCCCCAGTGTCGAACCCGGCTCGATGGCTACGTAGATGGGGCCTCCGAAGGCGTTTCCGACTTCCATTTCGGTGTCATCTACATGCCACCAGCGTACTATCTCTGGGTGGCGGTGCAACTGGTCCTTCCCCCACAGGTTGTCGCTATGCGCTCCTACGAGGATGTATGCTCCAGAATCAACTAATCTAGGAGGGATTGTGACTGAGACTACCTCCCCAGGGGCTGCGTAGGTCCCAGTCGTCATCCTAACGTGGGCCCTCGCTGATGAGTAGCCGAAGTTCGAGGGCAGGCCGCTCTGATTGCCATCCACTGATACGGTTCTAACGATCCGGCTGGCGTTGCTAGGGACTTCTCCGGGGAATTCATGATGGCTGGGGTGAGATGGTAGCTGGTCGGCTGGAAGTCCCTGCGTCAGTGCGGTCTCGACCCTTAGTAGGGTGTCTGCGACTGGGTCCTCCCCGAGGTCGTATCCTACGTCCTCCCAGAGGGTGCCATACTCGATTACCGTCCATCCCGTCTGGTTCACGACCTCTCTGAGTGGTGCCCAGAAGTCGTGGAAGTCAAGTGAAACCACATTAGTGCAGAGGGAGAGTGTAGAGTCGGCTATTGTAGCATCTTCATTCGAGAGAGAATGACCCTCGATGCGATCATCCCTGATTGCCTCGATGGCTGCCCTGGGTCGTGATAGCTCGTGAGGGACCTGGCTCATGTCCACCTCGTTGTACCCCCAAGCGCTGGAGACGAAGAGTCCTGTCTCATTGGCTATCTTGTTGGCTGGGTAGTTATGGGCCAAGTCGGTGTTGGAGTATGACCAGTACCATGCGTGACCCCCCATTATCACCCCCCCTCCACCTAGGAGGAAGGAGACTATGTTCTGGTTGTCATCGTCGTCATGGCCGTTCCAGAACTCGTCAAGCAAGCAGTCCAGGCCGGACAGGTTATCGGGGGAAACCGAGGTATGCACCGAGTGTCCTTGAGACTCCAAGTCGTCTTGGAATCCATCGAAACCTGCGCCATAGGCAAGGCCGACTACTGCATTGGCCCCGCAGGCCCACTCAACCGCTCTAAGTGAGAATGCGGTCTCTTCGACTCCACCGCCCCCATAGACCCAGCTCTCGTGCCCATAACCAAGGATCCGCCCCTTGCCTGCGTGACTGGCGGAGATCACTGGGATTTCAGATGTGTATCCCCCTTCGGCAAAAGCCACAGGGAAGGACCACTCTCCTATCGGAAGAACGGGTGAAGGCCAGCCCCCCCAGCTGGTCTGACCCATCCCCCGGAGCAGATATTCCTGGTCTGCAGCGATGTCATGGACTGCAATCCAAATGCTGCTGGAGGAGCTCCCCCCGGTGTTGTTTGCCCATAGTCTGTACTCGGACCAATCGGTACCCTGATCGGGGGTTCCGGAGATGATCCCGGAATCTGAAATTGAGAGTCCCGAGGGAAGGAGCGGTTCGACCTCCCAGGTGTCTATGGAGGGACCCGAGTATTGGGGGTGGATGGATATGCTCTCGTTTGAGGCGAGTGCGTACTCGTCATCGGGCCATGTCACGGCTTGAGGCGGGAGGTTGATGATGTGGAAAGACACCTGTGCCGAGTCACCCCCTGCTGAATTGTTCGCCCATATCGTGTGGTGGGAAATTTCCTGCAACTCGGTCGCGACGCCTGAAATCACACCATTCTCCTGACTAAGTGAGAATCCAGGCGGGAGTGATGGCGTGGCCAGCCAGATTGTTGGATTCCCACCTCCCCATGAGGGTGTCACTGAGCCGATTTCATCCCCGATTGAGAGGTGAAAAGTAACTTGCTCGTATTCGAGTTCCCAGACTGGCAGGTCGATAACCTCGATGTAGATGGTGGATTGAGTGATTCCGCCCGAGTTCTCGGCGGTAATCGTGTATCCAGTGGCTTCCTGCAGCACATCGGGAGAACCCGAGATTACGCCTGAATCGCTAAGAGAGAGGCCTGCTGTGAGGTTCGGAGTTATCTGCCAGGACGTGATCTCCCCCCCACTGGTGCTGGGGGATATAGAGATCGGCTGTCCCAGTGAGAACGTGAAGTGAGGCGAACCGTAATCGATTGATTCGGGTGATGGATGAATGGTTACTATCCGCAGAGTGGATGAGACCTCCCCTGCGCTATTTGAGGCGGTTATGGTGTGGTTGCTATCACCGATATGGGAGGGCTCCCCCGAGACGGAGCCGTCAGCACCTAACGCCATACCCATTGGTAGCGGTGGGTCACAGGCCCATTTGTCGGGAGTCCCGCCGAGGAAAGAAGGGGTTTCCAAGTGGCATGTCTCTCCCTTAATGCAGTAGAGTTCCTCGGCCTGGAGCTCTATGGAAATTATTTCAGGGGGCATTACTATGATTTGCAGCCTGAAGGATGAAACCCCCATCGCATTGGATGCGATGATGGTGTATGACTTGCGGGATGACTCCTGGGTGGGAGTTCCCGATATCACTCCCGAATCTGGGTCAAGTACAATACCATCTGGGAGAGGGGGGTTGACTGCCCAAGAACTGGGTGCGTCACCGAGGAAACTCGGCGTCATCTGCTGGATCTCCACCCCTATCTCTAATGTTACCTCGGACTCCCCGAAGTCGAGCATCTCCGGCCTCATCATGGTCCTGCAGAGATTCCCGGTGAAGACCTGCTTCGGGGAGCAGTCTTCCTCTGTGATGACATTCTCGAAGCATCCGTCTGCATTTGGATCGCTTGCGCAGTCTGGTTCTACCGGCATTTCAACTTCGCTTTCAGTGGAAGATGCGCATCCGGGAAGGATTAGGAGCAGTGAAATCGTCACTGCGAGGATGTGTTGCCTATGCACGCACCCGACAGGGGGTGCCAAATGAATATCTTGTGCAAGCCTCAAAGTCCCGGATAGGCCGGGCCGGGTTCGAAGCAGTACTGGACGGTCTGGAACTCGGACTTGAAGTCCCTGACGTCTCGCTTCACTGAGGATGGGTCCTCGCCCTCGAGCAAGGTCCTGGCGAAGAAGCGGGCGACATCCTGCATTTCGTCGGTGCCCATGCCGACCCTCGTCAGCTCAGGGGTACCCAGCCTAAGTCCGCTCGGAGTCATTGCCTTGGTATCTCCGGGAAGCATGTTCATGTTGGTGATAATCCCAGCCTCCTC
>QQSB01000011.1:3945-5978 GCA_003602515.1 Candidatus Poseidoniales archaeon | reverse complement strand
GCGGTGAAACCCCTGTCCTCTGCGATGACGTCGAATCCCTCTGAGGACAACGCCTCGCCGAGTGCCTGGGCGTTGGCGACTATGTCTTCTGCGTAAGATTGCCCGAACTCCTCGAACTCGGAGAGTGCTATCGTCTTGCCAGCTACGTGATGCAGGTGGTATGATGAGCATACTCCTGGGAATATCCCGCTGTTCAGCCTACGATGTAGCTTCTCGTCCTCAGAGTCTGATAGCACGAACCCTCCTTGGGGTCCCGGGAACGTCTTGTGGCTGCTCCCAGTCATCACGTCAGCCCCCTCTCTCAGAGGGTCCTGGAACTGCCCGCCGGCTACAAGACCCATGACGTGGGCGGCATCGTACATCACGGTGGCACCGACCTCATGAGCGACTTGGGACAACTCCTCCATAGGAGTTGGGAAAAGGAATACTGATTGACCGAAAAGGGCGATTTTAGGCTCCTCCTCGCGAATCAGCGATGCTGCAGCATCGATGTCCGGCTCCATCCTCTCCTCGTCCCAAGGGTATGTGACCAAATCCAGACCCCTGAGACCAACTGCACCCATCCTCGCATGGGAGATGTGTCCCCCGTCGGCTGTGGATACGGCAGTGATCTTGTCACCCGGCTTGGCCAGAGACTTCAGCGATCCGATGTTGGAATTGGTTCCTGAGGTCGACTGTATGTTGGCGAATCGGCAGTTGAAGACTCTCTTCGCGCTATCGATCCCGATCTCCTCGATCGTATCGAAGTCATCGCATCCCTGGTAGTACCTCTTCCTGGGAAGACCCTCTGCATATCGGCCATGGAGGTCGGAGTCGCACGCTCTTCTGACCATAGGGCTGAGGATGTTCTCGCTTGCTATCATCGGTAGGCTATCTCGGTAGTGCCTTCCGGATGCCCCTATTGCATCTACTACATTTTCGGCCGTCTGCCTGTTACTCATGATGCGTTTGAGGAGGGGGAAGCAAATGAGGGTTGGGAGTGTGAGATGGCGCCGACAGCAGGACTCGAACCTGCGACCTGTGGATTAACAGTCCACCGCTCCACCAACTAAGCTATGTCGGCCTGACTCGGGGCAGGGCACCTCATTCATCAAAGAATCGGATTACTCCCACTCAATTGTTCCCGGTGGTTTGTGGGTGATATCATAGACTACGCGGTTCACTTGGCCCTTCAGGGAGTTGGTAATCTCGGTGCTTATTTCTGCGAGTAGTTCATGCGGTAATGGGGAGTATCGGGCACTCATACCGTCAAGGCTTGATACTGCCCTGACTACGACGGTCTCCCCGTGGACTCTGACATCACCGTGTACTCCGACACTTCTGACGGGTAGCAGTGCCGCGAAGTACTGCCATGGCAAGTCGCACCTGCCCTCCGATGATGCCTCCTCAATCATGGTCTCAACTATATGGCATGCCTCCCTGCACGATTCCACTCTGTCTGGAGTTATCTCGCCAAGGACTCTGACTGCGAGACCTGGGCCTGGGAACGGCTGCCTCTCGCTGGATCTAATTCCGAGTTCCCGTGCCATCTCCCGGACCTCATCCTTGTAGAACTCGCGGAGAGGTTCCACGATGGCGAGATCTACGTCATCGGGAAGTCCACCAACGTTGTGGTGCGACTTTATGACATCCCTCTCCCCTCCCCCGGACTCGATCCAGTCAGGGGCAATGGTCCCTTGGACCAGGTACTTTGCATCGCATTCCTGCTGCTCCTCTTCGAAAACCCTGATGAACTGCTCTCCGATGATCTTTCTTTTCTCCTCGGGGTCGGTGACTCCTTCCAGATTCTGAAAGAACCTCTGTGATGCGTCTACGACCTTGAGTTCGATACCCATCTCAGAGAACATTTCTGAGACCTGATCTGACTCTCCCTTCCTCATCAGCCCGGTATCTACGTAGACGCAGTGGAGCATACTACCAACGGCCTTGTGGGCCAGTACAGCAGCTACTGAGCTATCTATTCCGCCTGAGCATGCGATGATCGCGGTGTCATCTATCTTGGAGACAAGGGCCTCTACAGCCTCATCAACCAG
>QQSB01000011.1:0-3610 GCA_003602515.1 Candidatus Poseidoniales archaeon | reverse complement strand
TCTTCCTCTGCAGCCTCAACAATCGATTCCAGGTACTTTGGCGCGCGATGTGCTGAGGCGACTCGGATTTCGTAGGATACCTCGAACTTGTCGAGCACGCTACGGCACTTTTCGGCTATTGGCAGATCCGACTTTGAGCCGAGAATCACACAGATGTCCATGCCTCTACGGCAGGTGGGCGGTTCAAATGCTTGCCGTTGGGATGGGCTATTCCTCCTCCGAGGAAATGATTAGTGAGTCAGGCCATTCCCTGCCCACGATGGCAAGTGGATCTGCCAATAATTCGGATAGTTCCGAGCCTCCTGGTGACGAGGCGTGGAAGGGATCCTGTATGAATCCTGATTTGTGAACGTAGGACAAGGACAGGAAGTCATTCCCGGATCTAGAGGAGCCTGAGAGTATGACTCTCCCCTTGGATAAATTCACGCTTGCAAGCACCTTCCTCGACCATGATGCGGACGAGACTTTCCATGGAGAGCCGAGGCTACCTGTCCAGTCTTGTTTCTCGATGGGCAGCAAGAACCTAGCGGGAGGGGTCAACATTGCTGCTTGGACGAGTTGTACTGTGCGGAAGTAGGCAACCCAGTATAACGCATATGAGAGCCATCCAATCCTTGGATCAATGGTGAGGTGCAATGGGAAGAGGGCGGAAGCAAGGGCCAGTGATGCCCAGTCAACTGGCAATGTGAGAAGGGAGCCGTCGGACGATGGCTGTGCGTTCCTGGCGAATAAAATAGGGAGGAGGACCAAAACCCATGAGATTGAGAAGAAGAACATGGAAGTTATCTGGTCATCCGGAGTCCTCCCTGGGAGCAATAGGGGGATGGCTGTCAGCAATAGGAAGAGGGGTGCCCATGCCAATGGCCGTAGAAGGGGCCAGACCAACGGCCTCAGCCTCTGCCGGCACCATCCAAAGTTTCCAATCCGGGGTGTTGTGCTTACCCATGGGAGCGGAGGGGGGAGTTCGCCGCCCCTGAAGTCGGGAGGGGCTTGGTCGGGCTTGTTCCACCAACCTGGATCGCCAAGTAGGAAGTGCTGGTCCGAGTTCGCCTCCATGCCCCTCGGAGTCGGCTTTTGGGTATAATTCGCTAGTCCTCGGAGTCAGTGATTGGATGCCTGAGGATGAGTTGCCGAGCAGCCCAAACCTCGTCTACCCTCTTCACGGGGGTCGTGTGGGGTGCGGATGTGACGATTTCCGGATCCTCGGAGAGGACTGCATGGAAGTCGGCTGCGAACTTGTCCAAGACCTCCTTGGATTCTGTCTCTGTCGGCTCTATCATTAGACACTCGGGGACGATCTGCGGGAAGTACAGTGTGGGCGACATGTATCCGTAGTCCAGGAGCCGCTTGGCGATGTCCTTACCCGTTACTCCATTCACTTCCTTGACTGGGCTCATTGAGAGGGTGAACTCATGCATAACCAGATCGGCCTCAGCGCCTTCGGAAGGCATGCAATGTATCTTTTCTGCCACATCGGATTCGGGATTCATGATCTTGTGCCTCAGGTAATTGGAATTCAGGACTGCGAACTCGCTCATCCTCTCGAGTTCGCATCCGTACCTCCTGTAGAATGCCCAAGCTCTGACCACCGCCCCAGCGTTGCCATTCCACTGCTGCACCTTGCCGATGCTGCTCTCCCCCACATCCTCCCAGAAGTACCAGTAGCCATCTCCCACGCCGTCAGGGTCGCCTTCGACTGACTCCCTTCGAGAAGCCATGGGAGTCGGGAGGAAACGCGAGAGGTGACCCCTCACCCCTATAGGTCCGCTTCCAGGACCCCCTCCCCCATGAGGCTGGCTGAATGTCTTGTGGAGGTTGTAGTGTACGGCATCGAAGCCCATCCTCCCAGGATCTGTCTTTCCGATTATTGCATTGAAGTTGGCTCCGTCGTAGTACATCTGCCCCCCTGCTTCGTGTACGATCCTGGATGCCTCCGAGATATTTGTCTCGAATAGCCCTAGGGTGGATGGGTTGGTGATCATCATGGCTGCCGTATCGGGACCGACTGCAGCCTTCAGTGCCTGGATGTCGAGCCTTCCATCCGACGCACTAGGTATCTCCACTATCTGGTACCCGCACATGGATGCAGATGCGGGATTCGTCCCATGGGCGGAGTCTGGCACAATCACCTTGTCCCTGTGGCCTTCTCCGTTCGACTTGTGATACTCCTGTATGCATCGAATCGCGGTGAACTCCCCCTGGGCTCCGGCTACCGGTTGTAGAGTGACTGCATCCATCCCAGAGCATATGGCCAGCATCTCTTGCATCTCGAAGTATATCGAGAGGAGCCCTTGGACCTGGGAGTCTTCCTGAAGCGGGTGTATTCGATCCATCCCTGGCATCTGAACGATCCTCTCATTCACCCTGGGGTTGTGCTTCATGGTGCATGATCCCAGAGGGTAGAAACCCGTGTCGATCCCGAAATTCTTCTGGGACAGTCCAGTGTAATGGCGAACCAATTCCGGTTCGCTTGCTCTCGGCCATTTGGGGAGGCTCTTCCTACGCAGGCCCTTGGGGATAGAGTCGATTTCTGGGCTGATTGGTTCTGGTTGTGACCAGCCAGCACCTGGTGCTCCGTGGAAATCGAAGACAGTGCTCATTCCGACCCCCCATCTATCCAGTTTCCAATGGAATTAGCCAATGCAGAGATGTCAGACTCAGTAGTCCCCTCGTCACATCCGATTAGGATGCAATCCGACATCTCGTCCCACCACTCTCCCAGACTGACTCCCCCGATCACCCCGTCAGAGTACATGCTCTCCAGTGCCTCCTTGGCTTGGCCTGGCAATCTGATGGCGAATTCCCTGAAGAAGCACCCTCCTTGGTTGACTAGTTCGACCCCGGGGATAGAAGTGACTGCTTCTAGAGTCCGACAGGTTGACGAGTGGACCCTAGTGGCCAGTTTCTCTAGTCCCTCCGGGCCGAGTAATGCCATGTGCATGGCTCCCATCAGTGCGATCAAGGTCTCGTTTGAGCAAATGTTTGAGGTCGCCCTATGTCTTCGAATGTGCTGTTCCCTTGTTGATAGTGTCAGGGTGTATGCAGTTTTTCCCTCGGAGTCGATGCTCTGGCCTACAATCCTGCCGGGCATCAGTCGGAGGAACTCTTTGGAACATGCGAAAAGCCCGTAGATAGGTCCACCAGCAGTTGGCCCGATCCCGAATGGCTGACCCTCTCCGATCACGATGTCGGCCCCCCATGATCCCGGGGGCTCGATTACCCCCAGGGAAACTGCGTCGACCCCAACAATAAGTGCCGTAGTATCCCCGATAGCCTCTCTGATTCCCATGAGTCCCTCGTCCAGAAGCCCTAGCGCATTCGGCTGCTCGACGTAAACGGCACAAGAGCCGGAAGCAGAGGATGCGGCTTCCAGATCCAGTGTCCCGTCCTCGTTGTGAGGGAGCTTGTGGAGCTCTATTCCTACTCCCTGGGTATAGTTCTCAATTACGGACAACCTGTGAGGGGGGACGAGGTCTGAGATATACACTGCACTGGGTTGAGAGGCCTTCTTCGACTTAACCCGGACAGCACAGGTTATTGCCTCGGCGGCAGAAGTGCTTGCATCATACATCGAGACATTGGATATTGGCAGACCGACCAACTCTGAGAC
>QQSB01000010.1 GCA_003602515.1 Candidatus Poseidoniales archaeon | reverse complement strand
GCTCCTGCTGACTCAAAGGTCAGATATGCAGAATCTCGGAGGTACCTGTACCGGCTAGAGGCAATAGAGGAGTGGCCATCCGAGAGTGACCCAGAAGCGATATCGGATGCCTGCTCACTGATCGAGGGGGTGAACGACTTCACTAACCTCTCCAGGATGGACCACGGTGTGGACCCAGTGAGGACGGTGGATTCCTGCGTCCCATGGATGTCCGACGATGGCAGAGTGATTGGATTCTCCATTCAAGCCAAGTCGTTCATCTGGAATCAGGTGAGGAGGATCGCATCTGCCTTCTCGGGCATCGCATCAGGGAGAATAGGGTTCTCAGACCTCGAATCGGCCCTATCAAGGCCCGAGGTGAGTGCGGATCTGGGCAGAGGGCCCTCCGAGGGTCTTGTGCTCTGGTCCATATCGCATGCTGACTTCGAATCGCCATTCTCGGACCAGTTGCCCCCCACTGCGGCATTCTCCCCACGCCCTATCGATCCCAGGGACTACCGGAGGTGGCTGTCGATGTCCCAGTACGAGATGGGCGCCCTGCTGGAGCGGGAGTGGCTCTCTAGGCTGAATTGAGATCGATCTCCACCGAGTCTCCGTCCGAGCAGGGCAGGCTCTCGCGTAGGAACGCGCCGGAGATGACCTCTGCGGTGCTCGTGTGCCTGGTGAGGTCGGGGATGAGGATGGCGCAATCCTCCCAGTCGCCCTCGTCCTTCCTGATCCTCCCCCTGAATGCCGTAGCCCCCCCGAAAGACCTGCCATCTCTCTCGAAACCCTCTATCCTGAGTGGTTGGACGGACTCCTTAGCAGTGCCCTCCTCCAAGCCGGCCAGGACCCTGAGGTGGGAGAAGTCATCCATGCTCCCGGACCCTAAGTCCACATTGAGTGTCCCAGGCCATGCCCCCACTCCAAGAACGGTCTTGAATTGGGACTGGTAGTGCCTTTGGGACATGAAAACATGCGCTCTACCGAGCCCGCTGCTCACCTTCCCAATGATTCGCACGGTCATCGGCTATGCCGGCGATTCATAATACTCGCTCGCATCACAGCAGTATCGTCGTCCCTTGCTTGCCGATTGACCACCCAAGACTCGAGAGATACTTGGCTTGGTTCGAACTCTCATCTAGCGCTGGATTGGTGTGATTGAGGTGGATGAAAATTATCTCAGGGTCACCATCTCTTTTCTCTCCAAGTAGTTCCAGGGATTCTGAGATAGTTGGGTGCGGGACCTGCGCCATATCTCTCCCGCCCAACTCTCCATCGCTCCAGAAAGTCCCGTCGATCATCGCGAAACCGACTCCCATGGAAATCAGCCACTCTCTGATACTGTCCGCACCGGCCATTTCGAGGGTCTGCCCCCAGTTGTCATGGTCCGGGAGGAATAGTAGCGAATGGTTGGGTCCAATGACTTTGATGGCATGCGTATCGGAGTACTCGTCCCTGTGCGGGACACGGACGAGCTCCAACTCGAAACCACACCCCTCCGTAGGACTGAATGAAGCCCCTGGTAGGGTTTCATTGGCCCGGAAGGGGGACGAAAGGCGTCTCTCGTCGAGGACTCTGATCACACTGCTACTGGCGAAGAGCGGCACCCCTCTCTGCCCCATCGCTTCCTTGCCAAACTGGCCGATACCGTCTATGTGGCCCAGATGGGCATGAGTGAGGGTAACTGAATCCGGAATCAGAGAGTCCCCCATGCCAAGGGATGAGGATGCGATCCCAAGCTGGAGGGGCAGGCTCCTGGTTGCCTCGACTAGGTGCACGCTCCCATCCATCCCCCTGATCACGCATGAAACGGGATACAGGATTTTGGCTGGGTCGTTCAATGCAGAAACGCATCTCTCGCACGAGCATCCTGCTTGTGGCACCCCGCCGTCCTGGGCGATTCCCACTACAACCAGCTCCACGTCCCCTGCTGCCATGTACCGCGATGGAAACCCACGCATCAATCCTCTCACACATCCCCTCCGATTAGTCAATGAACTAGGATGCCCTCAGAGAGTCATGCCAGTCGACATGTCATGGATGCGAGACAGGTACGCAGAACTAAAGTCCCAGGGATTGGACTGGGACCCTCCTACTTTGGAGGCTGCGAATGAGCCCAGATGCACCATCGATGGCAGGGAGATGATCATGCTGTCTGCTAACAATTACCTGAATCTGACTACTCATCCCAGGGTCGTGGAGGCTGCAGTCGAGGCTACGAAGAAGTACGGCGCAGGATCAGGCTCCGTCAGAGCGATCGC
>QQSB01000001.1 GCA_003602515.1 Candidatus Poseidoniales archaeon | reverse complement strand
ATTATAGAATATAGGGACAGCTATCTAGATGAATTTATGGAATTTCAAGATGCAATCCCTGAAGATGCGGTTGTTCTAACCGGATTCGATATCACATTAGGAGTAAGATTCGGCGTTCCTACATATCGATTCGGACCATCCGATGATCCTATTCATGACTCTATCCAAGTTGTCGATGCTACACATGTGGTCATCGGTGGGAGGGCTACTAGGTTCAATTGGGAATCCGACGCGTTATCGATACTAGGTGCTCCACTAAACCATATTGCTGACTCTTCTGAATCTGTTAATTATGCGACATTATGGGGAGTAAATGACAGTAGACTATCATCTCATGATGACGCATCCAAACTTGATTTAGAATGGGGCATGCGTCATGTTGGAGACTTCATACTAGTTCCTGCTGGCATGAGAGTAATCGCTCCCGATGGTTGGCAAATTCTGTTAGTTATCGACCTGAATAATGAACAGAGCCAAGGTGAAGAGGCTATAGATCTGATTTTCGAGAGAGAGACAGTAGCGAGTATAATTTGCCGTAGTCCCTATTGTACAGAGGAATTCATCGTTCCCGAAGATACAAGATATCTCGTTCAGGTGGGGGAATTCAATGAGAGATGAAATCGTCGACGTCTTGTCTTGGGCGGCGGTTTTCGACCATGCTCTGAATTCAAGCGATGTCAGGAGGTACCTAACTAAGGAGTGTAGTCTAGACGAGGTCGAGTCGGTCTTAACTTCGATTAACCAAGTTGAGAGGACGGGAGGAAGATGGCATATCTCTGGATCAGGATATGACCCTAGTAAGTTCGGAAAAATGAGTAACTCAGCTACCTCCCAACTTAATGCAGGACTACCGATTATTTCCAAGCTTTGTGAATCAGATCAAGTATTGGCGTTGGCGATAACCGGTTCGGTTGCATCAGGCTCCAGTCCAGACAAAGCGGATGTTGACATACTCATCATCACAAGGCCCAATTATGTCTGGAGAGTCAGAGCATTGGCCATTTTCCTTGAGCACAACTCTCCTGGAAGTTCGATAATATGTCCAAATATGGTTCTTGACTACAGATACCTAACACTCCGCCCCTCGACCTACGCGGCTAGGGAGCTAGCCATGATGAGACCAGTCAAAGGAAGAGATATTTTTGAGAAAATGCTCAGCGAAAATCCATGGTTCAAGAAGACTCTACCAAATGCCGCTCTATCCCCTTCAATTGAGCTCCCTGAGGCTAAAGGAGAGTTCCCTTCATGGTGGCGGGCAATGAGGATACCAATCATTGGAAAAATCATTGAGAGATGGGAGGCAGGCCGTCGAATATCCCAATGCAGCAAGGATTCTACGTCAACAGAGTCTGTATACGAAATGTATCGTTGCATTGGGCATGAGAGTGACCATCGTACCAGAATCGAGGAGAGAATGGCTGAGATTACTAGGGAGGTGACAATGGTTGAATCAGAGGTACAATGATGTCGTGGCTGATTACTACGACTTCGAGGCAGATTCCTTCGAGAAGAGGGCGGGCGAGAATCATGTCCTAATGACTCTCAGAGATTCATTCAGAGAGATTACCCTTTCTCGTAATCCGAGAAAGATGTTGGAAATCGGATATGGGCCCGGGCTTGACATGACATGGTTCGCAGACAGGGATGAGGTCGAAATTGTTCATGGCGTGGATATATCCCCCAAGTTCCAAAGCATTGTGCTTAGAAAGTCACAGGAAAGGAAAGATAACAAGTTATTTCCACGCGTGGGATCAGCCGAAGAAATTAGAAAAATTATAGGAAGATCTAGTGTTGACACTATTTTCGTATACTTTGGAGCCCTGAATACGGTGAGTGACTTGGGGCTCGTGGCGAAGGAGTTCTCAAAGGTCCTCAAGCCAGGCGGGACGGCTACTCTTACCTTCGTCAATCGTTGGTATTTGTTTGACATATTGTGGAACATCCTACTACTTAGGCCAAAGATGGCGTTTGCGAGATTGAGATCGGTTTGGAGTGGGTACAGCCCTACTAGGAGCCTTCCTTCTCACTGTCCATCAGCTCGTGAGGTCATCGGAGCATTTCGCCCACATCTCCGTATTGTTGAGCGCAGAGGATACTGTATCTTTCATCCTGCATGGTACAGAAAGCACTGGGCCCCCCACGGTTCCATGAGGAGTCGCTGCTTATATTTCCTAGATCGAATGATTCAATTTACTCCTTTTTGGAATATCGGAGAGTACAGCCTTTACGTCTTCGAACTACCCGATAATGGATAGGACATAGTTCTCCAATTCTTCCAAAGAGGACCCGGATTCACTCCTCATTTCTCTCCCATCATCAATCCTAATACTACAAAGAACTGACTCTGTCGCTATCCTTCCGATCTTTCTAACCAATTGGGATCTACTTACTCCTGTTGCTTCAACTCCCCTGACCCTGGCCACCATTCTTGCGAAGTCCGATTGCCGACAACGACATATCAGAGGTGGGTGGAATACGCCAGGCCCCTTTCCTTCTAGAGACCAAACGAACTCCGACAAAGACTCTACCGAAACCAATGACATCCAATGATTGCCACCTTCTATGACTGGAACTCTATCTCCCTTGTATAGCATCTCGAACCATGATCCATTTCCAATGACCCACGGGGCACGGACCACCTGGACCTCACCACCTGAACCTAGATTCTCTATCCAAGGAATCTCACCAATGGAGTATGCCCTCGCATACCCCTCAGGCCTAATCCTTGATTCTGTTCCAATTATCTCTTCTCCTCTATCCCCATATGACAGTGATCCGTGGACTACGGTTGAGGAAGAAACATCTGAGGATTCTATTTTCGATATCAGGGTGGTGATAGCTTTCCTAGTTTTCCTGGCAATAAGATATCTGCCTAATGTACCACCTGAAGACGGCCTGGCAACATGAACTACTCTCATGACGCCCTTCAGCCATTTCTGGAAACTTGGCCCGTCTGCAAGAATGCTACCATACACCAGTTGCACATTACTCCCTTGGACATCTTTTCGATGCACCAACGCTCTAACGGGTGAATCTGAGTTTTTTATGATCTCTGAGCCGATAAAACCAGACCCACCAGTAACGAATGTCAACCCCTGACTAGACACAAAAATGGCACCTTTCCGTGGCATCAATCGCACTATCGGTAGAGTCCAGACGACTTTTCACAAACTAGGGTCAGGAAACCAAGTATTATGAGTGTCACGGAGTGGCTTTAGAAGAACTCGCCTAACAGTCAAAGAAATCCCCCCAATTAGGTTAAACCAAAGTTTTCCTGAGTAACTAGTGCAACCAAATATATTGACATTTGAGAGAAGATTAGGTATTGCAATGTTTGAACCGGGAGATGTGGGCAGCGGCCGACTTCTAACACATAGGAAGCTAGCCTTCTGGATGCTTTTTGTTGGAACCGCTTTCTTGATGATATATGTCAGAGTAATGATGCGTCTTGACGTCCATCCAATTTTCCTTGCTTATGTCTGGGCAGTAGCCGCAACAATCATTCTGCGATATGTCTTCTACGCAATCTACAAGCCACCACTCCTAATTTCTGGAGAGTATCAACCGAGTGTTACTGTCATAGTTCCTGCCAAGAATGAATCCTCTGTAGTTTACCAAACTGCTGAATCACTCAACAGGCTTGATTATCCGAAGGATAAGATTTCAGTGATTCTAGTAAACGATGGTAGCGAAGATGATACAGGTTTCTGGATCGATAAGTGCAGAGATGACTTTGGATTCCATGCGATTCACCTCAATCAGAACATGGGCAAGAGGTTAGCAATCGCAAAGGCGATGGAGAACAACATTTCCGATATCACTGTTTTAGTTGATAGTGATTCGTCCCTTAGGGCGGACTCTCTTCTAGAAGGATTGAGAGGTTTTTCTTCTCCAAAGATTGCAGCAATATGCGGCCATACAGATGTCGAAAACTCGAGAGTAACTTGGTTGACAAGGATGCAGACTCAGCAGTATTTTATCGCGTTCAAGACGTTCAAGTCCTTGGAGGGCTTCTTTGGCAGCGTGATTTGCTGCAGTGGCGCCTTTAGCATATACAGGACCGCTGCTATCATGCCTCTTATTGATGCGTGGAAAAATCAGAAGTTCCTGGGTAGAACTAGGACATTCGGAGATGATCGCGGACTCACGAACCTGCTGCTAAAGGAGGGTTATGATACAATCTATATTCCCGAAGCTAAAGCTAAGACGATAGTCCCCCAAAATCTGAGAACTTACCTGAAGCAACAACTCAGATGGAGGCGATCATTCCTGATGGAGTCCCTTAGCGCATTGGGACACATGTGGCGGCGTCCATTAGGAGCCTCAATAATGTTCTACGTCGTCCTCTCTCTGACTCTAATGTCGCCATTCGTAGTCTCTTACTTTCTCTTTTTAGGCCCAATAATTAGTGGCTTCAACCCGCTTGTGTATCTTGCTGGACTGACCTTGATAATCCTCCTTCATCAGACATTCTACTGGGCATTTAATCTACCTCCAGCAGACAAAGTAGGCTTCTTCTCGTTGATGCCAATGCTGCCAGTTTGGATTTTCTTTACTCTCGCCTTGCTACCTTATGCAATGTTGACGATAAGGACCGGTTCTTGGGGGACAAGGTAGTATTTACACTCAACTAGATTCTAAAGTATCGTTTTTCGATGGAGGCAGAAACACCAAAGCTACCCCTGATCCAATGATTAGCAGACCACCCACCCAGTCTGCAGGACCCAGAGTCTCTCCGAAAATCGCAAATCCGTAGAAAGTCGCTACTATTACGGTGAGGTAGGAGAAGGCGCTGACCCATGCTGCATTCGCCTTGTGGTATGCCATTGTAATCCCAATCTGGCCCCCTCCTGCCCCGATACCCACGCCGACTAGAGATGCGATAGTCGTGGAATCTAGAGATGAGATATCGGGAGCGGATTGGATTATGCTTCCACAGACCGAGAAGGCAGCGAACCAGAATACTACAGTGGCAGGAGAGTCAGTCTTCCTGAGCTCTCTAACGTACATATATGCCAAAGCAGCAAAGAATCCGGAACCCAATGCCAAAAGTGCATCCGGCTCGATACTGCCCAGTTCAGGTGAGATTATGAGGACGATTCCAACAAATGCGGTAATTACTAGCATGGCTACTCCGGAAGAGACACGCTCTGCCAGAATCCTCCCTGAAAGGAGTGCTACGAAGAGTGGGCCTGTGTACTGAAGTGTGACGGCTTGCCCTATGGGGATTCTTCCCAGAGCAGTGAAGTAGAGAATCATCGCTAGGAGTCCTACGGAGCATCTGAGTAGCATTGTCTTCCTGTCATTGACCCTCAAGCTGATTCCTCGAGTAGCCGCGAAGGCAGCCACTGCGAATGCGATCACCGCCGATCTGACCATAATTATCATCCACACATCAGCATGGTCGCTCGTCCACTTGACCAGCGCATTCATTGTCCCAAAGCAGACGCTACCGAAGATCATCCAGAGGACAGCGGACCTTGGCGAGTCTGGCATCTCTTCCTCGGAAACGAATGACGAAAGATCAGGTCCTTCTGTACTGGAGTATATCTCATCCAGGCCTCTGCCGAGTCCACTCTTCGCCATCTTAAGACAGACCCCAACGACGTTGCAACTCTGTGGTAATTGCCTGGTAGTCCTTGCCCCCAGCACTGGATGGATCGTGCAGGTGGATCGGCACTCCATGACTGGGTGCCTCTGCTAATCTCACATTCCTCCTAATCGCCGGCTTGACGACTAAGTCCGGGAAGTTTTCCAGGACCTCTCCGGCAACCTGTTTGTTCAGTAGTGTCTGCGAGTGCATGGTCAGGAGGACTCCGTCCACTCCTAGCCTTTCGTTCAATAGACTCCTGACTTCCCGAATTGTTCCAGCCAATAGGGCCAGTCCCTCCAACGCGAAGTATTCCGTCTGAACCGGCACAAGTATCCCATCTGAGGCCACCAATGCGTTAATCGTCACCAGGCCCAGGGAAGGGGGAGTGTCGATCAGAACGAGGTCGTAATGTGCAAGCAGAGGTTCTAGCGCTTCCTTCATCCTCTTCTCCCTCCCGAGCTGCCTCATCATCTCCTGCTCCAACCCTATCAGGCTCTTGTCCCCGACTATGATGTGCAGATTATCCACTGCTGTTGCATGCCTTGAGTCGACCGCAGTTTCCGGGTTTAGAATCAGGTCTCGAGTAGTTGTCCTGACTCTGCTCTTATCCACACCTAGTCCTGTTGCGCAGTTCCCCTGGGAATCCGAGTCGATCACAAGCACCCGGAAACCCCTCAGCGCAAGTTGGGCTGCGATATTGATGACTGTGGTCGTCTTGCCAACTCCTCCCTTCTGATTAATGACAGTGACCACTCTTGCCCTCCCTTCTGGGGTGGGCAATGAAAGCGGGAGCTCCATCGGACCTCTCGACCTACTCGCCCTGATATCCTCGGGCGTGTCCAGGGGCTGCGCAACCCCTTCGTCTTCTTCCTCCAAGAATTCTACGTCGATGATCAACGGCGCATCACCTACCTTCGGGAGCTCTTCACCACCTTCCGAGGAGTTCATCTTTGGCAACGGCGCTAGTAGCCGTGTTGAACATGACGCTTGCTTCGGTTACGGAAATGCAGGTTTTCATTATCCTGTGGACTGGTCAATGAGGTACCAGAGAACCATTTCACCGGTCTCTGCGTCCATCGCTAGATCTAGTGACTTGTTTCTTCCGTTTTCCTCCCAATTCCTTGTTGCAGTCATTGTCACCTTGCCATCTCCAAGATCTCCGGGAAGGAAGCTTAGGATTTCATTGTCATCCGTGACAGAAAGCCTGTATCCGACCTCTGCCTCTGGGTTCCAGGAGTTCCCGGATTGAATGAACTGGGATAGGTCAGGGTATCGATCTGGGCTTAAGATACGCTTTTCCAGCAGGGACATGGTCTGGGTGCTAGGTATTGAGTCTCTGTTCCATGAAACAGCGCCCCTGTCATTTGAGCCAGATACGATGATTTCGCATCCCTCCGGGGAACTACGTAGAACCAGCCATCCAGAGTCATCGTCCTCATCCACCCATGACATATTCCATTCGCCTTCCCCGGTGGGTTTGGACCAAGAGGATCTCCAGAGATAACCTCCAGAATCTAGGGCTTGTGTTGCCTGTGTGCTTGGATGGCTTGTCTTTAGGCAGGTCACTGCCTCCTCAAGATCGAATTGTCTGATGTCAGTCTCGTCCCACATGGAATCAACCCAGTTCCTCTTCGTTGACGTTCGGGGCCTATCTTCCCCATCTCCGGGGCTTGTTGTGTAGTCCCGGTTCCAGTCTACAGGTTTGCTTCCGGACGAAGAGTCAGTCCGAGAGAACGTTGTGGAGACGGAGAGCGATCCCTGGGGTAGGATTTCGTCTGAAAGTGAACTAACCAGGAAATCGCAGCCAGTTGTCTGCTCGTCCTTGTCAAGAAGAATATCGGACATCTGCTTGACTGGCCAGGCGCTTCCGCTCTGTACGTAGATCTGTATAGTTGCGTGTCCGAAGCATTTTCTGATTTGTTCGTTTTCCAGGAAAACTGGGTAGACTAGTCCGTGAGTATCGTCTCTGAACTCCTTCTTGACCTCCCAGCTCCATTCCGAGTCCCAATTGATGTCTGGGTCAGATGATCTCGCTCCCTCTTTGATCACAACGTCACCAAAGAAGTCGTGAAGCTCTATCGGGGTCATTGGGAATGATAGGATTGGGAGAATTTCCGCCAATCCTCCTAGTCCGCCAGCATCATAGGTCACTGCTCTGAGGTTGGTGGTCACGGAGTCAACGTCATTGAAAGAGACAGATGTATGGGTCCTCTTCACCTCTGAGTTCTCTATCTCCACCCAACTGGTCGAGTCAATCGAAAGTTCGTTATCTGACATTACCCATCTGATGTTCCCACAATCTGTTTCCGCATCGTCACGCCAGGTTCTTCCTTCGAAGTCAACATCGAGATCCATGCTAATGATCTTCTCAGCTGATAGGAAGCCGGATCTCCCTAGGCTGTCGGTAGTTTCCACCGCACCTGATTCGGGACCATCTGAGACCATTACAGTTCCAGTACCATCCATCTCCATAGAGAATTCCCCGCAGGCTGGATCCAGGATCCCTCCAGAAGAGTCTCTGACTATGCTGAGCATCTCCTCTCCATTGATGCTGACGCTTGACTCTAATATCTGGAAGTCCATACTCTCTCCGAATCTAAGCTCTGAGACTGTAAAACCGGAGCTCCTCTGTAGGAAAACCGTAGCAGCGGCACCGACTAGTATGGTAACGAGTAGTACAGCTACGACTGCCTTCCATCTGTTCCCTAATGAGGAAAGCGTAGGCATTGAGATGACCAGTGACGGTTGATCGTCCTCGCCTAGGATTACCGGCTCTATTGTTGTCGACGACTCCTCTGACTCTTTAGTTACGACCTCGGCCTCCACGACCTCGGCCTCCACTACACCTCCGATTCGAGATAGGACCTCGTCAACCTTCTCCCGAGTATCGGGAGTGTCGTCATCAATAACAAGGGCCTCCTCTCCCCAAGAATCCTCTTCTGTGGACTCAGTTGGGTCATCTACAATTCCTGCATCCTCGAGAATCCTATCGACTAGCACCGATTTCTTTCCCGACACCAGGAGCCCTCTATCCTTGCAAATCTCCCTTAGCATCGCCACTGTGTTTGAGGTAAGCGACGCTCGGTCAATTGAATCGTCTTCGGGCATGCTCTGTGGCTCAGTCCGGCCCTGAGGCTTTCAATACCTCCGACTTAATGAGCCTCTGGGAGCATACTCCCAGTGTTGGTATGAGTTTCCGAGGGAAAGGGTTGAAGACGCTCTCTTTGGCGACGCAGACCATGGAGCCAAGGCTCGTCCTACTCTCGAGAGGCCCCGAGCTGTATAGCACGAGGAGGCTTGCAACTGAGGCCGAGAAGGCTGGGTGGATTGTCGACATACTTGATCCACTGGCACTAACCATTGTTGTAGATGAGGATGGAGGACGGGTTTTCCACAGGGGCTGGCCTGTGGAATGCGAGGCAGTGCTGCCGAGGATTGGATACTCGATAACGAGGAGGGGAGTTGCCATTGTCAGGCAATTTGAGCAATCTGGAGTCATCGTACTAAATACGAGCCAGGGCATCCTCAGTAGTCGGGACAAGCTTGTTGCATGCCAAATGATGGCCGAGGCTCGCGTACCAGTCCCAATCACTGCTCACGTCGGAGCCTGGGAAGACACAGATCGTGCTGTTAGAAGAGTCGGGGGGGCTCCTTGCGTGGTCAAGTCCACTGAGGGTACACACGGATCGGGGGTCTTCTTGGTCAACTCCGCTCAGCAGGCACGTCAACTAGTATTCCAGATGCTTGAGAGGGGGATGAGGCCATTGGTCCAGGAATACGTCAAGGAATCCCATGGCAGCGATATACGTGCCCTTGTCGTTGGAGGAGAAGTGGTTGCTTCGATGCGTAGGAAAGCCCACGGTAGCGAGTTCCGTTCCAACTTCCATCTCGGGGGCTCCGTTAGCAGTATAGAGCTGACCGAGGAGCAGAGTGAGATTGCGATTCGCTCAACTGAAACGCTAGGACTTGAGTTGGCCGGTGTCGACATGCTGGAGTCCGAGCGAGGACCCCTGGTACTGGAGGTCAACTCCAGCCCTGGACTCGAAGGTATTGAGGGAGCGACCAAGATAAACGTAGCAGAGAAGGTTGCTATTAGAATGAACAAAATGTATGACGACCTCTTGGTGGCACCGAGTGATTCTGAGGAGATTCGTGGCCCCAACGAAGGACAGACTGAGCGGGCTTACTGAGCACTCGGCGAAGAACTGACTGCCTACGAACTTGCTCCGAGCACTCGTATCACGGAGAAGCATTCAAGTTCCGATACGCTTCGTTGCCTACGTCCTACGGGACAGGGATGCACAGGCCGTTCGCGGCTGGAGGCGAGATGGGTTGACTGGAGAAGGGGACCGGAAAGGGATTGAAAACCCGCTTAGTGGGAGGTTTGGCCAGAGGTTTGACTCCGATGATATCGGCCTAGAACACTCGCTCCCATCTAGGTTGAACAGACTAGGGGAGCTGAAGTGGCACGATTGCTGGATGCAGCAATTGCGCTCTGAGAAGAAGAGCTCCCACACCATCAGGGCATACGATGTTGCAGCGAGGGCATTCTCCACCACTTCTCTCCCAGGGGAAGGCACTTTGGTTTGGGAGGAAACCTCGGCCATACCAGTCAGGCCCTTCCATACGTTCGTTGACCCCAACAATGGACGGATGGATGCGTGGATGAACAGCCTAGGGGAGTTGAAACCATCCACGATCAACGCAAAAATTGCTGCTCTAACCCATCTTCTGAAGTGGCTAGGGCACACCATCCCAGATTGGATCCAGCGCCCATCAAGGAGTCGCTCACTCCCGAAGACCCTCGGCAGGAGGGAGTTGGCAAGGCTCAGGAAAGCAGTAAGCGAGTCCGAAGATCCATTGGCCATGCCAGTATCCACCCTGATGCTGGACACCGGTCTGAGGATCTCTGAGCTTTGCGCACTCGATATCGATGACATCGACAAGGATGACCTCTCTGCACTAGTGATAGGGGGAAAGGGGGAGAAGGACCGAACAGTCCTGTTCACGCAATCATCTGTCGAGGTACTAGAATCCTGGGAGCCAATCAGAGAGAGGAGACTCAGAGATGACGATAGCGGCGGCCTCAGGGCCGTATTCGTTTCCAGCAGAGGGAGGAGGATCAACCCTCGCTCTATTCAGAAAATGATGGACAGGCTTGCCGATGCTGCTGACATCCCAAAGAGTCGCTTGAGTCCGCACACACTGAGGCACACGTTCGCTACAGGACTATTGGAGAGAGGGGCAGATCTGGTCACAATCCAGAGGCTCCTGGGGCATTCGAGCATAGCAACCACCAGAGTTTACCTCGAAATAGGGGACCAGACGCTCAGAGAGATATATCACAGGGCTCAGAGGAAACCGCCAGTTTCAGGAGAGCCTCAAGTCAAGGATGATGGACAGATCCCCCCATCCGAATTGGTAGAACAGAAAGTCGAGAGCACAGTGACTAAGATCTAGTCCGAGTAGTTCACATTCCAACCATACTCGTCCAAGTGGAACCAGTTGACAATGAACTCTTCATCCTTGTATGCGAACCATGCGCGAGTCGGTACTATGCTGGTGTAACGCTCATGTTGAACTCGTTTTATCGTGTCAGAAATCTCTGAGTCTAGATATCTGAAGCCCTCCCACAGTCTACCCTTCTTGATGAGGAACTTCTGGTCTGAAGGCTGCTCTTTGAAGTGCATTCCTCTCCAGAGGAAATATGGCCAACCATCCAGATCTACCAGATCTGCAATCTTACCAAAAGAGCCCCTCCTAGATGGCCTGCTATCTACTAGGTGGCTGACTATGGGGAGCTCCGACCCGTCCCTCCCCAATCTCAGGATGATGTAGGCGCATGTGTGATATGGAGAATGCGGAAAACCATCCTTCGGGAGCATGAGAGGACGAATGGCACTGAAATCGATCTCTTGGAATTCTGAAGTTAGTTGGACGTATTCCCTAATACCGTCCTTCCCACCATGGTGAAGTACCTCGATTTCTCCGAACTGACTCATCCAATCCTCGTCTGCCTTTATCTCAAGAATTGCATTTTCCAGAGGCCAGTCCCAGAATGTCATCCCCCTCTCCATCTGAACCGGCGCACTCACTCCAGACAGATCCGAACTCACACTACCATCGAAGGAATTCATGTGCCCGGAGTTGATCCGAGCGATGATCGGAGTACCAGCATTCCTCACCTCAACATCAGCTTCCAATTGCATTGGAGACTTGAGCCTCTCACTGTCGAACCCGAAAACTATGGAGAACTTGTTTGGCTTCGCGAAGAGCTCCTCACTGGTGATCCTCAGTGCATCGTATCGCTGTCCCCTCCTCTTCGAGACAATTTCTACGTTGACTAGGGGGGCTTCCCCTCCACCCAAACCGATTACCTGTGCCGTACAGGTCAAATCTGGAAATCTACCTGAGAGGAAAATCTCCTCGAAGAAGAAATCAGCAACGTATGGATCGATCTCTATTGAGTTATCACCGACATCGACGATACATTTTATTCGCCCCAGATTCTTACCTGAATCATCAGGTGCTGGTGAATTATCCATCGGTCTGGGCTGGGGCTGTGTGTCTTGAATATCACCTTCTGGACGGATTCTTTTTGTTTGCTCTCTTTGATACTGAGTCTGGCCCCTTCCACCGCCTATTGGCCCCTTCCTGGTAACCAGGATGTCCTTCGATCGGGCAGTGCTTCCCCGCCCTGCACCTGCTGCAATTGTCGGATGGCGGACTTTCTACGACCTTCTGCAGCTTCCCATACTTCCGGCGTGGCATATATTTGTTCTAGTATGGGAGGGACTTAGCGATTGCCATACACGCAACGTTGAACCATTCGTGCTATTTGTCGGATTCATGGGAGAAGAGGATAGCGGCCTGGCCGAGCCAGTTGGTGTGGACCCACAGCGTTCAGTCCTGTACGCTCAGGTTGCTAGTTCGGACCCAAGGATGGCCTTCGACGAAGAAGGGGTGATGCACCAGTTTGGCACCAGAGGGTCGTTCGGCAAGGTGTATCTGGGCGATGTTGCAAGAGCCGCATTGCGATCCCTCGGGACGCACGATCCGCCGATATTCACCCGGATGCCGAGAGTTGACGAGCAGAACTGGGAACTATCCTGTGAAACGGCAGAGATCAAGATGACAATTTCCAGCAGTCACTACTGGGGATTCGGTCTTTTCGCGAGGTGCTTCCTAAACCGGCTTGTCATGGAGGGATCGCTCCCATCCAGAGCCAGATGTGCAATGGATATCGTTTCCTCCCTAGGCAGAAACCCTTGGGAGCCTATTCGGGTAAAGGCGTTCGAGAGGGCAACATCAGGGTTGATGACTGCGCACACCTCCAGTTGGGACAGCCTGATTTCGCTAGCTAGAGAGAGTATGAGCGATGACATCAGCAGGCTTCAGGACTCCGTACACCGAATGAGGGGGGTGGATGAAGCGGGCGATGTTTACCTCAATTCTGCCAATGAGGATCTGGATCGAGCAAGAGAGGCCTTGGCCGACAAAAATGCACCTGCCGTAGATAGAGCACTTAGTAGGGCATCCAGCGCAATCGTGAGAGCGGATCCTGATTCTGACATAGGCAGCATGGAGAGAGAGCTTCTAGGAGACTAGAATCCCAGAGTATCCCACATCCACTTCCAGACGTTGTTTTCCGGGCTTGGCTCGTTGGCCAGATAAACGACTATGCTGAAGACTACGCAAACGAAGTAGACAGAGCCCTTGGAAATCTGAATGGCATCCTCCGACTCCTCGTCGAAGTACCTAATCAGACCTGCAGCCTGCTGGATACCGCTACCCTTCTTCTCCTTAGCCATCTGAGCACCGCACCTGCAATCCCTATTTCAAGTCCACGAGAGTGGAAATCAAGGCTCCAGAGTCTCAATGAGGACACAGCCGCCATCCAACTCCACGATCATGGAGGCTGCCCCCATTGCCGTCTCAAGCCCCTCAGTCATCAGAATCTCCCGTCTCATTCCGGCATCTGACTGGAAGACTAATCGGTGGCTGAGCTTGTTCAGGACGTCTCTATCGACGACCTGCCAAGTCCACTCATTCTGATCCACCGTCATGAGAGCCTCAATCGGCTTCAGGGGCCCCGTTGCCTTGCCGAAGTCTCGAGCTCGCTTTACCAAATCGCCCAGCTTCATCTTGGTTCCGATCTCATCTGTCTTTGTTGGTTCTGAGGTCTCGTTTGAGATCCTCCTTCTATATCCGAATCGTGTCATGTGCATCCCATGCGACAAATGCCGCAACACTCGAGCGAGTCGTTAGAGGTTTAACCGTTGTTGGTATCGACTAACCTCAGGAACGCAATATTCCGGTTGCTTTGGAATCCCAGACTCAACGTGCACTTGATGGAGGGGCATTCGGACGCAGGGTCGTGGAGAGTAGAGAGAGGAGTTGGAGGGAAGAGGCGGAAGGCAGCATCCTTCTGAAGGCAGTTTCTCACTGGCGGAAGAACCCAGAGTCATGGTTCGCAGGTTCGTACGATAGGCTTCCGGAGACTCTGAGAGTGAATCCACACACTCCGGATAAGGAATGGATTGAGTCGTGGTTGGATGATATCGGGGCATCCAGGACTTCGTGGTTCTCCGGACCCGGAAGTGCGTGGGAGATGCCTTTCGAGAGAGGATCAGCAGTCGGCGAAATCAAGAATATCATGACAGCCCTTCACGATACCGGCAGGATCACCCGTCAGGAGTCGGTGTCGATGCTCCCCGTTCTCGCGCTCAACCCCTCTCCAGGGGAGTGTATACTGGACCTTTGCGCATCCCCCGGTTCCAAAACAACCCAGATTTGCGAGCACCTGGGGGATACTGGTGCAGTAATTGCTAACGAAGTAATCAGCGGCAGAGTAAACACCCTCGTTACAAATGTCCAGCGTCATGGCTCCAGATCTGCTGTGGTGGTCCAACATGATGGCCGACATTTTCCTAAAGTCCCAGGGAAGGGTTTCGAAAGAGTCCTGGTAGACGTTCCATGTACTGGATCAGGTACAACTAGGAAGAACCCGGATGTTTGGGGCAAATGGAGGCCTTCCGCCGGTCGTTCCCTGCACTCGTTGCAATTCGACATCCTCAGACGTGCGATCGCAGTCACCAAGGCCGGTGGCAGAGTCGTCTACTCGACATGCTCGCTAGACCCAGTTGAGAACGAGGCTGTTGTGGCTAGGGTACTCGCTGAAGGGAAGGTTAGAGTCGTACCTTCAAGAGAACTCCTTCCAGGAGTCCCATCGGAGAATGGGGTTAGCGACTGGCCGTATCTGGATGATTCCGGCGAGCCGTCAGAATGGGATTCTGTGGATGAAAATCTGATGCCTCCGCGAGACGAAGGCATCTCCTCCCAGTTGAGGGGCTGCCTCCGGGTTTGGAACGATGCTATCGGAGGGGGAGGTTTCTTCCTCGCTGTTCTCGAGAAGATCCCCGAGTCAGGCGACAGCCCAGAGTCGGGACGAACTCCCTTCCCATCGCCGAAACAGTACATTGATCCTGTCTCGTTCCCGCGCCCGATTAGCCAGAAGAGAAAAACTGAACTCGAGAAAGAGTGGGGCTCTTCCCCAAGCAGCATGTGGTTCAGGGGGAAGAGCCTTCTTTGGTCCACCGACGAAGTGATGGGGATCTGGGAATCCGATCGAACTCGTAAGAGTGGCAGGGAGATAGTGCCCGGAGGCAGATGGAGGCCGCTGAAGGTCATTCACCTTGGCCTCATAGCGGCCAGGCTACGAAAGGGAAACCTGGATAGGATCGTTTCGAAGGCATCTCGCAGACTCCATGAGGAGGTATCCGGACCATTCTTAGATGTTGAAGGAACGGTGATTGATGACATCCTCCGAGGGTTAGAGCCCCATCGGAATACGCTAGACGAACTTGGTGATGAAGAGCGGGGTAGTCGGATTCTTGTTGGACCGGACGGACACTGTCTCGCTGTGTGGGTTGGCAGCAGAGTAACTCCCATGGTAAGCGAGTCCGAGAAGACAGTCATGAGAGCGGTCAGAGGTTTGACAATCGACTCACGGGAAGAGGAATGAGCGATATAATCTGCTCAAACGAGCATGAATAATCGTATTTTACTAGCATATGTTCATGAGCCGCGCAATCATAACGTGATGCCCCGGTGGCAGTATGGACGACGTAGACAGGAGGATACTCAGAGTTCTGGAGGCTGATGCCAGGACCTCTCTCAGGAAAATCGCTGAGGAAGTCGGAGTCGCCCTCGGGACCGTCAGCAACAGAGTCAGGAGGCTTGAGAAGCTTGGAGTAATAAGGGGGTACACCGTTCTTCTAGACCCGGACAAGGCCGGATGGGGATTGAGCGTGGTCATTGGGCTAAGGATAGAGAAGGGGAGGCTGATAGAAATCCAAGAGAAGATTGCCAAGGACAACAGGGTCTACGGGGTTTACGACGTCACGGGAGACTATGACTCGATGGTCCTCGCTAGAGCCAGGGACAGGGATGATCTGGACGACCTCACCAAGAGCGTGATGAGCATGTCGGGAATCGAACGCTCTTTCACGCATCTAGTGCTCAACTCGGTAAAGGAGATGCCTCCCTCGATCCCCGAATGACTCCTCATTCCAAATCCGATACCAGACGCTCAACCAACGGCCCTAGCGAGGGCACGTGTGGAAGTAGGGATTCGACCGTCCTCCCCTCTGGCTTCATTGCCCGCAATAGGGTGTTTCTGAGATCCTCATCAACCGGGGAGTCCATCGCCATCAGGCGATCACGGAGTGCTGCTTGGATCCTACCCCCAGTCCTATCCCAGTCCATTAGCACAATGACAGATGGACCTCCGTCGTGGGTTTCACTGATGCAGTACTCTGAGTGCAAGTAGGCCACTAACCTAGATCGGTCCCATCCTCTGTTTACCTTCTCAATGGGCCCTGTGAACCCAAGGGCTCGGAGTGTATCCACGTCTCTATTGCCCTCTACAACAACTGGGACACCAGATCCTCCCTGTTCCGATGTCCTGTTCCTGATGATTGCCTTCGCGATCGCTATCGATGCCTTCTCGAATCTGGCAACTCTGTCTGAAGGCCCCTCAACCCTCTCTCTCTTGGACTCCCAATCCGGTAGTCTGAATCCGTCCGACATGTACTCTCAAAGGGTCCATTAGTAGCATTTTTATTCATCCTTCTCATTGGTAAGATTGACAGGAATGTTGGGGCATGATACAGATGACTTACCCGCGACCCTTATGAGTTGAATTTCCCCGCGTGGAGTTAAGAGATAACCATGTCCGTGATGACACCCATCTTCGAAGGCCTTTGGGAGCACTACATTTTCTGGTCAGTTTTAGTGGGCGGATTTGCTTTCGGTTGGCTCTATCACCACTCATTCTGGTTTACATCGAAGGACGGGGATAAGCTACCGAACGTGGATGAGATTGAGATCGGTGTTTTCCCCAAGCATAACGACGACATGCGACTCGAGGTCGCCTGGACAATCCTTCCCTTCATACTGATTGTATGGCTGACCTACTACTCATGGCAGCCATTGGATGCGATGTGGACATCGACGGACGGAGGGGCACATGGCTACGAGTGCGATTACGATGATCCGGGATACACTGGATCGAACAACGTAATGCATTCAGACGGAATAATAACGTCCGATTGCTATCATGTGATTGAGATAACAGGTCAGCAGTGGTTCTGGAGTTTCGACTGCCTTGAACTTGAAAGAAGCCTCTGCGACACCGGTACCGAGACCATGGAGGTATACGGGAGCGTGCCCGTTCTAGCACTGCAGAAGGGGGAAACCTACCTTGCGGTCATGGAGTCGGTCGACGTCACTCACTCACCTTGGTTCCAGCACTTGGGGACCAAGGAGGATGTCTTACCTGGGCAGCAGACTACCCTATGGCTCCCTGTCTTTGATTCGATGACTGAAGAGTCGATGGTTCTGTGTGCTGAATACTGTGGAGATGCCCACTCGGTCATGGCTGCAAAGCTGGTTGTGCATAACTGAGGTGAAGAGATTGGTGACTAAGAGGTCGAAAGCTGCGATATTCACCCTAGTCATTGTCGCAGCAATGCTGGCACTCCCCTCGGCGCAGTCACTGCCCGGTGGAATCTCGGGAGTCCAACAGTCGGGTTGTAACTGCCACGGTGCAGTTCCATCAGAATCTGTTTCAGCCTCTATCGAGGGACTTCCTGAGAGTTACAACTATTCGGAGGTATACGAACTAACAGTATCATTCCAAGGCGGCCCGAGCCAGGAGGGGAACATAAACCAAGGCGGATTCCATCTCTGGGCCAGCGAGGGTGCACTTTCAGTCAATGACGCCACAGCACAGGTCTACAACGAGAACGAGGTAGGACACACTGACGCAGGGAACGACCAGGTTTCGTGGTCGGTGACATGGACCGCACCTGCCACGGACAAGAACGTAGACTTCGTGCTGCATGTCAACTCAGTCAACGGAAATGCGGATGGGGCAGGAGGAGGTACCTCCGGTGACATGTGGAACAAGGTAGTCATAACGCTCGGAGGTCCCATAGAGGTCCTGGAGGCAGCCAATCCATTCGTGGTCCTAGGGGTCCTGATCATCGTCTCAGCCTCGCTTCTCGCTATCACCCTCGCATACGTCTTCTACAGGAAGGACCCTGAAGCCTTCGAATGGGACAACTTCGCACCATGGCTCGCTGACTGGCTGACCAGCACCGATCACAAGAAGATAGGCACGCTGTACTTCGTCGCAGGCTTGTTCTTCCTGGGAGTCGGTGGTATCATGGCGATGATTATCCGAATCCAACTCGCCGTACCTGGAAACGACTTCCTGACGCAGGAGCAGTACAACCAGTTCTTCACCCTCCACGGGACGACCATGATTTTCCTGGCGGCGATGCCCATGATCAACGGCTTCGCAAACTGGATGATACCACTGCAGCTCGGGGCAGCCGACTTGGCCCTGCCCCGAATCAATGCGATGTCCTTCTGGTTGCAGCCCTTCGCGGCCCTGCTCATCTTCACCGGGGTGTTCTCCGGGCACGGGGCGGATACCGGTTGGACTGGCTACGCTCCATACGTGGTTAGCGAGGGGGCCCACTACGGTACGACCATGTGGGCCGCGGGCCAGATCATGCTGGTGGCATCCTCCACGCTCACCGGGATCAACTTCCTAACGACGATGGCTGTGATGAGGGCGCCTGGGATGGGCTGGATGCAGATGCCACTGTTCAGCTGGTCTATACTAGTCGCCAACGTGATGCTGTTCCTCTCAATCCCCGCATTCGGTGTTGGGTTGATCCAGGTCTACCTAGATAGGGTGGTGGGAACAGCGTTCTACGACATTGCCGCAGGGGGCGACCCGTTGCTTTGGAGTCACCTGTTCTGGTACTTCGGTCATCCCGAGGTCTACGTGGTCATAGTGCCGTCATTCGGGATCATATCCGAAGTCATAGCAACCAGTTCTAGGAGGTCGGTGTTCGGCTACAGGTCGATGGTTTACGCCCTAGCCGGAATCGGAATCGTGGCCTTCATCGTGTACGGGCACCACATGTTCACCAGCGGAATGAGTCCGACGCTGAGGTTCGTCACCATGCTGACCACCATGTTGGTCGCAGTGCCGACAGGGATCAAGATATTCAACTGGCTGATGACGATGCACGGGGGCTCCCTCGTCTACAGGACGCACACCCTCTGGGCTCTGGGCTTCCTCGTGACGTTCACGCTAGGAGGGATATCTGGGATGTTCTTCCCGTCGATAGCGATGGACACCCACCTCCATGAGTCGTACTTCGTGGTGGCTCACTTCCACTACGTACTGGTCGGAGGGACCGTCTTCGGGTTCTTCGCAGGGATATACTACTGGTGGCCCAAGGCGACTGGAAAGATGCTCAGCGAGAAGCTCGGAGTCCTCCACTTCCTGACCGCATTCGTCTCCTACAACGCCCTTTTCTGGCCTATGCACCGCCTGGGGGTCTGGGGGATGACGCGCAGGCACCACACCTACTTCGTGACCACCGAGGAGGCCCTTGGTTCCCTGCCCATGGAAGCGGCCGGCTGGAACATGTTCATCACCGTCTCCGGATTCCTGTTCTTCTTCTCCAACTTCATCATGGTGTTCAACATGATCGTGTCCTCGGTCAGGGGAGAGGACGCTCCCGACGACCCGTGGGGAGGATGGTCATTCGAGTGGATGACCACATCCCCCCCGCCCGCTCATACCCTATACAGGCTCGATGACGGCTCCTGGGGCCTACCGACGCTGAAAGACGCGAACGAGCACATCGCGAACGAGCCTGGGCTACTATCCAGCTGGTTCCAGAGGCTCATGGTCAGCGATGACGAGATCGAGGAGGCGTCACATTGAGCGGTGACCACCATCCCAGCGCATGGGGGCCTCACGACTGGAGGCATGGGGCTCCTCACAACTCATGGTCCCCGTTCATACTCAGCCTGGGCGTGGCGATTTTCCTATTCACCCTGGCTGGGGCTTTCAAGTTCGGAGAGTTCCAGGGCTGGGGCAGCGTACCTCTGATCTTCGTAGGCCTCGGCGTAATCGGGTTCAGCCTCCTAGTCTGGTGGAGGCAGGACATGAGCTTCGGAGTGGACGGAGAGGTCTTCGAGCCCAAGTCAGCCGGGGCACCGTTCCAGAACATAGACATCAGGAAGGTAGCGATGTGGATGTTCCTGATGTCCGAGATGATGGTATTCACCTCGCTCTTCAGCACCTACATGAGGTACAGGTTCGGGATACCCAACTGTCAGACAGTCTTCGAGTCGGGAGAGTGGGTAGAGGGAACCTCAGTGACCTGCTTCGAGCCCGCCGGGCACCTGATTGCTTCCAGCTGGTTCCACATCGCCCCGGGCGCGATAAACACCTTCGCCCTGATCATATCATCGTTCACCATAGTGCAGGCACTGCGCTACGCGAAGAAGAAGGATATGGACGAGGACGTCAGGAGGAGGAAGGTGACCCGCTACCTGGGAACCACATGGTTACTCGCGATACTGTTCCTGACCCTGAAGATGATCGAGTGGTTCGTGGGCTTCCCGCTACCCGAGTTCCTGCACGAGTTCAACCACGGAGACTCCAGCATCAAGTCACTCTACGCAGAGGGTTACCTGATCAATGCGGATAGCTACCAGCACCATGCGTACGACACCCACTACATCGAGGCACACCCCGATGACTACTCCATCCCCGAGGATAGCGCGCTATACGCCATGATGCAGGCGGGGACCCATCCCGGGGGCCACATGATGGCGAACATCCAGGTAAGCGCGACCACTTTCTATGTGACCACCGGAACCCACGGCGCCCACGTTCTGGGAGGCATTGTCGGACTGACATACATGACCCTCAAGGCGGCAAGGGGCGGCTACACGCCCGACAACGCGGTCTCCATCGAGTACTTCGGGCTCTACTGGCACTTCGTGGACCTGGTCTGGGTCCTCGTCTTCCCGTTCTTCTATCTATACTGAGGTGAAATGAAATGGCGCACTACAAAATAATGGGGCAGGACCCCTACTGGATGAACTTCTACGGACTGATGATACTGACGCTGATAGAGGTCCTCGCCGTCGGCGCCGACCTCGTCCCATTGGCAGACTCCCTGGGGACGGAGGAGAAGGTCGTCACGCTCTGGATCCTGACAATCATCGCGATACCCAAGTTCATCATGATCGCTGCGATATTCATGCACCTCTACGGCGACGAGGACTCGGCGATTCTGACGATGACCGCCCTCTTCCCAGCGTTCTTCATCCTGATAATGGTCCTGTTCGTAGGACTGACTCACCCAGACGCCGCCTCGAGCCTGCCGGACTGGTGCAGGCCCGGAAACTACGGACTCTGAGGCTGTAAGGTTCATCCGTGGTAGTCCCCACGCATACTCGCTGCAGACGTCGCATAGCCTGGTATTGCGCCGGATTTGAAATCCGGTGTCCTAGTGACTCGGGAGTTCAAATCTCTCCGTCTGCGCCACTAAACGTTCGGAGGGCTCTGGCCACCTCTGACGTTAAGCTGGCCCTCGTGGAACTCGAACCTCACCGGGGTGGTCATCGATATCTCCCCGTCCAGACTGATGAACAGCGGTGGGTCGTGCCCCTTCTCGGTTGGGTTCCCCTCAGAGTCCAGGCCCCTAATCTCGAAGCTCCTGCAGGGCTCCATGCTTATCTTGCCCCACTTGCCGACGTGCTTTCCCTTCTCCAACGGGCCCATTACCCTCAGCATCTGCAGCTTGGATAGGCCGAATCCGAGAACTATGGAGGCACTGTCCCCGAAAGGCTGCATTCCCGGCGCAACTCGATACCCCCCTCCGAAGGTCTCGGCCTGCATCATCGCGAAAAGTCCGGTCAGATCGACCCTCTTCCCGGGTTGGTCGTCGACCTTTATCCAAGCCATCTGGCTCTTCCATGACAGTATGGCCTTGATAGCGAGGAACGTGTACTTCTTCTGTCCGCTGATCCAGGAGAAGTGACCCTCGCCCTTCATGCGGTTGATCGAGGATGTCACGCCCCCGTCGCACTCCAGGAATGACCATCT